>CAZHEL010000020.1:0-48587 GCA_964531625.1 uncultured Gammaproteobacteria bacterium
GTGTTACTGATGTGGCAATACTCGTTCTGGTTTGCTTTGATTGTAGTGCTATCGGTGTTCGCTTATGTGTGGTTTTCGATGGTCGCTACTGAGCGACGTACAGCCACGATTCGTGAAATGAATCGCGCAGAAAGTCAGGCCAGCACGCATTCTGTAGATAGCTTATTGAACTTTGAAACCGTCAAATATTTCAATAATGAAGAATACGAAGCGTCTCGCTATGACCAAAGCTTAAAAGTATGGGAAGCAGCTCGACGACGTAACCGCTTGACCTTGTTCGGCCTGAATGCAGGACAGAGTTTTATTATTGCGGCGGCCGTGACGTCGTCAATGGTGCTGGCAGCCTACGAGGTTGCAGATGGCTCGATGACCATTGGCGATTTTGTTTTGATCAACGCTTTAATGATGCAGATTTTCATGCCGCTTAACTTTTTAGGCTTTGTTTATCGAGAGATGAAAGGTTCTATGGCAAATATTGATGCGATGTTTGCGCTGTTGAAAGTCAAACCTGCGGTTAAGGATGCTGTCGATAGTGAGGCATTGCTGTTGAATGAAGGAGCGATCGAGTTTGACAATGTGGGGTTTTCTTATCATCCAAATCGCGCGATATTAAAAGGCGTTAGCTTCTCGGTCAGACCGAAGCAGAAGGTTGCGATTGTCGGCAGTAGTGGCTCGGGTAAGTCGACCATTATGAAATTATTGTTTCGATTTTATGATGTCACAAGTGGTGAGATTCGCATTGACGGTCAAAATATTAGTCAAGTGACTCAACACAGTTTGCGCAAAGCGATTAGCGTGGTTCCTCAAGATACTGTGCTCTTTAATGCCAGTATTATGGAAAATATTCAGTATGGTAATGTAAATGCCAGCCCAGAAAAAGTAGCGGCCGCAATCGAGATGGCTTACTTAGATGAATTTATAAAACAATTGCCAGAAGGTGCTGATACTCAAGTTGGTGAGCGGGGCTTGAAATTGTCAGGTGGTGAAAAACAGCGTGTAGCGATCGCCAGAGCAATACTTAAGGAACCATCAATTATTGTGTTTGATGAAGCTACGTCGTCTTTGGACAGTCATGCGGAGCAACGAATTTTGCTGGCGATGGAACGAGTGCGGAAAAATTATACTAGTGTGGTGATCGCCCATCGCTTGTCAACAGTGGTCGATGCCGATCAGGTTTTGGTGTTGGATGATGGGCAAATTGTTGAACATGGCACGCATCAAAATTTGTTAGCTAGTAATAGTTATTACGCTAGTTTATGGAAGTTACAAGACAATAGAGCCATGACTCATGTATCTTTATAAGAGTCTGTTATCCTTCCTTATCAGAATCTGGCTCTGCCTTTAAAGTCGATTTACCGATTACTCATGCAATGACATTCTCTCTTTATAATTTATTAGCTAAACCAGTATTGTTTTCCTATGATCCTGAGGACGCGCATGACCTTACTTTGGATAAGTTGCGCATGGCGTCTAAGCGTGATTTTTTGACTAATATTATTGAAAGATTGTATGGGAGCAAGGTGCCAGATCTGCCAACTCAATGCATGGGTCTAGAGTTTCGACATCCAGTTGGTTTGGCGGCCGGTTTAGATAAAGATGCTGTCGCGCTACCCGCTCTTTCTGCGCTCGGTTTTAGTGGTGTAGAAATGGGCACAGTCACTCCCAAGCCACAGCCAGGTAATGATAAACCGCGCATGTTTCGTTTGCTTGAAGATGAAGCGATCATAAATCGAATGGGCTTCAATAGTGGTGGGGTAGACGCGTTCCTCTCCAATATTAGAAAAAATGCAAATACCGCGGTAGCAGGGATTAACATAGGCAAGAATGCACAGACCAGCATTGGTGATGCGCATTTTGATTATGTTTCAGCCATGCAGCGCGTTTATTCTCAGGCCGATTACGTTACGGTAAATATATCTTCACCTAATACCAAGTCTTTGCGCGATCTGCAAAATGAGAATTTTTTAGATAATTTATTGACGCAGATTCAGCGCGCGCGAGATAAATGCGAAACGGTACACAAAAGAGCGCTTCCAATAGCCCTCAAGGTGGCGCCCGATCTCAGCACGGAAGAAATTGAGGTGATTGCCGAATTAGTCATTGCACATGGGTTCGATGCTTTGATTGCCACCAATACTACGGTCGCTAGACCCGAGTCTTTACGCAGCGAGCATGCGCAGGAAATCGGCGGTCTCAGTGGTGTGCCCGTCAAGGATATGTCCACCGATTGTATTCGTGAATTCTACAAGTACTTAAAAGGACAAGTGCAAATTATTGGAGTCGGCGGTATAAAGAATGCTGATGATGCTTGGGAAAAAATGTTAGCCGGCGCAGACTATGTGCAAATATACAGTCAGTTTATCTATCAAGGCCCAGATATGATTAGGCAGATAGTCACTGGCCTCAAACAACGCGTTGAGGTCGAAGGCTTCGACAGTCTGGGTGAAGCTTTAAAGAGTTTGCGAAAATAAATGCGGTCAAGGTCGACATTATCGTTTGACCGCATTCAACTTATATTATTTGTCTGAATGTTTACTCGCCAATTTTAAGTTTGCCGCCTTTACCTAAACCGCCTTCAACTGTTTGTGCTTTGTAGTTGCGCAGAGCCACTACCATTTTATTGTACGAATCAGCAAATGCCGCAATGATGATTTTACCTTCAGGAGTCTCTGTGTAGCCACCTAAAACACCAGCTGCGCTGCGGCTAATACCACCAAGGCCTGCACTAAAGTTAAAGCGTTTGGCCTGCCCAACAGATGCAGCTACTTGCACGCTTGATCGATTGTCCACTAGCAATAAAGTAGTGGCCGCTTGCTTGCGTTTAAGTTTCCCAATCGCTCCCCCGAGGATGGGGTTTCTTTTGCCGATAATTCCGCCGAGTGCACCACCGATTCCGCCAGTGTTTTGCGAAAATTGAATGCTAGGACTCATAGTGTAATCTGCCGATACTAATTGGCCTTTGCCAAAATCACTGCCTTCGCGCAATTCTCCAGAATCTTGTAGGTCTCGCTCGCCTAATACATTCCTTAGTGCCTTGCCGCGCTCAACCACTACGAAACAATTCGATTGTTGAACAATCATACGTAATGCAGGCACTGTGCTGCCCAAATTTGGATAGCGACTGTAATAAGTGTGCCACCACGTATCGTTTTGATTCTCATATAGCGCCAAGGTGCCTAGAGTTTCGTTGCAGTATTCGAGTTCAGGGTTTGCGTCCGCAGAATTGCCTCCCGCAGCGGAGCCTGATTGGGCGCTTGCACTAAAACTGTAAGTCACAATAAAAAATGCAGTTGCACAATTTAAAGCATAAGAAGTTATTTTATTTGATAGTCCCATTTGAATTTCCCGATGATTATGTTCAAAGCAAAATTAACATATGGGAGGCATAAAGGCCAATAAATTGAGCATTTGTCAGAGAAGATGCTTGTTTGCTCTGTGGACTGGTGCTTGTTGTTATGCGCTGTGCTTATGCGTACACTACGCTCGAGTCAACTGGGCAGTCGCCGCTACACTAAGTTTGTGTTTTTATAAACTTAAAATAGGGGAGGAAAGTCCGGGCTCCAAAGGGCAGAGTGCCAGATAACATCTGGGCGGCGTAAGCCGACGGCCAGTGCAGCAGAAAGATACCGCTCTTCATATGAAGAGTAAGGGTGAAATGGTGCGGTAAGAGCGCACCGCGTAAGTGGTAACACAAGCGGCAAGGTAAACCCCACTCGGAGCAAGACCAAATAGGTGTTCTATTAGCGCAAGCTAAAAGGCGCGGCCCGCGCTGAACACGGGTAGGTTGCTTGAGGTGTGTAGCGATGCACATCCTAGATGAATGACTGTCTACGACAGAACCCGGCTTATAGGTTGGCTCTTATTTTTTTGATATTTGTTTTGCAAAAACTCATGGCTTTCAAAGCCATCTCTATGCAGCATTGGAAGTTGGCTATTTCTATAACTTTGGCCTGTCTCCTAACTAATGTAATGACTGCTATTTAGCGGGATTTTACGGTGTTTTGCACTATATTGGCCTAATTCTCTATCTGATCTCGAGAATTTACTTGGAAAGTCACGAACTACTGCCTTTAGAGTCGTTGGTTTGGGCCGTTTTTCGCGTTGGGTGGGTTTATTTCACAAGGAGTTGTGAGCAGGCCTTGCAGTTTTTGTTTATTTCAACTAACTACATAAAATTTAATCATTTAAAACCAATTTATTGCGAAAAAAACTTAAAGTAACACTTTAAGATATCTCATTAAATCGCAGTTTGATTTTCGTTAACTTACTGAAAGAAAAGGGTTTTCTAGAGCACATACGGCTTGACACCACACTGCTGGTCGTAGATAGTGTCGAAAAGGTGGGTAATTGTGGTGATTTGTGGTGATTTAGTTAGTTTTTTTCATAAATTGCTAAATAATAAAGATCAGTTTTAAAAATAATTGAATTGCGAGTGAGTATACCTAGTTTTGGCCAGAGGAAGTAGCACAGTTAGCGTAGATGCAAAAGGGCGGATTGCAATTCCGACCAAGCATCGCGACGCCCTGATAAATGCGTCTAATGGCCGTATGGTGGTGACCATCAGTGCTGAGCATCATTGCTTATGGTTGTACACACTAAGCGCTTGGGAAGAAGTCGAACGTAAGCTTGTTTCACTACCAACTTTAGACCCACAAGTAAGTCGTCTTAAATCTATGTTGATTGGTCATGCAGATGATTGCGATATGGATTCCAACGGGCGTTTGTTATTACCACCCGAATTGCGCAAATTTGCCGGCCTAGGTAAAAAAGCCACTTTGGTTGGCCAGGGTGACAAATTCGAAATATGGGATGAGGAGCAATGGATCCAGCACCGCGAGAGCTTCATGTCCGCGGACTTCGATAAAAGCGCTTTGCCGGACGAGCTTCAAACTTTAGCATTTTAAAGATAAACATGACTTCATCTGAACAACACATTCCTGTCTTAAAGCGAGAGGTCGTCACTGCGTTGAATATTCAAGCGGGTGGCGTTTATGTGGATGCGACCATTGGTCGTTGTGGGCATGCTCAAGCAATAATCGAACAATTAGATGAGTCGGGTCGCCTTATCGGCTTTGATCGAGACTTACACGCGATTAAGTTGGCTAGAGAAACATTTGGAGAGGATTCTAGGGTGCAATTACTGCACAGCGAGTTCAGTCGAATGAACGCAATGCTGCATGAATTTGCCCAGATAGAAAAAGTTGATGGCATATTGATGGACTTAGGTGTTTCATCGCCGCAGTTGGATCAAGCTGAGCGTGGCTTCAGTTTTATGCGCGACGGTGAATTAGATATGCGCATGGACACTAGCAAAGGCGAATCAGCGGCAGATTGGTTAGCGCATGTCGAAGAGACAGACTTAGTTCAAGTATTGTTCGAATTAGGAGAAGAAAAATTTGCACGCAGAATCGCCAGAGCAATTGTATTGACTCGTAGCGATACAAAAATTGATAGTACTTTGCAGCTAGCATCAATTATAGAAAATAGTATTCCAAAAAAAGATAAGCACAAACATCCGGCCACGCGTACATTTCAAGCAATTCGATTGCATGTAAATCAAGAGCTTGATCAAGTTAGTGATGCGCTGCCGCAAGCGGTGAAGTTATTAAATGAAGGTGGGCGCTTGGCGGTAATTAGCTTTCACTCATTGGAAGATCGAATCGTAAAACGGTTTATGCGACGTTTATCTACACCTAATTTGCCGCCTAAGAATATTCCAGTAAGCGATGAAGATTATTTGATGCCGCTAAAAACTATTGGCCGTGCCATCAAGCCTAGCGCTGAAGAAGTGAAACAAAACCCTCGGTCTCGTAGCTCGGTATTAAGAATTGCTGAGCGCACGGCAGTTGACTTCAAGCTCTCTAGTAGTAGTGGAGGGCCTAATGCGAGATAGCGTAATGTGGTTTTTAGTGAGCAGTTTGGTTGTGACCGCAATGTTTATCGTTAATGTACGGCATCAGCATCGTATTGCTTATTTAGCCTTTCAAGCTGAAGAGTCGCGCCGTGATGCCTTAAACGATCAATGGGGACAGTTATTGATCGAGGAAAACTTATACGCCTTTCCGCATCGAATCGAAAAGCATGCAACTGAATTATTATCGATGCGCGCACCCAAGAAAGATGATGTTGAATATGTTGGTTTACCAATGAGAATAGCTGAGGGTCATCGTTAATGACTGGTTCAAGAGTCGCGGGCATGCCGTCTCAACGTGCCAGTAGTGCGCGTAATACTAAAGAAGTGATTGCGCCAGTATCGACATGGCGTTACAAGGCCATTGCTTTGGTGTTTGGTTCTGTGTTTATTGCTTTGATGGTGCGCGCCGTGCATTTGCAAATTGTTGATACTGACTATTTGCAGTCGCAGGGTGATGCTCGATATTTGCGCGTTCAAAAAGAAATGCCAACTCGCGGCATGATTGTTGATCGTCACAACCAACCGCTAGCGATTAGTTCACCAGTGGATTCAATTTGGATGCACCCAGGCACCATTCTCAAGCAGAGCCAAGAGTACTCCTATAAAAAGTTAAGTGCTTTATTAGGTATTTCACGCGACAGATTATTAAAGAAAGCGACTAACAAAAAAACTAAGCAGTTTGTGTATTTAAAAAGACACGTTAAACCCAGTGTGGCGGCAGAGATTTTGTCTCTTGAAATTCCTGGAATCAACAGCGTTCGAGAATACAAACGTTATTATCCTGCGGGACCCGTGCTGGGTCACGTGTTGGGCTTCACAGATATCCGTAACGAAGGTCAGGAAGGGCTAGAGTTGGCCTATGACGATCAACTTAAAGGTCAGCCTGGCCGTACACAGGTACTGCAAGACAAGGTCGGTCATGTTGTCGAGTATGTGGAGCAACTGAGTCGCGTGGTGCATGGCGATGATCTGCGTCTTAGTCTCGACTCGCGTATTCAGTATTTAGCTTATCGTCACTTGCAGGCAGCGGTTAAACAACACCGAGCCAGCAGCGCCTCATTGGTAGCTATGAATGCCAAAACCGGTGAAGTGTTAGCGATGGTGAGCGCGCCAGACTTCAACCCAAATGATCGAGTTGGTCTTAAAAGTGAGCATTTTAGAAATCGTTCGATTACCGATTCCTACGAGCCAGGTTCAACGGTCAAGCCATTTACTATTGCGATGGCTTTAGATGAAGGCGTCATCAATCCAAACACTATCATTGATACTGAGCAAGGTCATTACTACATCGGGCGGAGTAGGATCAATGACACTAAGCCGCATGGCGAAATCACAGTCACTGAGGTGATTAAAAAATCCAGTAATATTGGTTCTGCAAAAATTGCCATGATGATGGAGCCAAAGGAGTTGTTCCACACATATAGTGATCTCGGATTTGGTAAGACCAATAAGCTGAAATTACAAGGTGAACAAGGTGGTATTTTAGCTAAGCGTAAAAAGTGGCGACCAATAGAGCATGCCACTCTATCTTATGGTTATGGCTTGTCAGTCAACACCTTGCAGTTGGCACGCGCTTATCAAGCATTGGCTAACGATGGAGTTTTATTGCCAGTCAGTCTACGACCTGTAGAAAAAGCACCTAAAGGCGAGCGTGTATTCACTAAGAAAACTGCTGAGCAAGTTGCCCTAATGTTAGAGTCCGCGACTAGTGACGAGGGCACTGCCCCTAAGGCGCAAGTTAGTCAGTATAGAGTCGGTGGCAAGACAGGCACGGCGCATAAAGTTGTCGACGGTCAATATCAGGACGATAGTTATATGTCATTGTTCGCTGGTTTTGCGCCCATTAGCGATCCAGAGATTGTAATGGTAGTTGCTTTAAATGATCCTAAAGGGGTTGATTACTATGGTGGTTTAGTAGCGGCCCCGGTATTTTCCAGCGTTATGGCGGGTGCTTTGCGCTTACGCAATATTGCGCCAGATGCCGTCGAAGAGTCCAAGCAAAAACCCGACAAATTAAAGCTAGTTATTAGCCGCCCTCCGGTGGCAAAAGTGGATGCAGATGATGCAGGAACGGAGGGTTAGTGAGCGCTGACTATCAACAATCATTAAGCTCTATTCTGCAGCTGTTATCGATCGAGAATGACAGTGATATTATCATTGAGTCACTAACCATAGACAGTCGTCAGGTGCAATCTCAAGCCTTATTTTTTGCTTATCCTGGAGGCACTTCAGACGGTCGAGATTATATTGAGGCCGCGCAACAAGCGGGGGCTGTTGCAGTGATTTATGAGGCCTCAAGCATTGACTCTGAAGCAACTGAATATCGCTTACCGGAGTCGATCACCATACCTGCTTTTGCGGTTTCAGGGCTGCAGAGTTTAGTTGGCCGCGTAGCGCATGAATTTTTTGGTCGTCCATCCACAAAATTACAGGTTTTCGGTGTAACTGGAACCAATGGCAAGACAAGCTGTTGTTACTTATTAATGCAGGCCTTGACCCAAATGGGCATGCGTACTGCCATGATCGGCACTATTGGTAATGGTGTTTTAGATCAAATGTCTGCGACATCGCATACCACTCCAGATCCAATTTCTGTCCATCGTCTATTAGCCGAATTTGCAAGCCAAGAAGTCACGCAAGTGTGCATGGAAGTGTCCTCCCATGCTTTAGATCAAGGTCGTGTTAACGGGGTTAACTTTTTCTGTACTTTGTTTACCAATCTTAGTCACGACCATCTCGATTATCACGGGGATATGCGCTCTTATGCTGCCAGCAAGCAACGCTTATTTACAGATTTTCATTCAGAATTAGTTATTAGTAATGCTGACGACGAGCTTGGTGCAACTTTGCCAGACATCTGCGATGCGGAGTTTGTGGTTAGTTTTGGACAGGGGGGTGACGTTAAAGCAGATGACGTTCAGCTGCATGAAGATGGCATTTCGATGTTTATAGAAGGCTCTGGTGTCGAGTTCTCTATTCGAACTCCCTTAGTGGGCAAGGTAAATATCCCGAATATCACCATGTTAGCAGCCACTTTACTGGCTCTTAGTTCACCAGTCGAACAAATTCAAAGTGTGTTGGCTCAACTTAAAGCTGCACCTGGTCGAATGGAGTTATACAGCAAATCTGGTCAACCTAAAGTGGTTGTAGATTATGCGCATACGCCAGATGCTTTAGAGAAAGCCTTATTGTCGATTCAAGAGCATTGTCATGGCAAGCTTTGGTGTGTTTTTGGATGTGGGGGAGATCGCGATCAAGCTAAGCGGCCTGTCATGGGGGCGACCGTAGAACAGTTTGCTGATCATTTAATCGTGACTAATGATAATCCTCGATCAGAAAAGCCCAAATTAATTGCAGATCAAGTGTTGTCTGGGGTTGAAGGTGATGCACAAGTAATATTAGATCGCGCGGCTGCTATTCGAGAGGCGATCAGTCAAGCTAAGCAAACGGACTGGGTGCTGATTGCCGGTAAAGGTCATGAAGCAACCCAAGAGATTGGCGATGTGAAGAAGCCTTTTTCAGACCGCCAGCAGGTTTTGCAAGCTTTAGGTTTGGGGGCTGCCGCATGATGCAGCTATCTCAAATATCTAAAGCGGTAAGTGGGCGTATGTTAGGCCCAGATGTGATGTTGCAGGGTGTTTCAATTAATACTCGTACCAACTGCCAAGATCGCTTATTCGTGGCATTGCGCGGACAACGATTTGATTCTCATGATTTCCTTGATCAAGCGTTTGATGCGGGCGCGGCTGCCGCTTTAGTAGAAAAAGAGGCCGAAACAATCGAGCAGCTTGAGTTGCCTAGCGTTCTTGTGGACGATACGCATCAAGCTCTTAAGGACTTGGCCGGTTGGTGGCGTGCTCAATTCGTATTGCCCCTTATTGGTGTTACTGGCAGTGTCGGTAAGACCAGTGTAAAGGAAATGTTAGGCTCAATTTTTGCCCAAGTTGGCGATGGTGTCGTTACCAAAGGCAACCTTAACAATGAAATTGGAGTACCTTTAACCCTAATGCGTTTAGGCGTGGATGCTACTTACGCCATTGTCGAAATGGGTATGAATCATGCGGGTGAAATTTCACGTATCAGTCGTATGGCAAGGCCGACGATTGCCTTGATTAATAATGCTGCGGCAGCGCATTTAGAAGGTTTGGGCAGCATACAAGCCGTAGCCCAAGCGAAGGCAGAAATTTTTGAAGGTCTGTCACCAGATGGTGTCGCTATTATTAATAATGACGATCAGTTTGCTGGGCTTTGGAAAGAGTTTGTCGGCAAAAGACGAATTGTTACCTTTGCTTTGTACAGTAAAGCTGATGTCAGTGCTACTTATAAGCAGGCTGACAATCGTTTGACCCTAAATGTGTCGGGTCTTGGATCGGATTTTGAGGTGCAAATCGAGACTGTCGGCGAGCACAACGTAGCGAACGCGCTGGCGGCGATCGCCACGTCTATGGCGGCCAATGTGCCGGTTGACAAGATACAAGCAGGCTTGCAAGCGTATCGGCCAATTTCAGGTAGGCTGGACATGCAAAGTTGCGGCGCTATCACCTTAATTGACGACACCTATAACGCCAACCCTCTTTCCATGCGAGCTGCTATAAAAGTTTTAGCAGCCTATAGCGACAACACTTTGATTATTGGTGATATGGCGGAGCTAGGTGCAGCCACTGAGCAAGAACATAAATCCTTAGGCGAAGCGATTGCAGATGCTGGTATTAATAACTTGTTGGTATGCGGCCAATACGCACCGCTGGTTTTGCAAGGTTATAAATTATACGGTGTCAAACAGGCCCGCTCTTTTGAATCTCAAGCTGAGTTAATTGATTACGCTACAGAGACCTTATGTGGCGGTACCGTGTTAGTAAAAGGGTCACGATCTGCGCAAATGGAAAATGTGGTCACGGCGCTAAAAACAAAATTCCAAAGTAATCCTTCGGCACAGGGTGGGTACTAATGTTATTAGCGCTATTTCAAACATTATCAGAGCAATACAGTTTCTTTAATATTTTTCAGTACCTGACTTTTCGTGCTATTTGCGCAGTGTTAACTGCGTTAACTATATCATTGATGGTTGGTCCAATAATGATTCGTAAGTTGAGTCATCACCAAATTGGCCAAACTGTTCGTCAGGACGGTCCACCCACACATTTCGATAAAGTCGGCACACCGACCATGGGCGGCTTGTTAATACTGACATCGGTAATTTTGGCAACTTTGTTGTGGACTGATTTAAGTAATCGTTTTGTGCAAGTAACCTTATTTACCTGCTCACTGTTTGGAATGATCGGTTGGTACGACGACTATCGAAAACTAATTAATAAAGACCCACGAGGAATGGGGTCGTTAAATAAGATTCTTAGCCAAAGTGTGGTCGCCGTCGTCGCTGCATTGTTCCTATATAAGACAGCTCAGTTACCAATAGAAACTGAATTGATTATTCCTTTTTTCAAAGATGTAGCAATACCGCTTGGCATTTTATTTATTCCACTCACCTATTTAGTGATTGTGGGTACCAGTAATGCGGTCAACTTGACTGATGGATTAGATGGCTTAGCCATTGTGCCTACGGTTATGGTGGCGGCGGCTCTAGGCGTGTTTTGTTATCTTTCCGGCAACGCCATATTTTCTGAGTATTTGGCCATACCACGAGTGCCTGGCGCCGGAGAGGTCATGATTTTTTGTGCCGCACTTGTAGGCGCAGGTCTTGGTTTTCTTTGGTTTAACACATATCCGGCTCAAGTTTTTATGGGCGATATTGGCTCACTGTCGTTGGGCGCCTCTTTAGGTGTGGTGGCGGTGATTGCGCGACAAGAATTAGTGCTATTTATCATGGGAGGAATTTTCGTACTAGAAACCGTTTCTGTGATTCTACAGGTTGTTTCCTTTAAGTTGACTGGTAAGCGTATTTTTCGAATGGCGCCGATACATCACCATTTCGAGCTGAAAGGTTGGCCTGAGCCTCGCGTGATCGTGCGGTTCTGGATAATTAGTTTGATTTTAGTATTGATCGGCTTAGCGACACTTAAGGTCAGGTAGATAAATGCCCCCATTGATAAGACCAACTCAAAAAGCTAATACGATTGCACGACATGATGATGCAATGGTAGTGGGCTTAGGTGTGACTGGTTACAGTGTGGTGAGTTATTTATCCGCTCGAGGTTTAACTGTCAGTGTTATGGACTCTCGTGTTGAACCCGCTCTGGCTAAACGGCTGCACAATGAGTTTCCAAATGTTAAGTGTTATTTTGGCGACTTTGATGGCGACCTGCTTTGTACGCAAAGCTTAATTGTTGTTAGTCCGGGTGTTGCTTTAAGTGAACCAGCGATGCGTCAAGCCAAGCGCGCAGGCGTAGATATTGTTGGTGATATAGAGCTGTTTTTACAAGAAAACCAACAGCCTGTCATTGCCATTACGGGTTCAAATGGTAAGAGCACAGTTACCTCGCTAGTTGGCGCGATGTGTGCGCAAGGTGGGATGCTGCCATTAGTGGCGGGCAATATCGGTTTACCAGTATTGGATGCGCTGACTCACGGTAGTGACTATAACGTAGCGGTATTGGAGTTATCGAGCTTTCAATTAGAAACTACCTATAGAGTTCCATCTGTAGCGGCTGGTTTTTTGAATATTAGCGCTGATCATATGGATCGCTATGATTCTATGGGTGATTACATATTGGCTAAAGCTCGAATTTTTCGCGGCGCGGAATCGGCCATAATTCCGCGCCGCGACGTGGAGATTAAACAAGTTGCCAATACGCAATCGGTTTTAACTTTTGATCTGGATGAACCGAGCAATGATAATGAGTTTGGTATTACAGATGGTGGTTGGTTGGCTAAGGGTGGGCAGCGCTTGATGCGGCGGACGGATATTGCGCTAACAGGCAGCCACAATGTTAAAAATGTATTGGCGGCATTCGCTTTGACTGAATGTTTATCTCTCTCAGAGAAAAGTTTAGTAGAAGCCGTTAAACGATTTACTGGATTGCCACATCGAATGCAGACAGTGGCTGATGCCGATGGTGTCGTTTGGGTAAATGACTCTAAGGCGACCAATATCGGAGCTACTGCAACTGCTTTGAGTAGTTTGGACTCTGAGGTAATTTGGATCGCTGGAGGTGTCGGCAAAGGGTCTGATTTTTCTGATCTGAAAGACTCGGTTGGTAAAAACATCAAGATATTGATTTTATATGGTCAAGACGCTGACCAAATAGAGGCGGCCCTTAATGGCTTACTGCCGATCAAGAATGTGATGAATCTACAAGAGGCCGTGCATGAAGCTGGTGCCATGGCACAAAAAAATAATATTGTGTTGTTCTCACCCGCATGCGCGAGTTTTGATATGTATAAAAACTTTGAGCAGCGTGGTGATGATTTTGTTAAGCATACTAATGCTTGGATAGCCGAGCGGGGTGCTGCATGAGCAGTGCGGCCTTACAAGCAACACGTTGGCAAGCCAAGTCAAATGCTATTGGTGTGGACTCAGTTTTGCTTGGGGTGTTTGTTTCTTTGCTAATGCTTGGATTGGTGATGGTATTTTCTTCGACCATTGCATTAGGTAATCAAACCTTGCAAACCAATACTGGTCATATGTGGCGGCAATTAATTCATATGGGGCTAGGGGTTTCAATGACCGTATTGGTTGCTTCCATACCAGTGTGGGTGTGGGAAAGGTTGAGCATGCCCTTGTTAATATTATCGTTATTGCTGCTAGTCGTATTGTTATTCGTCGGCGTAGAAGTTAACGGCAGCCGTCGTTGGATTCCATTGCTGGGTTTTCGCTTGCAACCAGCCGAAGTTGCAAAATTATCTATGGTGATTTACGCGGCTAGCTATTTGACACGTAAGCAATCTGAATTAGCCAAATTCACCAAGGGTATTCTTAATATCGGCATGGTGCTGATTATTTTAGCAGTACTGTTATTGCTGCAACCTGATTTTGGTAGTTTCGTGGTTATAACTGTAACCGTGGGACTGATGATGTTTTTAGGCGGCATTCGCCTAAGCCATACATTACTCTGTATCAGCTTTGCAGGCATCGCGATGTTCCTAATGGTCGGTATGTCGGAATACCGAATGCAGCGTGTGTTAAGTTTTAGAGACCCATGGGCCGATCCTTTCGATACAGGGTTTCAATTAACGCAAGCATTAATCGCGATTGGCCGAGGTGAAATATTTGGTGTCGGTTTAGGTGCAAGCATTCAAAAACTGTACTACTTGCCGCACGCAAACACCGATTTTATTTTGGCGGTCATTGGCGAAGAGTTAGGTTTGCTTGGCATTACTCTGGTGATATGTCTTTTTGCACTATTACTGCATAGAGCCTTAGTTATTTCTCGCACCGCTGAGCTGATTGGTCGAATTTACGCTGCACGACTTGCACAGGGGATTGGCTTTCTTTTGGTTTTTCAGGCCGTGATCAATATTGGCGTAAACCTAGGCGCCTTACCTACCAAAGGTTTGACCTTGCCGTTCATCAGTTATGGCGGCAGTAGCATGTTGGTATGCTGTGTTGCCATGGGCTTATTGTTTGCGGTTGATCGTCAAAACCGGATCCGTGAGTTCGATGGCTCAGCAGCTAATCGAAGGTCGAGCGCAAAAAAGGCGAGCGCAAAAAAGAACACTCGTAAAGCGGGTTCGATTGAGAAAAAGTATAACAAGGTGCCGGTATGAATCGTAGCGCATCTCATTTAATGGTTATGGCGGGTGGCACTGGCGGGCATGTATTTCCAGCTCTAGCTGTAGCCAAAGAAATGCAAGCGGCTGGCACGCAAATAACATGGTTGGGCACGCGTCGTGGTATTGAAGCGCGAGTAATTCCCGATAATGACATTCTTATGGAATGGGTTAGTGTTGAAGGTCTACGTGGTAAAGGTTTGGCAGGTTGGTTGCTTGCTCCTATCAAGTTAGCACGAGCGTTATGGCAAAGCATTGCCGCTATACGACGCACGCAACCAGATTGTATTCTGGGTATGGGTGGTTTTGTCGCTGGTCCTGGTGGTCTCGCAGCGCGACTTCTACGTAAGCCGTTGGTGGTGCATGAACAAAATGCGGTAGCCGGTTTAACTAATCGATACTTGTCTAAAATTGCATCACGAGTTTTAACCGGTTTTCCTGATGTGTCGGGTCTCACTCAAGATGCGACGTGGGTGGGTAATCCTGTTCGTGAATCGATTTACCAGCGTAATACAGAGCGCGCTGGCATCAATGTTCTAATAATAGGCGGCAGTCAGGGGGCGCATTCGTTAAACGAAAAGCTGCCTGCTATTTTTGCAAAGCTCGGTTTAGGGACACAAGTTTTAAGTAATCAAGATGCGAGCAAGTCGCATAACTCGTCAGTAGAGCCGATCAATGTTTGGCATCAAACTGGCAAAAACCGTTCTAGTGAGGTAACTGCAGCGTATCAAGTGCACAATATTCCAGCCAAAGTGAGTGAATTTATTGAGGATATGGGCGCCGCGTATCAATGGGCTGATCTGTTGGTTTGTAGAGCAGGCGCGATGACCATCGCTGAATGCTGCGCGGCTGGCCTGCCATCGCTGTTAGTGCCATACCCTTTTTCAGCAGGAGACCATCAACTTAAAAATGCCGAAGCCTTGGTTAATATTGGCGCGGCCAAATTGTTGTTAAATAAGGAGCTGGATGAGCCGCTCGCTTGTGAAATTCTGGGTGACTTATTAGCTGATAAAAAAAGACTGAAAACGATGGGTGACAAGGCTCATGGTTTGCATAAAGACGATGCGTTGCAAAAAGTAGTGAGTGTTTGTAACGACTTGATGTTGTCTGGGGATCAGCATGCGTGATCGCGTTAAGAACATTCATTTTGTCGGTGTCGGTGGCAGCGGCATGTCAGGGATTGCTGAGGTCTTGGTAAACTCAAACTATTTAGTGAGTGGTTCTGATATTAACGAGAGTCCGGTAACTCGAAGGCTGCGCGAAGCAGGAATCAAGATCGTCATTGGTCATCGAATTGAGAACATTAAAGATACAGATGTGGTGGTGGTCTCGTCTGCCATTGATGACCAAAATCCAGAGATTCGTGGCGCATTAGAAGCGGGTATTCCAGTCATTCCAAGAGCTGAAATGTTGGGTGAGTTAATGCGCTTTCAGAAAGGTATAGCGGTGGCTGGCACGCATGGTAAAACCACCACTACTAGCTTGATATCAGCAATTCTGACGGTTGCCGGTTTGGATCCTACTTTTGTCGTAGGTGGACTGATTAATAGCGCCGGTGTTAACGCGAAGTTAGGTGGTGGAGAGTATTTAGTCGCTGAAGCTGATGAAAGCGATGCGTCGTTCTTAAACTTAATGCCTGAGATGGCTGTGGTCACTAATATTGATGAAGACCATATGGTGACTTATCAGGGTGACATATCTACCTTAAAGAACACCTTTGTCAGTTTTTTACAAAACCTGCCTTTTTATGGTTTGGCAGTGGTTTGCCAAGATGATGAAAATTTGATATCTATTCGAGATCAAATTCATAAGCCGATACTTAGCTATGGGCTTAAAGAAGACGCCGATTATCGTTGTTACGATTTGCAGCAATTTGGCACTCGTATGACTTTTAAAGTCGCGCGCCCCAATGATGTGCAAGACTTACAGATTGAATTGGCTCTGCCTGGCCAACACAATGTATTGAACGCGACTGCAGCAATCGTTATCGCCAGTTATTTAGGTGTTGATGATGATGCAATCACACAAGGCCTAAAAGAATTTCAAGGCATTGGGCGCCGTTTTCAGATATTTGGAGATGCGAACTTTAATGGCAAACAAGTCACCATGGTTGATGACTATGCACATCATCCTGTTGAGCTAAGTGCTACTCTAACGGCGGCTAAAGGATCATGGCCAGATCGTCGTTTATTAGCGATATTTCAACCGCATCGCTACAGCCGCACATTCGATTTATTTGATGACTTTGTGCAGGTTTTGGCTGACCAAAAATATTTGGTTCTGTGTGATGTTTATCCTGCGGGTGAAGAGCCAGTGACTGGAGCCAGTGGTAAGGATTTAAGCCAGGCAATTAGAGTGCGCGGTACTAGCAATCCGATTTTTGTTTCCGAGATAGGGGACTTACAGACTGTTTTGGAGCCCTTGATTCAAGACGGTGATGTGATCTTGACACTGGGCGCTGGAAGTATTGGTAAAGCCTCTAAGCAACTCTATGAAACTCTTAGCGGAGGTGTTCAATGAGTGCATTTGAGTTTGGTAAAGTGGCTGTGTTAGTGGGTGGCATCTCCGCCGAACGCGAGGTCTCACTGTTGAGCGGAGCTGCCGTATTCGATGCGCTAGTCGCAGAGGGTGTTGATGCGCATATGATTGATGCCAACCCTGACAATATTGGGGCATTGCAAGAACAAGGTTTCGATCGTGCATTTATTGTTTTGCACGGTCGCTGGGGCGAGGATGGTGTAGTGCAAGGTGCGCTAGAAGCAGTCGGCATGCCCTACACGGGTAGCGGCGTATTAGGCTGTGCATTAGCTATGGATAAATTGCGTTGTAAGCAAGTTTGGCAAGCCTTAGATTTACCCACTGCTCGATACAAAGTGCTGCGCTCTGATAAAGACTTGGAAGGGGTGATTGATGCACTGGGTTTACCGTTATTTTTGAAACCTACTCGCGAAGGCTCTAGTGTTGGCATTGGAAAAGTTAATCACGCCGATGAGCTGCTGAAGGTATACCAAAATGCCCAGCAATGCGGTGGCGATGTTTTGGCCGAAGAGTATCTATCCGGCGCTGAAGTCACAGTAGGTATTTTACATGGCAAAGCATTACCAGCCATTACTATGCGCACCAATAATGAGTTCTACGATTATCAAGCAAAGTATGAGTCTGACGACACGGTCTATGACTGCCCAGCTGGCTTAGGTGAGGAACTAGAGTCTAAAGTGCGCGGTTTAGCACTGGCAGCTGCACAAGCGGTGGATGTCACTGGCTGGGGTCGCGTTGATATGATTCTGGACGCGCAACGACAACCTATGTTGTTAGAAGTAAACACCGTTCCCGGCATGACCAGCCACAGTTTGGTTCCGATTGCGGCGGCTGAAAATGGCTTGAGCTTTGCCATGTTGGTAAAAGAAATACTGAAAACCAGTATGCGAGGTGTGGCATGAGTAAAGCGCGCGCCCTAGCAAGTCAAAATCGTGAGGCACAAGTGGAACGAATGAGAGTGATCGGGAGTCGAATGCTAATCCTCTTGACAACATTAGTGTCATTTCTAACCATTACATTGATTACGGTTGATCAACTTTATCATCCTAAGGCGTTTGTTATCGATCAATTGAAGATTCGAGGAAAATTTAAGTATATGGATCCTGATGAGGTTCAGGATGTTGTGCTTGAGCGTTCAATTGGTAATTTCTTTTCGGTGGATTTGGACGACATTAAACGCCGTATTGAAAGTTTGCCTTGGGTGCAGCATGCTGTAGTGCGCCGAGAATGGCCAGATTCATTGCTGGTTACTATTAGTGAGCATCGACCAGTCATGCGCTGGCAAAACGAGCAATGGGTTAATGCCGCCGGTGAGGTGATTGACGTACCTAATGTGGCAGTGGATATAAAACGCCCAATTGTGTTGTCAGGCAATCAAGATGATGCCCAATTATTATTACATAAAGCCTTTTTGTGGAAAAAAAGCTTAAGTCGAGATGGACTCGAATTGCAGTCTCTAAATTTAAGTGGCAGTCATGCGTGGACTCTAGGTATTTATCATGGCTTAAGTGACTCAAAATTTGAGTTGCTGCTGGGTCGTGAGAACGCAAACCATAGACTTGAACGCTTTCGCTCCTTGTTTGATGAGCGCTTTTCGAATGCTAATCAACGTCTACAACGAGTTGATGCTCGTTATCCAGACGGATTGGCAGTTAACGCAATTGCTATACCGAATGATAACTTTCCCGCCGGTGAAGAACTGGCCGCAAATCAATGAATATCTTTAAGATCTTATTAATGGGTAATCAGCTATGAGCCGCAAAGAAGATAATAAACTAATTGTGGGCTTGGATATTGGTACTTCCAAGGTGCTAGCTATTGTGGGTGAGGTGAATGCCGAAGATGAAGTTGAAATTATTGGCTATGGGCATCATCCTGCAACCGGTATGCGTAAAGGCGTGGTTGCTAATATTGAAGAAACCGTAACCGCTATTCAACGCGCTGTGGAAGAAGCTGAACTAATGGCAGGTTGCCAAATTTATTCGGTTTATGCTGGCATCGCAGGCGCGCATATCAATAGCTTTAATTCGGAAGGTGTAGTTGCTGTACGAGACAGCGAAGTAGATGAAAATGACGTAGAACGAGTGATCGAATCCGCCAAAGCCGTGGCTGTGCCTAATGATCAAACGATCCTGCATGTCTTACCGCAAGAATTTATTATTGATGGCCAAGAAGGTATTCGCCAACCTATCGGTATGAATGGCGTTCGCTTGGAAGCGAAACTGCATATGGTGACCGCGTCTGTAAGTTCAGAGAAGAATATTGAAAAATGTATACGCCGTTGTGGGCTCGACGTAGATGACATTATTCTTGAACAACTGGCGTCTTGTGAATCTGTACTCACCAACGATGAAAAAGAGCTGGGCGTTTGCTTAGTCGATATTGGGGGTGGCACCACCGACATAGCTGTGTATTCAGAAGGAGCAGTTCGGCACACCGCAGTGATCCCAGTTGCTGGAGATCAGATTACCAATGATATTGCCATTGCCTTGCGCACCCCAACTCAATCGGCCGAAGAACTTAAGAAGAGTTATGGTTGTGCACTGCGTCAGTTAGCGCCTGCCGAGCAAAGTATAGATGTGCAAACTGTAGGCGACAGACCACCTCGCAAATTATCCAAACAAACCTTGGCTGAAGTGGTTGAGCCTCGCATAGAAGAACTTTTCGATTTAATAAAAATAGATCTGCGTCGCAATGGTTATGAGCATCTAATTCGCTCAGGAGTGGTATTAACCGGTGGCAGTTCAAAAATGGAAGGCATGATTGAGCTAGCTGAGGAAGTCTTTCACTTACCGGTGCGTTTAGGTATGCCTAAATATTTAGGCGGTCTCAGCGAGGTAGTTAAAAATCCGATTTATTCAACAGGGGTCGGCTTGGTGCAATTTGGCCATGCCAACCAAAGTGGGTCACGAGCCGTGGCCAAAACAGCATCTCGATTCCAGTTAGCTTGGCAAAAGGTCAAGGTTTGGTTTCAAGGTAACTTTTGATGAACGACGGTGCACTAGCACTTAGTTCTTTTCAATAATTAGTCATTTTTAAAACGGGAGAAAACAATGTTTGAACTATTAGAAACGGTAGACCAGCAGGCGGTGATTAAGGTCGTTGGTGTCGGTGGTGGTGGAGGAAATGCAGTTAACTACATGCAAAATTCCAGCATCGAAGGCGTAGACTTTATCAATGCCAATACAGATGCGCAGGCTTTACAAACATCAGAATGCGCTATCACATTACAGCTAGGCTCGAACTTGACCAAAGGGTTAGGTGCAGGGGCAGACCCAGATGTAGGTCGTCAAGCCGCCATAGAAGAACGCGATATCATTGCCGAGGCCTTAGCGGGTAGTGATATGGTGTTTATCACGGCTGGCATGGGTGGTGGTACTGGTACTGGTGCAGCGCCGGTTATTGCCGAAATTGCTAAAGAAATTGGTGCCTTAACAGTGGCAGTAGTGACTCGTCCATTTAAGTTTGAAGGAGCGCGTCGCGACAAATTAGCTGACCAAGGCTTAAAACTACTCAAAGAATCAGTAGATTCTCTGATCACCATTCCTAATGAAAAGCTGTTAGAAGTGATGGGCAAAGAAGCCTCATTGCAAGACGCGTTTGCAATGGCTAATGATGTGTTGCGCAATGCTGTGCAAGGCATTTCAGAATTGATTACTAGTCCAGGCTTGATCAACGTGGATTTCGCGGATGTCAAAACAGTCATGTCAGAAATGGGTCAGGCTATGATGGGCGCGGCTACTTCTACGGGTGCCACCCGTGCGCAAGAAGCGGCTCATAATGCACTTAGCAGTCCATTGTTAGAAGACACTAATATTAAAGGAGCTAAAGGCATATTAGTTAATGTAACGGCTGGGCCAGATTTATCCATTGGAGAGTTTGGTGAGGTCGGTGGCATGATTCGAGATATGGCATCCGAAGATGCGACGGTGGTAATCGGCACCTCGATTGATGCCGATATGAAAGACGCACTTCGTGTGACCATGGTTGCTACAGGCATTCAAGGCGAGGGTAGCGAAAGTGAACGACCCAGAAGCGTCGCGGTTGTGCCACCGGTTGCTAAAGCGGTTGGTAGCGAGATAGGCGGAGCTGGAGCTTATGAAAATAGTGATCCACTTGACGGTGACGGTTCTTTGTTGAGCGGTGGACGCAGGTCTGGACATTCTGAATTGCCATTATTTGACGCCGACGGAGATAGCAGTTTGGATATACCCACTATTTTACGTCGTCAAGCTGATTGATTTTTTTAGTAATAGTTAAAATCAACATTAAGTTGTATTTAAATTATGTTGTTTTTTAAGTTCTTTTTGGAATAAAATAATATGAGACTCTCGCATCGAACCTACACAATCTCTCCCGTTTCGTTTAGGATTCGGTGCGTGTTTGTCGAATAAAATTTAACTTTTCCGCAGGAAACCCCTAAAAACCACGTAAAAATTACTAAAATTGCAACTTATTTGTCAGTTTCGCCATAATTTCGCCATTTAAATGTAATATTTGTCTATAATCGCCAGTCATAAGAAGAGAGTAAAAGTTTGACGGTTCCTAGATAAAACATTTGAGTCTAGTTAATCACAAAATATAAACAATAGGGTCTGGTTAAAAATGATTCATCAACGCACTCTTAAAAATGTAATTCGCGCGACTGGCGTGGGTCTACATACGGGTGAAAAAGTCTATTTGACATTGCGTCCTGCGGCAGTGAATACCGGCGTAGTGTTTCGCCGGGTTGACCTTGATCCTGTGGTTGAGCTTTATGCCAAACCAGAGCGAGTCGGCGACACTCGATTATCAACCGCCTTGCAAGAAGGCGACGTCTCAGTTTCCACCGTTGAACACTTAATGTCTGCTCTTGCAGGTTTGGGAATTGATAACGTTTATGTTGAACTAACCTCACCTGAAGTTCCTATTATGGATGGTAGTGCCGCTCCATTTGTGTTTCTTATTCAATCCGCAGGTGTGATTGAACAAAGTACTCCTAAAGAATTTATTCGCGTCACTAAACCAATCAGAATTGAAGAGGGTGATAAGTGGGCACAGTTTGACCCATTTGAAGGGTTTAAAGTTTCTTTCGCGATTGATTTTGATCACCCAATATTTGCTAAATCACCGCAACAAGCGACGGTAGATTTTTCAACCACTTCTTTTGTTAAAGAAGTGAGCCGTGCTCGAACCTTTGGATTTATGCACGAAGTAGAAGCACTGCGCGAAGCTGGCCTTGCATTAGGTGGCAGTCATGACAACGCAATAGTAATGGACTCGTACACTATTCTTAATGATGATGGCCTTCGTTATGAAGACGAGTTTGTAAAACATAAGATATTGGACGCAATTGGTGATCTTTATTTGTTAGGACACCCCTTAATTGGAGCGTTTAGTGCCTATAAATCAGGTCACGCCCTTAATAATAAATTATTGTGTGCTCTAGTTGAGCAAGCCGATGCGTGGGAGCTTGTGACCTTTGATGACCCGCAAGATGCGCCTATTGCGTTTATGCATTTGGCAGGTGCATAAGTTTACAAAGAGTTACATTAAATGCTAATCTAAGCCCCTCAAGATCAGCGATAGACTGATTGGTGCGTATACGTGTACGTATATAAGAATAATAAAAGAAGTTTTAATTGTGAGGTGCTAGGGGTCGAGTAACACATATTGTGCTATTCCACTTAATTCGGTTTGTAAAATTAATTCGAATAAACGGTTGATGTTTTCACTTTATTTCGTTTTTACTGAAAGTATTTTTATCGAAAGTTTGTACCTAAATGGTGCTCAAGCTTGAGAAAATTATCAACAATATTGATCGTTATTACTGTTTTTCATTCCCAGCTCAGTTAATCACTTCCCATAAAAAGCATTGCTTAACGGCAAGAACTAGAGAGTTTTATTTAGGGTGTTGACCAAGCGTTGTAATGATTCGCTTAGTTGCGCATTGTCGGTCAGCTGACCGCAACGTTCAATTGACCGAATTGATTGTGTGCTTGGTATTATAGGTCCACGTTGTTTATTGGACTGTACCTCGGTATCAAAAGCTTGTTGCATGTCTTCATGCTTATTAGCGTACCTTGGAAGTGACATTCTAAGCTTGATACATTCAATGTTATTGAATCCTGCTTTATGCAGAGCGTTTATCAAGCTGGTTTGTTGGTGTTTTATTTGAGACGCTTCGACAGAGTCAAAACAGTTAAGCTCTAGAGTTCCATTGCTTATATCGATGGGTCTCGCTGCATTTGCTTTTTTTGAAAGGTGATTAGCCGACCAATCAAGCCAAATAGGTGTGATTTTTACTAGCATCGCCTGAGTTTCTTTTAATTGGCGGTGCAGCGGTAGTCGCTCTATTATTTGCGCTATGTTTTTGTAAGGGTTGTTTTTATGCGAGTTTTTCACAAAGTTCGATAGGTTTTTTTAAGAATGAGTATTTAACTCTTTAATATTTGATTAGTATTTGACTATTTATTGTCACGCTATTAGTCGAGCTATTAACAATATCTTAAAGACTAATGTAAACAAATATGGTTTTAAAGAATTATAATTAATTGGGTTTATTTTGAAAGTAATACTTCTAAAAGATAGCACTGCGAGCAATGGCGTAAAGACGCTTTCTGGCAAGAAGCTAATAATTGGTGCAGTGGTGGCTTTGGTAGCTTTGCCCATTGCGCTTGGTTTAGCCAGTTATTGGGCGGTCTCTACAATCGATCGTTCGCTAAACCCTTTTGTTGACCCTGAATATCGAATTGCGGTTGAAGGTAGGGTCAACGAACAACAACAAGAAATTAAAAAGACTCGCGAGTATGTACGCCAACATATGGATGTATTAGGCCGTCGAATTGGTAGCTTACAAGCACAAGTATCACGGATAAATGCGGTTGAGTTACGTATTGCGGAAGTTTCTGGAATTAATTTAGAGGATTTTCAATTTGAAGAAGACCCTCCTATTGGCGGGACAGCAAGTAGTGATGAAGCGGATTCAGAACAAGTTGATATAGAGAATGCGATATTAGCAATAGAGAAAGAACTGGCACTGCGAGAATCACAGATTTCAGCGGTTGATTTCTTATTATCGCGTAAAAATCTTCAATCGCAGCAAACACCGGCTGGCTGGCCTGTGGAAGGTGGTTGGGTTTCATCGAATTTTGGCTCTCGCTTACACCCGATGACAGGTAAAAAGCAATTTCATCGTGGCGTCGATATACCTGGCAAGCTAGGTGCTAATGTATTGGCAGTAGCGGACGGTGTGGTTTCACGTACTGCTCGCAGTGGTGATTATGGTTGGTTAGTTGAAATCGATCACGGTGATGATTATTCCACTTTGTATAGCCATAATAGACGCAATTTGGTGGTTGAAGGTCAAACTGTGGTGAAAGGCGAAGCGATCGGCGAGGTAGGCTCAACTGGACGCTCAACAGGGCCACATGTGCATTTTGAGGTAAAGAAAAACGGTAGAAGAATTAATCCAGTGAAATATCTTTATAAAAAGAGCTAAATCTAAAAAGCTAAGCTGGAAAAATAGATTGAATTAAACAATTGCTCAATCTATTTATTAAAAAGGGGCCTTTTGGCTCCTTTTCTATGTCTATTATTCAGGTGCGAGCCTATTGGAATTTAGCTTACAAGCCTTATACTTAGGGATTGAATAAAAACTAAAACGACTGCCTCAGAGTTATGATGTTTATTAGTGGCAGATTCGTTCAATACGGCTTTTCCGAGCCAAATAGGAACGCATTGTGTTAAAGAAAATTTTCGGTAGCCGAAACGATCGAGTTATTCGGCAGCTGTCCAAAAAAGTTAAAACCATCAACGCTTTAGAGCCCGAGTTTCAGGCTCTAAGCGACCACGATTTACTAGCTAAAACCGACGAATTTCGCACTCGTTTCACAGACGGTGAAACGCTAGATGCTTTATTACCCGAAGCCTTTGCAGCAGTAAGAGAAGGCTCGGTAAGATCACTTGGTATGCGTCATTATGATGTGCAACTGATCGGCGGTATGGTGCTAAACAGCGGCAAGATTTCTGAAATGCGCACCGGTGAGGGCAAGACTTTAATGGCGACTCTCGCGGCCTATTTAAACGCGATCGCTGGCAGTGTACACGTGGTCACTGTGAATGACTATTTGGCGTCACGAGATGCCGAGTGGATGGGTAAAGTTTATAACTTTATGGGTTTGACTGTCGGTGTGATTGCTTCTGGCCAGTCATTCGAAGATAAGCAGGCTGCCTACGCATGCGATATCGTTTATGGAACTAATAATGAATTCGGCTTTGACTACCTGCGCGACAATATGGCGTTTTCAGCCGATCAAAAATCACAACGAGATTTGTCTTTTGCTATCGTGGATGAAGTTGACTCAATTCTTATTGATGAGGCTCGAACTCCTTTAATAATCTCTGGACCAGCTGATACGGCTGCTGATGTTTACGCTAAGATTGACGTCATCGTACCTCGATTAGAAGAGCAAGAAGAAGAGGATGGCGATGGTGACTACACTATTGATGAGAAATCTAAACAGGCATATTTGACTGAAGCGGGTCACGAAAAGGCCGAAGCGATTATGCTTGAGCTAGGCTTAATTGGCGAAGGAGCTAGTTTGTATGATGTTGGCAGTATTGCCTTATTGCATCATTTGTACGCGGCTATTCGTGCGCACAAGTTGTTCAGTAAAGATGTTGATTATGTAGTTCAAGATAATGAGATCGTGATTGTTGATGAATTTACTGGTCGCATGATGTCTGGTCGACGCTGGTCTGATGGTTTGCACCAAGCAATTGAAGCCAAAGAGAAGGTGGAAATCAAAAGAGAGAATCAAACGCTCGCATCCATTACTTTTCAAAATTATTTTCGCCTTTATGGCAAATTGTCAGGCATGACCGGTACCGCAGATACCGAAGCCGTTGAGTTTCATGAAATTTATAGTCTTGAAGTAGTCGTTATACCCACTCATACGGACATGATTAGGGTGGATCAGTCTGATGTAATCTTTCGAACCATGCAGGAGAAATTTGATTCAATTGTAGAAGACGTTCGCGAGCGTAATGAAATTGGTCAACCTGTATTGCTAGGTACAGCATCCATTGAAGTGTCAGAGCTACTATCAGCTGAATTTAAGAAACATAAAATTGATCATGAAGTTTTGAATGCTAAGCAACACGATCGTGAAGCGGTCGTGATTGCGAAAGCTGGTCGAACTGGTGCGGTAACGATTGCTACTAATATGGCCGGTCGCGGTACTGATATTGTGCTGGGTGGGAATTTAGAAATGCGTTTAGAGGGTGTTGAAGATGCTGGCCGGCGAGATTCCATTAGCGAAGAATGGAAGCAGGATCATGAACGTGTTTTGGAAAATGGTGGTCTGTATGTCATTGGTACTGAGCGACATGAGTCGCGTCGTATTGACAACCAGTTACGTGGTCGATCGGGTCGTCAAGGTGACCCAGGCGAGACACGCTTTTACTTATCCATGGACGATTCGTTGATGCGAATATTCGGCTCAGAGAGAATTTCTGGAATGATGCAGCGTGTTGGTATGGAAGAGGGCGAAGCGATTGAAAGTCGTCTTGTCTCGCGTGTTATCGAAAACGCACAGCGCAAAGTAGAAGGACATAATTTTGATATTCGTAAGCAATTATTAGAATACGATGACGTTGCAAATGAGCAACGAAAGCTGGTCTACACTGAGCGAAATGGATTGATGTCTACTGAAGATATTTCTGAAAATATCGAAGACATGCGTGAGGAAGTCGCTGAGCAAGTAATTGATCGTAGCATTCCGCCACAAAGCCTACCTGAGCAGTGGAATATCGATCAGTTAGAAGACGATTTGCGTTTGGAGTTTGGAATAAATGTGCCGATTTCCGATTGGCTAGAAGAAGATAAGAGCTTATACGAAGAAACTCTGCGTGACCGAATTGTAGATACCGTAGACGAGGCTTACAAAGCTAAAGAAGATCAATATGGTCCTGAAATAATTCGTCATCTAGAAAAGGTGATTATGTTGCAAACACTGGATACTCAGTGGAAGGAACATTTAGCTGAGATGGACTATTTGCGTCGCGGTATAGGTCTGCGTGGTTATGCTCAGAAGAATCCAAAGCAGGAATACAAGCGCGAGGCCTTTGATATGTTTACCACGATGCTAGATCGGGTAAAAACTGAGGTGGTGACTATTTTGGCCAAAGTGCAATTGCGCGAAGAATCCGAGTTAGAAGAAATTGAAGCGCGCCAGCAGGCTGCGGCGCAAAAAGACTTAGAGTTAACGCATGATAATCCTGATGCAGCGCCTGAGTCGGATGAAACTCCTAAGACATTTGTACGAGATCAACCCAAGGTGGGCCGTAACGATGCCTGCCCATGCGGCTCAGGTAAAAAGTATAAGCAGTGTCACGGTAAACTGAGCTAAGGCAAGTTTGAACTATGGCAGTGGGGCTAAAAGAACCTGGTGAATTGTTTCCAGTCAGTGGTATACGCTTAGCCACTGCCGCTGCCGGCATTCGCTACTCCAATCGTGATGATATGGCCTTATTGGAAATTGCCGAAGGCAGTACTATTGCTGCCGTCTTCACCTTAAACAAATATTGTGCAGCACCGGTTACGCTTGCTAAAGAACACCTTGCGCAAACATCTTCTCGAGCGTTGTTGATTAACGCAGGAATTGCAAACGCAGGTACCGGTAAGCAAGGTATGGACAATGCTCGTCAAAGTTGCACCGCAGTGGCAGAATCGCTTGGCCTGTCCGCCGAGCAGGTTTTGCCGTTTTCTACTGGAGTCATTGGAGAACAGCTACCAATGACAGCACTGTTAGGCGGTGTAGGTGAATTAGCAGACGATTTGTCAGACGATAATTGGTTGCCAGCCGCTAAAGCAATTATGACCACGGATACGCAGGCTAAAGCTGTGAGTCAAAAGCTAGAGCTGGACGGCCAGACCGTTACTATCACTGGCATTGCCAAAGGTTCGGGCATGATATGTCCAAATATGGCGACCATGCTTAGTTATGTTGCCACCGATGCCAATATTGACGGCGAGCTATTGCAAGGCTTTTTGTCTAAAGCGAATAGCGCCAGTTTCAACCGAATTACGGTTGATAGCGACACCTCAACTAATGATGCTCTAATATTGATAGCGACCGGACAAAGCTCAGCACCACCCGTTACTGCACAAGATAGTGCCGCAGGACAAGCTTTTTATTTAGCCTTGGAGCAGGTACTAATTAAATTAGCGACAGCGGTAGTGCGAGACGGAGAAGGCGCTACCAAATTCGTCAAAGTTAGCGTGAATGGTGGTGTTAGCGAGAGTGACTGTGTGACTATTGCATACAGCGTTGCGCATTCACCCTTAGTGAAAACAGCATTGTTTGCTAGCGACCCAAATTGGGGGCGAATTCTGGCAGCGATTGGTAAGGCTCCTATTAAACAGCTCGAGTTAGATAAAGTCGATATTCGTATTAATGACTTATCACTCATAGAGTCTGGCGAACCTGCTAGCAGTTATACTGAAGCGGCTGGTAAAGCAGTTTTCGAGCAGCAAGATATCACCGTTGCTATCGATCTAAATTTAGGGTCGGCAGATTATCATGTGTGGACCAGCGATTTATCGCATGAATATGTCACTATTAATTCTGACTATCGTAGTTAATTAACGAGTAATCACTAGTAAGAGAAACGCTTAAAAGTGAAACGTATTGAAGTGGCGGTAGGTATCGTATTTGATCAACATGGTTGCGTACTTGTTGGACAACGCACCGTGAAGGATCAATACTTTGCAAAGTGGGAATTTCCAGGCGGTAAGCTTGAAGCTGGTGAGTCGGTAAACGGTGCACTTGCGCGTGAATTTAAAGAAGAAGTAGGTATTGAAGTGCTTGCCAGTGATTTTTTGTTAGAAGTCAATCACGATTACCCAGATCGCCAAGTATGCTTACATGTGCATACTATTCGGCGCTATGCAGGGCAGGTAAGCCCAATGGAAGGGCAGGCCTTAAAATGGGTAAGCGTCAACGAATTAGACGAATTGGATTTCTTACAAGGTAACCATGCCATTATTAACGCGCTGAAGTCGTAATTAAGGCTCTTAAGTGATGATAGTTACAGCAAGAAGTTCTATCATCTAAGCTCGGCAGGTAGCAGGAGAGTAACGCTCCCCAATTGGGGTACTACAGGTCCATTGAACTGTATTGCTATCGGTGTTTAATTCACCAGTAAGCACTACAGTAACAGCTCGACCCACTGTTGTTTCTTCAGCCATAACAGTAATCACACTATTACCTGCGTCAAAATTATAGGAAACACTTGCTACGTATCTGCTCATATGGGTCGAATCAAATGTAAACTCATCAGTGTTAGCCGGCAATCTGGCGTTTGACGCCGCAAATTCAGCGATTTCGGCGCGACTCGGTGATGCGGCTAACAAAACTTCGCTGACGCGAGCGCGCGTTAAGTAATCGCTATAAGCGGGTAGTGCAACTGCGGCTAGAATGCTGATTATTGCAACCACAATCATTAACTCTATAAGAGTAAAGCCTCTAGTTTTATCGCTATTTACGTCCTGAGTGTTTAACCTTTTAGGAATGTTTTGGTTTGGCATGTTTTGGGTGTTTTTCATTTTCTTAAAATCTTTTATTTACTTTTTATATTAATTTTTGATCTTTTAATTAACTAAGAATATCGGCTTGTTGGAGTGTGTTTTAGCTGTTTACACATCTAGATATAACAAGAAGATATGCATTTTTATACGAAAATTAAAAAGAAAGATTAAAAATTTTAAGTCATTGATAATAAAAGATAAAATGCAGTTGTATTTGAAAAAAGAATGTCGGCAAAAATTGTCACTTGATGACAAAAGTTGACATTTGTCTTTTTTAGGATTTATGCTGACTTAATGCTAGATAATTCTTGTGCAGTTGCTCTACTTGCTCTTGCGCTTCTTTTAAGCTGCCGTTGTTACTTATTACATCGTCCGAAAACTCTAGGCGTTGCTTATCGCTAAGTTGAGTTTTCATGATTTGTTCTATTTCTTCGTGAGTTAAACCGCTGCGTTTCTTTACTCTAGCTAGCTTGGTAGCATGATCTGCGGTAATTACTAAGATTCTTTGCATGAGCTCGATAAATTTACTTGATTGATCGAGTAGAGGCACTACAAGTATGCAGTATTGAAAATCGACTAGGTCTATTTGTTTAAATGTTTCTTCGCCAATCGCTGGGTGGGTAATTGAGTCTAGTTGTGCTTTGTTCTGCTTGTTAGCAAAAGCTAATGAACGTAGCGCACCTCTATCTAAACTATCATCTGGCAACAAAATCTGTTTGCCAAAAGCCTTAATCAATTGCTGCAATGCAGGCTCGCCTGCCTGAACAATTTTTCGAGCAATTATATCGGTATCGATAATGGGAACGCCTAAACTGGCAAAATGATCTGAAGCGACTGTTTTGCCGCTACCAATGCCACCCGTCAGGCCAATCACGTAGGTCATATTGGGTGTTAGTTAAATTCCTAGTGACGCCAGATAGGCTTGGTTGATATCTGCGCCCCATATCAGAGCGATCCAACCACCCAGAGCGATGTATGGACCGAATGGGATGGCAAGTTCTTTATCGGCCTTTTTAATCACCATCAATGAAATGCCAATAACACTACCCACCACGGTGGAAATCAAAATAATTTGTGGCAAATACTGCCAACCAAACCAAGCGCCTAGAAGCGCAAGTAGTTTGAAGTCACCATAGCCCATACCTTCTTTTCCCGTCAGAAGGCGAAATATATGAAAGACCACCCAAAAAGCGAGATAACCCACAACAGCACCAATGATAGATGCTTGCGGTGCTGCGAACACAGTTAGCAGACTCATTGCTATGCCTAACCACAGAGTTGGTAAAACGATTTCATCCGGCAATAATTTGTGATCAAAGTCAATAAATGACAGAGCAACTAATACCCAAGTCAAGACAATGCCTGCGACAGACTGCACTGACCAGCCAAAACGCCAGACTACCGCAGCACACAGCACACCGGTTAACAGCTCTACCATGGGGTAGCGCCACGATATGGGAGTTTTACAACTACCGCATTTGGCTCCCAGCAGTAAAAAGCTGATTATCGGGATATTTTGCCAAGCCTTTATCTGCGTTTTGCAGTGTCCGCAGTGCGATGGCGGTGACATAATGCCAGGTGGCTCAGTTTCCTTATAGGGTTCTTTATTTAGCCATTCAAATGATTGAGCCGTCCATTGGTATTGCAATTGCTTGGGGAAGCGGTATATGACCACATTCAAAAAGCTGCCCACCATCAACCCCAGCCCTAAAGCAAGCGCTATGTGGACAGCAGCAGGTAGCGCTGCAAATTCGGCGAGCATATTGAGTGCTTAGAATACTGACGCGAGTTTGAAAATTGGCAAGTACATCGCCAACACCATCGTGCCGATAATGGTGCCCAATATTACAATCATCAACGGCTCGATAATACTGCTTAGTGCATCCACCGCATCATCGACTTCACGTTCGAAGAAATCCGCCACTTTATCTAGCATGACTTCTAATTCACCCGATTCCTCACCACTGGCTACCATTTGCAGCATCATGTTAGGGAACACTTTCGTTGTCTCCATAGATTGGGCTAAACTTCGGCCAGTGCTAATGTCGTTTTTCACGTCCATAACGGCTTTTTGATACACACGATTACCCGTAGCGGCGCCTACCGTATTCATTCCATCTACTAAGGGCACACCTGAACTAAAAATAATTGCAAGCGTGCGAGAAAAACGCGCGAGTGCCGATTTTTTCAATATAACGCCTAGAACTGGCAGTTTAATCAACAATCGATCCATAGCGAATTGGAGTTTTTCTGATCGTTTGTAGGCAAACATAAAACCTACAATGGCTAACACCACGCCACCGATAAAAATGTACCAGGAGTTTTGCATCCATTTAGATAGGTCAACAATAGTCCGTGTCAATGTGGGTAAATCAGCGCCAAAACCCTGAAACAAAGCCTCAAACTGAGGAATAACAAAAAGCAGCAATAGGACAGTTACCAATACGGCGATAAACAATACGATAATTGGGTACATCATTGCTGATTTAACTTTACTCTTGATCGCTTCTAATTTTTCATTGTAAGTAGCGACGCGATCAAGCATGGTGTCTAATTTACCCGATTCTTCACCGGCTTGGGTAAGGCTGGTAAATAAACGATTAAAATGTTTTGGGTGCTTAGTTAAAGCAACACTAAGTGCTGAGCCTGATTCAACGTCCCTGCTCAGATCTAACATCAGGTCTTCCATTGATTTGTTTTCATGACCATTACCAATCGCTCTAAGGGTCTGAGCAATTGGAATGCCCGCACCAATCATAGTCGCCATTTGTCGTGATGCAAAACTGATATCACTTGATTGAACTGGCTTAGCCGACGAAAATAACGGTTTAGCTTTACGTTTTATTTTGGTTACACGCAGACCACGCTGGCGCAACATTGCCTTAGCTTGTGATAGTGATGGTGCCTCAATTTCGCCACTGGCAGTAGCGCGTTTTTGATTCATACCTTCCCATACAAATTCAAATACTCTTTGTTTTTTTGCAGCCATATTATTCTCTTATTACTCTATTAGTTTAGGTTTTCTAATTTTTATTATTCTAAATTTAACTCGATATTATTGTTCTATATTGTTATTGCTCTATGCGTTAGTGACCCGTTCAACTTCCGCCAATGAAGTAATGCCTTCTTTAATTTTGACTAGACCGGATTGACGCAAGTCATGAACACCTTCTTCGTGCGCCGCTTTTTCAATGTCACCTTCAGTACAGCCTTCCATAATCAGCGTTTTAATTCTATCGCTGATTGGCAATACCTGAAAGATACCAGAACGCCCTTTGTAGCCTTCAGTGCAATGTTGGCAACCTTTTATGTTTGGCTCGAAAATTTCCAAACTTTTAATAACGGCTTTTTCAAACCCAGCATCCAACAGCACTTTGTCAGGTAATTCAGCCTTTTCTTTGCAGTGTTGGCAAAGTTTTCTGACCAGCCGTTGAGCTACAATGACTTGTACGGCGGAGGCAACGTTAAACGCTGGGACGCCCATGTTTAAAAGTCGAGTTAAAGTCGCAGGTGCATCATTTGTGTGCAGTGTAGATAAAACCATATGGCCTGTTTGTGAGGCTTTAATGGCTATCTCCGCGGTTTCCAAATCACGAATCTCACCCAGCATTAGAATGTCTGGATCTTGACGTAAAAAAGCACGCAGGGTATTAGCAAAGTCGAGATTTGCTTTTTCATTAATATTGACTTGAGTGATGCCCGATAATTGAATTTCCACAGGGTCTTCCACTGTGGAAATATTCTTAGCAGGCGTATTCAGCATGTTGAGTGCTGAGTACAAAGTAACTGTTTTACCACTACCAGTAGGGCCAGTAATAAGGACCATTCCGTAGGGCCTGTTGACAATCTCGGTATAAATTTCTAATTGTTTTGTACTAAAGCCTAGAGTCGTTAAGTCTAGGTTTGCCGCGCTCGAATCTAAAATACGCATCACTACTTTTTCACCGTACACAGTGGGTAGCGTACTAACACGAAAATCGTATGCCTTAGTTTTGGAGATCTTAAGCTTTATTCGACCATCTTGAGGTATGCGCCGTTCCGCGATATCCAATTTAGACATAATCTTTACGCGAGCTGCAATTCTGGGTGCAAAAGAGATTGGCTGAGTGGTGATCTTATGTAAGATGCCGTCTACCCGAAAACGTATCCGCAGCTCTTTCTCAAAGGGTTCAATATGAATATCCGAAGCACCTCGGTTAATGGCGTCAACGAGTATCTTATTTACATACTTAACAATCGGCGCATCATTTGGATCAAAATCGTCATCTTTCTCGTCACCGTCATCTTCTGACCCATCTGAAATATCAAGGTCTAAGTCTCCATCGCCTAGAAAATCTTCAAGTGAACCACCCTCGGCTTCGCTAACGTAGTTGATTAGGTTTTCTAGGGGGCCAAGTTCCGCTTGGACTGGTACTACCTGTAAACCTGTGTAGAACTTGATTTCGTCTAATGCATTTTTATTCGTGGGGTCGATCATCGCCACGAACAGGCTTTTTCCATGGCGATAAATTGGTAGCACTGTATGACGTTCGACTAACTTAAGGTCGATTAAATCAGTGGGAATCAAGTCCTTACTTAATGTTGATATATCAAACAAAGGGGTGCCGAATCTAGACGACAACTCTTTACTTAGTTCTTCGCTGGAAATTAAGCCATTATCAAATGCGGCTCGAATAAAATCTCTAGGTCCGGGGTTAGCTTCGGCGAGCCGTATAGCATCGTCTCGATCGACCAATTCTAGGTTGGCCAGAGTCTGAGCAATTGAAGGGAGTGCTGCGCTATTCACAAAAATTTGCCTTAAGTTGTTGTCTAGATTGTTGTACTGAGTTACCTAATTTTGTTTAGTAACTAGTCGTGCAAATCTAGACAGAGTTAATCAGTGCCTTTTAAATTATTATTATCCAGTGACAACTTGCGCTTAGATATTGGATGTTGAAACATCCAAAATTGCCTTGCCAAATCATACCTTTTTATACTAACGCCCATGTTAGAACGTTTGCATCAATTATAAAAGCAAGTTTTCATTATTTTAACACTTTATTTTACCTTAAAAATAGAGTCTGAGTAATTGATTTAAAAGGTAAAGTGATGCTAATTTTGCCTGTTATGGTGTGATTGGCTGGCCGTCAGTGATATTCTCCTGTTATATGCGTATACGCGCTAAGACAACTGATGTCGATCAGTAGAGATTAGCCATTTGATTCAACCATTAATAAATGACTATCGTAAGCGTGTAGAAACAAGCGAGTTTATTGACGCGAAAACGTACGCCAATACTTAAGAAGAGCCAAATATATGAATTTTTCAATTGTAATTCCCGCAAAAAATGAAGCCGAAGGTTTAAAAGTCTTATTGCCGCGCTTGCAAGGCTTAGGTGCCGCAGAGATTATTGTTGTTAATGATGGCTCTACCGATGAAACTGCTATGATATGTGAAGAAAACGGTGCCAAGGTCATAAACCACCCTTACTCAATGGGTAACGGTGCAGCAATCAAGTCTGGTGTACGTGAAGCGACTAGTGATCAAGTATTGTTTATGGATGCAGACGGGCAGCACGACCCAAGCAATATTAAAGCTTTAATCGCGCGATACAAAGAAGGTTATGACATGGTTATTGGTGCCAGAACATCAATGGAGTCACAAGCTAATGTATTGCGCGGTTTTGGGAACGGCATATACAATCGATTTGCTTCTTGGGTAGTGGGTAACAAGGTAGATGATCTTACCTCAGGTTTTAGAATCGTTGACCGAAAAAAATTTATTAAATACCTTTCTTTGCTCCCTAATGGCTTTTCTTATCCGACCACCATTACTATGGTTTTCTTTAGGTCAGGATACCGTATTGCTTTCGTTCCAGTGACTATGCCTAAGCGAATTGGTAAGAGTCATATGAATATTGTTAAAGATGGCATTAAATTTTTACTCATTATTTTCAAGATTGGCACTCTCTACTCGCCATTAAAAATATTTATACCTATTGCTGCCGTGCAATTTCTGATTGGCTTAGGATATTACGGGTATACTTTTTTAGTGAATGATAGGTTTACAAATATGGGAATGCTATTTTTTACGAGTTCGATTATTATTTTTATGATTGGTTTAGTGTCAGAACAAATCGCGAATCTTTATTATAAAGAATGATAAGCATTCAATTCATCTCTATTTTGAACAATAACTCATTGGAATGAAATATTAAGCTATGTCAGAGATTGATCACTCTAAATTGAAAGCAACGCCTGAGTCGGAGGACTTCGCAGGAAAGTATGAAAATGAAGGTGCGATAGCTAAGTATTTAGTAAACAATTACTTTAAGTCTGTTCGTAAACTATTAGCGAAAACTAGCGGTGTTTCGAGTGCACATGAGATAGGCGCAGGGGAAGGCCGTTCAACAAATATATTGAAAGAACTTGTACCTAACTTATCAGCTTCGGAGTTTGTTGAAGACCTTGTTCCATTAGCTCAAAAAAATAATCCTGAGCTTAATGTTTTTCGAGAAAGTGTGTATGAGCTTGAATATCAAGATAATCAAGTCGATTTAGTTTTTTTGTTGGAGGTGCTTGAGCATTTGGACCATCCCGAAGCTGCTCTGAAGGAAATTAAACGAATATCGAAAAAGTATTTGATTTTAGGCGTGCCAAGCGAACCGCTTTGGTGTTTTCTAAATATGGCTAGATTTAAATATTTAAAAGACTTTGGTAATACTCCAGGCCATTTGAATCATTGGTCGAAAAGATCTTTGATTAAATTAATCGAAGCTAAATATGGAAAAGTAATCGCAGTCGAAAACCCCATACCTTGGACTATCGTTTTAGTCGAATCTTAAGTTGCAGCCGTAATTTTATTATTGGTTTATTTGTTATTTCAGGTGCCCAGATGGACTCTCCACAAAGTAGAAAATGGCAGAAGAAATTGATAGAAAAGCGATTTGTACTAAACGGTCAATAATCAAAAACGCTATTATTCCCTCAGTGCTTAGCCCGTAAAGAGCACCGATCCCGATATATAATAATTCTTTGGTGCCCAAATTAGCTGGCGCTAGAGCGATTAAAAAAGATATGTTGCTCACTGCTGCCAATAATAAGCAAAGAGAAAACGGTGCGGTCATACCAACTCCATTTATTAAAGCCAAGTTGATGAACCCGGTTACTAAAAATGTAATTGATGTGATCAAAATAAGTGTGATTACGTCTGTTGTTGTGAGTTGCGTAACTCCGCGTTTTAGGGATTCAAAACTTGAGAAACGTGTACTTAGATACCCGTCTATACTATTCTTTAATTTATATAGGCATGTTAACGTTATGGCTAACAAAACCGATATGCCAATAGCTAGCCAGTAACGGGTATCTACTATGTCTCGGATGTAGTTAACGCTAAAGGCCAAAGCCGTTAGTGCGCTAATGATAAGGCCCATTAATGTTACGAGGAGCCCCCCGCCAATAGTTTCTCCATATGAAATGTTAAAACGTTTCTTAAGGTATATCGCTCGTACTCCGAGGTTTGCAATCCTAAAAGGTAAAGTGTAACCGATGAGGCCAGAGTACTGAGATATGCCAAGCATTTGGAAAAACTTAATTTCTTTAGAGCTTTTCCTAGCAAGTATTAACAATGCGAAAGCGTTCAATGCGTAAAATAGAAGATAGCAAATACCAATTCTCAACAGAGATAATCTCTCGAAACTAGTGAAACTATTCCTTATTTCCGGGTTATGCCAGCAGTAGAATAGAGCCAGAGTAATTGCCGTAATTATTATCAGTTTAAATATCAGTTTCAATTTGAGCTTGCCTAATTATCAAGTAACCCTCTAAGTTTCAGAAATTATATCGCTACCCAGTTAGCTAGCCGAGAATTTGTGCTGTAATCTCCCCATTTATAACCGAAGTTTTAAGAAGAAAGGTCAGGCCGCATTCAGTTCAACACCTACTCAACAGTAATCTTTATAGTTTACAGTCGGAAATTGAAGTCATTATCTTTGATTTTCTGCCGTACGTTATCAATTCGCTTTTGTTGTAGGCGAGGGTTGAAATATTTACCTGCTTCAATTTCCTTAAGTTTCTTAAGTCCATCCTCTCTGGTTTTAGGGTTGACCAATAATGCTTTTACAGCCCAGATTGAATAGTAATTTACGCCCGTTAGCTCAAACCCTTTCATATATAAAGAATATGCTTCTTTGTGATTTCCCAATGCGAGCTCTAGTTTTGCCTTTAGTACGTTGAGATGACCATACCGGGCAGAATTTTTATTCGCTATCGCTAGTCTTTCCATTGCTGCTCCCAAATAGATATAGGCATCTGTACCAAAAACTGAGGTGCATGGTGTTGTTAGCACATTGTTGACAAGTTCGCCTAGGTGGTTGAAGCCAATGGTTGTTAAAGGTTTCGTCAATACTAGATTATAAATAGTTTCTCTTGCTTTTGTGTTTTCTTCAGGGTTGGTATTATCACAGTCTGTGATTAATTGTTTAATATGAAAAGATAGATGTTGGGGTAGGGCTTGTCTAACCTCATATAGTTTTTCTTTTACCAGCTCATGCTCTCCAGCTTTTGTTAGAGCGATAATGTAATTTAATTGAGTCCGTTCAGATTTTGGGTGATAAGCAAGTACAGTTTGGAACCACTTGCTCTCCTCGCTCCAATAATCTAGACGCAATAAGAGTAGGGACGTAATCATTACCAACCACATTGCGGTTAGAACAAGAATCACTTTTTTCTTATAACTGAAACCCACCGCGTAATAGGAAATAGCCATTAAAATACCCAGAGAAGGTAAATAATTCCTATGCTCAAAAGCCAGTTCGAGTGGGATTATGGTTGACTCTAAGAGATGGCCGCCAAAGTAAAATAGAATCCCTAGTCCTAAAATCGACTTCCCTTTGACAGTGGCGACAATGCCTACAACAAGTAAACCGCTAATAACTGCGAGTTTGCAAGCTCTAATGAAGGTCATGCCGTCAGGAATCGGAACATCGTCAAAAAACAAGCCCATTAATGAAAGCTGCGGCAGCAATAATTGTTTTATGTATAAGAATACAAAATCGATTTGAGATAAGAGCCTTTGGAAAACATCGAATGGGCGAGAAGAGTAGTCTAGTAAGGATTCAAACTTGATAGCAAAACCCAAGGCGCCTAGTGTGATAGGTAGCAGTACAAATGCAATCAAAAAAAGTTTGTCACATCGATTTGATCTCAATCTGTTTTTTATGGCTACGGATGCATCAGTGGATGAATAAAGAATGGCAAAGGTAACGACCGCTATAAAAACGGGGATTAATACGCCGTTTTCCTTGCTTAATAGGCTTAAAACTAAGGTTGTTGGAAATAAAATAAAGTAATTGATAATTTTTGTTCGATTAGCATTTGATTGAATACCTTTTAAGAACACTAATATCGCTAATACAGAAAATAGAGCGCTTAGTTGTGTCATTCGTTGTACGGCATACATTACGGTGCTTACTTGTAATGGGTGCAATAGCCATATTGTTGATGTAAGTAGGGCTGTTGGGCCAACTAAATTGCTATTGGAAAGCACTGTTAGCAGCCTTCTTGATAGGCAATAAATGGAGATTCCAATCAGTAAGTGGATCAGGATATTGTGATATTTAAACCCCCACACCCAGTCTCCATGAGCTAAGCCTGTTAGCGCAAAAGAGAGTACGGAAACGGGTCTACCAAATATGCCTGACGTGTTATTAGCCATAACTTGTATTAATTCGCTAAAATTAAATGAGTCTATAAAGGCGGGTCCAATGTTATGAAAGTCATCAAGTAGGAAAATACCGTCTAAGCCAAAACTAAAGGCAAACCCAGTTAAGGGAATTAAAGCCAAAAAAGCAAAAGCTTCAATAGCATTATTTTTAGTGAGTGATGAAGGGGTAATAGTTAATTTGGGCATTATTATTAGTTTTTGATTTGCCTATGCGACACTTTTGATTCGCTTGTGTAACACATGATATTAAGAATGTTTAGTATAGATGGCTTAAAGAGAATAAACAAAAGAGACACAAAAAAGGGCAGCCACTGGGCTGCCCTTTTGTTTGCTTCGAAAATTGTGCGCTCTATCTCATTAATTCTGAAACTTGAGGGCTCAACTTTTACCAGCTCAACTGCGTATTAGCGACAGTTAGCTGGGGCGAAACGAGCAACTGCAGTAGGATCTGTACGACAGGTCCAAGCAACAGTGCCGGTAGCCGTATCAACAGCACCTGAAAGTATGATTGAAATAGCGGTAGAAATATTAGTTGCATTACCTACAACAGTGATTTCAGCATTGCTGCCCATACTTGCGTATCCAATTGAAGTTACGAACTGACTAGATTGGGTGGTTACACCAGCTTCCGTTGCGTCCGCTGGTATGCGGTTTGTTGAAGCAACGAACTCAGCTACAGAAGTACGACCTGAAGAAGCGGCTATAACAAGCTCAGAAACACGAGCACGTGTTAGGTAGTCAGAGTACGCTGGAAGCGCTACCGCTGCCAAAATACCGATAATCGCAACCACGATCATCAATTCGATTAGTGTAAAACCTTTTGCAGCATTCTTATGCATATTTTGAATAGTTTTCATTTTTATTACCTGTTTTTCTATAAATAAATAAAGTTTTTATTGTTTATGTGAGCCTTTGAACTCCCGTTAGTGAGGCCCGCTTGTTAGTGAGACTCGTTGTTAGTGAGACTCGCTCCCTGAACGGAGATATTTATAGCAAGAAACAGGGTTTTTTCTTAATAAATTTTCATTTTTTTATGTTACAAAATGTGTATTGATTAAGTCTTTGATTTTAAATGTTTTTATTTTTATTTTTGCTTAAAAAATAAGCAAAAAGGGGGGTGACAATTATTGTCAGTCGATGTCATATTTCGTCAATTTGTACCTAAATGATCTAAAGGTCATGCCAAGCAGTTTTGCTGCTTCGGTTTTATTTCCATCGGTGGTTTTTAGAGCTGCTTTTAGGGCTGTTTTTTCTTGCCGAACTAAATATTCTTCAATTGTTTCATCACCAGGTACATAGTTTTTAATCTCAGAGCGCCTAACTCCTTGTGCTATTGAAGAGATTAGCCAAGCAAAGAAAAATAGCACTAGACCTGAAATTGCCAATCTAGCGTAGTGTGCTTCCGCTAGATCGTTTGACCATAAACTATAGAAATGTTCATAAAACATTAAAATAACAGCGCCGGCAGCCAATCCAACAGCAAATTTACGTGGCAATGTTACAGCACCGGTGGTGGTCACAATAAAGTACAGTATTGAGAAGTTACTCGCGATGCTGCCGGTGATATGTATCACCACCGTAACTAAAATTAAGTCCAATGCGAATTGACCTAATAAAAGAGGATCAAGCGGGATTAGGCGGTTTTTGCTCAAATAGCTGAACGCAATCGCGGACAATAACAATATGTTTGCGCAAATCAGAAACGTACCTGGATTGTGCAGATTGTCAACAACACTCCATTCAGTATTTATTTGTGCCGAAACTACAATACCTATCAACGTAATAGCCGTTACATACCTGATAATATTGAGGATCAAAACAGCCTGCCAGATATCTGTTTTGAGGGTATGTTCGAACTCAACCTTAGACAGTGATTCGATTTCTGCTACTTGCGCAGCTTTTTCTTCTAATTTTTGGGCTAGATCAGTATTGGCAATACTAATCAGCGATGATGCATTTTGTGCCATAGTTTGTTTTCTTATTTTTTTGATTTCACATTTCACTTTAAACTGTGCTGCGCAGTTTCAGTATGGGGTTGATTTCATACTGATAAGGAGATTTCGTCGTACTCTATTTGCTCAATCAATTAAACAGTGTGTGCGATTCCCCAAATCTCTACATAGTTTACACCTTTTCGTTTTAAAACTTTAGCAATTTCTGACGCTGTCGCGCCTGTAGTAAACACATCGTCTATTATCGCAATATGCTTAATCTTATGTTTATGCTTAGATTTTCTATACATTTGATCTATAAAGGCTTTTTCAGTGACTTTGAAGCACCCTTTTACACTGGTTTGTCGCTGTTTTAATGATAACTCTGCCTGCGCCGGTGTTGCTTTGTGTTTAACTAAGATGTGCCGATTGTAAGGTATCGCTATAAGTTTGCTAAGTTGTTGTGTTAGCAGTAGTGACTGATTGTAGCCACGATCTCTTAATTTACTAATATGCATTGGCACGGGTATAAGTAGATCTGGCCGCGGTAGGTCATTAGCAATAATTTCGTGATATAGCAATTGCGCCAAGGTTTTAGCCAGCTCAGGTTTAGCTTTGTATTTAAACGCTTTAATTTGCTCTTTTATCGGACCTTGGTACTCAAAGGGACAAAAACAAGCGTCAAATGGTGGGGTTTTAATAATACAGCGGCCACAATAGTCGCTTGTGCCACTATATACTTGTCCGCATTGGCTGCAGCAGTGAGATTGAAAAGCCAGATTTGCATAGCAAGTTAAGCAACAAGGATGATTCTCTTGCGCTAATTCTTGCTTGCAGCTTATACATAGTTTGGGAATCAGCCAGTTAAAACTACTTTTAAGCAGTGTGTTGGCTCTTTTTAAACATGTGGGTTTAGCTGCGGGTTTAAACTTCTTGTTAAGAGTTAAATTGTTAAGAGGTAATTTTTTTAGATTATTTAAGTTGTAAAGGTTAAAATCCATTTTGGTTTACAAGCCTCCATTTTATTGGGTGTGCTGTGCTTCCTGCTCAGCCCTGTTGCAATTTTCAGCCTTGTAGCAATTTTTAGTGCCGATTTTTGTAGCCACTTTCAGGCAATTGCTAACTTTGAAAAAAATATAATATGTTAAATACCACCTCATCTCAACTTGATGATGCATCAAAAAAAGACACGCAACACACAACAACCGAACAAATAGCTACCCAAATGGAAGCTCAATCATTGGTCACCGAGCCAGGTACTTTGTTGTGGCCAGTTGATCAAGTAGAGGCTTTGTTCGAACTGCCGTTTAATGACCTTCTATTTAAAGCTCAGCAAATACACAGGGAGCATTTCAACCCTAATGAACTGCAGTTAAGCAGTTTACTAAGTATCAAAACCGGCGCTTGCCCAGAAGATTGCAAATATTGCCCACAAAGTGCGCGTTACCATACCGATCTTAAAGTAGAGCAATTAATGCGAGTAGAGAAAATCGTAGCGGCGGCTAAACAAGCCAAAGATAACGGTGCTGCGCGCTTTTGCATGGGCGGTGCATGGCGCAGCCCAAAAGATAAAGACTTAGACGTGGTTGTGGAGGCGGTTAAGCAAGTAAAAACCCTTGGTTTAGAAACCTGTGCGACTCTAGGTATGTTGACTGAACAACAGGCGCAAAGTCTAAAGTCCGCTGGCCTGGATTATTACAATCATAATCTGGATACTTCTGAGCAATACTATAAAGAGATTATTACCACTCGCAGCTACCAAGACCGCTTAGATACCTTAGAGCACGTTCGCCAAGCGGGCATGCATGTCTGTAGTGGAGGTATTGTTGGCATGGGCGAAACGCGCCGAGATCGGGCAGGCTTACTTGCGAATCTCGCTAATTTGCCAGTCCCACCTCAGAGTGTACCGATTAACAACTTAATAAAGGTATCCGGAACACCTTTGGATAATGTTGAAGCCATAGATGATTTTGAGTTTATTCGTACTATTGCGGTCGCCAGAATCACCATGCCAAAGTCTTATGTTCGTTTATCCGCAGGGCGTGAAGAGATGAATGATCAGATGCAAGCCTTATGTTTTTTGGCGGGAGCAAACTCAGTGTTCTATGGCGATCAGCTGTTAACGACTAGTAATGCCTCAGCGCAGCACGACCGCGATCTGATGGCTAATCTGGGCATTCAAGCTGAGGAGTTAGCGGTTTAAATTAGGACTAGTGTTTTTTCTTTAATATGCTTCCTTATAAATATCGCTACTTTAAATAGGAATTAAAAACTAGCGACTAAAACCTAGCGCCTAAAAAGAAGTGTCTAAATTTACCATGCCCATACAAAATATCGTTTTTCTACATGGCTGGGGGCTAAATTCGGGAGTTTGGGTCGATTTTGTGGCGCGTTTTCAACTAGTTGAACCGTCGATCAAAGTTTATTTGATTGACATCGCAGGGTATGGAACACAAGCGAGCAAGCTAAGCTCTTCGGATATAGAGACTTTGGCTGTTGATTGTTTGGCACGCGCGCCAGAACAAGCGCTTTGGGTTGCTTGGTCCTTAGGGGGCATGATCGCTTTAAAAGCGGCGGCATCAGTAAACAATGCTGTTAAGCCTCGAATTCAAGCATTGCAACTAATCAGCACCACCCCCAGATTCGTACAAGCGGATGATTGGCCACAAGGAGTGGAATTAGCATCCTTTCAACGATTTTGCGACGTTCTGTCAGAAAACTACGATCAGGCTTTAATTAAGTTTTTGGCTATGCAAGCAGGTGCTGACAAAGCTGCCCAGAAGGCTGCTAGTAGGGCACATGAGGCCATTTGCGAGCAAACCGCGCCTAGCCCTGAAACATTGCAATTGGGCATAGATTGCTTGGGGCAACATAATATGTTGAACCAGCTAAAGCCGCTAGGTATCCCCACTCAAGTCGTGTGTGGTTCATTAGATCGGGTTGCGCACCCAAATGCATCAAACGTACTCGCTGATAAGCTGCAATGTGAATTAATTACATACCGTACTGGGCATGCTCCTTTTTTAACTCAAGCTGAGCAAACATTGGCCGGTTTGCGAGACTTTATTCGCGCTGTTAATTTTCAAAATTCAGGCGCCAAAATCTGAGTGTCTGTATTTGCCGGAAGCCTTTATTTTGTTGGCTTTTCAGGCCTAACTTAACTTTCACGAGAATCGTTTAAAATTACCTTGTTTAGGGGCGGAATTTGTTGATGCATGGGTAAGCGTATGATACCTTCTCTAACCCTTAAATAGGCCGAATTACTAAATTGAATTTATACGTCTGAAAAGGCTTAAATGTAAGCCATTAAGTGACTTTTTTAGGATTTAAGTAGGATTTAGAAAAGCAATATGATCTAGCCTTTTGTAGGTTATAGGCTAAGAATATGTTGGTTTTAAAAAGGCGGTTTGTAAAACATGCAGGATAGTTGCGACTCAATAGGGTCGGTTACTAGTTAATTATCAATTGGAGTACCTCTAATTATGGCGTTATCTCAGCATTTGAAATCAGTTGCTAAGTCAATTTCAAAGACTGGCTTGATCGGCAGAGCAGGTAAAACAGCCTCGGCAATTTATATTTCAGTTATCGCGCTTCTTTACAGCACCGCAGCTCATGCGGAGTATGGCTTAAATTTTCAGGACCCAGTTACTCAAACCGCGCGCGATATCTATTGGTTGCATATGCTAATTTTTTGGATTTGCGTAGCCATCTTCGTGGCTGTATTTGGCGTTATGTTTTATTCGATATTCAAACATCGACGCAGTAAGAATTATGAGCCAGCACAATTCAGCCACAGTACCAAAGTAGAAATCGTTTGGACTGTGATCCCTTTTTTGATTCTAGTGGTAATGGCTATACCCGCTACCCAAGTACTAATAAAAATGGAAGACACCACCAAGTCTGACCTAACCATTAAGATCACCGGTTATCAGTGGAAATGGGGTTATGAGTATTTAGGAACGGATGTAGAGTTTTACAGTACTCTAACCACGCCGCGCGAGCAGATTGATCAGTTCGATAAAGCCAATGCACAACCACTTGGCGAGAATTACCTATTAGAGGTCGACAATTATTTGGTGGTTCCTTCGGGACGAAAAGTTCGTGCCCTTATTACTGCTAATGATGTTATTCATGCTTGGTGGATTCCGGCTTTTGGTACGAAAAAAGATGCCATTCCAGGTTATATAAACGAGCTTTGGTTTAATGTTGACGAAGGTAAAGAAGGCCTGTATCGCGGGCAGTGTGCCGAGTTGTGTGGTAAAGACCATGCCTTTATGCCAATCGTGGTTAAAGTAGTATCCGGCGCGGAGTTCGATAGCTGGTTGGCCGCGGGTGGCAGCTTTGACCATGCCCCGATCGCTAGCAGCGAAGCCGAGCCTAAGACAATCGAAGAACTTTCTGCACAAACGGTTGAAGAACTAAGCACTAGCGAATCTGTTGTTCAAGCCATCGTTCCTGCCGCCAATGCCGCTGAAGATGCAGCTAAGGAATGGGGCAAAGATGAGTTGATGGTGTTGGGTGAAGAAGTTAGTGCTCGGTGTGTTGCTTGTCACGGCGTTGAAGGCAAAGGGCTAACTGGCGTCTTTCCCGCAATCGCTCGCAGTGCTGTCGCAACAGGCCCGATTGAAGCGCATATTGATATCGTTATGTTTGGCAAAGCAGGCACAGCAATGGCTGCGTTTGCGGGTCAATTAAACGACGAAGAGCTCGCGGCGGTAGTTACCTATCAACGCAACTCTTTTGGTAATAATGTAGGTGATATCGTGCTACCAGCCGACATCCAAGCGAAACGAAAATAGGAGATAGATCATGTCAGAAACAATTGCACACGATCATCACGATGATCACGACCACAAGCCACCGTTTTTTACACGTTGGTTTATGTCTACCAATCACAAAGACATCGGTACGCTATACCTGTTTTTTTCCTTGACCATGCTATTCATCGGCGGCGCCATGGCGCTGGTGATTCGCCTTGAACTTTTTCAACCGGGCTTACAATACATAGATCCGCATTTCTTTAACCAAATGACCACAATGCATGCCTTAATAATGGTGTTTGGTGCGGTTATGCCTGGCTTTGTTGGCTTTGCCAACTGGATGATCCCGCTAATGGTGGGCGCGCCAGATATGGCTTTGCCACGCATGAACAACTGGAGTTTTTGGATTCTGCCATTTGCTTTCAGCATTTTATTGCTAAGCTTTTTTGTACCAGGTGGCGCTCCAGCAGCCGGCTGGACCTTATATGCACCCTTGACTATTCAAGGTGGTATGAGTGTCGACATGGGCATTGTAGCCATTCATATGATGGGTATTTCTTCCATCATGGGTGCGATTAATGTAATCGTTACGGTATTGAATATGCGCGCACCAGGCATGACTTTAATGAAGATGCCAATGTTCGTCTGGACTTGGTTGATCACCGCGTTCTTGTTAATCGCGGTAATGCCAGTATTCGCAGGTGCTGTAACCATGTTGTTAACAGACCGACATTTTGGCACGGCATTCTTTAATCCAGCTGGTGGTGGTGACCCTGTGTTGTATCAGCACATCTTCTGGTTCTTCGGTCACCCTGAAGTTTATATTATGATTTTGCCAGCTTTCGGCATCATCTCGCACATCATTCCTACCTTCGCACGCAAACCTTTATTTGGTTATAGCTCGATGGTATTTGCCACTGCGGCAATTGCGTTTCTATCTTTTATTGTATGGGCGCATCACATGTTTACTGTCGGTATGCCATTGCAGGGAGAGCTTTTCTTTATGTATGCAACCATGCTGATCTCTGTGCCTACTGGCGTTAAGGTTTTCAACTGGGTGACTACTATGTGGCGCGGCTCCATGAGTTTTGAGACACCTATGTTGTATGCCATCGGCGTGGTATTTTTGTTTACTTTAGGTGGCTTGTCAGGTCTTATGTTGGCGATTACACCTGCTGACTTTCAGTATCACGATACGTATTTTGTGGTTGCTCATTTTCACTACGTTTTATTTTCAGGTGCGGTCATGGCAATGATGGGCGGCACATTCTACTGGCTACCTAAATGGACTGGCCATATGTACAACGAGAGATTGGGTAAAATCCATTTTTGGCTTACCGCTATCTTCTTTAATATTACTTTTTTCCCACAACATTTCTTGGGTCTTGCCGGTATGCCACGTCGCTATGCCGACTACCCAGTTCAGTTTACTGAATTTAATCAGTGGTCTTCTATCGGTGCATTTGGCTTAGGGCTATCGCAGTTACTATTCGTCTATATCGTCGTATCAACTATTCGCGGTGGTAAGAAAGCGAGCAGTGAAGTTTGGGATAATCCTGAAGGTTTGGAGTGGACAGTTCCATCACCTGCGCCTTTCCATACCTTTGATGACCCTCCGACCGTTAAGTAGTTGGATCTTTAATTATTACTATGAACGAAGTTAGCAATGAGAAAAAGAAAAGTAATGCTCGACTCGCATTGATTATTGCTTTGATACCAGTACTACTGTTTGTTGCTTCGTTCTTTATTCAGCGTTAGTTTGGTAATTGTAGAGTAGAAAGGCATGTCTGACACTATCGTTAATGACGTAGATAATACTAGCCGCGATGAACGTAATAATATCGTTGTTAAGCTGATTCTTATAACCGTAGTCATGTTTGGTTTTGGCTATGCTTTGGTTCCTTTGTATGAGGCTTTTTGTAGAGTAACGGGCTTTGGCGGAAAAACTGATATTATTGACGAGGTTGCGGCGAGTAATGCAATCATGGTTGATCGAGATATAGCGGTTACCTTTACCTCGCACAGTCATTCGGCATTGCCGTGGGAATTTAAGCCAATTACCAAGGGCAGTGATATAAAAGTAGGCGAGATACAAGAAGCCTATTTTTATGTAAAGAATTATTCGAATCGGCCGATTACTGGTATGTCCACGTTTAACGTGACGCCGCCTCGGGCAGGTTTTCATTTTAAGAAAACCGAATGCTTTTGTTTCACTGAGCAGGTATTACAGCCGGGTGAAGAAAAAGAAATGGTAGTGCGGTATATGTTGGATTCCGCTTTGCCTGAAGATGTACACGAGCTAACCTTGTCGTATACATTTTTCGATAATAAAAAGTTACCCGGTAAGTCGCCGGTAAATTATTAAGTTAGAGCTGGCTCAGCAATAGAAAATTAGTGTTAATAAATTTATACATAAACTTCTTATAAAGAATACGGTTTATATACGAGGAAATTAAGATGTCTTCACACCCACCTGAATATTATAAAGATCACTACTACGTACC
>CAZHEL010000021.1:0-2746 GCA_964531625.1 uncultured Gammaproteobacteria bacterium
AGTGTTGAACCAACAACTCGCGGCCTAAGAATAAACTCAACTATGTCACCATTGTCGGCAATATCGGCAAGGCCATCTCTATTTTCTTTAGACAGGCCTAGGTTTGCCTCTACAATTGTAATAACCGCACCAGAAGCATTTAAAAAGGTCGTTACTCCTGAGGTGGCATTTGTAGAGAAACGTGTTGCAGAATTATTATCCCAATCCACTAGATCCGTATCATCTAAAGGATCAGTACCATCATCTATAAATTCATTATTACAATAGCCTGTTGTTGAAACGAGATCGTTACCTGTCGCTTGCCATTGCGCCTGACTGTAAGGTCGACAATTTACCGCCAAGGTTGATCCTACAAATGGTACAAGATCTGGCACGCCATTAGCGCCAAGATCACCAAAACTATGGCTCTGCAAAGCAAACAATTCTTGATTGACTGTCTGCACGCCGAGATCAGTCTTTACCATCGCTTGAAAGAAGGCTTGGAAACCCTTATAGAAATCTTGGGCACCATCTGGACCTTCAGCCCATGGGAAACGTTGCGTGATACGGACTCGGGCACGGGTAATGCCATCAAAAGTTGTTGGATCCCCATCCGTATTGAAAACAGCAAGCCCAGCAGCGTTTGTTGCGTCTACCCAACCAGAAGGCCCTGCATCATCATCATTACAAGTTAATTCATCATTATTCACGCCAAAATTAGCACCGCCTGTCAAAATTTCTAGCGGAGCATCTGTAAATTCAACAGTGTAATCTAGGCCAGCAAGAAACCCACCCACTGCATTTTGTTGTCCACCCAAGGCCGACTGCAAGGACCGCGCTGCGCCAGTGTAAACATGCGCCAATGGCCCAGTATTTGATTGAACAGTAGTCCCACCAGTAACAGTTGGATTTGTATTTGCACCGGTGCCGTCAGTTTGAGTGATGGGGATATCGCCAAAGGCAACAAGGTTATAATGAGTTGTATCAAACGCAGTACAACCTTGTATCGGTGCGTCCCAGATATTAGCTGCCGATGTACTTAGAGCAAGCACCTGTGAGTTGATGGTGACGATGTTACCTCTAGGCGTATCACCAATGGAATCTCCGTTGGTATTAGCAGGAGCAACCTGCTCGCCTGGAAGAAGGCCGCGAAGTCCACCATTAGCCACGGTACGATAATCTAGACCAAATCGTGGCCCACCGTTGTAAAGCTCGGTTTCAAGAATTTGTAACGGGCCGCCACGGAAAATAATATGATGACCAATCGATGCACCAGGACCTCCTGAAGGGGGTGGGGCAGCGCCTAAAATTGTACGGCTAGTGTTCTCAGAAGGGTCATCGCCAGGGTCACTGGTACTGGCCAGCTCAGGAACAGTACCGCCACTGGTATCAGGAACCCCAATCGGCAGAACATCGGCTTGGTCGGTAATTTCTACACTCGCATCTTGAGCAGCGATTGCATTCTCAAAACGAGCGGAGAGCGCAGAATCATTATTGGTGTCGTCAATCTCATCTTGAACCTCATCGGCAGGAAGCCAAAAAGCAATCTGACCAGAAAGAACACTCACGCCTTGGCCAACAACATTAGGTGAGCCGTCCGCGTTGGTAGCAGGAGCTGGATTGGCGACAAGACCCGTGACATTAATCGGAACAACTGGGTAACCGTTGGGGCTTGTGACAGCACCACAAGTCCAAGTAGCACTCGGTGTTAATGGAAAAGCACCAGCACCGTCGTAAGGACCACAGGGTGTACGACCAACAAAGCCCGCATCGTCCATCTGTTGTTGAGTAGCCAGTGTTACATTATCAGTGAGCCTGTAAGCGTGATCAAAAAAGTCAATATCACCACTGCCAATTGGCCCTGCACCTATAATGGGATTAGGTCCTTGGCTAAAATCAATCAAGCTAAGTGGGTAAAGAAAGAGGATACCGTCTTCGCCGCCCGATGTGATCGGCCCAGTTGAAGGGTCTCCAGCCACATCGGCCACGCCTTTGCGGAAAGTCGCAATAGGGATTGCGGAAACAGTCAGCAATTGGTCGAGACCATCACTTACGCCAGGCGATGGGTCCTCTGTTGTGGTTAAAGTAGATACAACATCAAAGGTAGTATTGTCGGTTGATTCATTTAATAGCGCTGTCAGGCGGATCGTACCGTTAGAACCTTCGGGCTGATCTCCCAACTCACATTCGACTGTTTGCGAGCCCGTGCTTCCGCCTCCTACCGTTGTGAATGCCGGAGTGAAGGTGGTAGTGATACAACCGGCGTATCCCAAGGTAGAATCCACGGTCCATTCAGCAATAGGATCGTCTGGCGGTGTTGGTAACTCTATTCTTAAAACAACATTGGTGGCATCGCGCTCGTTGATATTCCAATCTACCCTTACTGCAAATTGGTCATGCGTGCGAACCACTAAGTTGTTTGGACTGCCGTCTTCACCGGCTGTATGTGGCTCAGGTGCAACGCCGGTCGGCGCTGCAGGGTCGGTTGCTAAGAAACCAGTCGTTCCATCAAACAAAACGGTTGTCTGCACTTCGTTTTGAATTTGTGCGAATACGCTTGTCGATGCTAAAGCAAACAACAAAAAGCACTGACTCAATAATGTCCTGAAAACTATCTGATTTAACTTCTTAGAGTTAAACGCAGTTAAGATAACTAAATTTTTAATACTTGCCACCTTCTAATGGGTACTTAATTAAGTATCGTAGCCGATGGTGTTATAAAATTACAAGTAACGGTAAAAACACATTATAAGTCTTTATTTAGAAG
>CAZHEL010000021.1:2846-5198 GCA_964531625.1 uncultured Gammaproteobacteria bacterium
TTTTACTATCCCGCCAATTTGAGATAGTTAAATATACCCCGGAAGGGGTACTAGACCCTGCCATTTAATTTACAATTTATTACAGTTCCATAGGAAATATTTAGGCATCCGAATCGTTCTGACATTAATTTGCTCCTAAAGCAGGCTTTTTTAGCTTCGTTTGAGATATTGTGCTAATTAATAAACAGCTCAGGCAAACCGAGCACTGTCCAACCCAGCAGTGGGTCTAAATCACTTGGGTTTCTTTGTGTGCACTCTTGTTTGGTATGGCTTAGCGCGGCACCTATGCGCTCACTATTGGCAAAGCTAGCGAGGAACATATTTTCTCCTCTGAACGTAAATTTTGGTCTTTTTCTATTATTTTTTTATTTTGGTACTTCTCTATCTTCTATTACTATTGTGTTTTAATGCTTATATCCGAACAGTCTATATGCCTTTTATTATTCGATTTTGTGGTGAATGGCGAAAACACAAGGGAATTTTCGCGGTATAAACTGGTTAAAAACAAGGCTCAAGGCTTTAAACCGTCTTCACAACTGTTTGCAAATCTTAAGATATCTTTGCTTTGAGATGGCACTATATAAGAGAGTTTTAACTAGGATTGAACTGTCATTGCGAGGGGGCTATTGAATAATGAGTAAAACGAAACCCAAACTGTTTGTTTTTACCATCTCGCATTTTTGTGAGAAAGCTAGATGGGCGCTGGATGCAATGCAAATTGAGTATGAGCTTAGAGTGATTGCGCCAGGCGCGCACATTAAAGCCGCAAAGAAACTTGGACTAGAGCGGGGCTCAACGCCATTTTTAGATACAAGTGAGGGTGTGGTTCAAGGCTCGGGAGCGATCATTGATTGGGCTGAGGCACATGCGAATTCCAGCGCATTAACAAACGCCGTAAACACGACTGAAATATCTGACATTGAGGCGCGCTTAGATCAAACTCTAGGTGTACATATGCGTCGCTGGTATTATTCAGAAGCGATTATTGAACACCCTAAATTGGTTAAGCCTATTTTTTTACAGGACATTTCTATGTGGGAAAAATTTATGTTCTCGCTTGCGTGGCCAACCATTCAGAAACTAATGATTAAGCACATGGATCTTGGAGCCGAACAAGGCGCAGAATCGTTTAATATAGTGAAACAAGAACTAGCGTGGTTAGAAACATTGCTCGAGGACAAACCTTATCTGCTTGGTGAAAATTTTTCACGCGCCGACATAACAGCCGCAGCACTTATAGCGCCAATGATAAAACCTGATAGCCACCCTTGTTCGCAATATATTCAGCACCCACCGCTCATTACGCAACAATGCTTAGAGTTGGAAAACAATCGAGTGTGTCAGTGGGTAAAAAAAATGTATGCTCAGCATCGATAACTTGGTCTTAGTTGGTATGATGCTAACCATAATAAACTCACTACTAATTCATTAGAAATACAATATGACGGATTCTTCTGATTCAAAGAGTTCTACTTCCTCAACATACGTACCACCCAAGGTTTGGAAATGGAATTCGGAAAGTGGCGGCCAGTTCGCTAATATCAATAGACCAATCTCTGGTGCTACCCATGAAAAGACCTTGCCGGTTGGTGAGCATCCCTTACAGCTTTATTCTCTAGCAACACCGAATGGCGTTAAAGCCACGGTTATGCTTGAAGAGCTGCTCGCGCTTGGCCATGCCGGTGCGGAATACGATGCACATTTGCTTAATATTCGTGAAGGCGAGCAGTTTGGTAGCGACTTTGTGGATATCAATCCTAATTCGAAAATTCCGGCGCTGATGGACAATAGTGGTAAAACGCCGATTAGAGTTTTTGAGTCAGGTTCAATTTTGCTTTATCTAGCAGAAAAATTTGATGCATTTATACCAAAAGATTTAGTTAGTCGAACAGAGTGCATGTCGTGGCTATTCTGGCAAATGGGCAGCGCGCCGTATTTAGGCGGTGGTTTTGGTCACTTCTATGCTTACGCTCCTGAGAAATATGAATACCCGATTAACCGATTCGCCATGGAAGTAAAACGCCAACTGGATGTGTTGGATAAACATTTAGCTAACAAGGAATACTTGGCCGGCGATGAATACAGCATTGCCGATATCGCTACCTGGCCGTGGTATGGGGTGATAACAACGGGTGACCTTTATGATGCAGGCGAATTTCTTGAGGTAGAAAGCTATAGCAACCTGGTTCGCTGGACTCAGCAAGTCGGTAATCGCGATGCGGTAAAGCGCGGACGCTTAGTTAATCGAGTTTGGGGCGATGAAGACCAGCAGTTAGCTGAACGACACAGTGCCAGCGATTTTGAAAAAGTAACGATAAAGTAAGATCTTTTAGCTACAGACTTACTGCTACA
>CAZHEL010000021.1:5298-46728 GCA_964531625.1 uncultured Gammaproteobacteria bacterium
ATTTTGAAAAAGTAACGATAAAGTAAGATCTTTTAGCTACAGACTTACTGCTACAAGCAGATTACTAAAAACTGTTAGCAACAAAAAAGCCCAACTAATTTTCATTAGTTGGGCTTTTTTTATAAATTTTAAATTAGAGTTAGTAAACGTTCTCGCAATTAAGAACTTCTAAGACGGTCATACAAATAATGCGCACATCAAATTTTAGACTCCAGTGATTAATATAGTCTAAATCGTACGACACTCGTGCAGCCATTTTATCTAGCGTATCTGTTTCACCACGCGCGCCGTTCACTTGAGCCCAACCTGTAATGCCAGGCCTAACCATGTGGCGCTTTGAGTAGTTAGTAATTTGATCTCGATACTCTTCATTGTGTGCTATCGCATGTGGGCGCGGGCCCACAACTGACATTGATCCTGATAACACATTGAAGAATTGTGGTAATTCATCTAGTGAGTATTTTCTCAATACTCTACCGATATTAGTAACGCGAGGATCACCTTGCACAGCTTGCGTTACTCGCTCACCATTTTCTTCTACGTACATTGATCTAAATTTCCAAACTTCGATAACTTTGCCATCTAAACCATTACGCTTTTGTTTAAATATGATTGAGCCTTTCGAGCCCAACTTTATAAGTACTGCTATAGCAACCATCACTGGAAATAGCATTACTATTGCAACCAAAGAAAAAACAATATCAAATATCCTCTTTGGCACACATACGCCGCCCGAACGCAAGCATTGCGAACTAACCGCATGGTCTGTTTTTAAAAATTCACCTGTTATTACACGCGACTCAAAAGTCGACTCCATCGACTCCCTGATCCCTTCATTCATTTTCCTATAATGCATGTTTTCAACCCCATACCCTAAAGTAGTTTTTTATGCTCCTGCGTATTCAACCCTATAACGAATTCGATATCACTATGCCTCATTAACGATCATCGAAATTCGTTGCGCTAGTATACTTGCAAACCCCTATCTAACTTTGTAAAGAAACGATAAACCTAGTAACAATTAATATACCTCTTAATTATTACAATGGTGTTTCCAAACTTTCATCAAATCAGTTTCACAAGCAACTAAGGCAGTCGCCTTAACGCTTTGTTTTGGTAGAAAATATTTGTTTATATCGATCTTACAAATCTAAACGACAATCCCAGTTTTAAACTCAATACTGCGAAACAGTCGCTATAAAATTCCAGTTTATGATCGTGACGTTTATTGCAAATTAGTCAGCAAAATATCCTTGCTATGAATTGCGATAACCCCTTATATAAACCCTTTTATATTCCAACCTCTAATTTAGCCAACAATATTACCCGTAATACCCGTAGTGACTAAAACTAACCCGTGGTCTAAACAATCGACCAATCCCATTAAACCTTACTGCTGTTACCTCTATTTAATCTTCTTTAATGCTCTATAACTTCGAGTCAGGTAAATCATACACCAAAATAAAGACGGGTGTCTAGGGCTTCTTAACAAATCGGTAATACTCTTAGTTAACAAATCGGTAATACTCTTAGGCAACCGTATGTCAAAAATAAGAAGCAGCTAGTTTCACAGAACTTTTTAGGTTTTTATGGCTCAGTTTTCTTACGTTTTATGACTAAAGTATAGTAAACTGAGCACTGGGTGAAGCGCCTTGAACGGAAACCAAGAGGTGCTTTTTTAGAGGTTGGGTTGACTTCCTTGATATTCCTAGAGAGTAGCTATCCATACTTGCTTATAGCAATATGAAGCAAACGCAAAATTGTGTGTTTAATCGCTACTTTCACTATAGTGTTGGACGTTAGTACGGAATAATACGCTTAATTGAAAGGTAAATATAAAGGGGATAAATGTCAGTTTCTTTAAAGCTGATGAAAGGGACGCTTCAACAAAATTTGCGCGTTATGCGCTATTTAAATTGCAGTCAAAATTATAATACTTATGTCAAACGAACAAATTGAATCAGAGAATGTAGTTAACTACTTGGATGTTTTTACCAAGCGAAAGTTTCTCATTGTAGTAATAACTATTATTACTGCGGTGGCGGCTGGGATTTTCGAGAAGGAGCGCCAGCCTAAACATACTGCTACTGCCACTCTGATCGTGGACTTTCAAGACCCTATCAATACTAGCAACGAGCGGGGCATGCTGCCCGCCATGTTGCAAGAAGATTATATGGCGACGCAAATCGGCATTATCTCTAGCCGCTATATGGCAGAGAAAGTAATGGAGGGCTTAGATCTTGAACACGACCCTGCACTCAAATCAGTGGTCGATAAATTTGATGAAAAAGACCTTAACCCAACCGCACTGCGAAGCGCCATCAGCCGTTGGTTGTTAACGTCATTAAGAGTGTACGTATATAACAAGTCAACGCGCCTGATTAAAGTCGCATTTAAGAGCGTTGACCCTAAAACTTCCATTAAATTAGCGGATAGTTTTGCTGATAGGTATTTAGATACGGTTTTAGAATTAAACCAAGCGCCAATTCGCTCATCGGCTAAATGGATTGAAGAAAACACCGCACCAATTAATGAAGCGTTAGATGAAGCGCAAGACATATTAGATGATCGACCTTCGTCGAAAAAAATCCAAGGCGTATACTCGCGACTTAACACCGCTCAAAACAGCTTAAATATTCTCACATCAATGTTGAATGAAAGTGGTGTGCAAGGAACCTATCAACGTGATAATGAATACTTACAAAAGATTAGCTCGGACATCTTGGAGAATGAGCAGTTATTGATTGAAAAACAGCGCGAGTTGGGCAGCCGCCATCCAGAGTATTTAAGTGTTCAAGAAAAACTTGGCTTACTAAATAGACGTTTGCTCGAGGCTGTAGGGCAACAAATTGACTCAATGAGAACAACTTTAGCGGCACTAAATCAATCATTAACACTGCGTGGTAGCGTTAGACTTACTAACGTTACACTGCTAAACTTTTCTGGGGTTGATGTGGAGTCTGATGAAACAGGCGAGAAAAAAGCGATTATATATGGCGCGGTACTCGGGTTTCTTTTAGGCATTATGATTGCCTTTTTATCATTACATCGCAAACCTAGGCAGGGTGCACTGCTCGATGAAGTAGATGAGATATATAAACTAGATTAAGATTCAAAGATGCGTCAGGGTAGATAGACATTAGACGCAAAAATTGTTCAGGAGAAATACAATGACTAAATTTCCTTTCACAATGCGGGTTATTTCGTGTGCTGTAATAGCAGCCTCAGTAAGTCCAGCAGCAAATGCTATGGGTTTTACGTTCTCGCCCAAGATTCAAGCTCAATTGGGCTTCGAAGATAATGTCTTCCGCTTAGCGGACCAAGAGTCGGCTGAAGAGATTATAGGTACAGATGATCGCGATGATCTCATAATAGATGTCGGAGCTGGTTTTGTTTCTGAATATGAGAGCAATAACCAAAAATTTGAGTTGGAAGCCAAGGCTTTTCGACGCGAATATCTGGATTTTGATGTGCTCAGTTTTACCGGCGGTGAGATTGACGCAAAATGGAATATCGCTTTGAACTCGCAGTGGCATGCTGATCTTGGTTATAACTTTACCCGCGATCAATCAAGCTTTAGCGAAGAGAATCTAGCACAGGGTGATTTGTTTGACCAAAATCGTCTGTATTTTGAGTTAACTAATCGTTATGGTAAAAACAATGATGTGTTTTTCAGAGCTTCATTTCAATCAAAAGATTATGAAGTTAGAGAGCAACTTGAAAACGACACCTATGACTTTACGGCTGGGGTACGCAGAACGTCTAGCCTCGGTAATACTCTATCTTTTGAATTAACTAGGGCCGAGGGCGACTATCCGAACAGATTAGATTTTTCTGCATTCGGTGAGAGCTTACAAGATTACAGCCAAGATCAAGCGACCGTCAGAGTAGACTGGAAAACAGGCACTAGATCTACTCTGAAAGCTAGTGTGGGCTTTGTTAATCGTGAACATAATGATGAGCTGTCTGAACTCGACTTCCAAGGTGTTGTTTACGATTTTCGCTGGAAGTGGGAAATTAGTCAACGCACCGAATTCAATGCTCAGTACGCTAAGCAACTAAGAGATACGGAAAACTTACTTACCGTATTTAACGAAGAAGAGCGGTTAAGCGCGTCTCTGAAATATAATTTAACTAATAAACTATTGCTTACTTCTGGGATAAGTCTGCAGGATATTGATTTTGAACGAATCAATGAAAATAGAGATGATACCGCGACCATATTCGAAGCCGGTGTTCAGTACGATCTGGATAAAAAATCGACTGTTGGCTTGACCTTTAAGTCAAGAACACGCACCTCTAATGAAGAGTTTAGCGAATTTGATAGCAGCCTTACATTACTGAGCTTTGAACGCATTCTTTAATTTGTAAGAAGCTTTACAAACGCCAGCACAACAGCCACAAATAGTCTATTAAACTTGGTGGCCGTTTTTTTGTTCGATCTTGCTGGCGAATCGATTGATTACGATTACTGACAAATTCTAGCTAGCACTTTGGTCAGTTAATAGCTTGCTTTTACCTGCGGCAACTTGTCTTTCCCAATAGGTCAGATAGCCAAACAGGATTACAAATACGGTTTGAAAGCCAATATGAAAGGTAAAGAAACTTTTATGCGCCAGACTAATAAACATTATTACCACGGCGGACTGGGCGGCAGTAAAGATACTATATTGAAACGGATCCTGTTTATAGATTCGCTTTAATTTAGTAGCCACCGCGAATGCAGTAAAAAACAGCATGAATACGGTAAGTAAACCTATGATACCGGTTTCCCAAATCAGTGCTGCGAGGGCGGTAACTCCAGTTGGCCTCTCCACGTTAATATTGTTTGATATGCGACGCCCCGCGTCACTTTCTATAATTCTGGACGAGCCTACACCATAACCCACCACCATGTCTTTTAATCGGTGCGGCTTGACTGGGTTCACCCATGCCTTGATGGTGCCGGAGCGGCTAAGCCTATTGTCACGAATATTATCTTCTTCGATATTATAGCTGTAGGTCTGCTCGTACAGATCTCTTAAGGAATTTACTTGGGAGCCCTCTGGCATAGAGTTGATAACCGAAAGTGCCAGTAATAAACAGAGCATCAATGCAACTAAAAGACGCATTAAAAACTTAAACGGATTTATGTGTATCTCATCGTAATAAGTCATAAACAAAACCCCTATCAAATAGAATATAGAGATTTTGGTTGAATTGATAAAAGTCGGAAACGCCACCAAGGCTACAATCACTAAAAACCTACGGGTACTGATCAGGCCATTCTTCCAAAAGTTAAGCAAGCCAGCAGCAGTAATAAAGCAAAGAAGCGTGAGCGCGGCATTTGCACCACCATGATTAATTTTGCCACCGAAGGTGCCGGACACAATATCAATGGGCACTAATCCAGCAACTTCGGTAATGCCCGATCGTAATGGCACTAGAATAAAGTACTGATGTAACACAAAAGGTATTTGGATCAGGGTAACAATCAACAGAAACGACGGACCCCTTTTTATTTGCTCATAGGTCCAAGGCAATAAGGCCAACGCGAAGTAAACACCCCATACTTGTAAATAGCCCTTCATACTAATAATAGCGACACCAAGGCTAACCCCTTGCAAGATAGCCGAGCTTAATAGCACGACAACAAATAGCAATATCCAAAACATAATTCCAGACTCTAGACGAAAGCTTAACGTATTGCTCTTGTTAGCCTCATAAACGACATGCACCAACAACAACAGAGCCGATGCTGTGAAGGCCCACCGAATAAGCTCGATTTGCGGGATGTACAGTTGCGTCACCCCAGACACAACCAAACCGCCAAATAAGGTCACCATGGTTAGCAAACGATAGTCCAATGCGATAACCACACCCACGGTTGCGCCCAAACCTAAGAGCACAAATAGTGGGCCATTGGTAGTTGCCCCAAACGCCGCGGCTAACACGGCCGCCATTAGAGCAGCTGCTAAAATCAAAAACTTTAGCGAAGATATTGAAAACGTTTTTAGTGACATAAGTAACCCTCTATTTCGGTTGATCCTCATGTTTTTTCCAAGACGACAGGTTAACGCCTAACAAGGCCTCTAACTCTACTATTTCGGACAAGAAACGTTCAGCTAGCTCTTGCTCAGTGGCACTCTGAGTTTCAGGAATCAATTGCTGAGCAGAGCTGCGGTTCATTTTTCGATATGCTGACTGTAAGCCAGATTTAGCCACCAGCCAACGATAAAAGGCTTCTAACCTTAACGCACGAATCAGCTTTAAAACTCCGCGGCGCGTTTGCTCCATACCTTTCGATCGGTAAACGTAGCTGGGGTTACTCTTTTCTAACATCTCATGGTTCGATAACTGCTTAATACCCAAAAATTCGTACAGCTCGCGTTCTACCGCGGCAGGGTCTTTCTTTAACTGGTCAAAAAATACTATGTGTATTTGTTCGCGCGAAAAATATTCTAACCATCTTTTTAAATGAGTAGCATACAAACCTTGTTCAATATAAGTAGGATTATTTTCGAGCCCGGCTTCCAGACTAAAATCAGGACCCGTTAAATGTCCGATTCGAATTTCATGCTTATGGTTTGACTGCAACCGTTTGACAGGGTCTCTAAGCATTAGAATAATTTTGCTATCGGGATAACATTGTTTGATTCTTTTGGGAGTTTCATAATCGCAAAAATACGAGGTTGAAAACTCTCCGATCATCGGCAAGGCTGGATCAACATCTGCAAAATGAGATTGATACCATTGCAAGCCATAGCCAAAGTACTGCGAAAAGAAATGTATTTCTTTTACAGAACTTAAGCCGACTGATGGATGTAGATCAAGCAAATCATACAACCATGTGGTTGCGCATTTTTGAGCACCCACACCGATAAAACTCGGTGAAATTTTATTATCCATAATAAAACCGATTTTCCTTAATACAATTATAAATTACGCAGGTCATCATTCGACCTTTTCTAACACAAGAGACGAGACTGATGAAGGGGGTAAGTCAAAATAAATATAACCGTCGTCATCGAATTGATCATCGACTGTTTCAGGATCTAGCTCAACAATAAAATCATCGTTATTTAACTCAGGGTCTACTTCCGCTGGCAGACTCAGTGAGTAATGTTTATAACGGATTTTTTGCTCAGCGAAGAGCTCGTATTTTAGTTTAACTTTTTGCGCTATAGAGGCTCTGTTGACAACACGCAAACCCAGTTGATTACCATCGTTTGCACGAAAGGCCGCACCTCTAATATCGTAGCCTCCGTCGTACTGACTAATATTAGGGCTGTAGCTAAATGTTGTTAAACTTTCTTGTAAGCTAACCATCCGCAAAACTCTTAAGGCCCAATACAGAGGACGAGGCCTAAGGTCCTTATGCTTGACCGAGTAATCGAACAGCTGCCATGGACCAGCGTTCAGACCATGCCAAACGGCACCTTTAACTTCAGCAAACTGAGCTAATGCAGTTAAATAATCTGCCGTACTGAGCGCAGCGGCAACATTACTAGTAAATTTTTCAGAGCCGTCACGGCCGGCTTTTTTGCTATTGGGTTGACGGCCATGCTCAGTAATCCAAATACTGGCTGGTTCTCCAGTAATCTCTAAATGGTCCTGAATACTGCCAGATAGATGCCGAAGCCAGAATGGAATAGAGCGCGATTTACCGTCAGTACGATTACCATCGTAGTAATGATGCAAAGAGTAATCATTCTGAACACCTAGCTTAGAGGTAACTTTACGCAGATAGTCGTGTGGTCGACTGACTCCTAACTCTGGATCGCGGCGATAAGTCCAACTGAAGTCTCGCATGAAATTAACCAATTTAAAATCGTCGCTTAATTTATTCGCCTCCAATATATCAATGACAGCTTTGGCTCGTAGAGCATATTGTTCAGCAGTCCATTCGTATTTACTTCTATCCAACTCATTGCCGAGTTGCAAATGCATGGGAAGGTATTTTTTATCTAGATTTTCGAGCAAATATTCGGCCAAGCCTAAATTGCTATAAGCCATTTCATTTTTTGCGGATTTCTTTAACGGTGAAATAAGATCAGTGCCCACAATATTAAGCACATACCAAGGCTTACCTGAAACATCATCTACAAACTTTAAGTACTCATCTATGCCAAAGCGCACTCTTGCTGGCACTTTATCAAAAAATGAAGTCTGAGCTCGGCGCGACAAAAGAGGTCCGACCGATGCTTTCCAGTGAAACGTATTTGCGACCAGCCCGCCTGGGTATCGGTATATAGCTCCTTCGAAGGGTCTTAGCGCTTCGACAATTCCATCTTTAGGCGTTTCATCTTTGCTCCACAACTGCTTTTGAAACTGCTTAAAATTTATATTGAAGCCAAATAATTGACTTGGGTGGTCGGGCCTAATGACTTCGTCCAGAACAATCAATTCAGGCTCTAGACTGAATTTTACTTGCCAGCTTTGGTTCTTAGCATGCTTATTGTTGGCGTTCGCGAATGAACCTTGGCTCGCAAATACGAACACCAAAATAAAACCAAGCAACGCCATAAAAAGCCTATTCACAATAACCTACTCAGTAGCCTAACTTTCGGCTTACCTTACCACAAATGGTTTCGATGACTTTTACCTCAGCTTCGCTTAGTACGGTTCGCCACCTCTCATCGACAGGTCGGATACCATCCGAAAATTTAAACCTAGTGGGGTTGCCACCGGCTGAGTGTGATTCGACCGTGGTCGCGAAATCTAAGGCCTGCTCAGAATAAGGAACCTCTAACCAATCACACAGCTCACGTAAATGAACATCAGGCTGATTAACAAAATCTTCGTATTTTAGGCGACGTACATGTTCTGGTTTAACCCACTTATCAATTAAGCGCATGGACAAAGTATGGTAGTAACTCCAGCGTTCAGCGGCTCTGTCAATTTGGATGTGGGCTTTGTGTGATGCAGATACACCGCGGCTGTCACGAGTAAGATGGATTATCCTAACCTCATCAGGCGATTTCTTATAAAGGTGTATGGCTTTTCTAGGCAGCTTTGAGGCATCAATCACCACGTCTTTATTCCAAGCAGTTGCCGCCGCTTTGTAAAGTCGGATCGTATTCTCCACACCTTGGCTTATCGACGGTAAAGATATAAATTTACCCGTGGATGGTTGATACTTGAGCATCAACATATCAAGCCCGCCACGTATTTTTGATCGAATCATGCGCCACTTACGTTGATGATTGTGGTCTATTTTGCCGGTACCAGACTTGTGCTTCATCACGTCATCTAAATGTAAGGCATAGGGCTGAGTGCTCATATCGACCTGAGTGTCCTGCGCAATATTTGCAAAAACCTGGGCCCAGCTAGGACAACTATGTAGCTTTTCCTGACAGGTGCACAATTCATCTAGTGACAGTAATTTGGGGATAAAAGAAACCTCACCCAAATTAACCATATGCGAATGCCTTCCTAGCACTAAGCTTAATAATGTCGAGCCGCCTCGCGGCGACGACATAATATAGACAGCTTTCATAATTGCTCCAACCCTTATTGCTTTACGTAATCCGTTTCAAAACGACCAAAATACAAAACTCGCGCACCCTTCTAGCTAGCGGCTAATTATAGTCGAAAAGAAACGCTTAGGGCTACCCAAGCCCTAAGCGTCTTCCTTGAATTATAAGCAATTTGACGATTAGTTACATTGGGCTAAAGTCTCAATATTAAAGCCTGATGCGACAGATGTACTGTTTCGCCCAGCCAATATAGGCCTATTTGGTGCATTGAGCGCAAAACATGCTTGAGTGCCTCCAACAACATCAAACTCTATATCATCGCGATCGTTATTTTGCCCGCGCATTAGAAACCTGAGTCTTGTGTTGCTACTACCATCTAAATTGTCATTAGAATCAAAATTAGTAGTACTCACATTAACAACCTGCCCATCGGTATTAACCTGACCCAAGAACTGAACGAAAGAAGATGCATAGCTGGCATTTATATGCCAGCGACCATCACCCGCACAATCACGCCAGATATAAATATTACCCGCGTTACCACCGGTTAGATTTGGCTCACCACAGACAGCGTCGTTTGAGCCTCCGCCAGAACCGCCAGCATTACCGCCATCGTCATCTACTATGGTGATAGTACCCACACCATTTGCAATGGTGGCACCGACCGCGGCACTCAGTTGTACCGTAAACGACTCAGTAGACTCCGCTAGGTTATCTTGATTAATATCAAATGTACGGGTTTTCTGAGTTTCACCAGCACTAAATATGACTCGACCGGAGCGACCGGTAAAATCGGCTCCGCTAGTTGCCGTTCCTGATACGGCAGTGAATCTCACCTCGGACTGAGTTTGCAGTGGCTCCGATAGACTAATGGTTAGTGCTGCGCTGCCCTCGCCTTCTTCTACTTGCATATCAGTAATACTGAATGTTGGCCCACTGTTAGGTGGTGGTGGCGGACTGCCGCCATCGTCATCAAGAATAGTACCCACAGCACTCGCTACCGAAATAGTCGCGTTTTCGGCATTACTAATACGCACACTAAAGGTTTCATTCGGTTCTGACGCATTATCTGAGAGTGTGGTGATATCGCGAATCGCTTCTAACTGGCCTGCTAAAAATCTGGCCGTTCCAGAGCGTGATTCGAAATCAACATCACTGGTCGCCGTGCCATCCGCTACCGTGGTAAATTCTAAGCGAACAATCTCTGTACTTGGTTCAGATAAGGTAAACGTAAATCGCAATAAACCACCTTCAGACACGTTGCCGCCAGACACTGAGATAACCGGTCCACCTGCCGGTGGTGGCGGTGGTGGTGGCGGACTGCCGCCATCATCATCTAATATGGTTACTGTGCCCACACCGACGCCAATCTCAGCTCCTTCCACGTCGCTAAGCTCTACGGTAAACGACTCATCAGACTCAGCGATATTATCCCGAGTAATTTCGAATGTGCGGGTTTTCTGAGTTTCACCGGCGCTAAATACAATGCGACCAGAGCGATCTGTAAAGTCATCGCCGCTTATTGCCGTTCCTGACGCGGAGGCAAATCGCACAGCAGTCTGACTCGATACAGGTTCGGATAGGCTTACAGTCAATACAGCGCTGCCCTCGCCTTCTTCGATTTCCATGTCATTAATACTGAATTCAGGACCACTTGGTGGTGGTGGCGGTGGTGGCGGACTGCCGCCATCGTCATCAAGAATAGTACCCACAGCACTCGCTACCGAAATAGTCGCGTTTTCGGCATTACTAATACGCACACTAAAGGTTTCATTCGGTTCTGACGCATTATCTGAGAGTGTGGTGATATCGCGAATCGCTTCTAACTGGCCTGCTAAAAATCTGGCCGTTCCAGAGCGTGATTCGAAATCAACATCACTGGTCGCCGTGCCATCCGCTACCGTGGTAAATTCTAAGCGAACAATCTCTGTACTTGGTTCAGATAAGGTAAACGTAAATCGCAATAAACCACCTTCAGACACGTTGCCGCCAGACACTGAGATAACCGGTCCACCTGCTGGTGGCGGTGGTGGTGGTGGTGGTGGACTGCCACCATCATCATCAATAATGGTTACCACACCAGTACCAACTGCAATCCCGGCGCCTACCGAATTACTCAATTGCACCGTGAAGGTCTCAGCCGATTCGGAAATATTATCTTGATTAATGTCGAATGTGCGGGTTTTCTGAGTTTCGCCCGCGCTAAATGTAATGCGACCAGAACGACCAGTAAAATCCGCACCCATCGTTGCCGTTCCCGATGCAGAAGCAAAATTCACTTGTGTTTGATTTGGCGCCGCCTCAGATAAACTTACAGTTAGTACGGCACTACCATCACCTTCATCTACTTCGACACTGGTAATACTAAATTCTGGACCGCCACTTGGGGGCGGTGGTGGTGGATTTCCACCATTATCATCATCAATGATGGTAACCGTGCCAGTGCCGCGGGCAATCGTAAGACCATCTGGATTGCTTAGTTGCACTGTGAAGGTCTCATTCGCTTCGTCTATATTGTCTTGAGTGATTTGAAACGCTCGAGTTGCTTGAGTCTGCCCAGTATTAAATACGATGGTGCCAGAACGAGATGTAAAATCGGAGCCACTAGTGGCACTCCCTGATGCTGATGCAAACCTAACTTCACTGGGACTTGATGCCGGTTCAGACAATGAAATTGTCAATTGTGCCTCACCATCGGCTTCATTCACGGTAACGTCGTCAATGCTTACTTCTGGGTCACCACTTGGACCGCCGCCGCCAGACGGATTACCATTAGAGCGAACCGTTAAAGCGCCATTTTGAACAGCTCTGTAGAGTCGGTTAGACGCAACATTATTGTGCACATCTACCGAACCATCGGGCCACTCGATTCTAATATTAGCTTGCGTATTGTTACTCAGACCAAAATGAATCCTTTGGGAGTCATGAGACCATCTATGGTAGCTGCCATTTTTTTCTCTAACTTGTGTGGTGCCACCCGCAGTTGCGAACACTTTTGCCCCAAAACCGTCACGATTTGACTGTCGCCCTTCTAGGTCAATTTGTATCCAACGGTTGTTATTGCCCAAGTTACGAATGAATCGAATTTGCCCGCCGCCACTAAAACGGTCTTTAACAATATGAGGAAACAATCGGTTACCATTAGTGACGAAAAGATCCATAAATCCATCAACATCATAGTCAGCGGCAACCACCATTTCGGCAGTTCCTTGGCGGCCATCTATTCCGGCTCCGAGCAAACCTTCTCCACCAAAACCGGTGACCTCAGAAAATTGTCCATTGCCATTATTCAAATATAGACGGTTACGAATATTCTCGGTACCGGTTCGGCAGGCAAGATATAAATCAACGTCCATATCGTTATCAAAGTCTGCGGCGGCTACGCCACCACACATTAGAGATGGAAGACCACGCGAACCAACGTTATCCAATATATTGCCATTATTTAGCAAAAATGCCGGCGATACCGGGCCATCGGATCCCACCAAACCGGTCACAACTGGCTGGGTAAGTCCATTACCACTGACCGTAATATAGGAGTTTTCACTGTCTCCATTACCACCAGCGCCCAGTAAAACAGTCCATTCTTGGGTGTTTTGGTTGTATCCAGCATAAACTGAAACACCGTTGCGGTTACTCACCAAGCCAAAGTTTTGACTGTCTGTTGGACTCAACGTAGCTGGCAAACGGTTAGGGTTATAACCACTAGAGCCAATCCTTAGGCCGCCAGCTTCGCCTACGTCACGAGCATAAATATGAATCGAGATTGGGCCGTTGGCTCTAAAGCGCATGCTCTTTTCAAAAGCCGTAGTTCCGCCAACAGAAAACCAAGCTTCGATTCGTTGTGAGGAAATACGTTGAGCACCACTGGGCCGGATACGGCCACGCAAAGCAAATATGTCCTGGCGTAAATCACCATTAAAGTCGGCCAATACGGCATCGGTATAGACACCTACATTATCTATCTTGTTGCTCACATCAGTAAATGGAATAGTGCTCATGTCGTAGACACGCTCGGCCACTCCAGCTTCTGGCATACAAACATAATGTAACTTATTGTTGTTAAATAAGTCCGAAATAAACGCATAGTTATTACGCAGACATTCACCAGCAATGCCAACCTGATCGGTTGTCCGTACATATCTGTTGTTTCCAGGATTGAACCTGAAAATCTCTAGCCCAGCACTATCGTTTCGAGCTATGGCTGCATCTAAATACCCATCGTTAGTGTAGTCAAATAGTAGGGGCATACGGCCGCCGCCATAGGGCCGAATATTATATTGAGCACTATTTTGCTCAAACCGTCCCTGTCCATTATTCTCCATGAGCTGGATGTGCGCATCTCTAGAGCTTCGCGTGGCAAAAATATCTTGGTCGCCGTCGTTATCAAAATCCGCAAAGGCAGCACCGTGAAAATCGCCCCTGGGCTCATCGATCCAAACACGGTCTATATCAGCGTTTTCAGTTACATCGGTAAACGTGCCATCACCATTATTGCGATACAAGCCATTGCGGTCGCCGTGATTATTGGAAAACATATCAGGATAGATATCGCCATTTATATCGCCCCAAGCAGCGCCCCAAGTTTCGCCAGTATAAAACGGGCCTCCGGCCGCATCTGTTCTGTCTTGAAATCGAATTTGCGCCTCTGCAACATTGACTAGCAATAGCATGCACACAACTGCGCAAAATATCACACAGCTTTGCGGCAAGCGGCAAAAATCTCGGTGACCATGATTAGACACAGCCTTTTCAACTATCGCTTCTCTTAAAACACTACTTTTTCCATTTAAAATCCTATTATTAGCCAGTAGACTAATTCCATTAGCATGCATTAGAGTAACCTCTCTATTGAAGCTACGTACCCTTACCCCTAATCCGTATTGCTATTTCCGTTCCATGCGCTTTACATAGGCGCAACCCTTGATTCGTATATCCAATTATTTGAATCAATTAAAACTAACTACACTAACAATGTTAACCCATCTAAAACTTGCTGCAATCGTTCAACCCATAAACGATCATATGCTTTAGACAACAACATTGCTATAAGTTCATGTTAACACTTATTAACATGTGCGACATCATTAAATTGGATGATTTACACTGTATTTATAGTAGCAATCTATAATCTATATCTATATATAAATGTTGTAAATTGTGCTGTAAGAATTATCTATAAAGACCAATATACGTTACAATCATAAAAGCTTGATTCAATGAAAAATGGATGCTTTTTGATAAACGAATAAAACAAATAAGATAAAAAAGTAACGAGCTAAGAAACCTAAAACCAACCCAAGGTTAGGTTTAATAATAAAAATAAGTGGGCAACGATAGAGATATTGTCTGTCTTAAGTGATTAACCAGTCATAAACCCTGCTGCTGGCAAATAAATGTTGCCAACGGTCGAATAGCGCGACCCAATTGATTATGCGCGGTGTATGCGAAATACAAAATTCCCAATGCACAGTAAAAACAAAAATAAAAACTGTATAGATAAAACATGGTGGGCTTGCCTTCTAAGCATTTCCATCGTGAGTCTCACCGGTTTTAGTTCTGCTAGCCACGCCACTCAACCTTATTTAGAAGACGCCGATTCAAGCAATAACGCTACAAGCAACTCCGCATCCGCTAATATTGATGAGCATTTGTGGCCACGCATTATGATGGCGGAAACACAAACATTGGCCGGCGACCCTGAGCAATTCTCTAAATATAGAATTATTGCGGCATCGGCTCATTCGGTTAATAGGATGCTGCCGCTGCAAGAAGAAAACCCAGATCTAATCTACTTTAGAACGGTTAATCCTAATGAGTATCTCGGTTACAACGACGAATCAGCAACTCGTGTTTGCCCGCAAGGCCATGGCAACTCTTTTATGTTCACGACCGCTGCTAGTGGTGATTGCGGCGTTTACGCTGGCCACTGGCTGTATCAACCTGGAGCACACACCACCAACTCAATAACAGCAAGCTCTAATAGCGTGAGGGTGAGTGATATCTCACGATTTAGCAACGGCGACTATGTGGTTATATACAATGCCCCAGCTGGATCGTTCGACAACGCTGAGCATGCAAGAATAACCAGCATTAATAATTCTACTAGCACTCTGAATCTTGAGCGCGGTTTTAAATCCAATGCAGTCGCGCATGCCAACGGATCAATTATCGCGCAACATGCTCGTGGATTTGGTAATCCGAATCCGCAAAATTGGCGCTATAATTTAAGCACTCAATCACCACGAGATGCTAACGGCCTCACCTATGGTCAGTTTTTACCTATGTGGATCGAGGATAATATTACTACCAATTTGCTTGGTGAAGATACCGACGTTAACGTGTCCGGTATTCTATTTGATTCGGACTTTAGTTTTCTATTTAACAGTGAAGATGTAGACGCTAATAACGACTTACTGATTGATAACGGTATTAGCCCCAGTGGTACAAATTGGTGGGGTATTGGTATGGAGCAGTTTTACGATAGAGTAAGAGCGCGATTCCCTAATCTAATTCTAAGCGGCGGGGTGCGTGACACGCGCGCTTTCGATACATTAAACGGCACCCAATTTGAGGGCTTTCCGGGTTTTAGTGATTTTTTCTCTCCTGATCCAGAGTACGATAATTTAGCATCTTTGCTTACCAGCTATAGCCTAAGCACTAGACATCGCGACGTAGGCCCGACTCATTCGCATGTATTAAGCAAGACTCCGTCAAGAATATATCCATTTAACGAAAATCCGTCGAACACAACAAATCGAACCTTTCGTTTCGCGCTGGGACTAACCCTATTAGAAAATGGCTACTTTGGTTTTCGCAATTCATCCGATACTCCCGATGTATGGTTCGATGAATACGCTGTGGACATTACCCGTGGCTCTTCTGACTTTGGTCGAGCGATACCCTCAGACCCAAATGATGAAGCAAAAGTTCGAGCGCATCTAGGTTGGTTAGGTCGACCTAGCGGTACTCGGCACCGAGTCTATTCTGACTCTGAGTTCGCAACACAAGAAGCGTTGCTCAGCGGCACTTTTAATTCCAACATTAATGGCTGGGAAGGCCAGCAAGTTAATATAAGCCGCACTACTAGCGTTACTCGCGATGGCGCCGGTGCATTGCGCGTATCGCCTCATACTGGCGGCTACCAAAGAGACTTCGGCGATGCCGGTATTAGGGGCCCTTTAACTTCAACCACTAATGGGCGTGAATATACTTTTGTATTTTCAGCTAGGGCATCGCAAATTAGGGAAATTAGTGCATCAATTGGTGGTCATAGCGAGCGTTTTTATTTGCGCCCAGAATGGCAACGGTATGTTATGACCTTTAGAGCCACTGAAGGTGGCTCTACTCGTCCAAGATTTAATGTAGGCCGAGAAAATACTGAAATCTTTATCGATACCGTGCACTTTTTCGAAGGTAATGCGAATATCTTTCGACGCGATTTCGACAATGGCATCGTGGTTGTTAATGCGACCCCAAGCCCCAGAACCATTTCTTTAGATGGCACGTTTCAACGTATTCGCGGCCAGCAAGATAGCGCATTTAATAACGGTGCATCGGTATCAAATTTGACGCTAGATGCTTATGATTCGGCAATTTTAGTGCGGCTTGAAAATCAGCAGCCGGAAACTGATGTGCAGGCACCATGGATTAATATCACCTCGCCGACCAAGTTGCAGGTTGGCGCTATTACAAATACCAGCATCGTGGTTAGAGACCAGTTGGCTATTAACGCGAGTGATGTACGGCTGAGCCCAAATAATACCGCAGGCGTTTCAAATTTAAACTGTACTCAAGCATCGGTGAATAGAGTTAACTGTTCCCTATCGATTACCAGTACTGGAGATTTAGTTATTCGTGCCACCGATGTGGCTGGTAACCGCTCTGATGAAACAGAAGCAGGCTTTCAGATTAATGGCGGGACGACTGGCGATGGTACTGCTCCGGTGATGATCATTACAGCCCCAACATTAGTTAGTAATGGCCCTATCACAAACACCACTGTTAGGATTACTGACAATATAGAAATTCGCGCTGAAGATATTGAATTTAGAGAAGCTAACACCGTGGACGTGACTAATTTTAACTGTCAGCAAAGCAGTACTACTGTTGTTAACTGCACTATGCGTATCATCAGCAGCGGTACACTCAGCTTAATTGCAACAGATTTGGGCGGCAATACTCATCGAGCCAGCGTGTCTGGTTACGTAATCAATGACAGTGGTAGTGGAGGTGGTGGCGGAACAAGCGACACAAGCCGCCCGGATGTGCAAATAACCGCACCCACCAAGACCAGTAACCAGACCATTCGAGACACTACGATTGTGGTGACTGATGATCGAGCAATAAATCTTAACGACGTTGAATTGCGAGCTTCTAGCACGGCAGCTACAACAAACTTTAGATGCCTGCAAGACGGTGCAAGAACGGTTCGATGCACGATCGATATTGTCAGTTCAGGCGATATAACCTTGTTGGCAACCGATGAAGCTGGAAACGAAATGTTCAGGAGTGAAAGAGACTATCAAATCAACAATACTGGCCCAAGTGACACGACTCGGCCTGATATACAGATTACTGCGCCGACGAAATCAAGCAATGGAGTCATTCGCGATACAACTATTCTGGTCACTGATAATCAAGCGATCGATGTTGACGGCGTAGAATTACGCGCTTCGAGTACCGCGGGCACCTCTAACTTTAGCTGTCAGCAAGACGGTGCAACCCGCGTTCGTTGTTCGGTCAATATCACCAGCTCTGGGGATATCACTTTGCTCGCAACCGACGAATCTGGCAATGAATTATTCAGAAGTGAAAGAGATTACGAAATTAATCTTGGTGACACGCAACAACCGATTTTTATTGTTAGCTCTCCTAATAGAATTAGTAATTCTACCATCCTTGACACCGTTATTACGGTGCGAGATGACCTAGCCATTGATGCCTCTGACGTTAGGGTTCGGGACAATACTACCCTCGGATATAGCGCATTTAACTGTCAGCAAAGAACACAAACCGAAGTAGTGTGTAGTCTAAATATAACCAGCTCTGGTGATTTACTGCTAGTTGCTACAGACGCGGCTGGCAACTCTGGCTTTAGAACAGAGTCAGGCTATCGTATTCTTAATGACGCTCTCTACATATTGCCTTTAATCAACATGATCTTAGAAGAGTAAAATCCACAACTGAGCCTCAAGAAGGTGTTTCGCTTATATCCGGTTGAGGCTGATTACTTGCCCCACCAACTAAGTGATCTGCTAAGCGCAAAGCCAAGGCAACAATGGTAAAGGTCGGCGGTGTGTGTCCACCGGTGGGAAATACCGAGCTGCCCGCCATGTATAAATTATCGATTCCGTGCACACGGCAATTTTTGTCCACTACGCCGTCTTGTGCAGAAGCCGACATGCGTGTGGTACCTATTTGATGGCATCCGCCCCATAGAGAACTCGGGAATTTACCATCTTTATCCATTATCCAGTCACGGATTTTGAGGCGTCCAATTCCTAGACGACCGATCTCTTCACCAATCACTAGACTGGCTTGCTTAACAGTATGTTTATCCAACTCGTTCAACTTCCAATCCATTCGAATTCGAGGCATATCGAGTGCATCACGCTCATTAGTTAGAGCAATACGACTTTCTTCGCTTGGTGCCTGTTCGGTATACATATAGACCTGATGACTGAGTCGTTGCTCTTGTCCAACTAAGTCTTCAACCACCATTTTCATTTTAGATGAAAAGTTATCTGGCCAATTAAAACGTTTTATATCATTCCATATAGTTCGGAATGCATTTTTTGCATTCTCTTCCTGAATGCTGGCACCAAAATTTAAAGTTTTTCGATCTTCTTGAACCGCTTCTGTGGCACCCAGGCCTAGACGAAAACCATTGCCTCCCGTCGCAGTGGCATCGCGACGCTCATACAGTGCGCTCAATGCTTTCGGGTCCGAAGATACAATAGTACCCACATCTAGGTGTGGGTGATTCTGATAGTTTTTTCCAACCATTCCAGATTGGTTGCCCACACCTGCAGGGTTTTTTGAATTAGACGCTAATAACAAACGCGTATTTTCTAGCGCGCCTGTGGCAATCACATAACGTTTAGCACGAACTGTGCCTTCTTTTCCTTTGAGCGAGCGCACCGTAAACGCAGTCACGTTTGATTCAGAGGCGTCTGTGACCACATCGACCACATTGGCATACAACAAAACCGTGACATTGTCAGAAGCATCTAGCTCGGCTCGGTATTTCTGACCAAACCGAGTGGGTGCACTGAATGTCCAAAAAATGGATTCGAGCTTACTTGGCATATAGTCGGGCAAACCCGTTAATCCACTTTCTTCATCAGTAAAAATTGGCGTACTCAAATCACAATAAGGTAACGCCGCTTGATAATAAGGATCTAGATCAGATCGGGTGATCGGCCATCCACTCAGAGGAATCCAAGGGCGTGCTTTGAAATCTATTTCATCGAGCGGTCGACACCAACCTGTCCAGTGGTTAGTGGTTCCCCCAAAAAAACGTTGTCGACATGCTCGGTTAGGGTTAAAACGCGTGCCAGTAACATTGGCGTCAATATCACCATCAACCGTTAAGGTATTTAAATCGCTAGTATCCTTATCGGGCGTCTGACCACCGCTTTCCAATAGCAGAACACGTAAACCTTTATTCATCAAAGAGTGCGCAATAGCAATGCCAGCCGCACCGGCACCAACTATGCACACATCTGTTTCAATGGTTGAGCCAACCGCCGCATCATTAAAATCTTTTATCATGTTAGTTTCTCACCTTAACTCTTGATTGAAGTTATTGTGGCTAAGGCACATAGGCTAACTTCAGCATTGGATAAAACCCAGCCATCCAGACAATGAATATTACCTGCTTCAAAATCCAATTGTTGTTGCGCTTTAAATAGAGATTTAGCAGAGCTTGAGGCTTGCGCATGTAAGCCTACCGCGCATCTCAATTTCTTTCGATTGGCGAGCTTTGGGTTATCTAACAAATATTTTTTACCTACCTGCGCTGCAGTATGTGGGTTTCGCAAAAGTGCCTGAATTTCCTGAACATCTGAATCGCTTGAAGCAATAAAATTATCTGCGCTATGTGCAGAGCTTGCAAATGCGTTTCCAAAAGCGAATAAAAGTGGTGTCTGGAGAAAATTTCTTCGTTTCATAGTATTTATTGATACTTCTCTAATAGAGTTTCATATTGCTGCAATATTGTCAGCCAGGTAAATTTTTCTTTAAATCTGTCATGGCTTGCAGCAGCGGCTTGCTTAAGTGCTGCGTCATCTTCCATCATACTATCTAATAGTCGCTCACAATCGTTTCGGTCAGTAAAATAAAACTGCTGGTCTCCTGCCACCCATTTATTAAAATGATTATTATGCGCCACGATCGGATTGCCGGCACCCATGGCTTCAACCAATGAAGGATTAGTGCCTCCAACCTGATGGCCATGAAAGTAGGCAGCGGCGTGATATCGCAAAGCTCCTACTATCTCTGGCTCATAAATTGCGCCGACAAATAATACGTCGTCCGACGCCGCTGATATCACCTGTTGATGGTATTCGTGATCGTCTTCATAGTTGCCTAATACGACTAATTTTTTATCTCTAGCTTTGGCCGAAAAAGCCTGCACGATTTCTAAAATTGAATTTTCAGGTTCAGGTCTTGCGATAATAATTCCGTAGCCACCCGCCACCAAGCCATAAGTTTCTAAGGACTCTGTGGGTGCAGATTGAATATCATCTGCACCATATGGAATAACGGTGATTTTTTTAGCAGCAACATTGCGCGTTAAATGTTTTTTGATTTCTGGATGGTCAGCCACCAAGTGATCAGAAAACCAACTTCCCAGTTTTTCATTTATATAAAACCATGTTTTTAAAACAAAATTCCATTTTTGCCGCTTCCATTCAATGCCATCCATATTCATGACATTGGTAACGCCTTTGAGTCTAAACCAAGCACAAAAAATCGCAGTGTTGTAACCAAGCGTTAACATTAGCCCTCCACTTTTTGCTGCATGAACAATGCTTTTCCAATCGAATATAAAGGTGCTCAATGGCCCACTTTGAGCCACCGATATAGTAACTAATTTAACCCCTTGCCAAGTAGATTCTTTGATAGGTTGAGAGCCTTCGGCCTGACAATACACAGTGACATCCCAGCCCTGCTCTACCAAATAGGGTGCTAAGCCTTGTGCGAATGATTCGAAACCTCCATGCGCTGCAGGGATGCCTCGAATACCGAGAATAGATAATCGTTTAGTCATTTTTTTTATTATTTGTGTAAGGGTAATTGAGTTTTTTCATTGTGGCTTCAAACAACTGCTCGATCTCAGGTAGCAAATCAGGCATAGGTCTAGGCCGCTGTTGAAAAATTTTTGATTGCGCGTAGTCCACCACGTCTTGTTGGTGATCTAACTCACAGAACTCAAATAGATTTTTGAAAAATTCTTTGGGCGCAGTCAGTAAAGACTCATAGCTTACTGAAACAATCTGCTCGGGAAATTCTTGTCTGGCCGTAATGCCAGCATCCATAGTCACAAGCCACTCTAATGCGGCGCGATTTACGTGATCTATGCTCGCCAAGTCTACGCTAGCAAGGCTTTCTTTGTAGGACGATGCACTGAGGACTTGCTCACACAAGTAATGCCATTTGGCATCGTTACGCCCCCACCAGTCTTCTAGCGAATCACCTTGTTCGAGGCCATTAACCTCAGACCATTTAGCAATTGATGCAATCGCGTCTACACCAGAGCGTGTTATAAAAATAATTTTCGCATCGGGAAAAACTGACAGCAAATAAGCAACTCTGAAAATATGCTCTGGGTATTTATCCAACAAGCGCGAACGACCTATCAAACCAAGATAGCGTGCAAAAATCCGCTGGGCTTTTTCGCGCATAGAAGCTGTTACATCCGAGGCTAATAACTGGTACTGACCTTTGCCAGCAATATAATCGTCCAATGTGTCGGTTTTTTCATCGACCAGTCGCCATGCCAATTTTGGCTCATTCAGATAACCAAGTTCTTTATGCACTGACATAATCAAACCCAATACTGTGGTGCCCGATCGGCCTAAGCCAGTAATAAAAATAGGTTTGTGTAAAGACTTCTTGCCGGGTAATTTCCCGAGCAAGCGCAATAAAGCAAACACTATCGGGTTGAACCATTGGCCTTTAGTGGTATGTGGGCGTCCCTCGAAAAATAAATAGCTTATAAAGCGCTTTATTGTCCGCTCTTTACTCAGCTCTACATACTCTTTATCTAATTGCGCAACCATAATTTACCCCTAAATATTAGGCCTGCGTTGCCGCGGCTTGTGAGTTAGGAATAGTCACTCCAAGTTGTTGATAGATATCTAGGGTTTTATCGAGATACTGTTCTTTTGAATATGTTTTCTCTACATACTCGCGTGCGTACTTACCCATACCTATTAGCTTTTCGTCAGGCAGTAGACTTACTTCTTTCATTCTTTGTGCTAATTCATCGACATCACCGCTTTCAAACAAAAACCCTGTCTCATCATTAACAATCATTTCAGGTATGCCGCCAATCTCTGCACCAATCACTGTTTTACCAAATGCATAGGCTTCCAAGATACTAATTGGGGCGTTTTCATACCATTGAGAGGCCAAAATAACTGAACGACTTTGACGCACTAGATTGTGCAAGGTATCGCCCGAGCAAAAGCCCATAAACTCTACATTTGCATTTAGGTCTGCTGCCAGTTTGCGTAAGTTTTCTTCCTCCGGGCCGGTGCCTGCCATCAAAACTTTACAACCGCTTTTAGCGCTTGCTCTTATTAAGGTATCAGCGCCTTTTTCTTCGGCCAGTCGGCCAAAAAACAAAAAATAATCACCGGGATTGTAGTCTGGTGTGTAACCGTCGTAATGAATGAAATTTGGGATGTATACAATCATCTCTTCGGGCCAGCCCCATTCAACTAGCTTGTCTTTAAAGAAACGACTAGGAGTAACGATTTTGCTTAGATTATTACGATAACTTTTGAGCATGCGATTAAAGTAGGCTTCAACCATGACCAAACCACTTACAGCAAGAGAGTTATGCAAACACTTATGCTTTAACAAATGAGTATAGTTTCCAGTTTTACAGCGTTCGCAAATGCCGCCACTGTTCATCATTTTGTAGGCAGGGCAGGCAATTTTAAGATCGTGCGCGGTCATCACTATTGGCACCCCGGCCTTCTTTAGTACAGGCATCACTGACGGTGATAAGTGATGATAAATACAATGCGCGTGCGCCACGCTCGGCTGGAACTCATCAATCAATTTTCTAAGGTTTCGTTGTGCTTCTAATGAGTATATTGCTTTGGTCGCCATGCTGATTTTTTGCAATGCACTATAGTTATGAGACAACTCTAGTTCTTTAACAAAATACTTAGACCAGGGCGATTCTACATTTTTAGGATGATGCATTGAAAAAAACGCATTCTCCCAGCCAAGATCATCAAAGAGTTTTGCATGATCAAAATAAACCGCATCAGACCCACCGCGGCGATAGTGGTAACTGTTTAGTGAGAGTAGTCGGGACATTTTATTTGATTATTGTAATTATATTAAAGGACTAACTGCCAATTGACCGCAGCTGGATAAGTGCTCGTTTAAAATTAAATACTGCTACGCCAAGCACATGCACCGGAAATTTGAATAACAGTAAAAGCATGCTCATCAACGGCCAACCGGCCTTACTCGATGCAGCATAACCATAATGGGTCATAACTTCAGCACAAAGCTTCTCTGAAACTAATTGCTCTGCTGCGCTAAGGCTTTTTTTCCAACTTTCTGCAGTCGCGTTTGATATCCCCGAAGCAGGACTGGTGTTGTGTTGATGAGATGATCCAACATGTTCAATATCCAACATCTGAGCTTCAAAATCAATCCCCATAGAATCGCATAAATTACGCAAGGTAGATTCAGGGCTTTCTAACAAACTTTCAAACTTCACTACATGAAAGCGTTCATGAGACTGGTGTTTAATGGCCAACTTATTCGCCTTTAGCCAAAGCTTTGAAAGAGTAATCGGATGATAGTTTGTCCACATTCGAATCATTTCAAGCATTGGGATATCACCGCCACCTAAAAACTTACGCTTCCATTTGCTCTTTTGCGACGCTAATACCGCGCGCGGATCACGCACCATATGAACAAACTGCGCGTTCTCATCGGCAGCTAATATCGACTCAGCAAAAAATATGTTTCTAGGTGTTTGTTCGGCAGCACAAATCTTACCATGCAGTTCCGCCTCTGCTAACACCGCCTCATTAAATACTTGTGCGGCAGTAGCTGTGTCGGTGTTAAGTCGATCTAACACTGTTTGTAAAAGAGAACTGTCAGTTAAAGGTTTATTGGCGGCCCAGATACCGTGTTCCTGACGCTGCAATACCGTAGAAGCTAATTGTGTTTGCTCGCTGGGGCTTAGCGATGCTTGTAAAGAGTCCGACGAGATCAAATCGCCAAACACATGTAATTCATTTAAGGCATAGATATTACTATGTTGACCTAAAATACGGCTCAGCATGGTGGTTCCCGAACGCGATGCGCCAACAACGAAAATAACTTTTTTATTTGAATCCATTAAATTGTTTATCCCTTGCGCTAGGCTTACTGCAAAATTTCTAGATACTTGTTTTGCAGCATTGAAGATAAATGTTCGTAAGATCTATTTGCGTAAACGAAGGGTCGTCCTTTTTTGGCCATTGAAGCATGCATCTCGTCATCTCTGATTAATTGCACCACCGCATCAGCAAAGGCCTTCGGTTCATAGTCAGCCACCAGCCCAGTCTCGCCTTGCTCGACAATGGTACCTTGATCGCCCACATCATTAACTACGCTGGGCACAGACATGGCCATATATTCTACAGCTTTAGTGGGTGAACATGTGTCCAAGACTGGGTTTGGTGGTAAAGCGGCCATGGCAACACGACATGACTTAACGTATCGCCATGCCTCGATGCGGTCAATAAAACCTGTGAAAATCACTTTCTCTTCAAGACCGAGCCGTTTTGTTTCGTCGCGCAAAAGTTGCATGTCCTCTTGCAAGCCATCACCGATAAGCAATAGCACGGTGTTCGGCTCTTGCTTAATAACTTCGTCAAGTACACGGATAAAGAAGTCGATTTGCCTTATCGCAATCATGGTTCCTAAATAAACAATCGCGTTTTTTCCTTCTAGTCTTTCATCTGACTTAGCAGTTAATTCAAGCTCCAAATCATCATTACTAACACCCATTGGCACAGTTGTAAGCTTACCTTCAAATGAGCCTAGTGCAGCAACATGCGCTTCCATACGATCAGACTGCACAAAGGTGTGGTCAGCAAAAGGAACAATTATCTTATACAGATAGAAACCCGTTATCTTAGATCTCATCCATAGATATGCGGCTTTTAAATAACGTTGCTTGGCCCAACTTTCCTGCGCTGATATTAGATCACCTTCTACGAAGGTATAAGACATCCAATACACAAATTTTACTTTCTTGAACTTGCAGACTAATAGCCCCAGCAATGAGGCAAAAGTTTTATCGCGCACTTGCACAATGTCATAATTCCCACTCATTACTTGTGGGATTATTTTAAAGTCCTGCAGCAAAGTAAGCGCCTTGTTAAGCGCTTTATTCACTATAGGTTTGCCACGCAACGACTTACCAAGAAAAATACGTTCTCGCTCGGCAACGTCAATGACTTGGGTCTCAGATGCTTCCATTGACTGCATCATCCAATCCACAGAATGGCCGAAATTAATAAAGTTTTTAGAAAACAGCTCAGTAAGATCAACCCTAAAGGATGGATATATCTTTCGACATACATGCAGCATGTTAATTGATTTAATACTCATACCCCACCACCAATAACTGAAGACAATTTTTAAAACGCAGTGCCAGTCTTAGCAGCGTTTATTTAAACATATTAGGGAAGTTTCAAAGTTAGTCGTCATTAACAATAGTGCCAACGGCACTTGATTGTTGAATACTAGCATTGATGGGGTTACTAATCACCATAGTAAAATTTTCGTCAGGTTCTACTTGGTTGTCCTGGCTGGTGACAACGCTACGAGTTCGACTAACAACGCCTGGCTGAAAATTTATTCGACCTGAACGGGCAGTATAGTCAGAACCAGCGACAGCAGTGCCATCCACTGTATTAAAATCAACTCGAACCAATTCCGTACTTGCTTGGGATAAAGTCGCTGTGTAGACCACTGTGCCACCTTCATTGACACTGTCTCCTGTAATGCTGACTGTTATACCACTAGCAGTGGTTGTGTTAACAATAGTGCCGGTTGCGCTTGAATTTGCAATCGCCACGTTTTCAGGGTTACTAATCTGAATAGTAAATGTTTCGTCAGACTCGACCACATTGTCCTCGGCAGTATCGACACTACGCGTTCGACTGACAATGCCAGGTTGGAAAGTAACGCGGCCTGAACGCGAAGTATAGTCTGCGCCTGCTGTTGCTGAACCCGCTACCGTTTCGAAATCCACCCGTATAACATCGGTGCTCGGTTCCGACAAGGTAAAGGTAAAGACAACTAAATCACCCTCGTCTGCGACGTTACCGGTGAAACTAATACTTGGGCCAGTAGGGGCATCGTCGTCAAGAATCACTCCATCCGCAGAACTTACTTGAATATTAGCGTTTTCCCCGTTGCTGATCGCCATACTAAATGACTCGCTTGATTCTGCTACGGTATCGTTCAGTGTGGTTACACTGCGAGTCAAACTCACAACACCAGGCTGGAAAGTAACTCTTCCCGAACGCTCAGTATAGTCAACGCCCTCTTCAGCCGTTCCAGCTACAGTAGCAAAATCAGCTCGCACAACTTGGTTGCTTGCTTGCGACAAAGTAAAAGTAAATACAACCAAATTGCCTTCAACAGAAGTATCACCAGAAACGCTAACAACAGGTCCATTTATAGGCGCATCATCATCGTCGATAATAGTGACAACGCCAATTCCTTGGTCAATATTGCTTCCTACTGGACTGCTTAATTCAATGGTGAAGTTCTCTGACGACTCATCATTCAAATCCTGTTCTGTTGATAGAGAAATAGTTTGAAGCAATTCACCTGGGGCAAACTCTAATACACCAGAGCTAGCCGTATAGTCAGCACCTGCAGTGGCACTACCATCTACTGTTGTGAAATCAACTAATACAGGCGTGGTAGATGGAATAGAAAGCGACACATCCAACATAGCTACCGCACCTTCACCAACTGCTACACTATTGATAGTGATGCTAGGTAAGGGCGCTTCATCATCCACAATAGTAATTGTGCCTGCAGTCGCTGACAAAGTGGCATTGTCGGCATTGCTCAACGCAATAGTGAAAGTTTCATCACCTTCACTGTCGGCATCTTGTAAGGTGTTGACACTGACCGTTGTACTCAATTCACCAGGCAAAAAGGTTAAGCTACCGCTAATCGCCGTGTAATCAGAACCCGCAATGGCGGTATTATCAGCGCTGTCAAAATCTACCGTCACTGTCTCTGTGGTGGCCGCTGATAAGCTTACCGTGATATCAACGCCTAGGCCTTCATCCACCGATGCACTATCTACACTTATTATAGGTACAACGGTGTCTTCATCGATAATGGTTCCAAACGCACTCGAAACATCAATATTAGCGTTTTGACCATTGCTTATTTGCATCCCTAAAACTTCATCCCCTTCTACTAATGTATCAGATGCTAGCGTTACTTGACGGATTACTGTCGTCACACCAGGCGCGAAAGTCACGCGACCAGAGCGAGCTGTATAATCAATGTCTGGCTCTGCTATACCCGCTGTTATAGGTGTGCTACTAAAAGTATCAAAGTCGGCTCTCACAGTATCGGTACTTGCTTGAGACAAAGTAAATGTAAAAACTAATTGATCTCCTTCAATTGCGCTACCTCCAGATACGTTAACAACCGGCCCATTAATTGGCGCGTCATCATCATCGATTAGAGTAATAGTGCCGACACCTTGACCAACAGCCGCTTCAATAGGATTGCTTAATTCAACGGTGAAGTTCTCTGACGATTCATCATCTAAGTCCTGTGCGGTCACAAGCGCAATCGTTTTAGTCAGTTCGTTTGGTGCAAACTCTAATACACCACTCGCCGCTGTGTAATCGCTGCCGGCAGAGGCTGAACCATCTACGGTTGTATAATCAACGAATACTGTTGTTGCCGAAACAACCGATAGAGACACCGTTAGGCTTACCGCCTCTCCCTCTATAACTTGGGCGTTGCTTATATCAATACTTGGAAGTGGCGGCTCATCATCCAATATGGTTACCACGCCCAGCGCTGTACCAAACTCACCAAAGCTAGCATTACTCAAGGTGACATTGAAGGTTTCATCTCCATCACGATCAGTGTCTTGTATGCTGCTTAATTCAATGGTCTTACTAATTTCGCCTGGCGCAAAAGTTAAATTACCGCTGGCGGCAACGTAATCTATGCCGGCTATTGCACTATCGTCGGAGGTGGCGAAGTCAACTGAAACCACTTGGGTGGTTGCTTCTGACAAACTGACAGTAACAGTTGCTAACAAGCCTTCGTCAACAGAAACGCTATCGATATTAATCTCAGGTACGACCGTAGCACCGTCAAGAATGGTGCCTTGTGCGCCAAACTGTAAAATATTCGCGTTAGTCGGATCGCTCAACTCAAAAGTAAAGGTTTCATCTGACTCTGCTATTGAATCAGACAAGGTCGTCACAGTACGTGTTGCAGTGGTTTGACCGGGCTGAAAAGTAATAACGCCAGAGCGTGGGATATAATCGACATCAGCTTCTGCCGAGTCCGGTAAGTTGCTGCTCTGGGTTGCAAAATCAACTCTCACTATGTCACTACTGGCTGAGTTGAGTGTAACTGAGAAAACCAGTGAATTGCCTTCAATCACTGTACCGCCGTCTGCACTAACTATCGGCCCGCCAGCTGGCGCGTCGTCATTGTCTAGTATCACTACTGTCGCTACAAGTTGATCCGCTAAAGCTTCAACTAAGTTGCTTAGCTCTACCGTTAAGACTTCGTCGCTTTCATCATCTATATCTGAAAACGTGGACAATTCTATATCCTTGCTAAGTTCGCCAGGAGCAAAAGTCAATGTACCGCCATCGGGCGCATAATCACTGCCTGCTATGGCGCTACCATCTACAGTTAGATAATCTACTGAAACAGTGTCACTAATGGCTAACGAAAGCGAAACAGTTAAAACAGCAACACCGCCTTCGTTAACGGTAACATCGCCTATTGAGACAAATGGAATCGGCGGCTCGTCATCAATTATGGTCACCAATGAAACACCGTCAGTTATCTGCGCGTTGAGAGGATTTGCTAAGATAACATTTAAAGTTTCATTGCCATCTCTCTCAGTATCTTGCAAGGTGGCCAAGTTGATCGTCTTACTTACTTCGCCCGGCAAAAATTCTAAGTTACCGCTTACTGCCGTATAGTCCAAGCCAGCCGTGGCTAGTACATCGCTACTGGCAAAGTCGACTGTAACTGGTACCGCACTTGCTGCGGAGAGGGTCACTGTCAAAACGGTACTGGCGCCTTCATTTACCGACACACTATCAATACTTAACTCAGGCAACACCGTGCCTTGATCAAATAATGACGCCATGCCTTCCGAGTCGAGAAGATTAGCGTTTACCGTGTTGTATAGTCTTAGGCTAAAGCTTTCTACAGATTCGGTTATACCATCATCTATTGTATCAACCCTACGAATTACCGATAGTGCTCCACCTGGAGTGAACGTAATAGCACCGGATCTGGCTTCAAAGTCAGCTCCTTCTGTCGCAGTACCGGCAACCGTTGTGAAGCTCACTGTGGCGTTTTGCGTAGGTGGCTCGGATATCGAGATAATAAAATCAGCATCATCACCTTCGAAAACGCTTGCATTAGATACGCTGATAACTGGGCCATTTAGGTCGGCATCGTCGTCGTCATTTAACTGCACCAAGCCACTAGGTTGATTTAACAGTACATTGCTCGGATTGCTCAACAGCACACCAAAGATTTCCTGGTCTTCATTTTCAATATCAGGCAAGCCTTGAACACTTACAAATTGCTCTGTTTGCAACGGAGCAAAGGTAAGTGTGCCAATCTCGGGCTGATAATCTAGCGTTGAAGTCGCTGTGCCATCAAAGGTTGCGTACTCTACGGTAACCGTTTGATTGCTAGGTGGAAAAATCGATACGGCCAAATTTGCCGTTTCACCTTCAGGCAATTCGTCAGTGGAAATTGATACACTCGGTGAATTCAGTGCTGGCGCTTGAGCCGTTATTGCACCGCCTTGAACCGCTCGATATATCTGATTACTAGCCACTGCAGTAAAAGTGTCAGTGGTGCCATCGGGCCAATCAATAGTAACGTCGGCGCTGGTATTAGAGCCTAGGCCAACATGGATTCTTCGTGAATCGTGCGACCAACGGTGATATTGACCGTTTTGCTCTCTAAATTGTGAAACACCGCCTGCGGTAACGGTTACCTTAGCACCAAAAGCATCCCTGTTTGAAGTCACGCCCTCTAAATCTATTTGAATCCAGTTATTACCATTATTTGCCAAATTCTTAAAAAATTGACCCGGTCCACCACCAGAGAATCCATCTTTCGATAACAATGGAAATAAGCGATTACCATTGGTAACGAATAAATCCATAAAGCCATCAACATTGTAGTCTGCTGCTACTGCCATGCCGCTGGTACCAGTCTTGCTTTGAATGCCAACGCCCGTAATACCTTCCGCACCATGATTGCTAGCAAGTGTGAACGTGCCAGTGCCGTCATTTAAGTAAAGGCGATTAGCAAAGTTCTCAAGTGAACTTCGACATCCCATGTATACGTCGATATCCATATCATTGTCGAAATCCGCAGCGGCAATCCCACCACACTGAATAGAACCTATTCCACGCGGGCCTGAATCTACAAGACGAGTACCATCATTGAGCATAAAGCGCGGCTCCAGCGCAATATCAATCGCCGACTCTCCTGAAAAAACAGGCTCACTCAGGTTAGTGCCATCAACAACAATATAGGCGCCTTCTGATTGGCCACCACCACCAGATAAGATAATAGTCCACTGCTGGCTAGTTTCGTCATACCCAATATAGACTGCACGTTCGTCTCGAACGGCCACCAAACCAAAATTATCTGGGTCGGTTGGATCTAAGGTTACTGGTAAGGGCGGCGGCGTATCACCGCTAGCACCTATCCTGACTCCCTCGGCATCGCCAACGTTTCGAGCAAACACATTTACAGATATCGGGCCGTCGGCGGTAAAGGTCATGGCGTCTTCAAAATCGACAGTGCCGCCAACCGAAAACCAAGCCTCAATCCGTTCACTCGATATTCTATCTACACCGGCTGGTCGCACACGCCCGCGGTTAACCATCATGTCAATCAATAAATCATTATTGAAATCGGCCAATACGGCATCTGTATTGGTGCCGGTGGGGTCGATACTGCTAGTTACTTCAGTAAACGGCATGGTAGTGGTGTCATATACGCGTTCCGGCACCGACTCTTCATTGGCACATATATAGTGCAAGGTGCCGTTTTTGAATAAGTCTGAAATATAACCCGTTGAATTTCTCAGGCACTGGTTAAAAATTCCAGCTTCATTGCTTTTCACCACATAGCGGCCTTGCGGACCTAGCGTGGGATCCCATTGGAATAGAACCAATCCACCACTGCCATTACGCGCTAAAGTTAAATCTAAGTTGCCATCATTATTGTAGTCAAAGAACATCGGCATTCTACCACCACCAAATGGACCAACAGCGAACTCTGCGCTTTCTTCAACAAATCCACCCAGACCTTGGTTTTCCATCAATTGGAATCGAGCGCCTGTGGAGCTTCTAGTAACAAAAAGATCTTGGTCGCCATCGTTGTCAAAATCACTCCAAGAACCACCATGGATATCTGCATCGGGTGCACCGGTCCATATGCGTTCCGAATCAGCTTCATCGACAATCTCGCCAAACGTTCCATCGCCATTATTGCGCAAAATACTATTTAGCGCTCCGTGATTACTAGAGAACAAATCAGGATATCCGTCACCGTTAAAATCACCCCATGCGGCTCCCCAAGTTTCGCCTACATGAAAAGGCCCACCAACCGCTTGTGTGTCATCTTCAAAAAGTGGCTGCGCAGAGGTTAACGTAGACGTCATCAATGACACCAAAATTACTAACTTAATATATAACAACCCTTTAATCATTCTCTTAAAACCCATATCCATAGCATGGGTGTGCTTTACAAACTTGTTTAAACACAGCAACAAGCCTATAAATCTACCCATTAACCTTCAACCCCCAAAGTACTGCCTTTACCTTGCTTAACTATTCCAAGTTATTTGTTATGTTCAGATCCTAAAACTTTATCTAAAGCGGGCAGCTAAGCAATAGTATATCATTTGGGGTCTATTAATCTATAGCTTTTGGGTGTTTTACGAAGTAGCATAAACCTTAAAATACACATATAACAGTCTGTGACATTGATATTGCAGCAACTGTCTATTAACTAGTTTTGCGCTCAAAAGAGATAAAATTTAGCCTTTAAAAATAAGCTATAACAAAAACGCAAAAATACCCCTCAAAATTAAAATAAAACGCTACAAAATTCCGCACAACGGCACGCCAATTAGCTATGTCTAAATCTGCTACACAAAACCACTTTGGGCTGGATTCAATCCGCCAAAGCCTAAAATACTTTCTATTTGGCAAGGGTTCCAACGCGTTTTTGTCAATGGCAATTCTATTTGCATTGGCTGCCTTAATGGAAGAAATCGAATACGCCTCTTTTGTTTCATGGCAAGCCCTAATTTTGTTGATTGGAATGGTCTCAACATTGGGTATTCAAGCCGTTATGCATCGTTTTTTGCCAGAACTAAGAGCCGATGACAGCCCACTAATTTATAAACTTTTGAGCATCGGTGTATCGCTGAGATTCCTGCTGGCCTTGTTAATAGTTGGGATCATAATAGCTAATTTACCTTTTATAGTTGCTCTGCTTAAAGTACCTAACCACGACAACTTGCTGGGTGTGTTTTTACTAATTGGGGCCTTACGACTTACTGGCCTATCTTTATCACAGGCTTGCGATGCCTTGCTTTGGCAACGTCTAACACAAATTGGTTTGGTCTCAACCAATATTTTTAGAATTGCTGCGATATTTTTTATGCACTATGCGTATTCACTAACACTAACGCATGTGGTAATCATTGAATTTATTGCAGAAGCGATCTTTGTATTGCTATTGATTTGGGGGGCTAGGCAAAATTGGCTGACTGAATCTAAGGAGAGTTCTCAGCCTGCACAGTCTTGGTGGCCAGAAAACCGACAGCGCGTGGTACGCTACGGGGCCTCTAAATATATAGTCTCTTTAACAAGAATACTCTACGGCAGCGCTCCCAATCGATTGTTAGCGGCGCAGTTTTCTAGCAATAGAGAAATCGCAATTCTAGGTTTTGCAGATAGTATCGTGCGACTAGGGCGACGCTTTATGCCAGCTATACTAATGGTTGGTTTTATTCGCCCGGTATTTATAGCGCGTTATACAACTGGCAGCGAGTTTTCTTCTTTAGTAAAAATGTCTAATCTTATTTTTCGCATCAACTTAGCCTTGTTAGTGGTGTTGATGGTGGGTGTGTTGGTAGTGGGGGAACCGATGTTCAATTTGCTTACTAACGACAAATATGGAAGTGCCTACTTATTGGTTTTTGGCTTTCTTTTGCTACTGGTGTTTGAGGGCTTAAGACAAATACTCGAATTGCTTATTGAAGTCACCGAACTAAACCAAATTTCGATCTTAAGCAATTTGGTTCAGTCCAGCTCATTCTTAATTGCCATACCGCTTTTTTATTTTATTGGGTTATGGTCAATTGTTGTGGCCAATATTGTTGGCACTGTACTGGCCTGTTTAATTTGTATCATTCAACTGAACCGAAATAATTTTAAATTATTCTTTGAAGGTCGATTAGTTGGCTTGGTTCTGGTTCAAGGACTTATAATTTGGGCAATCGCTTATTTTATGCTGCAATGGACTGGGTCAATTATTATCGCCGCCTGCTGCGTTGGAATTTCTGCGATTTGCTTGGCGATCCTATTTCCGCCATTAGAAAAAGCCGAGATTAAACAGCTGCGTAATTTAATTTCGGCCAAAAAAGGAACGGCCAAAAAGTCTAAAACCTAAAACACCTACAACTAAAAAGGCCGACCTTGGAATACTCCCGAGGTCGGCCATTTGATTCAAATGCGATCAATAAATAACAGTTTATTAATCGTTCATCCTAGATAGCCGCTTACTGACACACGCCTAAATCTTCAAGATTGAAAGCGCTGTTCATTAGCAGTCTAAAACGTCCAACATATACGTTTGCTAAAGATGGTGCTTGCTGTATCTCAAAGCAAGTTTGACCACCCGACGGGATTTGAATATCCAATCCGTCAATCGCAGAGTTTGCGACATTCAATATAAAATCCAGACCATTATCAGATAGATCGCCGTCAATCTGGTCGTTAGCTTCAAGCTGTTCACCTGCGACTGCTATTAGATTTGTCGAGGTTAGAGTGCCTATATAAGAATCGAACGGCAAACCACCGGCCGTCACCCGCATGAACCACTCATCGTTGGAGCCAGATACAGTACAGTCTTGCCACAAGAATACGCCTGCATCTATCGCTCTATCAAAATCAGGCTCGCCACATTGCGGCGGATCAACCGGCAGATCACAGGCTTGTAATGTATCTAGGTTTAACGGTGACGAGATCGGTAAACTATCTACACCAAGGAAAAGCGGTGCATTGCTGTCTACTATGAAACAAGCATTAGCGCCTAGTGGTGTAAAAGTGAAACCATCTTGTCCAGCACCACCAGCAGCCATTTCGAAATTAAGCCGATCAGGGTTGCTCGCATTATCAAGCACATCGCTAGCTTCAAAACTAAATTCTGATAAGTTTTCGAAGCCGCCATCTGAGGTAACACTACCTGTGGCAAAAGTGCCACTAACACCGCCAGCAGTCATGCGTACCATCCATTCGTTGCTTGGACAGTCACGCCATATAAATACCCCTTGATCTGTGGCTCGATCAAAACTTGGCTCGCCACAACTCGGTGGATCTTCGGGAAGATCACAAGCTTCCAAGGTTTCAAGATTCAGCGGTGAAGACACCGGCACTTTGTTGCCACCTAAGAAAAATGGCGCATTACTATCAACAATAAAGCAAGCATTGTCACCTAAGGGAGTGAAACCAATTCCGTCTTCGCCTGCACCACCGACGCGCAACTCAAACTCAAGCCGATCAGGATCACTGGTATTATCAAGCACATCGCTGGCTTCAAAACTAAATTCAGTCAAATTGTCAAACCCGCCGACTGAGAGAATATTACCAGATGCAATAGTTCCACTAACACCACCTGCTGTTAACCTCACCATCCAATTATTAGTCGGACAATCGCGCCATAAGAACAAACCTTGATCTGTCGTTCGATCAAACGCAGGTTCACCACAGCTTAATGGCTCAGGTGCTTGACACGCTTGCAGGGTAGTCAAATCTAATGTTGAGCCAACCGGTTCTTTATTGCCACCTATAAAGGTCGGTGTACTACTATCAATCGTCAAACAAGCATTCTCGCTTAGCGGCCTAAAATTAAAGCCATCTGTTCCTTCACGTACAACGGCCAAACTAAAGTTCAACTGCGCCGGATCACTAGTATTCTCGACCACATCGCCAGAATTCAAAGTAACTGTAGTCAAGTCTGCAAAGCCATCTAACGAAATCACATTGCCAGTCAAAAATATGAATGAAGTAGCACCACCAGCAGTAAAGCGGGCAGACCAAATATTCGTGGCACAATCGCGCCATATAAATAAACCTTGATCAACAGCAGCATTCAAAGAAGGCTCGATACACGAATTAGAGGCAGGCGTAATTGGACTTCCAGTAACCGAAGTGTCGGCATCGATCAGGTCGTCAATACCGTCTTGATCAATATCTACTCCACCACCCGTGTCATTGCTATTGATCGTACCGTCTCCATTGGTATCAAAAATAGCATTTGCGGTAGCATTGATATCATAGTCCGTACCATCATTGGCGGCATTATTACTTTCCAAGTCGAGATAGTCGGGTATTAAATCACCATCACTGTCAATGGGTGATGTCACAGTGCCCTGCTGGTTGATTAAGTCATCCACAATAAAGTCGCCATCGGAATCACTCAAGCCAACCTCTACCACATCCGCTATACCATCATTGTCACTGTCTAGGTCATTTGCATTTAGAACACCATCACCATCCATATCAGTCAAAGTAAGTACAGACGAGCCAATTTCGAACTCTAAATCATCAACAGCCGCTTCCATTAGCGCGCCACTAACGGAATCTACCACCACAAGAATTTGAATTGATTGGCCAGCAAAGCTTGAAATATCGACACTCACAGGCAGCCATTGACCCGGGCGCTGGTTAGTCGTACCCCTTTCTTCAAACACGGTTTGTTGTACGCCACCAGCGACCACTGACACTCTGAAAAAGTCGCTACCATTAGATCCAGATTCATGCGCTAAATTATAGTTAAATCGCAACCGTTCGGTGAGCGCAGGGGCAGAAATAACAGGCGATATAATTGAATTTTCACCACCATCAATATCATTAGTAAAAGGACTGCTTCCAGCTACGGGATCTGTAGCCAAAACATTAGAGCCGCTGGTTGCGAAACCAAGCTGAAAAACAACACCGTTTCTTGTGGTTTCTTCTGGGTCACCTATTTCCCATAAACCATCAGTCACTTCATCAGTACCAAACGGGTCTATAACCCAGCCCTGATCAGTTTCAAAATCATCGATTAACTGAATCGTCGGAGCGCCCTGTGATGTTGTTGTTAGCAATTCAACACTATCCTGAATTCCATCGTTGTCTTTATCGACATCCGCGTTATCGCCAAGACCGTCACCGTCGCTATCAGTCGTTTCTGTAGGATCGTTTGGAAATACATCCGCGTTATCACCAACACCGTCACCATCACTATCAACTGACTCATCTGGATCAAATGGGAACGCATCTAAAGTATCGGGCACACCATCATTATCATCGTCGTCGTCTAGACTGTCGATTATACCGTCGCCGTCGTTATCGAGGTCACAAGCGCCTAATCCTGATAAATCATAAGGCAAATCAATTCTATGACCAAGGTTGCCTAAATAAACCGCCTCAAAATCATCAACGCCTCCTTCTATGTTGAAACAAGTTGACGACTGACCATTGGTATTGAAGTTAAAACCTTTAATATTTATCGCATCATCCTGTACCGTCATCTCATACTCGATGCGTTGACGGTTTGAGTTATCTAGAACATCGTCAGAGGTCAATGCTACTGGTGTTACCGCAGTGCCAAAATTATTACTACCCACTATGCTACCGGATACCGTTAGATCCCTATGCTCGGTAAAGCGTCCCAAACCGCCGCGCGCTCTAACACGCCAATTATCCGTTCCGCAAACACGCCAAATTTGTAATACTGGGCCCAACGTAGTTACATAAGAAGGCTGACCACATTCTTGACCAGGTTGCACTACTTCAGAAGCATCTGGGCCTAAAATTGCAGGCTCAATAATACCGTTTTCGGTAATTTCATAGATTTGATCAGCATCTACATTCGTGTAAATGTCTTCTTCGCCAGACGGCCATTCAACACGAATTTCATCGATTACCGTATTACCGGCCAAGCCAAAATGAATTCGAGTGTGGTTTTGCGACCAGCGATGGTAGCCTCCAGATTGTTCACGTAGCTGGGTAACGCCGCCCGCTGTTAAATATACTTTCGCGCCCAATGCTGCGCGGGGACTGATCGTGCCATTTAAATCTAGCTCGACCCAATGATTGTCGTTACCTTGGTTGCGAATTAAGGTATCTGGACCACCAAAACTTACTGGATAAAACAATAGACCGTTACTGATAGTCATGTCCATAAAACCATCGGCATCATAGTCAGCAGTAATCACAGACTCTGCGGTACCAAAGTTAATCCCAGGCCCAACAGGACCTTCACCGCCATGATTTTCAATTTCTGTAAAAGTTCCGTCACCGTTATTATCAAAATACTTATTGGCAATATTCGATACGCCTTCTCGACAGGCCATGTATAAATCGAGATCCATATCGTTGTCAAAGTCAGCGGCCACTACGCTCACACAACTGCGAGATTGGCTAAGGCCCGTACCATTAACCCACTCAATACCATTTGGGGTATTAACTCCATGACCAGTAGACGCCGGCAAGTCTGCGCCAGTGAGTCCACTCACGAATAAATTTGAAACGGGATTCTGGGTAATTGCTCGCACATAAGCTTGGCTGGTACCGGCTGTAAGCTCTAATTCCCAAAGCTCAGCAGAGGCATCATAAGAAATAGACACGCCTCGAGCGTTGCCATTGGTTGCACCGTTCGTATCAAGATCAAATCTATCGGCATCGGCAAATGCGCCGGTGCGATTACCATCAACTAAAAAAGTGACTTGTCCAGGAGCTCTGAATGTAACTATACGATCACGCCCGCCAAACCAAGCCTCAACTCTATTTTCATTGACTATTGCGGCTCCGTTGCCTCGTAGGGCGCCCCGAGTAACAACGATATCAGTTCGTAGATCATTGTTAAAATCACCGATTGCAGCATCATTTGTGTTGCCGAACTCAGGTATTAAACCGTCAGGAATACCAAGTACATTTCGAGGAAAGTCTCCTTCTTGACCACATACGAAATCGGCGTCGCCATCCACATCGACATCAAATAAAAGAAAGTAATTCCCGGCGCGGCTGCCACCACAGCGAGTCTCACTTTCGAGCTCTCGGGTACTAGGATCAACATCATTCCAAGCAGCGTATTGTTGATTGGCTTGGAGGTTGTCTTGGATGAATACGCCATCTTGTCCTTGTGAGGCTTGATTGATAAATAGCTCGTCTTCGTCGCCGGTAATAATGTCGTCATCGCCGTCATTATCGTAATCAGCCCAAGCACTACCGTGTACATCATTCTGTGTATCGCTAAGCCAATACAGATCCATGCTGTGATCATAAACCATAGTGACATCAACAAAGTCACCAGTACCTGTATTACGGTATAGCCGCGGATAATCTCGATGACCCGAATTCCATATATCTGGCCAATTATCATTATTTAGATCACCCCAAGCGATTCCCCAGGTTTCTGTCCCTCTTTTAAAACCTAGCTTCTCAGACGTGTCTTCAAATGTTACTGGCGCTGCATGCACTTGCATTGATCCACCACTGATCAAGCTCAACAACATAATCGCTGCTCGAATTCCCATTTTATTTGTCACCCATACATCACCACCATAGCGATGTACTAATCAAAAATTGATTCAAATAAACATGAAGCCTACGCGTGCGTAAAAATTGGTAGTCCTTTATTTGAGCTTAATATATGCTGTACTTTAAAATTTAGACCAAAATTATTTAGCCTTTTAGTCCTTAAAATACGTCCATTACCCAAGACTACATGCACCTAACCCGTTAAACCCATGTTTCCAATGTGCTGACGTACTTAAAACCCTGTACGAAAGTCACTCCATAAGTTTATGCGCGAAAACCACAAATTACAACCGACCAAAGTCCGATAATAGTCAAATTTTGTCACCAGTTCAGGCCCAAAGAGCGGTAACTTAACATTTGACAAGCCAAAAGCCCGTCACAATAGCCAAAACGATTAATTAAGCAACAAAAGTAAGTTTATGCCTGCCGAGTTCATCATGGTCGGCTGAGGTTGAGGCCTTGGTTGCGGTGCCGGTTGAGGGTCATTTTCTTCGTCTTCTTCGTCATTGTCGACGATAGTGATTCTGACACTTTGGCCATCTATGATGGCATTGTTACTGTTAACCTGTTGCAAGCTTAGAAAGAAGTTTTCTTCGCCCTCTATCCGATCATCATCGATAATCGTGATCGGCACAGTCACCGCATCTCTACCCGCACGCATGGTTACATTACCTTCTCTGAATATATAATCACCTTCGCTTGAACGCGCAGTGCCAACCGTAGTACGAAATGACACTGTCACGTCTTCGCTAACAACTCGATCTGAGTCTATTACAACATTAGCAATAAGCGAGCCTTCTCCAACAAATATAGACCGCGCAGACAAAACGGGTAAGGCTGGCTCACTAGAGCCACCACCGCTAGAGCCACCGCCGGATGGGTCATTATCTACGATGGTAACAATGCCGGAAGCGTTATCAATAATCGCATCGCCTGTAGTCACTGATTGCAATCTTAAGGTAAACCTTTCATTGCTTTCGGACACGTTGTCATCAAAAACAGTAATTGGGAGTATGGTTTGGTTGCGACCAGCGCTAATCGTTACTTGGCCATTAGTGAACTCATAATCGCCAGTTCCAGTAAACGCTGTATCATTAAAGGTTCTGTACGATAGAGTTACGTCTTCATCAACAATTCGATCGGCTCGAATGGTCATGTTGGCGACACCAGAGCCTTCATTAACAAATAGGCTGATAGCCGAAATCGCGGCGGCAGGGTCAGGCTGTGGTGTCGGCGTAGGTGTCGGTGTCGGAGTCGGCGTAGGTGTCGGTGTCGGTGTCGGCGTCGGCGCAGTGTCATTATCAATAATTGTTACCGCCGCACTCGATGTGCCTATTTCACCCCCTTGAACATTTGTTATTTCTACAAAAAACTGCTCTGTATTCTCTACATTGGAGTCATCATGGATTGTTATCGTTCTAGTACGTCTATTTACCGTCGGCTCAATAGTAAATGAACCTGAATTCGAAGAATAATCTTCTGCAGCACCGTTGCGCGCGCTGCCGTTAACGGTGCGATAGGTAACCACCAGGTTTTGATCGCGCGCTCCATTTACACTAAAGGTAACTAGGGCCGAACCAGCAGCTTCATTAACCTGCATTGGCAAAACCGATACTTCGGCGTCGGGG
>CAZHEL010000022.1:0-36721 GCA_964531625.1 uncultured Gammaproteobacteria bacterium
TGATAGTGGTTTGGCGCATGTGTTTCTGCAACATACTAGCGCCTCATTGATATTAAGTGAAAATGCCGACCCTACTGTATTGGTGGATTTGGAATCCATTATTAGCCGCTTAGCGCCAGACGGCGATGCGGTCTACCAACATGATTACGAAGGAGACGATGATATGGCGGCACATGTTCGTTCCGTGTTGACTACCAATGATGTAACTATTCCGTTTAAACACGGGCGTCTACAATTGGGGACTTGGCAAGGCTTGTTTCTTTGGGAACATCGATATCGTCCTCATAAAAGATCTATCATTATTTCTTTAATGCGCTAGTGGGTTAATAAAATGCTTGAAATACCTTTTTCTGCCGCTTGTGAGCGCAATAAAGACGTAATTTTGGAGGTAATTCATCCAAGTTTACAGGCAGTATCGTCGGTCTTAGAAATTGGTAGTGGTACGGCGCAACATGCTATTCATTTTGCGAGTGCATTTCCAAATGTAGAGTGGCAAACCAGTGACCGTGAAGAATATTTACCAGGCATTCATGCGCAGCTAGAAAACGCTAAGCTACCAAATGTACTGCGACCATTAATCTTAGATGTTAATCAGGCGCACTGGGTTCCAAATCAAAAGCGTTATCCATTAATCTATACAGCAAATACCTTACATATTATGGCTTGGTCAGACGTGTGTCAGTTCTTTGCTGGGCTAGGGGAGGTAGTCGAAGAATCTGCGCAAATAATTGTTTATGGTCCGTTTAAGTACCAAGGCACATTTACCAGTGAGAGCAATGCTCAATTCGACGAGAGTTTACGATCGCGCGGTGTTGGTAGCGCTATTCGGGATTTTGAAGCGGTTGATGAGCTAGCGCAAGCCAGTGGATTCAGGCTGCAGTCTGACCATAAGATGCCAGCGAATAATCAGTGTTTAATTTGGGTGAGCTAGTCAATCTAGTTTTTGAATAATTAGATTGAAAGCACACTTGTAGATTAAGGACAGCAGCTGGGATCAGCTGCTGCTCTATAAAATGATCAAACGATAAATCGATTATGCAGCGAAATCAGCGTAGTGCACACTTGATTTCAACTCGATGTCATAGGTTTCGACTGTTGCGACATCACTTATTACCATACCCTTTAATTTAGGGTCAGCAAGCGCTGATTTAATCTTAATTTTAAGCTCTTTGTATAATTCCTGGAGCTCAGTATTTTCCGTTCTTTTAACGTGGTGAACCACTAACTTAAGAAGATTATCGCTTTGCAATGGTAATACAATGCCATCATCATCATGTGCTACTTGAACATATTTCGACAAGGTCACCAAACAATCAACCGATAGCCATTCCATTTTGACTTTATGAATATTAACTCTAAACATTATAAATTCTCCGAATTTATATAACCCTTTTTTATATAACCCTAGTTACCTCTATCCTTTTATATAACCAATATAATCGAAAATGGTAACTAAAACCCAATTCATCCTTAAGGTGTCCTCACACACCTTACCGTTTTATATTAAATCAATGCATACAGTTAAATCAATATAATTAGTAAAATAAACGCAATAATTAGACTTTAGTCCAATCGGGAGCAAATTTGCACATAGTCACGCGCGCATAAAAAAAATGCCGCCTAATTGAAATTAGGCGGCATTTAAATTAACAAAAAGAAGAGAGAGTTATGAAAATACATACATCGTTTTCATGCTTTGCATTATATCGCCAAGAATAGTCAGTCAGTGCGCTAGTTAACTCAATCGCAATTCTATGTTAGAAAAAATCGCCATATCTGTTTTTTTAGCAACAGTTGTTGCTTTTATGTCACCAAAAAATAGCTGATTTTAGCTAAATTTGCAGATAAATGACTCTGTTTTTGAGTGTAGACCAAGCATTGAGATTGTTGGCTTAGGCGATTATTGAAAATAAATACGGTAATTATTATGGAGTTCGTATCCCCTTAAATCTAACAATCTGTACAAGCAAAAAGGTAACGATAAAATAGTCGCAAAAAGGCGTTTGCAACATCCGTATTAGAGATTATTATTCTGCATTCGCAGCTGTAGTCAACGTAAATTCAGTCACTGAGGAACACAATGAGCGGTCAGTATCATATTCTCTATTGGAGAGACATCCCTTCAATGCTTAAGGGCAAAGTGGGGCGCAAGCGCGTTGCACAACCATTAGACAATCGGTTTATGGAAGCGATTGATGCTGCCGCGATGCGCACCGGAGATACAAATTCTGAGGAGTATTTAGAAGATTGGAGGGCGTCCGAGTCAGCCCCCATTGAAGGTGACGATGCGCAAGAGTTTTTGCAACAAATAGCAGCAGGCTTAGAGGCCGATTATCCGCGCGAGCGCCTAGTGGCGTTGATCAAGAGCGGTGGCCGCGCTCTTTAGGGGGCTGATGATTCTTAACTTAGCCTCTTATTACTACTCACCAAGCGCTTTCTTACGGACGCCGCTGATGGCACAGGCAAAGAATGGCAAATCGAAGAATAATAGTTATTGGCTGAAGACGGGTCAAAACTACCACGCTTGCCGTATCACCGAGCTTTTTGGTTTGCTTGGCGCGCTGCCTTTCCCGAGACGCAGCTGATAAACTAGTAGGCCATAGAAATTAATGGCTACGCAGTTTTATGAAAATAAGCATGATGGTGGCTTTGGCGCTGTTGCTTGTATTTATTTCAGCACCAACTACCAAATCACAAGAAGATTCGTCATCTCAGGACGCGCCTGCTCAAGAAGATATAATTGACGGTGAGCGTGTCCAGGAAAGTGTAAAACGTGAGGAAGACGTAGATGTTGAGGAAATCAAAGATCCAGAAATTGTCCAAATAAATGCGTGCACCTACCGCTTGACTCTGGTTACTACGGCCAGTCAACATACAATATGGAAATTGTGGGAAGACGTCGATAATTGGAAAGACTACGATACTATTCTTGAATATTCTTATTTAGAAGATAATGCTCAATTCGCTGTGGGTGCCACTGGCTACGTAAAAGCCGATGGTGCTCCCAAAACTAAATTTGAAATCATCCAAGTAGACCCAGGGAACTCATTTATTGAAAGCTTGAAGCTACCGCTCTGGAGTACGCTAGAGCTAAAGCGCTACGTTTCCAAAAACCAAGACGGTAAAACCATCTTTACGCATGAAGTTGAATTTAAAGGCTTTATGAAACATGCCTATTATTTGTTGCTGGCAAAGACCTTTAAAAAAGAGCTGTATCTGGTGATGGGAAGAATGAGAGCCCTCGCTGAATCTAGAGAGCTTAAGCTTTAGTGCTAATCAAACATATTGTCTTCACCTAGGAACAAAACTTGCAAGAAATCGAACTCGGTTTAAAACTCAATAATCTATACTCAGTTACTGGTGCTGGTCACCTAGAATCCTGTTTTTCAGTGTCGCAGTTAGCAAATGCCTCGATTGGTGCTATAGGCAGCGCACTATCAAGTTTATTGGTCGAAGCAGATTTAGTTAGTCGCGCACCGAAGGTAGAAATTGATCAGCGATTAGCATCGTTGTGGTTCTCGCAATCAATTTACCCTATTAATTGGGAATTGCCACCTAGCTGGGATGCGATTGCTGGTGACTATAAAACGGCTGACGGCTGGATAAAACTGCACACAAATCTAGCCCACCACCGACATGCGGCGTTAACTGTGATAGGCACGCAAAATGATAGACAAGAAGTTGCGTCAGCCTTGTTGAATTGGAACTCTGAGCCATTAGAGATAGCAATAGTAGAGCAGGGAGGCGTGGCTGCTGCGCTTAGATCGCGAACACAATGGCAGACACATCCACAAGGTATTGCGGTTGCTTCTGAACCTTTGATTGACTGGGCTAGAGCCCGGCAAGTTAATAGTCGATTTGCGCCTAAATCTGTCAAGCGGCCGTTGGCAGGCTTAAAAGTCTTGGATCTGACTCGAGTGTTAGCAGGTCCTGTGGCTACCCGAGCACTTGCGGGCTTTGGCGCGAATGTCCTGCGTATTGATCCACCCGGTTGGGATGAACCTTTCGTGGTACCTGACATTACCTTGGGTAAAAAATGTGCGCGATTATCTCTTAGTACGCATAAGGATAGAAAGCTATTTGAAAACTTACTCGCGAGCGCTGATGTGTTAGTACATGGTTACCGCCCTGATGCATTGCATGATTTAGGATACGGCGCGGCCATTAGGCGAGCTTTATCACCTAATTTAATTGAGGTATCGCTGGATGCTTATGGATGGACTGGTCCTTGGTCAAAACGTCGAGGCTTTGATAGCTTGGTTCAGATGAGTTGTGGTATTGCTGATGCTGGTATGCGTTGGGCTAAGCAAGATAAGCCAGTTTCCCTCCCTGTACAGGCGCTTGATTATGCGACTGGTTATTTGATGGCCGCAGCAGTGATACGTGCTATTAGTTTTTCGGTTTCGGGAGAAGGCATTCGAAATGCTCGTCTATCGTTGGCGCGAACCGCTGAATTGTTAATGGCATATCCACAGATTGAACAAAGGGGTTTAGACACCGAAGTGTGTGAGGCAGATTTTTTAGGTAGCATAGAACAAACACCTTGGGGTGATGCTAATCGCCTTAAACCGCCATTGCGTATTGCTGGCATTAACATTGCATGGGACTTGCCGGCCAACAAATTGGGTTCGTCCACGGCAAGTTGGAACTAAGCGTTTAGCCTAACTTACGCTAACGGCTCGACCTTTCGCCCAATCTTGTATCGCACTGATTTTTTCTGCCATGAGTACCGACAATGGTTGGGTTGATTGTGCTAGCTTAATAATGAGTTCAGTAGTAACGGGTGTCTTTTCAGAATAAGTTTGATAAAGCGTTGAGACTATTACCTGCTCAAGTTCAGCGCCAGAAAAATTTTCGGTAATTTCTGCGATAGCTTTGATATCGATTGAGTCAGCCGATAAGTTTCTGCGTTTAAAATGGATTCGCAAAATTTCTTCGCGTTCATTTTGTTTTGGTAGATCCACAAAGAATACTTCATCAAAACGGCCTTTGCGGATTAGCTCAGGCGGCAATTTGCTTACGTCGTTAGCGGTAGCGACCACAAAAACGGATGTTTTCTTTTCGGCTAACCATGTAAGGAAAGTGCCGAGTAAGCGCTTAGATACATCGTCAGATGTGGATACAGCTGACATGCCTTTTTCGATCTCATCTAGCCACAGAACACAAGGCTGCATTTTATCGGCAATATCTAAGGCGGTACGCAGATTCTCTTCAGTCTGCCCGTAAAAGCGGTTGTAGAGCGTGCCGAAATCTAAATGCAGTAAGGGCAATTGCCAAGAACCGGCAACCGCTTTAGCCGCCAAGCTCTTACCACAACCTTGCACACCCAATAAAAGTAAGCCCTTAGGTTTGTCGCCGCCGGGTAATTTTATCTCGCCAGAGAAAACCTGACGGCGTACCTCTAACCAGTCTTTTAGTTTGTCAAAGCCTGCAATATTGTCGAGCTCTTCGTAATCAAGCTCTAAATTAAGAACATTGTTATTGTTTAATAAGCCAAATTTACGTTCTGCCACTTCAACGATATCATTTTGATCTATGATGCCATCGTTCCAGATAGCGTGCCTTGCCATGCGCTCTGCATCACTAGACGAGAGCCCGCATAAGCCAACTAATAATTGATCCAATATAGTCTTGCTTGCCACCTCAAGTTTTTTATTTTGTTCGGCCATCCATTCGACCGCTAAATCATTCATCATCCTCTTTAAATTATCTATGGTGGGTAAGGGTAAGGCATAGTGAGTTGCTTTGTTGGCAAGCTCTTCGGGTAGTTCAATCTCCTGTGAGAGCAGTATGAGCGTTTGTTGAGGGCTGTTTATAAGTACATCTTTGATATGTCTAATTGAAGTAGGATCATTCAAATAGTGATGAAAATCGACCAGCACATAAACACCAGCATGGTTCGATGCTTGAATTTGTGCGAATAGTTGATCGGGGTCTTTATTCAGTGTTTGGTGCTCATAGCCTTCCGACAGTCGCAGCAGTCCTTTAGTCACAGTCCATTGAAAATAAGCCTTATTCGAGCGATTAGCTAAGCGTCTAAAACCCTCTATAAAGCAACCTTCTCGCTCAGTCTCAATAACAATCAGTTTGCGGCCTGATTCAATCAAGACTTCTAAATCGTGCATGCTTTCCAAACTTTGCCTCCCGTTTTTTATTCTTCAGTTCTAGCGTAGCTCATGGAACTAATGCTAATAGTATCTGTCCTATTAAAAGTATCGATCTTACTAACAGTATCGATCTTACTACAGCGCAGGTGTGGCGTTAGGCAAATTTGAATCTTGGCTTTTTTAGGTCAATTTCTTCGAAAGGCTATTAATGATTATATTGCTGCTTATGATTGCCGATTTACGGTCCAGTCGTACTTGATAAATTTAACTTTATAACTATCCGGAATCGGTGTTTTGGTGTATTGATTTACATAGCCGATCAACTCTTGTTTTTTCCCAGAGCTTACATAGTCTTTGGTATAGAATTTCATGATGCCAGACAAATGCACTTCCATAGACTCGGTTCTCAATTGGATGTGTTTATCTTTATTGAAAAACTCAATAGCTGCATTTTGCAGATCTTGTTCGAGGTTCTCAGCGGTAAATATCGTTTGCGGTAGACGTGGGCAGTCTTTAACCATGCAGTTTAAAGCGAAATGAATGCGTGGCTCGCCTAAGGGCCGAATGACTTTATTTTCGTAGTCATACAAATTTGTTTTCTTACCACCAATCACCACACGGCGAAATTTAAAAAACGATGCGCGCTTAAGTAAAGTGTTAAAGTTATCTGGAATGTCGCGTTCTATCACGCCCCACATTGCGAGCGAATTATATGCATTAATATGATACGCAAGGACCTCATTTGAATCCTTAAAAAGCTCTGGATGAGAGCGAGGACTGATTTGGCCGATTACGTTTACAAATTTTTCTAGATCAGCAGAGTCACTTGCTAAAGCCACGAAATCTGTGCGGCCTTGTTGGTCGACAAACTTTTCCAATGTGCTGGCCCACAATGGCAAAGCTGATAGATATAGGTTCATATCATCTGCTTGCTGTGGCTTGGCGGAACTGGTCGCGGTGGCGTTGAGCATAAGTGCTGAAAGTAAAAGTAGCGCAATTTTTTTCATAATTATAAACTAGATCGTTATCTCTATGTTTTCTCAAAATTAATTTTGACGAGCACTGAGCCGTCAAATGGGTATTGCTTGTAATAGAAGTTGTTACAAACCTATCATTATAAAGTGAGCGTCATATGTTTGTTGCGCTACCATTAATAAGAACGTTGAAAGGCGTAGGTGCTTACCAAGATTTTTATGATTATAAAACACAAGACAGTTTTCGAGTATGCCACTTGGTTTGGATTATTTTTGATTAGCCTAGTCTCACAACTTTCGAATGCTCAGAGTCTGGATGGGCAAAACCCATTGAGTCGTTTTGATTCATTAAAACAAACTATTTTTGAAGTACCTTATCAAGAACTACCTAATTATAAGGTTAGTCTTAAAACCTTTGGTCGAGCGGGTAAGAGCGATGACAACAAGCTGCTTGTAGCTGCTCGCCGTACGCTTAATGATGAGCGTGATTTAATCGACTTTGCTGGCGGCCAAAAATTGCTGCAAGCTAATGGAATTTGCTTTACCGGGACTTGGCAAATTGATGCCGTTGATAATCCCTATACCGGGTTGTATGAAAAAGGCATAAAAACCCCAGTTATAGTCCGAGCCTCGGTAGCATTGAGTGGAACCTTGCAAAAAGACAAACGAGCATTTGCCATGGCAATAAAATTTTTGCCCAACGATTTAGGTGACGACCCAAGTCTTAATGTGTTTGTGATGAACACCTTCGGCGGGGTGGTAAGTAAGCATGTAGTTGATCTACCAATGGACAATCAACCGACACTGGGTCGCATTCCTAAATTTAGTGATATTAGAACTGCGTTACGCATGCGCAGCGAGTTAGAACGTGCAGACAAAGAGGCCATATTAGAGGATGGCGTAGATGCCAAGCCTAGGGCAACATTTCGTCCGGTAAGCCACTTAGCCGCATACCGTGAAGATCAGCCAAGTTCGCCGCAATGGTTGAGGCTCACGGCTGTATCAGAATACCGTAATGACCAAGACGATTTTAGAGATGAGCTGCGCTTAGAGACTTATCCTGACAATCAATTAGTGTACGCCGTCGAGGCTGCTGATTTAGGTAGTGGGCGCAAGAATAAAGCGCAATGGCGGCGTCTTGGTCAGCTGATTCTCAATGAATCAGTGACATCTTTAGCGTGTGATCAAAAATTGCACTTCCAGCACACTAGACTCAGCGGGCAATAACAGGTAAATTATTTTGTGATTATTTTTTAATTAATCGGGTCTAAAATATCGCAAGCATGTAAAAATAACGTAATTACATGTGTTTAGATAAACAAGATTTATAAATACACGGGATATAAAAGGTACAAAAATGAATCACAATCAACAAACATCTTCATTGGTTGCATTTGCCATTGTTTTTTCTACTGTGCTAACGTTTGCAAGCGCTGCTTTTGCGTCTGGCGGCGGTGGCGGTGGCTACGGCGGTGGCGGTGGCGGTTTCAGTAGTGGATCAGCGCCTGCCCCACGTCAAGTGGATCAAACTTACGAAATTGGCAAAGCAATTTATCGTGGTCGAGCAGATTCGGCACCTAAACTAGCTTATTGTGTCAAAAGCACAGAAACTGAAGAATTATTGCCAGTTAAAGGTAAAAATGTTAAGGCTTTCAGACGTGGTACTTATAATGAATTTGCTAATTCTTTGTATAACTGCGACTCGCCTGATACGCGAATTGCTTCTGAGCTTGAGCGAGAAGATTTTCTATACGTTATTTACTATTTGAATAAGCGTCACAACTTAAAATTAGCTGGCAGTTAAGCGGCTTGTGCAACCCTCTTTGCTTGTCTTGAGGGTTGCAAAATGTTTTGTCGTAAGCGCATGGTGATTGAGCTTACGACGAGACAATTAATTGTTTATTAGCGTTTAGTTATTAGCTTTTGCAATTGAGTAAATTAGATTCCGATTTTTTTGTATTAGTTTCAGAATTGCTAATTTTTAGTTTTCCAAATTAGTGATTGTGCCACAACCGCTAGCCCAATAAGCCCAAACTCAATTGCTAGCAGCCAATTGTAGTGCTCATACGGGCCCAGTTCTGAATTTTCCAGATTAATGCCGCTGGCATAAGCCAGTAGCACCACGATAGATGCTACCCATGCCCACAAACTGCTTTGTAAGTTTGGCCTAAGAGCGGCGAAGGGTAACAACCAAACCATATACCAAACGTTTAAAGCTGGCAGGCAAATAAACAGGCCGGCAAACAATAAATCAGCTCGAATTTCTTGCAGGGGTTTATTGTTAAGCCACCACTGTTGCATGGCGAACAAACCATACAGGCCGCCGCCGATTAAGAATGCGCTAAACAGTAGTAGCTTGGTGTTGGCGATTGAACTCCATGGCAATAGTAGGGTGTATATAGGAGCGTTAAAAAGCCATGCATCGTTCATGACTTTTAAGCCAGCGGGAAGCCACGCTTGCGCAATACCAAAGGGAATCGATACTCCAATTGCAATGGCAAAAAACATCAGCCAACCGCGCCACTGCCAACCGAGTAGAAAGGGCACCATGATAATCGCGAACACTTTAACTCCGGTGGCCAATGCGAGTAGGCCGCCAACCCACATGAATGCTTGTTTTCGATAGGCTAGATACGCAAGTATTAGAAACATAGCACCGAGAACATCAGGGTGGGCAGTAAACGCAAACTCTTTGATTATTAAAGGTGACCAAGCGTACAGTAAAACCATTAAAGGCTTGCTTAGTCGTGATAAGGCTAGAATCAAGGCTATATCCGCAAGCCCAAATATTAGCTGTAATGGCCAAACCTCACCGGGTGCAATTAAATAGGCGAGCGCAAATACCCATTGGCAAACAGGACCATAGATAGTGGCAATATAGGGGTAGTTAATAAGTCCTAAAATGTCTTCAAAGCGATCATTTAAGTCTGCTTCAAAAAAATCTGCGGGCACTAGTCCATAGGGCGATCCGGTTTCAACCGTCATGCGGCCATCCCACATATAACGAAAAACATCGTCTTCTAATATTGGAAAAGCAAACCAGCCAATTATTCTAAAAATCACCGCAAAAATGAAAATTAGCGGCCATGAAACTTCCACACTGTGGTGACTGTAGTGCAGGTATGCCCAAATACTAAGTGCCGCGCATAAGCCGCTTACCATCAGTAATTGCGAAAGTGTCGCTTGGGCATACTCCTGAGAATTAATCGCTAGATAAATATAAGCAATTGATGACAGCACACCGCATGTTATTAGTCTCAGTTGCGTAACATAAAAACTATGTAATTGAACATCTGAAGGTTGGCGCGACATAATATTAATTTGTAGAAGTATTTTCGTAAGCGAATCGCTGGTAGGCGGGTCTATTTAATCACACACATAATAAGTGTTGTTGGTAATTGAAACTAAACTTTACACATTCAGGTCAATGTCTGCTGTATAAAGTTGAATTTGAAGGTTTGATAACAGGGTATTTTATAGAAATTAGTAGGTATTAAGTCATGTCATTCAATAATAGAAGTGTTACGGTCATTATTCCAGCGCACAATGAAGCACCAAGTATCGCCCAAGTTGTCAGCGAGCTAAAGGAACTGCGTTCTCCGGATAATCATGCAAGCCCTCTGATTGACGATCTTATTGTTTGTAATAACGGTTCTACTGACGATACGGCTGAATTAGCAAGACAAGCGGGTGCCAATGTTTTTGACGAGTTTCGTTTAGGTTACGGCTTTGCTTGCTTACGCGGTATTGAAAAAATGCATCGCCCTGGTGTTGAAACTCCCGATTATGTGGTTTTTGTTGACGGTGATCACTCTGTAAAGGCAGATGAAGTTGTCACATTGTTGGAATCTTTAGCGCAAGGCAATGATCTAGTTGTTGGTAACCGAGTTAGCGATCAGCAAGAGGATGAAGCTTTAAGCCCACACCAATTATTCGGAAACAAACTTGCTAGTAATTTAATCCAATGGATTTGGAAAAAGCCGGTAGCGGATCTTGGTCCCTTTCGTGCTATTCGTTATCGCTCTTTAATGAAATTGAATATGCATGACCAGCGTTTTGGTTGGACGGTAGAAATGCAGGTTAAAGCGATTCAAGCAAATATGCGTTATGCAGAGGTGCCAGTAAGCACATTGCGCCGTATTGGTAAGTCCAAAATCAGCGGCACTATACGCGGCACCATAGGTGCAGCGCATGGAATCTTCAGTAAAGTTTTTATGCTGTATCTGTTACAACCAAGATTTATTAGATCATTAAATCAAACACGCACAGCTCATTTGGCCGACTGATTTTTCTGACTGGGCGTCTCTATTTTGTTTGCCGCTAAAGGGCGTGCAAACATTGCACTAAATCTCTAGTTCGACGGTCTCGTTTTAAATTAGTGCTTTAAATCCGCACTACTGGTAGTCTCTTTAACACCATTAACTTTTGAGCATGATACTCATATCCGCTTATAATGAGACTATGTTGAAACTGTCGCAAATTATTGTCTTATCGTCTCTATGCATGTTTGCCAGTATGCAAACATTGGCTCAAGTAGATGGCGTTGAGTATGACTGGAAACTAAAGAGAGACAGAGCTGGAATAAAAGTATTTACGAGCAAAGTTCCTGGTTCGGCATTTAAAGCAACGATGTCGGTGATGGAGGTAGATGCGAGTCCCGCCAGCGTTGCGGCACTGATTGGCGATTTAAAAAATTGCAAAAAATGGATTAGGTCGTGTAAAAAAGCGGAACTATTACATGCCGACTCTCCGGCAGAAAAATATGTATATTCGGTTACCAGCGCGCCATTCCCATTAAAAACCCGAGATATGGTTAGTTATGTTGTTTGGAAGTTAGACGCGCAAACTGGCAAGGTCTCTTCAACGGGTAGAGCAATGCCAGGCTATATAGACAAAAAAAGGGGCTTGGTTAGAGTCACACATGCCGATACAAATTGGCATCTCACACCTTTAGGTGATGGTAAAACGCGAGTGGAAAACTACACACACATAGATCCGAATGGGCCAATTCCCGCTTTTTTAGTAAACCTGTTGTTGGTTGGCGTACCTTACAATGCTTTGAAAGGGGTTCGAAATCGCATCAAAGACGGCGCGTATGATGACGCTGTACTTCCTTTTAACTGACTATTTTAACGGACTTTTCTAACTGGCCGTTTTGAAGCTTATTTAGCTAGTTTTTTAGTTGGCCGCTTTTTCTTGGATTCGGGTGCATGTTTGGTTTTTTTGTTTACCGCTATGCGCTTAGGCAGGACGACCGTGCGATTTATCTTGAACATGCTTTGATCTAAATCTTCTAATAAGCGGTTTAATGTTCTACTGATATGCGTTTGAATACGAATGCGTTCCATCATAGGCCAAGTAGAACGCTCACCTTCACTGACCATTTGCATTACTTCTTCTGTTGACCGTGCAGAAAGTGCCTTAGCTGGGTTCAGAAAACGACCAGACGGCAATATGTTGATGTCTCCTGTATAGGTTTGCGAGAGAATCGAAATATATCCATCAAGCGCCCTGCTAGGGTAGGAATCTTGGCTAAATGGCTGGCGCAAAATATGGGAAGCTGCAACGCCCCAGTCTTTGGCCGTCTTTAGCCCCGTTTGACTCAGCATGCCAAGGACACTTTGGCCGCCTTTCTCGGCACCTATGAACGGTAAAACCATAGGGTTAGTTTGACTAACGATAAAGTGATTTATGCCATACAGGCGCGCTAAGCGTTTCATTGGCAAATCATCGCTCAAAGAGCCATCTATCCACTTACGCCCAGGTAAGTAGGGAACACGCTCACCGTTTATATCTCTTGCCGCTAACGCAGTGGGTGCAAACACACCTGGGATGCTACACGATGCTAGAACGGCATCGCGCACCAATACATTTGGGCTGGTTATGGCATTCAGCAAGCGGGCTTTCTGATGTTTTTCAGCTGGCGCAATTGAAATATTAATTTTTAGCCCAGAGATTTGATAAGCCTCAGCGAATGTTACGTCAGGCACAACTCTATCGATAATATTTTGCAGATAGTGCTGCGGTAATTTCTTACGCCGGCCTCTACCTATGCTGCTGAGAATGGCCGAGATTTCTTCCTCAAATGACAAAAACTTCGAATCAAAAATTTCCCCTAATTGATCGTTTGGTCTAGTACCAGCGGCGGCGGCAATCAAAGCGCCTCCACTAGTGCCGGAAACAACGCTAGGAATAAGATCTTCTTGCCAAAGCGCTTTTAAAACACCTATGTGAAAAAATACAAACGTACCTGAGCCACTAAACAAGAGCGCCGATTGACCAAAACATAAATGCGCCCGATGAAAAAATTCAATCCTCTCTTGCGCCGAGATGCCTTTTAAATTGGGTTTAGCCAGATGTTCCAATGCCGAGGCGATCTCCTCAACGTAATCAACAATAAGCTGCTTGGTTCCGAATTTGGCCTTCTGATACAGCGCTGGCCGACCCATGCCAGATAAATTGCCATGAATGCCTTCATTTAAATTAAACATCAAACCAGGATCGTCTTTACTGCGACGTAATATTCGCAATTGCTCGAGTCGAGCGCGGATATACGTATAGTCGTAGCGGCGGCTTTTATCCACTTGCTTCCATTGCTCTAAGCCGCGACGTTCATCGTAAGCCAGCGCGGCTTCTTTCCAGTCTCGGTAATTTTTAGCATTAGCTGCTTCGCGTTTAAATACTCTGCTCATTGTTTCTTTACTTTGAGATATTTTATAACCGTAAGGAATTTCTAAAACTCTTTTTAAACGATTATTTACCAATATGCCGATATTAATTTAAGATCGCTAAAAATTGATTTTTGTTTAATAGCTGAGCCACAGCTTAACAGCTACTTTGGGTGTGTAATGTTACTTCTGCCAGAAAATAGAAACTCGTTTCTAATTGTTTAGAGACTCAGTTAGGTTTTGCTATATGTTCGATAAGCCTAGCTTAGACTAGTGTTTCGAGCATCGACTTATCGAAGCTACGCAATTCATTGAGCTTATCGTTAGCGACCTTTTGTGCCCAATCGGGGTTGGCAATCATAGCGCGCCCAACCGCGACTAGATCGAACTCTTGCGCTGCTAATCGTTGGTTTAAATTTTCTAAGTTAGCAATCTCACTGTCTTTGAAAGAGGGGTTTTCACCCTCTGGTAAAAAGTCCGTTTCTAAACCCACGCTACCTACCGTTACACTGGGTTTTCCAGTTAGTCTTTTTGCCCACCCAGCAAGATTCAGATCACTGCCTTGAAATTCTGGTTCCCAAAATCGGCGTTGAGAACAGTGAAATACGTCCACACCTGCATTGGCCAAGGGTGTTAAAAACGCCTCCAGCCGTTCAGGTGTTTCGGCTAAACGAGCTGTGTAGTCTTGTTGTTTCCATTGCGAAAACCGTAAAAAGACGGGGAAGTCTGCACTTACATTTTCACGTATTTTTGTAATTGTTTCGACCGCAAAGCGAAGTCGGTTTTCTAGGCTGCCACCATATTCATCATCACGACGATTAGTGCCTTCCCAAAAGAACTGATCAATTAGATAACCATGTGCCGCATGAATCTCTATACCATCAAAACCGACTCGTTCTGCATTAGCTGCGGCCTGCGCATACGAATCGATTACCTCAGTAATATCTGTTTTCGTCATACTGTGGCCCGTGACTTTACCTGGTAAAGCCATGCCAGATGGGCTATAGCCAGGTAGATCACCACCAGGCTCTATACCTGGGCGTCGAATACCACCCACATGCCAAAGTTGGCATGCTATTTTGGATTGTTCTGCGTGTACCGCATCAACCACTTTCTGCCAGCCGGCCAGAGCTTCTTTGCCAGTTATAAACGGCACGTCAGGGTAACCGCTAGAGGCCTTATGGCCGATGCAGCTGGCTTCCGTCAGTATTAAACCAACTCCGCCCGCAGCGCGCCGACGATAATAGTCTACGACCTTATCACCCGGTACGGTGTTAGGCGACCTATTTCTTGTCATCGGTGCCATCACGATACGGTTCTTTAGGGACATTGAGCCGATTGAAAAGTCTTCAAATAAGTTAGTCATAAGGTGTGTTTAAAGGTTTTTGATAGCGGAATTTGATTTTGGATAGAGGCCAGTCTCAATTACTTGCAGATGAGAGACTATAGTTTAATACTAAGTACAAGGTGTGTGTATTAAACAAGAATAACTTTGATCAGTAGATTTAACAGGCTACTAACAAACATTCGGTGTATAGTTCGCGAATACTTATCAAAATTGAATAAAATATGAAATGTTCAGCTTGCTCCAACGGAGATCTCAAACCCAGTTATTTAGAAGGATTATTCCCATGCCATACATGCACTAGCTGCGGTGGAAATTTGATCATGATGGGAGATTATCTGCGTTGGAAAGATCAAAACCCAGATGCGGATTTACAATCAGAGCAGTCGGTAGCCGTTAATGTTGAAGAGACTTCCAAGGCCATGCTATGTCCTAAAACGGGTGGGCTGATGACAAAGTACAAAATCTCTAAAGACACCGATCATCGAATTGATCTTAGCCCAAACATCAATGCAATTTGGCTGGACCGAGGGGAGTGGGACTTGCTCAAAGCAAATGGCCTAGCAAACCGATTAAATAATATTTTTACCTTTCATTGGCAGCAACAGATCAGCGAACAACAATCGCAAGAGATGATAATGGAGCTACAACAACGAAAGTTTGGAGAAAATTACCAGCGTTTGTTAGAAGTTAAGGAGTTTTTAAATAGTATTGAAAATCGTTCTGAAGCCATCGCCTTTTTATTATCAGACGATACCTAAAATAAGGTCACTTCTATTGATTTGTTAGTGGCGTCCTTGTGGCCTTATACAGCTCTAAGATCCTTGTCTTTGATAATCTCGATCGATAAGAATGCAATAGCGGTAGGTATTAGCCCTAACTTACAATGAGCGGCGCTTGAGTAGCTTATCAGGTACCAGTAACGGATTATCAGGCAGGCGCTCATAGACACGCTTAGCCCACGCAAGTATCTCGGGGTGATCCTTTACTGCCTGCACAGTCTTCATGCCCATAAAATGGCCGCTGGTAATAATCGGGAACGCAGATAGATCCGCTAAACTAATCGTTGATTGTTGACCCATAAAAGGGCCATCGCCTAAGTGTTCTAAAAACTCATTTTGTAGCCGCTGGTTCATTTTAGGCATAGATTCATCTAAATCTAGTTGCTTTACCATGTTTACAATGAATGGCGCGCGCTTAACACCAAACGGCCAAATTAATCTAATGTAGAGCGGCAATTTGGTGCCACTACTCACCGCTCTTGAAAGCCGCCAACCATTGGTAATTGAATACCAAGAGTTTTGCCATTCAACTGCATTACGAAAATAACTCGGGATAAGCTGATCTGAAATCCATTGATCTATTTTGAGAATTTGCTCGCGCTCACTTTGGGAATCAGGAAGTATCGAAGGTTCCGGATACAGCTCATTTAACCATATTCCTAACTCACTCGATTCTTTACGCCACTCCTCTCCTATCTGCAATACTGGCACCTGGCGTTGGCGAGTAAAGGCAATTTCACTGTTATGCAAAGGGTTTACAGGAATAAACTTAAAATCAATATCTTTATATTTTAAGTAACAGCCAACTTTTTGAGCATAGGGGCTGGTGGGGTAGGAAAACAATTGAATGTCGGTCATGAGTTTGATGTTGCCACGCAGGCCTCGTTTTAAACTTCGTTAATAAAGCGATTGGGTCGAGCCATAGCGTTATCAGCTATCCTCCACGAATCGCAAATGACAATGCTTGACCAGATTCATCACCAAGATTAAATACACTATGCCAGCAGCAGTTAAGATCGTTTTCTTGTGGAAGTAGTATTACATCGCCCGTTTCGACCAAGCGACCATAGCCTGATGCAATGAGTTGTTGCACGAAGGGTTCGGTTTCATTGATTAGGTGAATCAGGCTATCGTTGGCAAAGGTCTCCAACTCGGTGCTCAAATGCTCTGTATTACTTGCAAGCCTAGATAATTCATTACGCTGCTCTGATGTAAAACTGCTTGGCCATTGTTGTTGCTGTTCACAGCTGTTTATAAAATCAATGACTTCGTTTACTAGATCTTTTTTTGGTAGAGCCAACCAATATGTTTGGCCGCTTAGTTGCGCATAAACCACGCCTGCGTGACCGCGCTCTCGATCATGATGTAAGTAGGCTCCGCCTTGTGGCGAGTTAAAGTAGACTATGCGTTCCACAAAGCTGACTTCATCGCTTTTTAATAAGTCTTGTAGGGTGCTTATCAGCGATTGGTCTTCGCTGATGATTGTTGATTCTGGAAATACCGCATTGCCTAATTGCGCTGCATAAGTTTGACGATGTTTATCAGCGGCTACATCTTCGGCTAAATCCATACCAAAAGAAAAACGAAATCGCAGTGATGCGTCTTCGTCATAAAAAGATAACCACGACACTTTCATCCATAGGTCTTGTGCAATTAAGTCTCCATCTTTAACCACATCAAACAAGACGGTTTCTATTTCTTGCTCGTCGCCTTCATTGACAGTGCTGCCTAACGATTCGAATAGACCTTCTAAATGCTCTGAGTAGGGTGGCTGATCCATCAATTGATGCGGCTCTATATTGTCTAAAACTGCTGCATAGAGCCTGTCTGATCGCTGCAGGTTTTGCTGCTGTTGTTCGATGCTGTCTAAGCACACGCCTTTTAGCAAGCACGCTTGGCCAGCATGCCATTGATCAGTTTGGTCACTCGAAGTTGCCGTTGATGTAACTTCACCAAGTTGATAGCCTCGGCGCTCAAGTGACCAATTCACGGTATGATTCAGTACTAGAACGATTTGCTGTGCGCTGCATGCAGAGCAAGCTTTGCTATGTCAGTAACCAGATCTCCATAGCTATTGGCTTTATCGCTAGAAGCATTGCCGTCTACACCGCGTTTTTCTACCCCTTGAGCGATCGCTGCTAAGCGGAATAAGCTAAAAGCCACATAAAAGTTCCAGTCGGGGATACCGTTCCAGCCCATGCGCTCACAATACTCGGCGACATACTCTTCCTGAGTTGGAATGCCTAATGCTTTGTGGTCTAAGCCAGCTAGGCCAGGAAAGTCGTTATTCGCCGGCATTAGATACAACATACCTTGATAAGCTAAGTCAGCATAAGGATGACCGATGGTAGACAGCTCCCAATCGAGCAGACCAATAATCGAGTCTTCTTGTTTGTTAAACATCAAATTATCAAGGCGGTAATCGCCGTGCGCTATCGAGACTTTGCCATCGTCTTGCGGCATGGTTTTGTTTAATAGTTCAATGAGGTTTTCCATTTCAGGAATATGTCTTAACTCGGCGCCTCGGTACTGCTTAGTCCAGGTTTTCAATTGGCGTTCAAAATAACCATGCTTGCGACCAAATTCACTTAAGCCAACTTTGTCTACGTCTACTTTGTGTAAATCACTGAGCCGACGATTCATCTCGTGATAGATGTTAGTGCGTTGTTCAGGTGTGTGGTCAGGCAGACTCGGGTCCCACAAAACCGATCCGTCCAAATATTCCATTACATAGAACATGCTACCAATAACATTTTCGTCCTCGCATAGGTGTTCTACCTGAGCGACTGGTACGTCAGTTTCTGCGAGTGCCGCGAGCACTGTGTATTCGCGATCTACGGCATGAGCGCCGCGTAATAGCTGCCCAGGTGGTTTACGACGTAATACGTATCGCGTATCAGCACTAGTAAGTAAATACGTAGGGTTCGATTGACCATCAGAGAATTTTTTGCTTGTAAGAGGGCCTTTAAAGCCGTCAATATTTTTTTCTAAATAGTTGCTTAGGGCAACATCGTCTAAACTAAATTTATCGCTCATGATTCTACGTTACATGGTTAATTTAATGGTGTGAGATGCACGCCAAGCCGCTGGCGTGGTCGCATACCAACGTTTGAAAGCACGGTTAAAGTTAGCCGGCTCTTGATAGGCAAGATAATAACTTATTTTACTTGCAGTAAGGTGAGTACTACTTAGCAAATTCGTTGCTTGTTCTTTTCTTACTTCTTCTAAAATACTTCGATAGGTGCATACTTGATCATGCAATCTTCGATTGAAGGTTCGCGCTGACATAAAGTGCTGCTGTGCGAGACTTTCTAAAGAGGGTAATTCGTTTGCCGTCGCCTTGCCAGAAAGTCGTTGCTCGAAATAGTTTTGCAAGCTTAGCTTAACGCTGCGGGCTAAATTGTCCGAGCCGACCAATTGCATTTTTAATTCCTTGCACTTGGCCAAGTTGCTGCGAAAAGAATGCTGGTCATACAGTGGTGAGTTTATGCTACACCAAGACGATGGAATGCTGAGACCAGTGAAATCTGCATTAAACTGGCATTTCACCTTAAAGAAGGCCTCAAGTTTTTTCGCATAACTGGGTGCTGGCCATGCAAAGAAAATTTGCGCATTATCGCCTGCTGGATGAGTCGTGATACTTTCTATTAAGCTTAGGGTGGTATACACAACGTTCTCTGATAACCAGCGTCGAGTGAGTTCGTCTTGCGTGTGATCTTTAAGTTTTATTTGAGCTTGGTGGTCGGTATAACTGAATTCTATGCTTGCTAAAGATGAACGCAGTATTGAGTAGTCGGCCCAAATGCTTAGCGCGGTGTTTAGGTCTGGGGCACTCAGTATCGTGTAGCCGACAGGTCCGTGGGTGGTGACACCAAGATTCCAGCCGTAACTCAACAGCCAAGATTCAACCCCTTTACTTGCCATGAAACTAAACGCTTTAATTAATAGCTCGCCAGCAATATATTCTTGTTGCAATGCTTGCTTTACATCTACCCCAGGGCTTTCAAGCAATGCATTTGCCAATTCCTGATTACTCCTCATTAGAACCTTCAGGTAGGTCGAAGAGATTTGGCCAGTTGAAATAGCATTCGAGTTTTGCATCACTTGACTATAGGTGTTTATCTAAGGATTGGCAATAAATGACAATAATATTGTCAAATAATGAAATCGTAGAATTTTCGGTTTTGGTTTAATTTAGAGCTATTACAAACCAACTGGCAAGGTGTTATGACAAGCTATCGAATAGAGCATCCGCAAAAAGGCCTTATCGAATACCGTGACAAGAAACGACTACTTTGGGTGCTAGCAATCCTGTTTACGCTACTGCCACTGGTCACGTTTGCCATGTATTTTCAAATTCCCAGTGTGTGGGTGCTTATCATGCCATTGCTAGTGAGTTACCTTTTTGTTCCGGTAGTTGATTACCTTATGGGCTCAGATACAAGTAACCCACCCGAAGAAATTGTGCCTGTCTTAGATGCAGATCCTTATTATCATCGACTTTTAGAGATCGCAGCAGGTATACACTTTGTTGTGCTAATTGCGGCTGCTTGGTTTGTGGTAGCGGCCGACTTATCTTTAGTTTCGATGTTGCTGGTGGCAGTGATGGTCGGCATATACAATGGTGCTAGTATCAATACCGCACATGAAGTTGGGCATAAAAATATCAAGCGGAACCGTTTGTTGTCACGCATAGTATTAGCGGTAACAGGCTACGGTCATTTTTGCATTGAACACAATTTAGGTCATCACCGAGACGTGTCCACACCTGAGGACCCAGCTAGCTCTAGAATGGGTGAATCTATTTATCGTTTTATGCTTAGAGAAATCCCAGGTGCATTCAAGCGCGGCTGGCGTGCTGAGTCCTTGCGTTTACAAAAGCGTGGCCATGCAACTTGGTCGCCACATAACCATATACTGCAATCCTATGCTATGACTTTGCTGCTGCAAGGAGGCTTGGTCTTATTGTTGGGTTGGATACTGCTGCCGTTCTTTTTGATCCACAATATGTTCGCTTGGTTTCAATTAACCAGTGCTAATTATATCGAACACTATGGTCTGCTAAGAGAAAAGAAAAGCGACGGACGTTATGAGCGTTGTCAGCCACACCACTCTTGGAATGCTAATCATATTTTCAGCAATATATTATTGTTTCAACTAGAGCGTCATTCCGATCATCACGCAAATCCTTCGCGCAGCTATCAGAGTTTACGGTCTTTCGAAAATTTGCCCGAACTACCATCAGGTTACTTCGGTATGTATTGGTTGGCTTATCATCCGCCGCTTTGGTTCAAAGTTATGGATAAGCGCTTATTGGCAATACCGCATATCAATGGCGATATGAATAAAGTAAATGTAGACCCCAAGCATGCTGATCGACTGTGGCGAGAGTATGGCCGACTCGAAGAACGCTTGGCTGGTTAATTTTTCTACAAACGCTTATTTACTGGCTTTGGCCCAAGTGTCGCGCAGGCTGACTGTGCGATTTAATACCAGTTTGTCACTGCTGCTATCTACCGAGTCAAAGCAAAAATAGCCAACTCTTTCAAACTGAAATCGATCTTGCGAGTCAGCATCAGCCACGCTTGGCTCAATTTTCGCATTGTCATAAGTCAGCAATGAATCTTGGTTGATCAGCGCTATAAAATCATCCGCCGCACCAGGGTTTGGCTCGCTAAACAAGCGATCATAGACGCGCACTTGTGCATCGACCGCATGAGTCGCGCTTACCCAATGAATGATGCCTTTGATTTTACGGCCATCTGGTGTTTGGCCCTTGGCAGTCAGAGGGTCATAGGTGCAACGCAATTCAATCACCTCACCAGAATCATCTTGAATCACTTCGTTGCAGGTAATTGCATAGCCATAGCGAAGACGAACTTCGCGGCCTGGGCCTAAGCGAAAGAATTTTGCGGGTGGTTCCAACATAAAATCATCTTGATCAATATAAACTTCGCGCGCAAAAGGTATTTCTCGCGTGCCCATACTTTCGTCTTTCGGATGATTCTTAACCGTAAAGGTCTCCGACTCGCCCTCTGGGTAATTTGTGATGACTACTTTTAGTGGCTTGAGTACGCCGAACACGCGTTTGGCATTCGCTTCAAGATCTTGACGGATAGCGTTCTCCAAAATCGTCATTTCAATAATGCTGTCTTTTTTGCTCACGCCAATTTCGCTGCAAAAATTACGAATCGATTGCGGTGTATAGCCGCGGCGGCGTAGGCCTTGCAAGGTCGTTAGGCGCGGATCATCCCAACCGCTAACGTAAGCATCATTAACTAATCGAAGAATCTTGCGCTTGCTGGTTAAGGTATATTCAAGATTTAGACGACCAAACTCATATTGGCGCGGCATGTCTTTTTGTTCGCCGAGTAAATTTTTCTCAACCGTGATGTTTTCCAAAAGCCAATCATAAATCGCGCGATTGTCTTGAAACTCAAGTGTGCAAAAAGAGTGAGTGACGCCTTCCAATGCATCTGAAATACAGTGGGTGAAATCATACATAGGATAGATGCACCACTTGTCACCCGCGCGATAATGATGCGCATAGCGAATGCGATACAAGATCGGATCGCGCATGGTGATATTGGGCGATGCCATATCGACCTTGGCTCGTAAAGTGTACTCGCCTTCTGCAAATTCACCTGCGCGCATGCGCTCAAATAAGTCACGGTTTTCGGCAATAGGTCTATTGCGACTCGGGCTGTCTTTTCCCGGCTCGGTTAGCGTGCCACGATACTCGCGCATCTGCTCAGGATTCAAGTCATCGACATAGGCCAAGCCCTTATCAATAAGTTCTAGGGCAAAATTGTATAGGTGATCATAATAGTCTGAGGCATAGCATTCTTTAGCCCATTTAAAACCTAGCCACGCGACACTGTCGCGAATAGATTTAACGTATTCAATTTCTTCTTTTTCAGGATTGGTGTCATCAAAGCGTAAGTTGCAATGGCCACCTAAGTTTTCCGCCAAGCCAAAATTTAAACAAATTGATTTCGCATGACCTATATGTAAATGACCGTTCGGCTCCGGCGGAAAGCGAGTACTCACATAATCGACCTTGCCATTAGCAAGATCATTTTTTGCTATGGCGTATAGAAAATAATTTGGAGAAGATTTGCTCATCAAAAGTAAGGTCGTAAGTAGATAACTAGCTACCTAAATACAGGATCGCTAAATTAAATATTATAATGCAATGTCTTATTAGAAACAGCCTTAACTCGAGTTAGATACAAAGGCTATTTTATGACTGCTTATTTATGGTATTGACTTGCAGAATGGGTGTAGATAATGAAATATTCGAACGTTCCGCTTCGGCCAGCACATAAGAGCGAAATATTTGTTTGATTCTAAGCAGGCGCTTAATGTCTTTTATGTAGTAGTACACAGCCCAAGTCACTGCATAGTCGCCGGTGTCATGCACAAATATTTCGGGCTCATATTGCTCTTCGCGCACATCCTCAGCCTTGTCGATTTCACTAAAGGCTCGCTCCATCATGGCGGTTACTTCTTCCTGGCTATGCTGATAGTCAATATTAAACAGTATGCATTCTCGCAAACCTTTGGCGGAGGCAAATCGTGACAGGTTTTGCAGGCCGTGATCACGCAGTTTGGCATTACGAATCATCAGGCGATGATTGTTGGCCAAGTCGAGACACTCAGTATGAAATAACTTAGTCTTAAAAATACTTGCGACTACCGTTGAACCGTCCATATTGAACTGGATAACATCACCTTCCTCACACAGCCGACTATTAAGAATAATCAGACCGCTAATAATATCGGGAGCCCACGAAGCTTGCGTCATAGCAAGGAACAAACCAATAATACCCAGCGCACCACCGGCTTCTAATAGCGAGTTCAAACCTAAAATACGTAGGCAACTCACAATCGCAATGATGGTCATCACCGCTGCTACAAATAAGCTTAAGCCACGACTAGAGTAGGTGTCTGAAATACCGATTTTTTTACCATTGCTGCTGCGCTCTCTGCCAAAGCGTTGGCGAATGAAAAAATTAATAATCTGCGTTATCAATGCAGCGAAGTAAATGACGATCAAGCTCTGAGTTGTTTTGGCAGCCCAGTTCGATTCGCCTATTACACCGTCAAATATAAATGCCTTAAGCAACACCGCAACAATGATCAAAGAATTAAGAACGCGCATCATGCTGACACGAGTCACCAAACCGTCGTCGTTGTTCAACCATTTGCAGATTGGCTGTGCTGCAAAAAAGAGCACTAAACTTGCCGCAATTGTGAACAGGTCAGTGTTTGAGAATGCATTGAATATGGTTTCCATAAGTCGGTTGATTATAGGCTAAGCAAGCGTTTTGGCGAAATTTCGTTTTATCTTACAAAAGCGCGCTATTTATCGTTAAAAAAATGTCGAACATTCGCCTGTAAATGATGTTTGTGAGCAGCATTAGTCTATAATATTCACCGCAAAGTAAATCAAGGTTGTAAAACCCCTTAACATTGGAGCGAACTAGATGATTATTAGTATTCCTAAGGAGTCCTATAAAGGTGAAAAGCGCGTGGCGTTAACGCCTGACTCTGCTATTCAAATTCAAAAGCTTGGTCACCAACTAAGGATCGAGACCGAGGCAGGTAAGCTCGCTGAATTCAGTAATGCCGATTATAAGGACGCTGGCGTTGAGGTTGTTAGCGCAGATGAAATTTGGAAAGACACTGACATAATTATGAAAGTGCGCGGTGTTGATGATAAGGAAATTGCCAAGATTGCCAAGGGAACCACCTTGATCAGTTTTTTCTGGCCTGCGCAAAATGAAGAAACCATGGCTAAGCTTGCAAAAGCCGGGATCAATTTGATTGCCATGGACTGCGTGCCACGTTTATCACGTTCACAAAAAATGGACGCATTAAGTTCTATGGCCAATATTGGAGGGTATCGAGCAATTGTCGAAGCCGCCAATCAATTCGGTCGTTTTTTCACCGGTCAGGTAACCGCAGCAGGTAAAGTACCGCCAGCCAAAGTCATGGTTATTGGTGCTGGGGTGGCAGGCTTGGCAGCAATTGGTGCGGCTAAAAGTATGGGTGCGATTGTGCGCGCTTTTGATACTCGCCTTGAAGCCAAAGAGCAGGTCGAAAGTTTAGGTGCCGAGTTCTTAGAGCTTGAATTCGAAGAAGACGGTTCCGGTGAGGGCGGTTATGCCAAAACCATGAGCAAAGAGTTTATCGATGCTGAAATGGCCATGTTTCGTGAACAGTGTAAGGAAATCGATATTATTGTCACCACTGCACTTATTCCAGGCAAGCCAGCACCCGAGCTGATTACCAAAGACATGGTAGAAAGCATGAAGTCGGGTAGTGTTATCGTAGACTTGGCCGCCGAGCAGGGCGGCAACTGTAAGTTATCTAAAGCCGATAAAATTGTTTCTTACCGAGGCGTAAAAATCATTGGCTATACCGATTTACCAAGTCGTTTAGCAACTCAATCTTCGCAGTTGTATGCCACTAACTTGCGCCATATGTTGACTGATTTAACACCCGATAAAGATGGCGTTATCAATATCAATATGGAAGACGAAGTGATTCGAGGCGCTACCGCAATTAAAGACGGTAAAGTGACTTGGCCTGCGCCTGCTCCTAAATTATCAGCGGCGCCGGCTGCGAAGCCTGCGCAAGCTCCAGCAATGCCTGAGCCTAAGCCAGAGATGAGTACCGCAGATAAAGCTAAAATGACATTTGCCGCCATGGGTGCTGGTTTGTTAGCACTGCTTGGTGTGGGGTCAGTTGCACCACCAGATTTTATGAGTCACTTTACGGTCTTTGTATTGGCTTGTTTTATTGGGTACCAAGTTATCTGGAGTGTTACCGCATCTTTGCATACACCATTGATGAGTGTCACCAATGCCATTAGTGGCATTATTGTAGTGGGTGCATTGTTGCAGATATCTTCTCCCTCGGGGCTGGTTGTGTTACTAGCCTTTATCGCGATTCTTATCGCTTCAATTAACATTGCTGGTGGCTTTTTGGTTACCCAGCGTATGTTGAAAATGTTTAGCAAAGATTAAGGGAGATTATTATGGGAACTATTACTGCAGCCTATATAGCCGCCGCTGTATTATTTATCTTAAGCCTCTCAGGTTTAAGTGCTCAAGAGACCTCTAAGCGAGGCAATTGGTACGGCATTATCGGCATGGCGATTGCCATTATTGCCACCATTTTGAACCCCAATGTGACTGGCTATGGTTGGCTTATTATTGCCATGGTCATAGGTGGAACCATTGGTGCGCGTTTAGCCGCAAAAGTTGAAATGACAGAGATGCCCGAACTGGTCGCTATTTTGCACAGTTTTGTGGGTATGGCAGCTGTGCTGGTTGGTTTTGCCAGTTACTTTGATCCAACTACCGCTTACGTGGGCACGGCGAAAACCATTCATAATGTAGAAATTTATCTCGGTATTCTGATCGGTGCCGTCACCTTTACCGGTTCGGTTGTTGCTTATGGCAAATTGAACGGCAAGATTGGCAGTCAGCCACTGTTGTTGCCTGGCCGTCATTTTCTAAACCTCGGCGCATTGGTGCTATCAATTATTATTGGTTCTTGGTTCTTAGATGCGGGCCACGGTGCGGGTACTTTCGCGTTGATCTTGATGACTATCATTGCCTTTGCCTTTGGAGTGCATATGGTGATGGCTATCGGCGGTGCAGACATGCCGGTGGTTATTTCTATGCTCAATAGTTACTCAGGTTGGGCCGCGGCAGCGACCGGTTTTATGCTATCAAACGACTTACTCATTGTTGTTGGTGCCTTGGTAGGTAGTTCAGGCGCTATTTTGAGCTACATCATGTGTCGTGCTATGAATCGAAACTTCGTAAGTGTGATCATGGGTGGTTTTGGTACTACTGCCGGTGCTGATGGCGCTGATGCCGACGGTGAGCAAGGCGAAGCCATTGCCATGCAAGCGGACGAAGTTGCACAGCTTATTGGTGATGCTCAAGAAGTTGTGATCGTGCCGGGTTACGGGATGGCGGTTGCTAACGCTCAACACGCGGTTTCTGATCTGACTAAAATCTTAAAAGACAAAGGCGTAAATCTGCGCTTTGCTATTCATCCAGTTGCTGGGCGTATGCCAGGCCATATGAATGTATTGCTAGCGGAAGCCAATGTGCCGTATGACATTGTTTTGGAAATGGATGAAATCAATGACGAACTCGGCGACGTTGATGTGGTTATTGTTATCGGTGCCAACGACATTGTTAATCCAGCGGCCTTAGAGAATCCAAACAGCCCAATTGCAGGTATGCCTGTATTGGAAGTTTGGAATGCTAAAACAGTGATTGTATCTAAGCGCAGCATGGCGACTGGCTATGCGGGCGTGGAAAATCCACTGTTCTTTAAAGACAACACGCGCATGTTGTTTGGCGATGCCAAAGACAGTGTAGATGCAATTAAAAGCGCACTGTAAGTCGACCTTCGTAGTATTTCGCTAAACGCGAAGGCTTAAGCGGTTCAAAATGCCGTCCAAATATGGACGGCATTTTTTGTGCATGATAATACCGCGTGCTTTTTTCACTATCCTTTTATTCGCCCTTTGCTTGTAAAAAAGCAGACTAAACTTTGTTAAAATCCCGTTCGTGAATGCCCCTAACAAAATAAATCGTCGCTTCTGTGTGGCGCCCATGCTCGATTGCACTGATCGACATGAGCGCTACTTGTTGAGACTGATCTCTGAGCATTCAATGTTGTATACCGAGATGATCACCACCGGTGCTCTATTGTTTGGCGACACCGCTAAGTTCTTAGACTTTGATGAAGCTGAGCATCCAGTCGCACTGCAGCTGGGTGGCAGTGAGCCCGATGCAATGACTAAATGTGCGGAGCTGGCGCAGCAGTGGCAATACGACGAAGTGAATATTAATGTTGGTTGCCCGAGTGATCGTGTGCAGTCGGGAAGTTTTGGTGCCTGTTTAATGAGGTCACCCCAGCTAGTCGCCGATAATGTAAAGCAGATGCAAGCTGCGGTCGATATTCCAATCACTATTAAATGCCGCATCGGTGTGGATGATCAAGAACCCAAACAAGCCTTGTGGGAGTTAGTTGAGAACAGTGCTAACGCCGGTTGTAGTGTGTTTTTAGTGCATGCCAGAAAAGCATGGCTACAAGGTTTAAGCCCTAAACAAAACCGCGATGTGCCACCACTTGATTATGAGCTCGTGTACGACCTTAAAAACGCTTTTCCAGAGCTGGAAATTATCATTAACGGCGGCATCAATAATTTGCAAGAAGGCTTGCAGCATCTAGAGTATGTAGATGGAGTGATGGTCGGTCGTGAAGCCTATTCAAATCCTTACCTTTTATCGCAGGTGGATCAATTGATCTATGGTGACGATAAAGCGGTTTCCAGCCGTGATGAAATAATGCATCAATATGTGGATTATATAGATCGGTGTTTGGCCAATGGTGGTCGTCTAAACCAACTTTCTAGACATATTGTGGGTCTGTATCATGGAGAACCGCGATCTCGCCTGTGGCGCAGACATATTAGTGAAAACGCCCATTTACCCGATTCGAATGCGCAAGTGTTACGCGATGCCTACGCGGCCATGATCAACGGATAAAGCTATTTGGTTTAATTTTACCCTTGTTTAAAGGTTAGAATTGGGCGTCAAACTCTGTTAATTAACTATTCATGTTTAATACGCTAAACTATTGGTGCTGTTAGACTAATTTAACCAACCACTAAAAATCGAACTTATGCTTACTCTAATTAAATGGCTTCTTGGCCTAATTGTGACACTTGCGTTACTTATCGTTATTGCAATCGTGGTAGTGCCACAAGTTGTCGATCCTAATGATTATCGTGATGATATTACCGCTTTGGTTAAAGATAAAACTGGCAGAGATCTGGTTTTAGGTGGCGATTTATCAATCTCTGTCTTCCCTTGGTTAGGAGTTCGCACACAAGCACTAAGCTTGTCGCAACCTGAGCAGATTGGTGGTGATATGGTGACCGTTGATACAGCGCAAATCCGAGTAAAATTATTGCCACTGTTAAGTAAGCAAGTCGAAGTAGATACCGTGGTTCTCGAGGCCCCCAATGTGCGTTTAGTTACTCTGGCTAATGGCATTGGCAGTTTTGACGGATTAAGTGGCGACGATGCCGATGATACGAGTGCTGATTCTGATGATCAGTCAGCTGCGGCTGCCGCCGTTATAATTCAAGGACTGGCGCTTACAGATGGCAATCTTACCTATGACAATCGCCAAGAAGGTTCACTGTACAAAGTGAATGACTTAAATCTAGTTACTGGGAACTTAATTGGTAATAGCTTGGCCGACATCAAGGCATCGGGTGTGTTAGTTGATGCACAGAATCCAGACAACACAAGCTTTAGCATTGATGGTAAAGCACGCATTGATGTGGATAGTTTGAATCTGCGCGCAGAGCAATTTAGAGCGCAAGTGACTCAGGGCGAGAACTCGATTGACGCTAAGTTTGCCGAGTTGGATTATTCACAAAGCAGCAGTGAATTATCTATGAGTAATATTACTGCCGACATTGAGTCTGTAAAACCAGTATCCGCAGTGATAGATTCTTTGCGCGCAAATATAGACGCGCAGACAGCTAGCATGAATAGCTTAAATTTAACGGTTGCGAATATGCAAGCGGTGATCAGTAACCTTATCGCAAAACAAATTATTGATGCACCTAGTGTGCAAGGTCGACTTGATGTTGCACCTTTTAATGCCGCCGATCTTGCGCGAGAGTTTGCCCCTGATTTCGATCCCAGTGATTCAAATGCCTTGAAGTCAGTGGCATTGAGCGGCGATTTTTCAGGCGGGCTTGATAACGCTGGGGTGAAAAATCTAAAACTTAACTTGGACGACAGTGAATTAGTGGGTTCGGCCGCTATAAAAGATTTTGAAAATCCAAAAGTCGATTTTGACCTTGCGTTAGACCAACTGAATTTAGATAACTACCTTCCTGAATCAGAAGATGAAGAGCAAGACGATTCTGCTTCCAATGCCGAAGCGTTAGCAGTACCCATGGCAGTTTTTAAGGACGTATTCGCCAACGGTAGCTTTAAGGCCAAGCAATTAGTGTCAGGTGGTCTAGAACTTAATAACGTGGATGTTGTAGTAAAGTCTACCCCAGGTAAGGTTACTATTACGCCGCGCGCCAGCCTCTACGACGGTTCCTTGGACGGCGCTATTTCTTACAATGAAACAGGCTCTGGGGCTCAACTAAAAGTTAATAACGAGATTGATTTGGTGTCCTTAGGTAAGCTGTTTAATGCGGCTGAAATCACCGATCAATTGTCGGGCATTGCTACTTTAGCCATTGATATGGTAGTCAACGAAGCAAATGGTGTGCAAACTAATGAAGGCACATTTAAGTTGTTAGCAAAAAATGGTTCCATTAAAGGCATTGATATCAAAGGCATGATCGATAAGGCCTATAGTAGTTACCAGCAATTTAAAGGTAAGACTGATGAAGAGGAAGAAACTGGCACCAGTAGTAAAAATGACGAGACTAAGTTCGCCGAGTTGCTAGGTACGTTTTATTTAAAAGACAATAAAATTACCAATAACGATTTCGCAATGAAAGCGCCGTTATTTCGAATTAGTGGCGAAGGCGATATGGATCTTGAGTCTCAGACTGTGGACTACCTAGTTAAAGTGGCGATAGTAAACACCTCCAGCGGCCAAGGTGGCGAAGCACTGGATAAGTTAAAAGGCATTACCCTGCCGATTCGATTGAGAGGGGATTTAAGCTCACCGAACTATTCCTTGGATATGAAAGCCTTATATTCCTTCTTTGTTAAATCAAAAATTGATGAGAAGAAAGGCGAGTTCCTACAAGAAAAGTTGGGGATTGAAGGTGGTGAAAAACTTTCGACCAAAGATGTACTAAAACAAGCTTTATTCAAGAAGCTAAATAAAGATGAAGACAAGGGTTCTGCCAGCAATGCAGAACCTGAAGTCTATGATCCTGAGGGCACCAGTACCGCGGCACCAGATGTGCAGGCCAATCCTAATGCACAAGCCTTGCAAGAAGAGGAGCCGGTAGAAGATACTCGTTCAGACAAGGACAAACTCAAAGATGAAGTCAAAAACCGACTGCTCAAAGGCTTGTTTGATTAGAGCTTTAATAGATTAGCGCCCCATCCGCGATGGCTGGGGCTTATTCTTCAAAAGTGGTTTAGTTCGATTAGGCCACGGTGTAAAATCAGCGGCCTTATTTTATAAGTTTTGAATTCAAAGCTGGATTCAATCGAAACCCCTTACGGTTTAAATTAATATGTCTGATAGCAGTAAGCTCAATAAACACAGCGCCACCATTACTCAGCCCAAGTCGCAAGGCGCAAGCCAAGCCATGCTCTATGGAACAGGTCTGAGTGCTGAAGATATGAACAAGGCGCAAGTAGGCATTGCCAGTGTTTGGTGGGAAGGCAATACCTGCAATATGCACTTAAACGACTTAGCCGCGCATGTTAAAACTGGGGTCACCGATGCAGGCTTGGTGGGTATGCGATTCAATACCATTGGTGTGAGTGATGGCACCACCAATGGCACCAGTGGCATGGCGTATTCCTTGCAGTCTAGAGACATTATTGCCGACTCAATAGAAACGGTGGTTTGTGCTCAGTTTTACGATGGCCTAATTGCCTTGCCAGGTTGTGATAAGAACATGCCAGGTTGCGTGATGGCGATGGCCAGAATCAATCGCCCATCGATTATGGTCTACGGTGGCTCTATTAAACCCGGTCTTCATAAGGGTGAAAAGCTCGATATTATTTCAGCATTTCAGGCTTACGGTGAATTCTTAGTAGAAACCATTAGCGATGATGACCGACAAGCCATTGTTGAAAAATCTTGCCCCGGCGCGGGTGCTTGCGGCGGCATGTACACGGCCAATACCATGGCCAGTGCTATCGAAGCCTTGGGCATGAGTTTGCCCTACAGTGCCTCAGCACCTGCAGTTGACCCTGAAAAAGTAGATGAGTGCATTCGCGCAGGTAAAGCCTTAAAACATTTACTAGAAATTGATTTGAAGCCGCGTGACATTATGACGCGCGACTCTTTTGAGAATGCCATGGTGATTATCACTGCCTTGGGTGGCTCTACCAATGCTGTATTGCACTTGATCGCCATGGCGCGAGCTTTAGATATAGATCTAACTTTGGCTGACTTTCAAGCGGTGAGCGATCGCATTCCATTCTTGGCCGATCTAAAACCGAGTGGCCAGTATGTAATGCAAGACTTACACAATATTGGTGGCACTCCCGCAGTAATGAAATTCTTGCTTGATGAAGGTTTAATGAACGGTGACTGCATGACCGTCACTGGTAAGACCTTGGCTGAAAACTTGGTGTCATTGCCCGGCTTTAAAGAAGGTCAAGAAATCGTTAAGCCGATGAGTGATCCCATTAAAGCGACTGGTCATATTCAAATACTTACTGGTAATCTAGCCCCGGGTGGTTCAGTGGCCAAAGTAACCGGTAAAGAGGGCGAGAAATTTGTGGGTCCGGCTAAAGTCTTTGACGGTGAGCAATCTATGATTGAATCACTGGAGCAAGGCACTATTGAGAAAGGTGACGTGATCATCATCCGCTATGAAGGCCCCCGTGGTGGGCCTGGTATGCCTGAGATGTTAAAACCAACCTCGGCTATCATGGGTGCTGGCTTAGGTGATCATGTTGCCATGATTACCGATGGCAGATTCTCTGGTGGCTCGCACGGTTTTATAGTTGGGCATGTGGTCCCAGAGGCACAAGAAGGTGGGCCAATTGGTTTGGTAAAAGATGGTGACACCGTGACCTTGGATGCCGTTAATAATCGTTTAGAAGTTGACGTGTCTGATGAAGAAATGCAACAGCGCCGCCAAACTTGGAAGGAGCCTGAGTTAAAATTTAAGCGCGGAACTCTATACAAGTACATTAAGAATGTAAAAGACGCGTCCACTGGCTGTGTAACCGACGAGTAGTTTTGTTCGGGCTTCAAGTGAACGTGTTATAAGTGGTAATGAGCAAATAAGCCTTCAGCCACGATGCTGTAATCAATAATTCGTTGTCAGATCGATTGTGTTCGTATCTCTGAGCGTTGTATTTTGGCTAAAGGCATTGCTGGCTGCGGGCAGGCCAATAGGATTGCTTAAGATAATGGTAAGTTATGTGTAATGAAAAGCCCCGCGCGAGGCTAGCCAGCGTAAAAGACCTTCATAGATTCCAATGTGAATAATATGCAAAACGACATCTTCTCTGATACTGCTTCCGATGAACCTAAAGATGCACCACTAGCTTATAAGCTCAGGCCAAGAGCTAAGTCTGACTATGTTGGCTACCAAGAACTAGTCAAGAACTATCCGTTTTTAAAATCGGATATACCGAGAAGTATGATTGTTTGGGGGCCGCCTGGCTGTGGCAAAACTACTCTGGTTGATCTTTTATGTGCCGCAGATGGTGTGACCTTATTTAAGATGTCCGCCGTGCTGTCTGGAATTCCAGAGTTGAAGAGAAATATAGAGTTAGCACTGCACGAAAACTCCGTAAATAACATTACGCCAGTTATCTTTATTGACGAAATCCACCGATTTAACAAAAGCCAACAGGACGCCTTACTTCCTTATGTTGAGAGCGGCCATTTTGTACTCATTGGTGCCACAACAGAAAACCCAAGGAGTAGTGTAAACAAAGCGCTATTATCCAGAATACGATTAGTTGAATTGAGTGCTCTGGAGCATGAGTTTATTGTGCAAATTCTAAGGTCTGCGATAGCCAAGGGCGAGCAACAGTTTGAGGATGCCGATATAGAGATAATGGCCCAATATGCCAATGGAGATGCTCGAAAAGCCATTGGGAATCTCGAAATTGCCATTAATTTAAGACTAAGCCAGGATTATTCAGCCGATAAACTCGTCAAGCTGATTAAAGACAATTCGCGTACCTATGATAAAAACCAAGACCGGCACTACGATGTAATCTCGGCCTTTATAAAAAGCTTAAGAGGGTCTGATCCCGATGCCGCTATCTTATGGTTGAGTGTGATGCTGGATGGCGGTGAGGACCCAGTTTTTATTGCTAGGCGCTTAGCGATCTTTGCTTCTGAAGATGTCGGCAATGCTGATATTAACGCTCTTTCGATAGCAAACAGCGCACTCAATATTGTCAGTATGATAGGAATGCCTGAAGCGAGAATAACGCTGGCACAGGCAACCACATACTTAGCGAGTACGGTTAAAAGCAATGCGAGTTATAAGGCCATTAATGAAGCTTCAGAATATGTTAAATCGCTGCCTACAATAGACGTTCCTGAGCACCTTAAAAATCATCCGAAGAGCGATTATAAATATCCGCATAACTACCCGCAGGGCTGGGTTTCACAGAGCTATACTTGTGAGGAAATCCCTAACTTTTATCGTCCTAAAGAAATTGGCTCTGAAACTAAGATTTTGAAACGATTGAGAGCATTGTGGGGCAGAGGTGATAAAAAAGGGGAGTAAGGACAGAGCCAGTTTGCTTTGTAATTTCTGAGTCTAGACCGCGTTTTAGCGTAAGAATGCTAAGTGAATCCAAGTACATTAATAGTCTCTAACTAATTGGCAACTATGAATTCGCAACTATGAAAGTAGCGCTATCTAGCTTGACCAATATAAAACTATCTAATGCAATAAGTACTTAGTTCAGGTGGGGTAGGCAGCTGAGTTTTCCAAGTAACGCATCTGTTTTGTTGCAACTCTTCAAACGAGCGTACCCAAGCCTTTGATAAATTTAAGCCTTTCTTGGCTTTTCTAGCAACTCTTTTATTGGTAAAGCTGCCGTACAAGTAATACGTCAAATTATTATCGTCCTGGCTGCTTTTAAAGGCTCGTAGGTTTGGATCGGAATGGATGTCGCTATCATTTAAAGATTGAGAGGCATCGCCGTTTATGCTGAAGCTAGCCAGCTGCAAGGTAAAGTCACCCGGTGATTGACTGAATAGCCACGCATTGTTCTCACTGTCATTCCAAGGTTTGATGCCTTTGCCATCAACGGCTTTACCTTCAAGAGACTCAGGTTTAACAATATCCGTTCTTGGTGTACTGGTTTTTAAAACGCTGACTTCTTTTACATCGACTAGCGGAGCAGGGGTATTGGCTAGCTGCGCTATCTTCTCACTTTCATTAGACTCGAGCTTATCAGGCTCTATGCCATCTAAGCTAGCGGTACGATCACGCGAATCTAAATCTTGTGTTTTCACCCAAGCGGTAAAGCGCGTTGGAGCCACAAGCCTATGCCAAATCTGATTACTTTGAAGTACTGCTAGAGTCTCACCTTTATTGAGGCGGCCTACAATAGAACCTTCGCTAATTTTAGGTTCAGAACGCGCATTAACATTGCTGCCGGTGATTTGGCCAACACCGTTTTGCAATTTGACAAAATCGCCATGTACCCAAACAGGTAAACCTTTGTTACTCCTAACCGATGCCCATTCTCCTGAGCGACTTTCTACTCTTATATCGTCTTGCAGTTCTGCAACTGTAATTAAGCGGCTGCGCACCTTAGGATTGGTAAAAACGCTAATGCTGCCAGACTGTATATTTTTGGGTACTGGAGCCTCAGCCACAGCACTAGGAGCCTCAGCAATAGGAGTCTCTACCACTGGAGTCTGAACACGCGGTTGCTTTCTCGGTATAAGTGATTTAGCGACTGGGGTTTCTTGTAATATTGGGCGAGTGGGTTTGGGCTCTTCAATCGCAGATACCACCGAAGACAAAGGAGTATCTTCGGCAATATCGTCGATAATCTTGCTCGTTGTTTGATGAGGGGTGTCGTCAATATCAGAACTACTTACGCGGCTCTCAGCAGGTTCAGCCGCAAGCGCCTCTTCTGACCATTTAATTTGTTTTAAAATATCGATTGATTTAGGCTCACCATTTTTGGCGGCTCGCTCAAACCACATTTTCGATTCTCTGTGATTCTTATCTAGGCCAATACCTAAGTAATAACCACGGCCAACATTAAATTGAGCTAAAGCATGGTCTCGCATGGCTGCTTTTAGCCACCACTCCATGGCCTTTTTTTCGCTACGCTCAACACCTAAGCCAGCCAAGTACTGATGACCTAAATTGTATTGTGCTAAGGCATGGCCTTGTAGAGAGGCTTGTTTATACCAATACACAGCTTGTTCATGATCTGGCGCATCAAAGTCACCATTGGTAAATAAAACACCCACCTTAAATTGCGCATCACGATCGCCTTCATAGGCGCGCAGAATCCATTGGTCGAGTTCTTTTCGATATTCTTCTTCGACATCGATAGGCGAGCTATTCAATAAAGAATCAGCTTGCGAGTAGCCGGCACCGCTTGTGAAAAGCAGGCTAAAAAACAATGAAACAATCAAAAATGTTTTATTCATGCAGACAAGAGCCTGTTTTGGTTTTAATTGTGGTTTGTTTGATAACAATGCAGAGTCTCGAGGGATACTTTAAAAGCGCATTATTACATCAATAATATAACATTGAATAATCGATTTTTGACCCATGGTAGGCATAAAAAAGTACGATTTTTAACCCAAATTAGCGTGACTTGAATTAGTTTAAATAAAATTTACGAAAGTGCTTGCGATTTGGCTTAATACCCATTATCTTTGGCTCTGCCCTGACACAAACCACAACATATAGTGGTTTCCCAGAGTTAACTAGTTTTCGAGAATAGCTCACCAAGCCATTGAATATCGGCCTATAAACCGATCAGAGTACCAAATTTAGCTTTATTGCTGCGCTATTTTTCACGTTAAATTGCAGAGTGTTGACAATTGTGCTCGAAGTTTTCGATTTTAGCCGCTAGAAGCTTTTTTATAACGACAGCTGAAGCTCTTTATTAAGAATGGCTGAAGG
>CAZHEL010000022.1:36821-40823 GCA_964531625.1 uncultured Gammaproteobacteria bacterium
TTTATAACGGCAGCTGAAGGCTCTTTATAAGACCTGAGTAACAACTAAGAGTTCTTATATAAGGTTCGTTGAAAAAAGAGAAAAAAGACTAGTTAAACTAAATGCTCAAAGAAGCATCAAAAAAATAGTAAGTGTTGTGTCAGAGCAAGTTAAAGAAGATTTTTAACCGTAAAACGTTTTCTTTATCAACACCCAATGGGGGCATATATTCACTACTTAACCAGTTATAGGATATCTGCGTGTCTCATCACTCAATATGTGCCATTGAGTGCCGATGGGTGAAAAATAATTTTAAAAACCAAAACAAGTAACAATGAATTAATAGAGGAACCGTTAATGGGCAAAGCAGTAAAAGACGTGCAAGATGACACTGACACGCAAGCCAAGGGGTTAAAGAGTCAAGATCCACAAATAAAAAATCAATTGGCAAGTGCAGGCAAAGGCGGCGAAAAGAAATTAAAGCAGATGGAACTCCAATCTACCTCTGCTGATATTTGGGACAAAAAATATCGCCTTAAAGATAAATCCGGGGGTGCGGTTGATGAGTCAACGCAAGATACTTTTGAGCGTGTTGCTACCGCGCTGTCTGGGGTAGAAAAAACGGATGCTCTGCGTGAGCATTGGTATGAGCGTTTTGTGTGGGCGCTAGATCATGGTGCCTTACCTGCTGGCCGTATTATTTCTAATGCCGGTGCGCAAGCTTATAAACCAGCCACCTCTACCATTAACTGCACCGTGTCGGGCACTATCACCGACTCAATGCACGACATTCTAGATAAAAACCACGAAGCCGGCATGACGCTTAAAGCGGGCTGCGGCATCGGTTATGAGTTCTCGACCTTACGACCCAAAGGCGCTTATGTGTCAGGCGCGGGTGCCTATACCTCTGGCCCTCTCTCGTTCATGGATATCTTTGACAAAATGTGCTTCACCGTATCGTCGGCCGGTGGGCGTCGCGGCGCGCAAATGGCCACCTTTGATGTGAGCCATCCTGATGTTATGGAGTTTATCCGCGCTAAGCGAGAAGACGGCCGTCTGCGTCAATTCAATTTATCGCTATTGATTACTTCAGAGTTTATTGAGGCAGTTAAAAATGATGCCGATTGGCATCTATCGTTTCCGGTAAGTGAAAAAGAAGCCAGAGAAGACAAGCTTGATGTGGTTAAGTCAAAAGAGATTATATGGCGCCGCTTCCCATCAACCGAAGGCTATATCACCAACGATCAAGGCTTAACCGCCTGCAAAATCTTCAACACGATTCCAGCCAATCGCTTGTGGAATATGATCATGACTTCGACTTACGACTTTGCCGAACCTGGCTTTATCTTGATTGACGAAGTGAATACCAAAAACAACAACTGGTTCGATGAAAATATTCGTGCCACCAACCCTTGCGGCGAGCAACCATTGCCGCCTTACGGTAGCTGCCTATTAGGCTCAGTGAACCTAACTAAATTTGTGATCAATCCATTCACGCCAGAAGCTGAATTTGATTGGGATAAATACCGTGAAGTAGTTGGGGTATTCACCCGCATGCTTGACAATGTGGTTGAGATTAACGGTTTGCCCTTAGACGGTCAGCGCTCTGAGATTGAACGCAAGCGCCGTCATGGTATGGGCTTTTTAGGTCTTGGTTCAACCGCCACGATGCTTGGCATGACTTACGGTGACGAAGGCTCGGTAGAGTTCACCGAACGTATTGCACGCGAAATGGCCATGACTGGCTGGACGCAAGCGCTGGAACTTGCCAAAGAAAAAGGCGCCGCACCCATCATGAGCGAAGAGTTCACCGTTACGTCTGAGATGTTGTCTTTGCGACCTGAAATGAAAGACGACGGCTATCAAGAAGGCGACAGCGTCACCGGCGCTGAGTTACACGCTAAGTACAGCCGCTATATGCAGCAAGTCGCAGAGATTGATGCAGACCTTGTTGAAGAGCTGTCTCGTGTCGGTGCGCGCTTTACACACCACAGTTCTATTGCGCCCACCGGCACTATCTCATTGTCAATGGCTAACAATGCCAGTAACGGTATTGAGCCAAGCTTTGCACATCACTATTCACGTAACGTGATTCGTGAAGGGCGCAAGACTAAAGAAAAAGTTGATGTGTTCTCGTATGAGCTATTGGCTTACCGCGAAGTGGTCAATGCCAATGCCATGCCCTTTTCAGAAAACGAAGACGAGCAACTACCAGCCAACTTTGTGACATCGGACAGTATCACGCCTAAGCAACATGTGGATATTCAGGCGGCCGCACAGAAGTGGGTGGATTCAAGTATTTCAAAAACCGCGAATGTGCCAACCGACTATCCGTATGAAGATTTCAAAGACATCTATATGTATGCCTATGAAAAGGGTCTAAAAGGTTGTACTACCTTTCGCTTTAACCCAGAAGCCTTCCAAGGCGTATTAGTTAAAGAAGACGATCTTGAAAATACCATTTATCAATTCACCCTAGACGACGGTTCTACGGTTGAGTTCAAAGGTAATGAAGAGGTTGAGTATGATGGTGAGACGCACACGGCGGCGAATTTGTTTGATGCGTTAAAAGAAGGCTATTACGGCAAGTTCTAATTTGAGAGATTCATTTATTGCCATGCGTTGTTGGAAAATTAATCTTAGCTCGTTACTTACTACAGTAAGCGCCTCGCCAAGATTAATTCTCCGCCTAGCCTGACAAGAAATGACTCGTCTCAAATCGGCTTCGATGAAATTGGAAGAATTTAAAAGATTGTTACAACAGAATAAAAGTTAAAAAAAGACCTTATATAGATAAGGTGGCTCTTAAACAGAGCAACTGAGGAAAATATTATGGCTAAAAAAATCAGTGGAAAAATAACAGGGTATCAAGTAAAAACGGCTGAACAAGAAGAGGCTCGTCTTGCTACCGAAGCAGAAGTTCAAGAGCAACAGCGCTTGGCTGAAGTCGTGCACATGCACGAGAGTGTGCAGCGCCCTGACATGTTGGTGGGTTCAACCTATAAAGTTAAAACTCCCGTTACCGAACACGCTATGTACATTACGATTAATGACATCATTCTTAATGAAGGCAGTGAGCATGAAAGACGCCGTCCGTTTGAAGTGTTTATTAACTCCAAAAACATGGACAACTTTCAATGGGTGGTTGCGCTAACACGTCTAATCTCGGCGGTATTTAGAAAAGGTGGCGACACCACCTTTATGGTAGAAGAACTAAAAGCGGTATTCGACCCTAAAGGCGGTTACTTCAAACCCGGTGGCATTTTCATGCCATCCATCGTTGCCGAGATCGGGCATTGTATTGAAAAACACATGCAAATGATTGGCATGATCAAAACCGATAATCTAGACCAACACCAAATTGATTTTATCGAGAAAAAACGCGAAGAAATCAATGCCGCGCAAGGTGCTGCCGATAGCGCAGCAGACGCAGAAGGAGACTTTCCTGCAAACTCAACCGTTTGCACGAAATGCTCGGTAAAGGCGGTGGTGTTGATGGATGGGTGTATGACTTGTCTTTCATGCGGCGACAGCAAGTGCGGCTAATTACACTGCGCCAATTTCTCCCATACCGCGTTGACCAACGACCTGCGCTCAGTCACATACTCAATGTATGCTCCTTCGCGCAGAACGATGGTCGCCTTGTCTGAGAAAAATTTGCTTGGTAATCGTACTGACGCGGTGCGAATCACGTTGATCCTGCGTTGGGTGACAACCTGAGATCGGTCTCGTGTACTCATTGTACGCTCCCTCACTCAGAACATCGCCCGCCTTGTCTGAACGCCATTCGCTTGGTCAGTGGTTATTTTGAATTTTACCAAAAACGTTTATGCGTTGTTGGTAGATAATTATAAGCTCGTTATCAAGTCGTTTGAGGTATAGCAAAAACCACCGGGACTGCCACTGAATAAATTTACTCTGAATTAATTTTTTATCAAGCAAACGGGGTCATAAAACTGTGGTCTGTTCCCTGTTTTATTATTTATCTAAAGACTATGCTTTATCGTCGGGTACCGAACGTAT
>CAZHEL010000023.1:0-40048 GCA_964531625.1 uncultured Gammaproteobacteria bacterium
ACTAAGGACGACTAAGAGTAATTTCATTTAATCAAATAAGGTCTCTATTCTTAGAGTCTTTTACCCAGGCGTTTCTCGATTTGTTTTTTTTCCCATTCAGGGCCAAACAAATTAAAAAATTCAAAGGTGGACATCGCATGACTAACTATGCCGATGCCCCAGCCCAACACCACCCACCAAGTCCAAATGTATTGCGGTGTGGTCATGTAGTTAAGAATAAATAAACCGAGAATAGTGACCGCGAACGTCACTAGGTGTGAATAAAAATCTTTAATGGCTCGCACATCATCAATGGCTTTTTTTTCTCGCTCGCTAATGCTTATTTCTGTATTCATTATTGGCTCCGCTTGTAAGTCGTTTATGTTAATTTCAAATACAGCAGCCAGTGATTTCAAAGACTCTAAGCTAGGCGTTTGCCCGCGCTCTATTCTTTGAATGGTTCTTACACTCAAACCTGATAATTGAGATAACTGATCTTGTGACCAACCTCGTTGTAACCTCAACTTTCTAATAATCATCACTAAACCTTGTTTTGCTGTATTGAAATACACATTACGGAAAATTCCCAAAAAGTGTGACGACATTCACCTGACTTTGCTACGACTATCACCTGACAGTATGGCGACACAGAGCCGACTCACGAGACTAACACTGCTTAATACAGTAGGTATAAGGTATAACAAGCAAGTGCTGAGCTCAAGCAAGCTCGGCCTATAGGACTCAAAAGAATTTAGAATGGTCAGAGACCAAAAATTACCGAGTTACCATTGGGCAATGGCACCACAAACAACGCTTCATCACCTATAGGGGCGGTCACAACTGCCTGCACTTCAACGGCGCCAATATCGCAAGCACTACCAGAGAGCCGTGATTCACCACGTTGATCACGATTATTAACTGGTGCGGCCGCGCAAACAGTATTATCGCCCGCATCAATAGCAGGGCTTCCCGGGGGTAACACATGCGTCAGTGTTGGACCTCCATTGTCGGCCAATGGAGAAAGCACGGTACTCAGGTTGGTCTGGTTTAAATCAATAAGCGTATCACTTGTTGAGGGAGTAAAGAAGACAACGCTATCACCAAACAAATTTGAGTTAGACGTTATGGTACTTCCAATGTTATACAACTCGCCCGCATCAAATGCTGTATTTCCAGCAATAAGATTATTGTTCAGCGTAACGGTACTGAATAGCACAGCAATTCCACCGCCGTAAGAGTAATAGGTAGTTGATCCAGAATTACCTGTCACGGTACTGTTACTTAGTTCGAGTACCCCGCTGGCATTGAAAATTCCCCCGGTATATGCACCTGATAAATTGCTGCTTACCGTGCTATTACTCAGCGTGACAGTACTGTTAGCGTAGGCATAAATCCCGCCACCATAGTCTTCTGCTGAATTACCTGACACGGTGCTATTACTCAACTCGATTGTACTGACATTGGAGTAGATGCCAGCACCATAGTCTGCCTCATTACCAGACACTGTGCTATTGTTTAAACTAACGCTACTGTTGTAAGCATAAATCCCTCCGCCACCACCAATAGTATTGCCACCAGTAATAGTAACCCTATCAAACGAAACGGTTGAATTTTCAATATAAAAAACCCCTTCGAAACCGTCACCATCGATGGTGACTTCACTGCCGTCAGGATTAAACGAAACGTTTTCAGTAATTGCTAATTCAGATCCGGAGACGATAACTTCAGAAACACTAAAGTCAATGCTGTCATTTGTGCCAAGGACACCGCTTGCCACACAACCGCCGCTTGCCACACCAGCGTTAATGCTGGTAATAGCTTCGCGCAGCGTACATCCCACACCAGCGTCCAAACTATTATTGACAGTGATAATAGCAGCCGAACTGGTGTTAATAGCAAATGCTTGCGCTACTGCCATTGCGAGCGCAGTTTTATTTACGGACAGTTTGTTTTTCATGAATTGCCCACCCAATATACCTCTCGTGAGCCCTCTATCATAACCTCTTAAATAACTTCTTAGTAATAGTTGCCATTGTTTAAGAATAACCCCTCAGACTACTCTAAAACTTTGTCCTTGATTTACATCGATCCTATAGCTAACCAGCTTGTGGGTAAAGATACGAGAGTTACTAAAAATATTTTCTTAAAGTATTTAACACTCAATAACATTTAGACTCCGTTTATTGGACAAAGTGTTTATAAAAGGCTTTGTCCTAAACAAGCCTCACTAAAAAAATTTGCCGGTATAACTATTTATGATAATTGCAGCTTTGATGTATAATTTCGGTATCTGTTTGCGAGAGTATAGATTTTACTTTATTCACGCAAAAGTATTATCCCTTTGCTACACTTCGATTGCCCGCCCGTTTAATTTTTAAAGAAAGAGAGACCAATACATGAAGTCAATCCATGCATTTTATTACGCGCTTATTATTATGTTTCTGGCTGCCTGTGGAGGCGGTGGAAGTGATAGTGGCGGCACTGCTGAAGCCAACAATGATGGGGTGTTTGTAGGTACCATTGAAGCCACAGCTAGCACCATTGGATTGAGCCAAACCGAGTCTGCGCCTCTGCAAATTGTGGTACAAGACAATGCGGTAACGAGCATCACTATTGATGATGAGTCAACCACAGGATCGTTTCCCATTGATGGAAATAACATCACCGTTTCAGTGGACGCGTCAACGCTGGTTGATATTGACGATGATGTATCTTGCTCAGGACCTATTGATCTAATTATAAACTTTGCTGGCGACACCTTAGACGGAACCTTGGACGCCAGTCTTGATTGTATGTTTGAAGGAGCCGCCATACCGGTTGACGTAACGGGCACGCTGACAGCAACACGCTAAAATTTACGATAAGCAACCGAAGATAATACCCACTGACTTCAGTGGGTATTTTTTACTACAGTATGAGGGTCAAGTTCTTGAAGAATTTAATCCTTATTTCGCTTTCAAACATCGCTAGTACAGGCAGCTCTTAGTCAAGAGTCTTGTCCCTAGACATGTCGGCCATTTGCTTAGAATAAGCGCTTAACTTTTGACGGCACTCTTTATCACTGATAGATAACATCCGAATCGCTAGCAAAGCCGCGTTTGTTGCATTATTAATCGCTACCGTTGCTACTGGAATACCGCGTGGCATTTGCACAATCGATAATAGTGAATCCATGCCCTCAAGATTACTGCCACGCACTGGCACACCAATTACTGGCAATGTGGTACATGAAGCCACCATGCCTGGCAAATGCGCGGCACCGCCAGCGCCAGCAATAATGACGCTAAAGCCTTGCTCAATCGCATCCTTTGAAAATTGCACCATATCTTCAGGTGTTCGATGCGCAGATAAAACACTGGCTTGATAGTCAACATCGAATTCTGTGAGTATTTCGGCGGCGGCTTTCATTACAGGCCAATCGGAATCAGATCCCATTACAATAGCTACTTTCATTTGCCGTTATCTCCATAATTTGTTTAGGTAGTTTATTTAGACTGTGGTTTTGGCTGACGTTCTATTTAATGATACTTATTTAAATTGATACTTAGTTTAAATATCTAAATTGCGAATTAAATTTTCGGCTCTCTGTTGCTGATTAGAGCCCCATAAATTCACATGACCCATCTTACGCTTAATTCTGGATTGATTTTTGCGATACAGAGTAGCGCTAGCATCCGGATCATTTATTGAATTAGCAATTTTTTCAAAATCAAATGCGCCACTTTTTGTCGCCAAAAGATTAACCATGGTCATTGAGTCTTTGACTATCTCAGGTTTTCTAAGCGGCAGTCCTGCCACCGCTCGCATATGATTTTCAAACTGAGAACAGTTTGCTAAATCAAGCGTAATATGTCCAGAGTTGTGCGGCCGAGGCGCCGATTCATTTAAGATCAACTGATCGTCATTTGTAAGAAAGAACTCAAATGCAAATAGCCCTTGAGTATCAAGTTTGTTGAGCACACTGCTTACATATGCACACGCTTGCTCCTCTATTGACGGCGAAACCTGAGCTGGGAAGGTTACAAACTTGCAGGTGCCATCTTCTTGATGGGTCTCTACAATTGGGTAAAAAACAATTTCGTTAGAACCGGACACACCAATTAACGATAACTCTTTTTTAAACTCAACCGCTTCTTCAAATAATATAACTCCGGATGATTGAATTTTTCTAAAAAGCTTGGTCGCCTCGCTCATACTCTCGACTCGATACGTACCAATACCATCGTAGCCACCTTTGGCGATTTTTAGATACCCTGCAATATCTTTCAAATCCGCCTCGCTTGTTACCTCAACAAAAACTGCCTGAGGAATACCCAGATCCTGAAAGAACTTTTTTTCGGATAATTTATCTTCGATTAAACCAAACCTGCTTGGATCTGGTAATACCGGCGTGTCACACCTAGCGGCAACATCACTTAGCAATGTGCTATCGGTAAATTCGTTTTCAAGTGTTACCACATCAACCGCATTGAAAAACTTAGAAACACTTTCAAAATCACCGATATCACCAACAAAGCTCTGATCAGCAACCGCAGTAGCTGGCGCGTCAGCAGAGGCGCCCAAGGTCATCACCTCACCACCCAGGTTTTGATAGGCTTGGGCCATCATCATTGCTAATTGGCCGTCACCTAAAATACCAATAACAGGTAAAAATTGATTGTGATTATTATCCGAGTTGATCATGGCTAATTGGTGAAATTTTAGGCCCTATTTTTAGGCCCTACTGGTTCACTATTTTTGAAAAAAATCGGTCATTAATTAGCAGCTACATACTATCAGTAGAGAATCAAAAACCGTTTGCGCATTATCGGCTAATCAGCGACAAATAGGAATCCAAAAATTCGCTATGTCGCGTCAAAATCTATCCAATCAAGCAGTTTATCTATGGTCAGGCCATCGAAAAGCAAATACATCTAACAGTAGCACCGCAAATATATTTATATTCATCAATTTACCAAGCACTCGAGCACTCGAGCACTCAAACTCAGATAGTAAATTGTTTACTATCATGTGCCGAATACCGTACAGAAGCGGTTAAAACTTAATTGATTTAAAGGCCTTGGTTTGTTCTACCAGTGCTACTTCGGTTGGCAAACGTTCCATGGATGATGCGCCATAAAAGCCATGACAATTCTTAGTATGCTTGAGAATATATTCAGCGTCATTTGGCATAGCGATAGGGCCGCCGTGACACAACACTATAGCATCAGGATTAACGGATAATGCAGATGCAGCCCAGCTATCAATTTTTTCTACGCAATCATCAAGGGTTACCGCTGTTTCTGCGCCTATGTTGCCGCCTGTGGTCAGCCCTAAATGGCAGACAATAATATCAGCACCTGCCTTTGCCATCGCAATAGCGTCTTCATCACTGAACACATACGGTGTGGTGAACATATCTTTTTCATGAGCCATGCGGATAACTTCAACTTCCTGCGCATAAGACATACCCGTCTCTTCAAGATTCGCTCGAAAATTGCCATCTATTAGACCTACCGTTGGAAAATTCTGAATACCAGAAAATCCAAGCCGCTTTAAATCGTCAAGAAACATATCAAAATTGCAGAATGGGTCTGTACCGTTAACGCCGGCAAGCACCGGAGTGGATTTTGTGACCGGTATCACCTCGCTGGCCATCTCTTTAACGATTTCATTAGCATTACCATATGCCAGCAAACCTGAAAGTGATCCACGACCGGCCATACGATAACGGCCTGAGTTGTAAATCACGATTAGATCAATACCACCTTCTTCTTCGCACTTAGCTGACAAACCAGTGCCAGCACCACCGCCAACGATGGGGATACCATTGGCTTTCATTTTATTCAGTTTTTTTAGTAATTCTTTTCTTTGCACTAATGGCATGTGTCTGACTCCTATTTAGGTTATTTCATGTAAAGCTGTAACAACGGCATCGCAGAACTCGGGTGAGTTTATATGATGCGGCACTTCAATCAAACGACGCTGACCGGTCTCTACAAAGTTAGTTCGAATAGCATCGTACAAGGCAGCGCGAGCTTCATCATCATTAAACGGCATGTCTGGCGCATCAAGTGCGGACACTCCCCCTTGCGGTAATAAGAATCGAACCGGTCCATCCATCTGATTCAGTCGACCTGCGATCCATTCACCCATTTGGGTGTTCTCGGCCGGCGTAGTACGCATTAAGGTCACCTGCGGATTGTGTTCGTAAAAAAGTCTATCGGCATACTTAGCGGGCACGGTTGGTGGCGCACCAAAATTAACCATATCTAAGGCACCTACAGAACCCACATAGGGAATTTTTTCGCGAATCATGGCACCGAAGCGATCTTCATCAGCCGCAAATACACCTCCAAATAATAGGTCACAAACTTCGGTGGTAGTTAAATCTATAACCGCCTTAAAGAAACCGCCATCAGCCAGCTTTTCCATTGATCGTCCACCAACACCGGTGGCGTGAAAAACAAATGGCTCATAGTCACTCTCTAACTTTTCAATCACAGCTTGAACGGCCGCCGTGGTCACCCCAAACATGGTCATGCCTAATCCGGGCTTTTCATCCGAATCACTAAGCAATGCAGGTGCATGCAATACAGCCCCCGCCATTGCGGCGGCGGCGTTACCTAAGACTCTGCGAGAAATTGTATTTAGACCTTGCACATCCGTCACTGAGTACATCATCATAATATCGCTAGGCCCGACATAAGGTTCTACGTTACCTGAAGCAACGGTAGAAACCATAATCTTAGGTGTGCCAATTGGCAGTGATTGTAATGCGGGTGTCACTAAGGCTGTTCCACCGGAGCCACCGGCTGAAATCATGCCACCAATTGAATCAAGGTTCTGCGTTGACCATAATTTAAAAGCTTGAGCCATGCCCGCCACGGCGGTACCACGATCACCGGTAAATACTGCATCAACACCATCTGGGTGATGCGCTGCAATATCTTGCGGACTGACATCACCGCTTGAAGAGCTACCGTCCGATGTTGACAGATCAACGGTTTTTACCGCAACCCCAGTGGCCTTGATGGTATCTTTTAAATAGTTAAGCTCATGCGACTTGGTATCAAATGTACCAACCACAAATACTGTGGAACCCGACATATTAAATCTCCTATTATTAGTGATATTGCACTCGTTTGTGATGTTGAACCGAACGATCAACGTGCATCAATATCGATTTTGAATAGCTGTTGACCACAGATGGGAAAATAATCTCTACCTAATAATCAAAGCAGTACTAGCCTTCATAACTTGAAGATTGCATACTGTCTATTAGCCTTTAGTCCTAGAGAAGGCTTAACTCATCTGGTAAAACTTTTTATTAGCTTTTTAGTTCATCAAAGTTAGCAAAATCATCCAAGGCTTCTGGGTTAGCCAAAGCGGTCTTATTTTTGATCGGCCGTCCCTCTACAACATCACGAACTGCTAATTCGCTGATCTTTCCTGATTTAGTTCTAGGAATATCATCTACCTGAAGAATCACGGCTGGCACATGCCGCGGAGTGGCACCAGTTCTTACCTTATGTTTTATTTCCTCACGCAAGGCATTATCTAATTTTAAGTCAGGCGACAATACAACAAAAAGAACCACACGCACATCACCCGACCATGGCTGGCCTATCACTATCGCTTCTCGCACACCTTCTATTTGTTCTACCTGCCTATATATTTCAGCCGTGCCAATACGCACGCCACCGGGATTTAGAGTTGCATCGGATCGCCCATGAATAATAAACCCATCATGTTCGGTTACTTCAGCAAAATCACCTTGCGCCCAAATACCTGGATAGCGTTTAAAATAAGCGGCTTTATATTTTTCGTGGTTTATATCATTCCAAAAGCCCACTGGCATAGAAGGAAAAGCCTGAGTACAAACTAGCTCACCTTTTTCTTGAATAATAGACTTGCCATCATCATCCAATACATCCATCGCCATGCCTAAGCCTTTGCAAGCAATCTCACCTCTGTGCAAGTCACTCGATGGATCACCCAACACGAAACAAGAAATAATATCGGTGCCGCCTGAAATAGACGCAAGGTACACGTCTTGTTTTATCGATTCATAAACATAGTCAAAGCTCTCAGCAACCAGTGGCGAACCTGTGGAACACATCATACGAAGCGCCGACAAATCATGTGATTGAGTGGTGTTTGTTTTTTCATTTTTCAGGGCATCAATATATTTAGCTGACGTACCAAAATGCGTCATACCCTCTTGCTCAGCTAAATCAAACAAAACTGTCGGGTTAGGATGAAAAGGTGAACCATCAAACAACAATAAAGTAGCACACGACGCTAGCCCCGAGACCAACCAATTCCACATCATCCAAGTGCAAGTTGTAAAATAGAAAAGTCGATCACTCGACTTAAGATCACAATGTAATTGATGTTCTTTTAAATGCTGCAACAGAGTTCCACCCGCGCCATGCACAATACATTTCGGTGCACCGGTTGTTCCGCTTGAATATAAAATAAACAAAGGATGATCAAACGGCAGTTGCGTATACTTGATAGGTGCTGCGTCATAGCGATCTATAAAATCTGTATATAACACCGCATTAGGCACATCACCTAAGCTTGCAGCTTGATCTAGATTGCGTCTCAGAAAAGGCACTACTACTACTTTTGTGAGTGAGGGTAGTTTAATTGCTATTTCTTTAACTTTGTTTAAGTTATCAATCTCTTTTCCGCCGTAAAAATAACCGTCTGCGGCAATCAGTATGGTTGGTTCTACTTGACCAAAGCGATCAAGTACTCCTTGCACACCAAAATCGGGAGAACAGGAACTCCAAATTGCACCAATAGAACTGGCGGCTAACATAGCGATAATCGTTTCAGGAATATTAGGCATATAGGCAACCACGCGGTCACCCTTGTTTACCCCAGAATCTCTTAGTGCTTGCGTCATTTGAGAAACGGATTCTCGCAATTGCAGCCAAGACACTCTTTGACGGACACGATCTTCACCCCAAAACACCACAGCGTCAGCGGAATCAGAAACAACATTATTAGTTAGTAAGTTTTCGGCAAAATTAAGGCGCGCCTCAGAAAAAAACCTAGACTCTAACATCGAAGACTTTTGCTCAAAAAAGTGTTCGCCTTTTATGCCTGTCACATTACAAAAATCCCACACTTGCGACCAAAATAAACCAGGCTTATCTATTGACCACTGATGTAACTCAGCATAGCTAGCTAAAGATTGATCGTATTGAGAACTAATCTGTTCTCTAAAACGATCAATATTAGTGGTCCGCCGATACTCATCCGAGCATTGCCAGATCGGTTTTAAATTAGGCCGCTTGCCCATTTGGAACTCAGAAAAAATATAGCTGCTTTGAGCACTTGGGATCAAATACCTTTGCCTAGGCGGTCTAGATAAATAAGCTTAGATAGTCTTGACCAATAGAAGAGAGATCGCCAAACTGAGTATTAGTCTCGACTGGCGATTAAATCTTCAACTACTGAAGGGTCGGCCAAAGTACTAATATCACCTAAATTTGAATAGTCATCTTCGGCAATTTTTCGAAGAATTCGTCGCATTATTTTGCCCGATCTGGTTTTAGGTAAACCTGGTGCCCAATGAATCACATCGGGTGTGGCAACCGGGCCAATTTCTGAGCGAACATGTTTGACCAGTTCGGATTTAAGCTCATCGGTATAATCCACTCCTGCCATTAGGGTCACGTAGGCATAAATACCTTGCCCTTTGATATCGTGCGGATAACCAACCACCGCCGATTCGGCGACAGCTTCGTGTAGCACTAACGCACTTTCAACTTCAGCGGTACCCATGCGATGGCCTGATACATTAATTACATCGTCAACGCGCCCAGTTATCCAATAGTAGCCATCCGCATCACGCCGACACCCGTCACCTGTGAAGTAATAGCCGGGGTACATTGAGAAGTAAGCTTCGTGAAAGCGTTTTGGGTTGTTATACACTCCGCGCATTTGACCAGGCCATGACTTAGCAATGGCTAAGTTACCCGAGGCTTCGCCTTCTAGAATATTGCCTTCATCATCAAGCAATACAGGCTCTACGCCAAAAAATGGTAACGTGGCCGACCCTGGTTTAGCAGCTGTAGCACCTGGCAATGGCACAATCATGATGCCGCCTGTCTCAGTTTGCCACCATGTATCTACGATTGGGCATTTCTTATGTCCAACTTTATCGAAGTACCACTCCCAAGCTTCCGGATTAATTGGTTCGCCAACAGTGCCCAGTATTCGCAAGCTAGACCGTGTAGTGGTTTCTAAAAATTGGTCACCGGCACCCATCAAGGCTCTTAGAGCGGTCGGGGCTGTATAGAAGATATTCACATTATGCTTATCCACCACTTGCCAAAAACGACTGGCATCTGGATAGGTTGGCACGCCTTCAAAAACAAGAGTGGTCGCACCGTTTGCCAGTGGACCATAGGTTAAATAGGTATGACCTGTGATCCAGCCAACATCGGCGGTACACCAATAAACTTCGTTTTCTTGATAGTCAAAGACATACTTGAATGTCATCGCTGCGGTCAGCAGATAACCTCCAGTAGTATGCATAACACCCTTGGGTGTACCAGTGGAACCCGAGGTGTACAGAATAAACATCGGATCTTCTGCATCCATCTGCTCAGGTTCACAGGTCGATGGCTGATCTTGCACTACCTCGTTATAGCGAACGTCACGGCCTTCTTGCCAGCCTACGTCGCTACCAGTTACTTCGCAAACCAATATAGATTCAATTGACGGTGTTTCCTTGCAAGCTTCATCCACATTGGCTTTTAAAGGTACGGGTTTGGCGCCACGCAAACCTTCATCTGCGGTTATCACCATCTTACACTCAGAGTCATTGATCCTACCGCGCAATGCCTCAGGTGAGAAACCACCAAACACTACAGAGTGAATTGCGCCAATGCGAGTACAAGCCAGCATGGCATAGACCGCTTCTGGAATCATAGGCATGTACAGGCAAACACGATCACCTTTGGTCACACCCAAGCCACGCATAGCATTGGCCAACTTACAAACTTCATCATGCAATTTTTGGTAAGTAATATGCTCACTTTTGCTTGGATCATCTCCCTCCCAAATAATCGCTGTTTGGCCTGCTCTAGTGGCTAAGTGCCGATCAATACAGTTATATGAAACATTTATTTTGCCGCCCTTAAACCAGCTAATGTCAGCGGTGTGAAAATCATAATCAGATACTTGATCAAAAGGCTTAAACCAATCCAAATTCTTTTCGGCCTGCTCGGCCCAAAACTCATCAGGATTTGATATAGAGCGAGTATACATTTCCTCATACTGCCCTTTGGTCAAATGCGTATTCGCCTTAATCGAATCAAATACGGGATATATAGTATCGTCAGTCATAGTTCTAACTCGTGAATTAATTTATCTAAAATTATATTGAAAGTGTTTTGTCACCGATAAAAGCCAGCTGGATCTAGAGCAAATAAGGAAAAAATAATATGTTGGCGAACAATCAAAATAATTGTGGCCGAAACCCCATCCCTAAGTTGCGTAAAAACCGCACTAAAAAATGGCGCTATTAGCACTTTAGCATCGCATTAGCGGCGGTGAGCGTCAATGTTTAGCCAATACTCCCTTTGCTAATCTTTGGACTTTTTATTAGCCTCTTTGTCAGGTTCTTTTATTATTACCTTCTTTTATTAAGTAGGAAGTGGCTGAATGAGATGCTTATGTATTAGTCTCCGATCGCTTTTACGACATGCGCATTCAGTCTATACTGGCGTTCCAAAGTTAGGTATTCGACATAAGTCTTAGATATAAATGACGCATTACTATTACCTGTAGTACCTTCCAGTATTACCTTCATAATTTTTAGTAAATCAATGACGAACTCTATCCTTATCGCAGACGATCATCCGCTTTTTCGTGAAGCATTAAAGTATATCGTAGCATCTGCAATACCTGGCGCTGAAATGCGTGAGGCAGTTAATTATCAAGAGACTAAAAGCTTACTTGACGAATCGAAATTCGATTTAATCTTTTTAGATCTAAACATGCCTGATTCAAATGGATTAACTGATTTAGCACTGTTAAAAAAATTACACCCGCATACTCCAATTGTGGTGGTATCTGCACATGAAGAACCTAACATTGTGCTGACTTGTTTAGAGTTTAATGCATCAGGATATATCGTTAAATCCTCTAGCCCAACCGAAATTAAACTTGCTATAAAAAAGATCTTAGCAGGCGAAACCTATCATCCAAGTTGGATCGATCTTCATCGCGAAAAAGAAAGCCAAGCAACCTCCTTTGCTAGCGACAAGGTGGATACCTTAACTCCATCACAATTGCGCGTGTTGATGGAAATTGGCAAAGGCAAGTTGAACAAGCAAATAGCTTTTGACTTGGACGTCAGTGAAGCCACTATAAAAGCGCATATTACGAGCATGTTCAAAAAACTTAAAATAAATAACAGAACACAGGCTGTGTTATTTATCAAAGAATACCAATTGCAAAACCCGTCAGTAGGTCAAAAACTTAACCCGCCTAATGAGTAATTCATTGCGCTATTTGCTGTTGCTCAATATCGCTTACTAAAAATAACATCAGTGATTTTAACGCAGAAGGTTCAATCGGTTTCTGCATATAGTAAAAACCCATCTCTAGCGCGCGCTCTTCTATACTCTCGTCTTGCTCCGCAGTGATTAAAATAGCTTGTACTGGCGCCATACTTCTAGCGTCAGTTATTTCTTTAACTGTCCGTAAAAAGTCTAAACCAGTCTCTGCATAGTCCAAACGATAATCGGCCAGTACAATCTGATAATTCTGTTTAGAAAATGCGGCTAAGCCTTCTTTATAAGTTAGTACTGGTGTAATGGTACATCCCCAACCTTCTATCAAAACCTGCATCGCTTCTAATACAGACGAATCATTATCTAGACATAGAACATTAATATTACTAAATTTATCTACTGGCAATTTAAGCATGCCTTGATTACTTAGCCTAGGCTCTGCACGCTCCTCAGAAATAGGCACATCAATAGAAAACGTACTACCCTGACCTACGACAGAGTCAACGCTCACATCCAAATTGAGAAGGCGACTAATGCGTTCAACAATAGATAAACCTAAACCAAGACCTTCAGCTCGCTCAGAATCGGATGTCTTAATCTGATAAAACTCATTAAAAATATCATCTAATTTTTCTTTCTCTATGCCAATCCCATTGTCGATGACACTGATTTTTACTAGACCATAATCCTGCGGATTTACTTCAATAGCTAGCTTTACCTGCCCTCCGCTCTCGGTGTATCGAAGAGCATTGGAAACTAGGTTTTGCATCACAGAAAATAATAATTGTCGATCGGACAAAATGGCTATATCGGTGGTATCTGCTACTAGTTCAACACCCTTACGGCTAGCAACACCTTTTAAATCTATCAATAAATCATCGATAAATGCTTTTAAATCAAATACAGACAAGTTCGCTTGAATGCCGCCAGAATCAAGTTTCGATATATCTAATAATGCTCGCAATAGTTTATTTGCGATGACGAGCGACTGATCGACATTTTCAGCAAGGTTGGCGACATCAGATCGATCGGCACTTCTTTCTAAAATACTATGAGAAAAAAGCCTTGCAGCATTAATCGGTTGCAGTAAATCATGACTAGCAGCAGCCAAAAAGTGCGTTTTACTGCGTGTCGTCTTTTCTAACTCTACGGTAAGCGCTCTTAATTCTTTGGTACGTTCGGCAACACGATCTTCTAATTCTTCATTGGCTTTGCGTAACATTTCTGAAGCCGTAACAGATTCGGTAATATCTTCATAAGTCGTGACAAAGCCACCATTCGGCATTGGCTCACCAATAGATATAATGACTCGGCCATTAGGCCTAGTTCTTATGTTTCTATACGATATTCTTTTGCTCAGATAGTTTAACCTCTTACGAATTTCTACAGTAGAATCGCGCCCTGCAAAATCACCCCGTTTAGCGTTGTATTCAAGAACTTCTGAAATAGGCTTACCAACAAAAATCAAATTCTCTGGATATTCAAATAATTCGATATAACGTTGATTCCAAATTACTAAATTCATTTCTTCATCAACCACAGAAATACCATGAGTTATATTTTCTAAAGTGGTGTGTAATAAATTTCGATTGAATTGCAGTACTGACGAAGTTTCATCAACTAACGCAGTCATTTCATCTAAATTTTCGCCATCAGCGATTACGCTATCTGAAATAACTTTTTGTGCCGAAGCACTACCGATAACACCGGCTATGGCATTTTGAGTTAATGATATGAGCTCACGATCAACTTTGTTTTCTAAGGAAAGATCTACGCCGCTCTGCATTTCATACTGATTGAATATAGCCTGAGTATTCCTCTGCCCAATAATACGCTCAGATAAAATACGTAAGGCTTCGGGGTGCACGGCTATAGGTTCGTTTTCACCGGTTGGCGACACATCACTACCTGGGTTACCCGTATAGAAAAAACGACTGGCTTGCATATTCTCTAGCACAGATTGTTTGTGCTGTAATGAAAGCACTATCAATAAAAACACATTGACTAGAAGGCTCCAGAACACACCATGCGTCAATGAGTCGTCAAATTTGATTCCAAAAAGTCCATGCGGATTCAACCACGATAATTTAGACCAAATTTCTACCACAGAGTTAGGGGTTAGCACCGTAGGTAACATCAGCGTATAACTCCATACAACAAATCCGCCTATTAAACCCCCGTATACTCCTTTACTGTGAGCGTTCTTCCAGTAAATTGCACATATGGTCGCGGGTAAAAACTGCACTACAGCGGCAAACGATATCAACCCGATATTGGCCAACTGAGCATTTTCATCCATCAGCTTGAAATAGCCGTAAGCACCCATAACTAACAGTACGATTGCTAGCCGGCGAATAAGCAGAATAATGGAATTGAGATCCTCTCGATTAAGAATATCTAGCTGTTTGATACGAATCAGTTTTGGCATAACTAAATCGTTGCAGATCATAGTGCTAAGACTAATTACCGCCACAATCACCATTCCGGTGGCCGCCGATAATCCGCCTATAAATACTAATAGGCTAATGCCTTGGTTGCCGGCTATGATAGGTAGAGATAGCACATACAAATCAGCTTGTCCTTCTGGCAAAAGGGTGGTTCCGACAAAAGCAATGGGAATAACAATGAGTGTAGTCAGCAATAAATAAATCGACATCACCCATGAGGCAGTCTTAAATTGCCGATGACTATGCGCTTCTACTACTGTCATCTGAAATTGCCTGGGTAAGAGAATGATTGCACTCATACTCAAAATCATCTTGGTAATAAAACTACTAGCGGTAGATGAATCGCCTAAAAAGTTGTAGATGGGACCATCAAAATTATATGCAGCAGCAAAGTTGCCGCTGAACGACTGATCGAAAAGCAAAGTCAGAGCATAGAAACCTGCGACTAAAATCGCCACTAGCTTTACTATCGACTCAAAAGAAATAGCCAGCACCATTCCACTATGATGCTCAGTTGCATCGAGATGCCGTGTACCAAAAAGAATAGAAAACAATACTAAAATCGCACCTGTGTAAAAAGCCACGTCTACTGACGAAATATTCGATGCTACTTCTGTGCCAAAGGTATCGGTATTTGTTAATACTAAAAATGACAAGGACACAGCTTTTAGCTGTAGCGCGATATAAGGCAATGAACCAATCATTGCGATTGTGGTAACCAATACACCAATACGCCGACTCTTACCGTAGCGGCTTGAGATAAAGTCTGATATGGAGGTAATGTGATTTTGTTTGCAGATGATGATGATTTTTCGCATCACCGGATAACCAAATAGAAACACCAAACAAGGCCCTAAATAAATGGCGACGTAATCTAGGCCAATAACGGACGCTGTCCCTACTGCTCCATAAAATGTCCATGATGAGCAATAAACAGCAAGTGATAATGCGTAAACCAGATTCGCATTGATGGGTACGAAAGGACGAAATCGGTTTAAATCACCCAAATACGCAATAAGAAAGAGTAGGAGTAGATAACCCACTGCCACTGTTGTGACAAACTGTATGGAAATCATGAGATGAGAATCAACATTCCATTACAACTCGATCTAAACTATTTTTGACTATGGCTAACATGTTTATGAACTTAACTTATTTAAAAAAAAAGTGCGAACTCAATTAAGAGATCGCACTTCTCGAAAGAACATTCCAAGCATGTCAGCAGAATCTAATACTCCTGCTTACTTGGATAATGTCAACTTTAGAATGAATACTTAGCTGTAAGTTGGAAGCGAGTTAAGTCGCCGTCTGTGCCGTTTTCAAGCTCACGTTGAGCATAAATAACTGCAGCACCAAAGTCCAACTTAGGTAGCGGATTGTATACAAGACTTACATTGTAGTTTTGTAGTGTCTCAGTATTAGTATCACCCACACCATCACCTAGACTAGCGGTTGAGTAAGCGCCTTGAAAAGTGCTGCGCCACTTGCTGTTCCACTTATGTGTGAAGGCTAAGAAACCGCCTGTCACTGTTGTTAAGTCAACATTACCTGTGTCATCAATACCACCGTCACCAAAAGCGGATAGTGCTATGTAACGACCTAAATTGCCCGATGATAGAGAAAACTTAAGTGTGTTTTGTTTGTCAAAGGTATATGACCCGGCAAAATTTGCAGCTAATCCATAAGAACGATCATCAATGCCACCAACGTCGTCTTGTTCAATACCGATATCACGGCCAACCACAGCAAGCGAGTACTTAAGGCCTCCAGAGACACCGTTATAACGCGCAATCAAATCAGGAATAGAGCCATTATCAATATCGCCACCTAGACCAAAAATATTAGAAGATGGGTTTTCAGCAGCTAATTGAAAAGAAGCGCCGCCACCTAACTTTTTAGTCCAACGAATTACTTGTTGACGATTAAATAGACTACCTGAAGTTGGGCCAATGAAGTCCACCGAATCGGGTAGCGACCCTACATTAAAAAACGTGCCCCAAGTTTGACCTACTGTCAAAGACTGGTCTTCTGCATAATCCCAATTAATGAATGCATGTCTAATTCTTGGATTAGTAGAGTTTGATACAGCTTCGTTACCACCGCCACTTAAGAAATCTAATTCAACAAACGTTCTTACGTTACCGTATGCGGTATTGGTTACAGTATTAAAATTAAATCGTGAAGTGAACACATCAAAGTCGAAATCAGTTCGGTCATTGCCACCATCGCCTACGCCAATAGCACCTGGCACTAGAATCGAATTGGTCACATTGTTTTCAACAGTTAGGCCGTCTGATGTATCAGTCCAAATACCGTTTACTTTGATATAGCCGCCATATGAAAACTTAGTTTTACCTTTAGTTTGAAAACCGTAATCGCTGCCCTTGGCTGCGGATACCGTCTCGACCTTGGTTTCTACTTCTTTAACTTTGGCAGTCGTCGCCGCGTTTTGCTGACGAATGAGCGCTTTAAGCTCTTGGATTTCAGCTTCCATTTGTTTGATCCGATCCTCAATCGGGCCTGCTGCCATTGCAGCAGGAGCAACCAGCATAGCTGATACAGCTGTGGCCACTACAGATTTAAAAATTCTTCTTTTCATATCATTCTCCTCATTACGTGTACGTGTGTGGTGAAGCCTAATTATGTGTGAAAGCGTAATATCACAAAATTTTCACACCATAGATAGTGGCGATTGGTATAACTTAGACTAAAGTCTTATATCGAACTTAGTCGTGCTAATCGCCTAATTCGCATCAGATAGCAAGATATTCGTGCATAAGTTTTTCGTTATCTAATACTTCATTTGCAGCACCATCAAAGACCACTTCACCGGTATCTAAAATTACTGCTCGGTCGGCCAGCTTTAATGCTGCAACTGCATTTTGTTCTACAATAATTGTAGTGATACCGCGTTTTTTAATACTTTCGACGATACCTGCGATCTCTTGTACTATGACAGGTGCCAAGCCCTCGTAGGGTTCGTCTAATAGTAATAATTTAATGTCACGGGCTAATGCTCGCGCCACCGCTAGCATTTGCTGCTCGCCGCCAGAAAGAGTGGTTCCTTCTTGATTGCGGCGCTCAGCAAGGCGCGGAAAATGCTCGTAAATTCGCTCTAAAGTCCAACCTAGAGGCGGATTAATCTGAGCAAGCTTTATGTTTTCTTCAACAGTCAAACCTTGAATAATGCGTCTATCTTCAGGAACTAGGGCAACGCCGTTTTGAGCGGCCTGATAAGAACGCATATCATGCAGCGGCTGGTTATCAAGCCATAACTCTCCAGAGGTCACCTCAGGGTCACCAATACGCGCGATTGACCGCAAAGTAGAGGTTTTACCTGCGCCATTACGGCCTAACAAAGCAAGAACTTCGCCCTCTCGAACATTAAAACTAACCCCTTGTACGATATAACTTTCACCATAATATGAATGAATATCGTCACACGTGAAAAATGCGCGATTAGAAGTGCTATTACTTGCCTGACCTGAAGTATCGGTTACTTCTAAGTTGGCTGAGAGATTACTATTCATCTTCAGGCTCTCCTAAATATGCTTCTTTTACTTTTGAACTATTTTTGATTTCTTCGGGGGTACCAGTTGCAATGATAGCGCCACGAGCTAGCACACTGATCCGATCAGCCAAACTAAAAACCACGTGCATATCATGCTCAATAATGACTTTAGTCATGGATCTCATTTTGTCATTCTTTAATAAATCGATGGTGCGATTAGTATCATGACGAGACATACCTGCGGTTGGCTCATCGAGTAATAACAATTTAGGGTGTTGTATTAGCCCCATAGCCAACTCAAGGCGACGTTTGTCTCCACGAGATATACTGCCTGCATGTTGGTCATGAAATCTTTCTAAGGAAAAATCGGCAAGTATCGACATGGCCTCATCTTCAATTTTTTTCTCCTGCGCCATCACTTTAAACGGATTGAACTTATAAGTTCCATCGCGCTTGGCTAAAGCAGGAATCATGACGTTATCCAATAAACTTAAGTCAGGGAAAATTTCTGGTGTTTGAAATACTCGAACCATGCCAGCATGATTAATATCATGCGGCTCCTTACCAATCATGTCGGTACCGTTAAACGTTACAGAGCCAGTATCTGGCACTAAACGGCCGATACAGCAATTCAACAAAGTCGATTTGCCAGCGCCATTTGGGCCAATAATCGCGTGAGTCTCACCATCTTCAATCTGCAGATTAACGTCAGACAGAGCTCGTAATCCACCAAAGGTTTTATTAACGTCTTTAATAGTTAGTAAATGTGTCATGCCCGCTCTCCTTCAGAAATTTCTTGCAGTTCGGCAGGGTCATGCTTGCCAAACTTTCTGCGGAGATAGGCACTCGTTTTCTCTATGCCTTCGACAATACCACCTGGCAGGAAGATAACCACCAACATAAACAAAACACCGAGCGTTAAATGCCAGCCCTCTCCAACAAAAGAATTGGCTATCGCGACAACTATATTTTCCATAAAATCAGGTAAGAAAGCGAATACTTCGTGCAATTCAGACTCATTAAGCGCAGAAAAAATATTCTCAAAATATTTAATAACACCTGCTCCGATCAATGGTCCGAATAATGTTCCGACACCACCTAAAATCGTCATCAAAACGATCTCACCCGACGCTGTCCACTGCATTCGCTCTGCGCCCGCCAAGGGATCAATAGAAGCTAAAAGACCACCCGCCAATCCTGCGTACATGCCTGAAATAACAAAAGCAGTTAATAAGTAAGGTTTAGTATCAAAACCAGTATATTTCATACGAGTCTGATTCGATTTAATCGCTCTTAGTTTTAAGCCCAAAGGAGAGCGAAAGATTTTTAACGCTACATAAAAGGCAATAATCAGAATAATAGCAGTGAAATAGAAAGCAAAATAACCGTCATTCGATTTCATCAGCACGCCAAAAAAATTTGTTGATGGCAAACCTTCCTGTACTGCAACACCCATGGCTGAATCTATCATTCGAGGGTCCTGCTGGGTTAATTGTAGGCCTGTTTCACCATTAGTAATGGGTGTAAGAACAGAGTACGCCAAGCTATATGCCATTTGTGCAAATGCTAAGGTTAGGATAGAGAAATAAATACCCGATCTACGCAAACACAAGAAACCAATAATAAGCGAAAAAATACCTGCCACAATAACCGCAAAGATTATCGCGGGCACTATATTCATAGTGAATAGTTTGAACGACCAAACAGCAGTATATGAACCAATACCTAGAAAAGCAGCGTGACCGAAAGATAAGTAACCAGTCAGCCCAAACAATAAGTTATAACCGACAGCCAATATTCCAAAAATAGCAAACTTTTGCAGCAAGTCGGGGTAGTTAGCACCAATTGGATTAGCCCATAGAGGCGCAGCCAATACCACGATTGAAAATACAACCATTATGCCTAAGTTACTTTGCATAAAACCTTTCATACTTAGTCCTCGAAGACGCCTTCGCGCCCCATTAAGCCACGTGGACGCACCAGTAAAATCACTACTGCAACCAAGTAAATTATTATTTGATCAATACCAGGAATAATCGATTTAACCTCATTCATAGAAGCAAAAGATTGAAGAATCCCTAATAGGAAGCCGGCGCTCACTGCGCCAGGCAAAGACCCCATTCCACCAACCACCACTACCACGAAGGATAAGACTAAAAATTCCATACCCATGTTGTAATCGGGCGGCAATATAGGCACGTACATAACACCAGCCAAGCCTGCGACCAAGGCAGCAATGGCAAACACAATAGTGAAGCGTCTTTGAATATTAATACCCAATAGGCCTACCGTCTCACGGTCGGACATGCCTGCACGCACAACCATGCCGAAGGTGGTGTACTTTAAAAACGCGAACACCGCAAAGATTACGATGGCTGCAAATATTAAATATATTAATCGCCACCATGGATACACGAGACCATCGCTCAAGCCTAAAAAGGAACCAATTGCGGCACTTCCTGAGACGATCTCAGGCGCTGGTGTTGGCACAGGATTGGCACCAAAAAAGTGCCTAACTATTTCTGCAATAACGATCGCTAAGCCAAAGGTAACTAATATTTGTTCAGCATGAGTTCGTTTGTAAAAATGCTTGATTAAGCCGCGCTCCAAAATAACACCGATCAATAGCATCACTGGAATCGCGAATAATACCGATATGGGAACGGAGTAATCGATAATGGCTGTGCCAGTATCCCCCCACCATATTTCTAAATAAGGTTGCTCTTTATAAGCATCAAAATAGGTAATGCTCTCGTCTTTTACTCGTTTAGAAAGAGTAAGAACTTTTTGAAAGGTTACAGCACAAAACGCACCGAGCATGAATAATGCACCGTGAGCGAAATTTACTACCCCTAAAGTTCCGAAAGCCAGCGTTAGTCCTAACGCTATAAGTGAATATGCTGCGCCCTTATCTAGGCCGTTCAGCAACTGGATTAAAATGGCATCCATAATAAGTTATCGTTATCTCTTCTATAAAAGTAATTAACCAAAAGCTGTGCAGTAGCTAGCATTATCAACCACTCATAAGAGTGGCTGATAACACAATAAAAACTACGTCTAATAAAACCAGATTCTGGGAAACCAGAGTCTGGAAAACCCTAAGCTAGAGAACCATAGCTCGGAGAACCAGACTCTGAGAAACCAGAAGACTTGGTTATACTTCGTAAGGCCCTAATTCACCGCCAAACTCACTTGAATCGTACTCGACCTGTGAACGAGGTACTTCTTGAACGATATCAAGCAAATCAAATTGGCTGCTTGGATTTTCGTTACCACGCACAACAAGAACATCTTTAAAACATTGATGATCTTCAGCACGGTATTCAGTTGGACCATTACCCATGCCATCGAACTTAAAGCCTTCTAATGCTTTAATAACTTCTGGTGGATAGAATGTGCCAGCTGTTTCAACCGCATTGGCATATAACAAAGTTTGTACATAGCAGGTTTGCGCCGCCTGTGATGGTGGATTACCGTACTCAGCACCAAACGATTTTACAAATGCTTGTGAACCTGCATCTTGCAATGCCCAGTTCCAGTTGGTGGTGCCGTAAATACCTTTAATATTGTCACCAGCACCTTGTGCCATCAAACGAGAAAATAGTGGAACTACAATTTGGAAATCATTGCCGTTGATATTTTTATCGCGCAAGCCAAACTGAACTGCTTGGGTTAGCGAGTTAACCATATCTTTACCATAGTGATTCAATACCAATACGTCAGCACCTGAATTTAATACTGGTGTGATGTATTGAGAGAAGTCACCGGCGCCAAGTGGCGTTTTAACAGCTGCGGTTGTTTCCCAGCCTAAAGCTTCGGTGTACTTCTTAATAGAACCTTCTTGAGACCAGCCCCAAGTGTAATCAGCAGTAAGGTGATAAGCAGAGCGCTCTTTACCAAACTCTTTTTCAAGCACAGGGCCAAGAGAAGCACCTGACATTTCTGTATTGAAGAAATGACGGAAGCCATAACGACGTCGGTCTTTACCAGTCGTATCGTTCGAATGCGTTAGGCCGGCCATGAAGATTACGCCCATTTCTTGACATAAACCCTGTACAGCTACTGCCACACCAGACGAAGAACCACCACTAATCATCAACGCACCATCTTTTTCGATCATACGTTTTGCTGATGCACGAGCTGCATCTGATTTGGTTTGTGTATCTCCAGTTACATAAGCTACTTTCTTGCCTAGAACACCCTTACCTGTCAAATTGCTAGGCTTCATGGTGTTTAGTAAGCCACCATCGCCTTCACCGTTAAGGTGTTTGACAGCTAATTTAAAAGCGCGCAACTCATCCGCGCCTTCATCAGCATATGCTCCAGTTTGCGGCACATTGAACCCGAGGGTCATAGTATCGCCTTTTGGTGCATTACGATAAACCGGGTCATCTTGAGCCCATGTATCTTTTAAGTAGAACATTGGCGACGCTGCAGCAAACGCAGCACCTGCCTTAAGGACATTACGCCGAGACGTTGATCCCAGTTTGTTTTTTTTGTCAGCCATATTCGATTACCTATAGTAATAAACAAAATTAATAAAAATGCACAAACGATGAAAAATTACGCATGCGCTCGTTTGCTCACTAACTCTTTGAAACTCAAAAGCAGCCGAAGATCGACTTACAACCATTCTTTTTGTGACTTGCCAGTAGTATATCTAGTACCAGTAGTATATCTAAGTAGTAGTAGCCAACATTGGCATTGCACGTCACATCCGGCTGCGGTGAGACATACCATTGTTTATACTGCGCAGAACAACAAACCGCAATACAACTATGCGCTATCTACGACTAAAGGCTAATATAGACTGTACTTATAAATAAAGGCTCAAATGCAGGCAACAAACCTTGAGTTCTCCTCTCGACTATTGTCTTATAGCTATATTAGGCAATGTAAATGACAATATTGTTTTTCAATATCTAAACTAATTTTGGGTTAAGTGTGACGTACGATAAAGAATACTCCGATTGGATTAACCAACCGGAGCAATTTTGGAAAGATAAAGCCTCTGACATTGACTGGTTTACTTTTCCCAACACCATATTAAGTCAAGATTCTGATGGTCTAAGCCATTGGTTTGCTGACGGACAACTTAATACCTGCTATCTAGCGCTAGATCACCACATAGAAAATGGGCATGGCACACAAACCGCGCTTATCTATGATTCTCCGGTTACTGGTGTTAAGACGACCTATAACTACCAAGAGTTAAAAGGTCAGGTCGCTAAGACCGCTGGGATGCTGGCAGCTCGTGGCGTCACTAAAGGCGATACAGTGATTATTTATATGCCTATGATTCCCGAGGCAGCCATAGCCATGCTGGCCTGTGCCAGAATCGGCGCGGTTCATTCGGTAGTGTTTGGTGGCTTTGCCGCCTCGGAGTTAGCATCACGTATTGACGACGCTAAGCCAAAAATTATCATGAGCGCCTCCTGCGGGATCGAAATAACTAAGTCAATCGAGTACAAACCCCTGTTAGACGGAGCGATTGAACAATCCAGCCATAAGCCGCAACACTGCATTATCTACCAAAGGCCGCAAGCGACTGCCACCATGCTCGATGATCGCGACCTCGATTGGTCACAAGAGCTGGCTGGGGCAAAGGAAGTAGATCCAGTGCCTGTTGCGGGCAGTGATCCTCTGTATATTTTATATACCTCAGGTACTACTGGTAAGCCCAAAGGGGTGGTGAGAACCAATGGTGGCCATGCGGTGGCACTAAAATATAGTATGCGGGCGATTTACGGATTGAATCCTGGTGATACCTTTTTAACTGCTTCTGATATCGGTTGGGTAGTTGGGCATTCCTACATTGTCTATGCGCCATTGATTTCTCAGTGCACAACCATAATGTACGAAGGCAAACCCATTCTCACGCCAGACGCGGGTTCTTTCTGGCGACTCATACAAGACTATAAAGTTAGCGCCATGTTTAGTGCACCTACCGCTTTTCGCGCGATCCGGCGCGAGGATGAAAATGGCGATCTTATCAAGAAATACGATATTAGCAGTCTGCGCCACGTGTTTGCGGCAGGCGAACGTTTAGATCCACCCACCCAACAGTGGATGTTAGATAAGATTGGCGTAGACATCATTGATAACTGGTGGCAAACCGAAACTGGTTGGCCGATCGCGGCAAATATGACCGGAATCGAAAAGCTAAACATCAAATTTGGCTCAGCGACCAAACCGATTCCTGGCTATCAAATTGAGATTCTGGATGATGAAGGCAAGGCGGTCGAAAATGGCTCGCAAGGTAACGTAGCAATTAAGCTGCCATTGCCGCCTGGCTGCTTAGCGACTCTATGGAATGCTACTGAACGGTTTAAATCCGAATATTTATCTGACTACCCGGGGTATTACACAAGTGGTGACGGCGGCTATTTTGATGAAGACGGATATCTGTTTGTGATGGGCCGAGTGGATGATGTGATTAATATTGCTGGCCACCGACTTTCCACTGGTGATATTGAAGAAGTTCTTGGTAAACACGCAAGTGTTGCAGAATGCGCCGTGGTGGCAATGGATGATTCACTTAAAGGCGAAATTCCGGTTGGCTTTGTGGTGCCAAAATCTTCTGAACAATCAAAAGGTCAAGACCAGCAAACGGTTTTACAAAGCGATTTACAGACTTTGGTTCGTAATGAAATTGGCCCTATCGCGTGTTATCAGAAAACCTTTGTGGTACCGCGGTTACCGAAAACACGTTCAGGGAAAATTCTGCGAAAGACGATGAAGCATATTTTAAACGAGCAAGAATATGTAGACCCGCCTACCATAGAAGACCCAACTGCCTTGGATGAAATTATTCAAACTATTGCTGCTAGTAAGAGCTAAACAACAAAGTCTGAACTTTATATGAGAATAACGGCATGCCTATAACTCTTGCCTTCGACGTTTACGGAACCTTGATTGATACTCATGGGGTTATGACGGAACTTGAAAAAATGATTGGTGATAAAGCGTGTAGCTTTTCTCATACTTGGCGTGACAAGCAGCTAGAATATTCTTTTCGTCGAGGGCTAATGCAACGTTATGAACCTTTTTCGATTTGCATTAGCAATGCGCTAGATTACACCTGTGAGTTTCATAATATAGGTCTAACTGACGAACGGAAAAAACTATTACTGGGTCACTATAGGTCTCTTCCAGCGTTCGACGATGTGGAAACTGGCTTAGATACACTAAAAGCGGTTGACTGCCGAATGTTTGCCTTTTCCAATGGCACAGCCGACGCCGTAAACGCCTTATTAGTTAATGCGCAAATCCGAGATTATTTCCTAGGGGTAGTTAGCGTCGACGACATTAAATCGTTTAAACCAAACCCCGCTGTGTATAAGCATTTTTTACAAGAATCGGAAGCCGACGCCGGTGACTCATGGCTAATATCAAGCAACCCATTCGATATATTAGGCGCAATCTCAGCTGGCATGAATGGCGCGTGGCTAAAACGCTCAGAAGGTGCGGTGTTCGACCCTTGGGGTATTGAACCAACAGTAATAATTGAGAGTCTTGGCGAGTTAGAAAAGGCGCTGGCTAACTAATTCAGGAATCCTCAAATTTAGCGGCCATGGTTGGATTGCCGCGAGTCAATTTTTTGATCGTGACATCTTGAGCCTTATCATTGGCAAGCCGTAAATTATTACTGGACTTAAGCAATTCATCTTTGGTTTTTTGTAGATGAGTCATGGATTTGTCGATCTCATCAATTGCTTTTTGAAACTGCCGTGAAGCAAGATCATAGTTCTTAGAAAACCCAGTCTTAAATTTATCTAACTTGTTTTCAAAATTTGTAATATCTAGGTTTTGTTCTCTAACTAAAGCCAACTCAGCTTTGTACTGTAAAGAGTTCAATGCTGCATTTCTCAAAACGGTTATTATCGGAATGAAAAACTGCGGCCTCACCACATACATTTTTGGATAACGATGAGACACATCAACAATACCACTGTTGTACAATTCACTATCTGTTTCTAGCAGAGAAACAAGAATTGCATACTCACAACCCTTTTCATTTCGATCTTTGTCTAGCTCTTTAAAAAAGTCTTCGTTCTTTTTCTTGGTAGCGGTCTCATCACTCTCATTTTTCATTTCGAACATGATTGAAACTATCTCAGTGCCGACTTCATCTATATCGCGAAAGATATAATCACCCTTACTACCCGCACGGGCATCGTTATCTTTTTCAAAATAGGCTTTAGGAAACGCCGTGGGTCTAAGTTGGTTGAACACAGTTTCACAATGTAGTTCTAAAGTCTCGCCCACCATTTTTGTGGATAGCTTTGCTTTCATATCTTTTAAGCGCTCTATCTCATTTTCACGGTCTTTGATTTGAGTCTCGTACTTATCCTTTAGTGAGTTCTCAGCATTCTGTTTTTCTAGTCGAATATTTTTTACGTTACTCTTAAGCTCATCGCGTTCTTTCTCAACCGCATTCACCGCTTGGGTTATAGCAAGTTTCTGCTCTACTTCAGTTTGTTTTAGTTGATTTTTAAGATCATCTTTTTCTTTTGTAACCGCAGCAAGTGCTTCGGTAACTGCCAGATTTTGTTTGACGTCAGCGGCTTCTAACTTGGCTTTTAATTCTTTAATTTCAGCTCCTTTTTGCCCTGCATCCTTCTCCATATCACGAGCAACCTTACTCGTCGCTAACTCTACTGCGCTTTGCTTTTCCTTTTCTGCTAACTCAAGTCGTTCATTGAGCTGAGTCTCAAAATCTTTATCTCGAACCTGCTTAAGTATATCTGCATACCCTGCCTCGTCGATCGTGAATCCTTTTTTGCAGTGAGGGCAATTAATGTCTTGCATTATTCTTTTCCTAAATAGATTTTATTAGATGTCTAACACTAAGGTGCAAAAACGACATTTTATGTCGCACAATCTTACAAATTAAAAAACTAAGTCGATAGTCTTCCCTTAGATTATAAGCAAAGCACTGAGCGTCTCTTCTACTTAGCCGGCATTAACTCAAGCAATGCTAGCACCGTTGCTTCCACACCACTGATGATCGATGGTTCAGGCTGTACTTTAAATAGAGGGCTATGATGACTGGCTATTGCAGGCCCGCCATTTTCAGCAGCAGTAAAGTCACTTGCTGGCGTACCCCCAACAACAAAATAAACACTGGGGATGTATGGCTCAGTGGTGAAGAAAGGATAATCTTCAGCGCCCATACCTTTGGCAGGGCGGTCACCAAGAATATCTTCGCCCATATTACTTACCCAAACACTACGCAAGCGTTGTGCCAACTGCGCATTGTTTATGGTGGGCGGCACACTTTCTTCAGAGACAATTACTTCTGGCAGCATGTCATCAGGTAGGCCGGCAACTCTGCCCATGTTTTCCGCTATGCGTTTGATACCTTCAAGTAAGGTGGTTCTGGTTTCCTGACTGGTATTACGTACCGTTAATTGCAGTTCAGCACGATCGGAAATAATATTATGCTTTGTCCCTGCGTGAAACGAGCCAACCGTCACAACACCAGGATCACGTGGTGGTAACTCACGCGCTACAAGGGTTTGTAAAGCCAGTACTATCTGACTCGCTAATACCACCGGATCTTTACCCGCATGCGGTGATGCACCGTGCGCGCCAACGCCATGAACGATAATATCAACCGTATCGGCTCCGGCAAACGGACTACCATCGGTAACACCGATTTTGCCCGCTTCTAAGCCACTGGATACGTGAAATGCCAAACCATAATCTGGTGTGCCAAAGCGTTTATACAAACCGTCTTCAACCATCGCTTTAGCACCTATAACGCGTTCTTCGGCAGGTTGTACAATCAGCATCAAGGTGCCGGACCATTGGTCTTTCATTGATTGCATACGCCGCGCCGTGCCGACCAAGCTGGTGATATGAACGTCATGGCCACAGGCATGCATAACGAACACTTCATTGCCTGTAATGGGGTCTATTTGTTTGGCGGTTGAGGCATATTCAAGCCCAGATTTTTCTTCTACTGGCAAACCATCCATGTCAGCTCGCATACTTACCATGGGGCCGTCACCATTTTTTAAAATAGCGACCACGCCAGTGCCACCTACACCTGTAGTTACCTCAAAGCCAGCCTTAGTTAATTCATCTGCCATCCTCGCGGCCGTTTTGTCCTCCACGGTGCTTAATTCAGGATTGGCATGAAAGTGTTTAAACAGCGGATCAAGATAAGCGTCATAATCGCTGGCAACCTCTTTATGCAAATCGGCGGCTAGGACCGGCAGGCTGAGACTACAAACTAAAATAACTAAGTACTTGTGCATAACATTCTCCGAATCAGCTGTGGTTGAGAGCATCTCATTTGTCAAACTATTCTATCTACGTTTTTACAAATGCTCAAAAAAATAACAAGAAGAGCTTTACATCTTTTTATATAAGGTTTTTTAGTTTTAACTTTAGCTCTACTGACCTAAAATTCTTTCCCGCTGATAAAGTTTTACAGCCACCCATGTCAATAACACCGCTATGACCATGCTACTAATAGCGGACAAGCCGATAAGCGATGCAGAAATCTCTTCGCCTTTTAATGTTTCAATCATTATCAAGCCATGACTGAGACTTGGTACCCACATATTGTTAACCGAGGGTTCGGGTGATAGTAAACCTAATAAAATCAGCGGCAAACTTGGCACCATCATTAGCATACCCAGGTAAGACTGCGCTTCTTTATAGCTTTTTGTAAACGATGCTAATAATACCATCATAGCGCAAGCCACAAACACAAAGGGTAGGCATGTAATGAATATTTTTATTATCTGTTGTGGACCTATCACTAGGGAAATAGATTCTATGGGTATGTACTTGAAAGCCAATGCCAGCCCAATTAAAACCAGTAGAAAAGTGGCCGCCGAAAAAACAATCGTCGCGCTAAGCTTTGCTAACACAATAATATGCCGCTGCACTGCTTGCGTTAGCAGCGGTTCTAAAGAACCTTTTTCACGTTCGCCAGCCGTCGTATCTATCGCCAAATACATACCGCCAACCATAATAAATATAATCACAATGTAGGGCAGCATAGTTAAGATTTGCGCATTGCGAGCCTGCGGTGTCGAAACATCAGAGATATTAACCTGAATAACCTGGGTAACTTCTGGAGTGACGCCTCGCGCGATAAGTCGTAAAGCGCCGACTTTTTCACTGTATCCTTGAATCGCACTTTGCACTCGATGAAAACTAATTTTTTCTAAGCCAGAAATTGAGCCGTCGTGAATCAATCGCACTGGCGCAGTTTTAGCCTTTTTGAAAGCTTCGGGATAACTACTATCAATCGACAGTACAACGCGTTGCTTGCCAGTTGAAATTGCATCTTGAATATCTTTTGGTGGATCGATGATTTCAATATTATTTTGCCCTAGCCAAACCATCAAATTAGGTGCGTATTCAGCGCCAACAACGGGAAGTTGGATCGCTTGCGCATTCACTAAATCAGTTTCTTCTTCGACTGTTTTTTCTGTAAACCAAAGAATTCCAAAGATGAGTAATGGACCTATCACAATAGAAACCACCATGGTTGTTAAGGTGCGTCGGTCGCGAATATTATCAACAATTTCTTTGCATAAGATTGTCCAAAAGCCGTGAATATCACTAATGTTTCGAGTATTCATTAAACCAAGCCCTCTTCTGAACCAATGGCTTTAACAAAAGCATCTTCCAAATTGCTCTTACCCGTTTGTGCACGGAGCTCATCTGGCGTTCCGCTGGCGGCAACTTGGCCATTTGCGACAATCACGATTTCATCACACAGCGCGGCTACTTCTTGCATTACATGGCTGGAAAACAATACACAATGACCAGACTCCTTTAAACGGTACATAACCTCTCTTAAACCACGTGTAGCCATTACGTCTAAGCCATTCGTGGGCTCATCTAATAGTACGTTTTTAGGGTGGTGGACTAATGCACGAGCCAATGCGACTTTGGTCTTTTGACCTTGCGAGAAACCTTTTGCTCTTCTGTCAATAAAGTCGCTCATATCAAGCAACTCAGACAATTCATCGATGCGAAACTTTAGGTCTTTACCAGACATGCCGTTTAGCCCACCGAAGTAACGTACGTTTTCACGAGCCGTCAAACGCTCATAAATTCCTGCACCATGGGTCAATACACCTATTGATGCTCGAACAGCTAACTTATCTTTAACGACATCTAAGTTATCGATAAAAGCCGAGCCCGAGTCTGGAGAAAAAACGGTGTACAGTACTCTTAGAGTAGTCGACTTACCTGCACCATTGGGTCCCAATAAACCAGTAATGCTGCCGTTATTTGCGCTAAAAGAGACTCCGTCTACCGCTTTCACCGAGCCGAAATGCTTTTTTAAGTTAGACACTTCAATCATGGTCTTGGCCCTGTGTTATCTATAAAGAATGGCATGGCGCGCTCACGTTCAATACAATCACCGTTTACATCATCTAGATCTACGTTAATGACAAAATCACGGATCAAAAAAGGCATACAACCTCGTGCAATAACACCGTGACCATGGGACGGAACAACCAAATGCTTTGAGTTAGTGAACATGTTGGCAGCGCGCTCCCCATTAGCGGGCGGCGTAACAGGATCAGTTTCTCCCGACAAAATCAAAACAGGTTTGTCACTATCGAATGGGTGGTGAAAATCAGCATCTATAAAACCTTTGGGCCAAACCTCACAGATTGTTGATAGCCCATCAATCATGTCTCTGCCGAAATAGGTATTGACGGTTTCTGCAACCGCATTTTCAGCAACAAATGGAACATCTTCAGTGCACACTACCGAGTTGTGCATGCCGGTTGCAAAGTCGCTCGCAAAAGAGTCGGTAATCCGTATCCCCTGTGTTGCTAGCAGTGTGTAGTCACCAGAATGAGCTTGAGAAATTAACATCGGCAACAAAGAAAGCACTTCTGTGGAATATGGCATCATGCGCACCGCCGCAAGCAAATCATACTCACTTGCCGGATGCACGATTTTTTCTCCGCTTAAGGGATGAGGTAGTTCTAACTCAATGGGAGCATCATTTAAGCGTTGTCTAAGCTCTTTGAATTTTAAAGCAATATCTCCAAACTGTTCGATACATGCAGGAGTTTGATTACAACGACTGACCATCGCATCAAATGCATCTTGCGAACGTCTAGGTATTTCAGAACCAGCTAAATTCAAACCGATGTCGGCCACACCATCAATGATCAAAGCTCTTGTGCTATCTGGATACCGTCGCAAATAATGTTGCGCTACTCTGGTACCATAACTAACGCCATATACAGTCAATTGAGGATATCCAGCTGCTTCTCGGACCGCATCAAGATCTTGTACTGCCATAGAGCTAGTATAGTAGCGCAGGTCGCGGTGGTTCAATTTAGCTTCACATTCTTTAGCTAGCTTAAGTGTTAAATCGCGATCAAACCCCGCCCCTAAAAATTGTCCTTCAGGTATGTCACATTGCAATATATTTGAACGCCCAGTGCCTCTCTGGTCAACAATTAAAACATCGCGCTTTGCCCGAATAATATCGAGCACTTGTTTATAGCTAATCGCCATATCTATGGACGAGCCACCGGGGCCACCTTGAATAACAGTAAATGCGTCCGCCGCAGGCTCAGAAGAAGTCGACACTAGCTTAGCGACAAATAGATTAACTAATTGCCCTTCGGGTTTATCGGGGTTTTCAGGACGAGATAGGGTGGCGCATTCGGCATCTATTTCAACTGCTTTGTGCTTTATTTGACAACGTTCGAATTGAAACTCTTGCGCATTAACATGCACAGCTGATGCTAAGCAAAATAACAAAGTGGCAGCCGCTGCATATTTGGCTGGTGATAATTTCATATCTTTCATCGCTAGTATCGTTTTAGGGTACTGAAATCTCGTTCCGGACGCGTGCAACAAATGGCCCTCAATAACTACTAATAAGCTTGAGAGACATTGTAAACATACACTTTTAGCAATGCTACTACACTGAAATTAGACTTGGGGGCTTGGTGCCAATAAGTAAAAGAACTTATTTATTTTAAGTACTTGACACACATAAACATACTGTACTAGTATAGTAGTACAGTAATTCACAATACAGAGGTAACACATGGTTGAGTTAAACGAACTTAACTTTAGCTACGGTAAAGAAAATATTTTTACTAACACCAACTTAACCCTTAAGCCAGGTAACTTATACGGCTTATTAGGACTTAATGGTGCAGGTAAATCGACCCTGCTAAAACTAATTGCAGGCTTATTGTTTGCAAAGTCTGGCAAACTAAATGTTTTAGGTCATGCACCTGAAAAGAGAGTTCCAAGCTTCTTGTCTAAACTATTTCTATTGCCTGAAAATATTGTGATGCCAAGTATCACCGATAAGACATACTTATCTATGTTTTCTCCTTTTTATCCTCGTTTTGATAAAGATCAATTTGAACGCCTTTTGAACGAGTTTGGAGTACCACGTGATCAAATGCTCAACACATTGTCACATGGACAACAAAAGAAATTTGCCTTGTCATTTGGTTTAGCCTGCAATGCTGAACTACTTATACTAGACGAGCCGAGTAACGGCTTAGACATCCCCTCTAAAGGTTTATTTCGGCGCTTAGTCGCCGAATCAATGTCGGAGGATCAAATCTTTGTGGTTTCCACACATCAAGTAAAGGACATTGAGTCACTAGTCGACTCGCTGGTGATCTTGCATGAAGGTCAGGTTTTACTTAATAGAACAATTGAAGAAATTGGTTCTCAAGTGAAGATATCAGTGAATAATCTACGCCCTGAAGCTAGCCCTCACCTGCTTTACAGTGAGCAAACCATTGGTGGCTTTGCAAATGTGTGGATCGATGATCAAGCACCGGAAAGACAAATGGATATAGAACTTTTATTTAAAGCAGTCATAGAAAAGCCCATGCATTTCGCTGATTTGTTTAGCCATACAAATGAGGGCAAATAAGATGACAACTAAATCACTTACATACCAATCCGAATCTTTTTCCGCATCTCGGCTAGGGCTACTTATTCGTATGCATATATTGAGTAGCTACCGTAGCTGGTTAACTACTGGTGCTGTTGCTGCTGGGCTTATCTTAATTGCCTCAATGCTTTCAGGACCTGACAATACAGGTTTTTATTTAGCAGCTCTAACCAACATTGTAATTTTTATTGGCGTATATTTCACTAGCCGCTCCTTCCGTGAGCTACATGATAAAACTAAAAATGAATCGTATTTGCTAATCCCTGCCTCTGCTTTTGAAAAAACCTTAGCTCGGCTTTTGGTTTCTACTGTTGGCTTTATTATTAGCGCCTTTTCGTTTGTCTTTATAGTTTCCATATTAAGCGAGTTGATTAAACCGCTATTGTTTGGCCCAAAACTACCCATCTTCAACCCGTTTAGAATCGAATCGTTGGAGTTGATTAAATTCTACCTATTTATACAGTCAATTTACTTTTTGGGTGCGGCATGGTTTAAAAACAATCACTTAATTAAAACCTTACTTGCTCAACTGATTATCGTAATCGGATTCGCATTATTCGCTTTTATAGTCGTGCTGATAGCGTTTGAACCATACATTGGCGCTAATCTTGATTTTAGTATTGAAGTCGAACAGTTTCCTAAAGACTTCATAACATCAATCGAACCACTCGCTAAATTAGGCATGGCACTTCTTACTGTTGCCTGTTGGGCGATTGCATGGATGAAAGTCAAAGAAACTGAAGTCAGCGAAGGGGTATAAGCCTTATGGAATTTAAAGAACCCAAGGGTATCTATTTACAAATTGCTGACCAAATCTGCATACGAATATTGCAGTCGGAGTTAAAGGTCGGCGAGCGCATCCCATCTATTCGAGAATTAGCGGTGGAATTAGGAGTTAACCCAAATACTGTTACAAAAAGCTACCAAGCGTTACTTGATCGAAACGTCATAAATAACCAAAGAGGTCGTGGTTATTTTGTAAATGACGATGCCGAAAAACGAGTATTAAAGGAGATGAAATCGGAGTTTATTCGCGAAGAACTTCCAAGCTTGATACGTACGATGCGCTTATTAGACATGGACATTAATGAATTAACCAAATACATAACCGACAACAAAAGCGAGAATTAAATATGAAACAAAGTCAAAAATCTGTCTTAACAGTGTTAGGAACATTCGCAGCCATTATCATTGTAGTCGCTGGCTACGGTAGAGTGGCATTTTCAAAGCTTGATATCACAGAATTAAGTCAACAGGACAAAGTATTTATTGCTGAGGACTTAACTAACTTTAGCTCAATTAAGGCATCGGGAACGTGGCAGGTAGAATTAGTTCAAAATGATACTTGGGCAGTTGAAACAAACTCTCTAGACGATATTAAGGGCAAAGTATCAATCACCGTAGAAGATAACGTTTTGGTATTAAAGCAACGCGGTTCTGGCTTTTGGTTTGATTGGAACGACGATGATCTAATAGCTAAAGTAACTATGCCAACGCTTACAGATCTAGATTTATCGGGCGCAGCAGATATACAAATATCGGGCTTTAGCGGTGAAAAACTAACAATCGACGTATCAGGAGCCGCGGAATTGGATGCTGATAACAGTCAGTACGAAGAGCTGTTACTAGATTCCTCTGGTGCGGCAGAAGTCGACTTTAAAGGCATGCTTGTTACTGATGCCACCGTCGAGATATCCGGTGCTGCGGATCTAACGCTGACCATGAATGGCGGAGAATTAACTGGCTCAATTTTTGGTGCCGGTGATATCCAGTATTATGGAACTGTCTCTAAAGAATCAATCGAAGTTTCTGGTGCTGGCGATATAAGTCATAAAAAGTGAGACCCACCCTAACTAGATTAAAGCCAGTTCTCAGTCCTAAACAAGCATAAGGTTTATAAATATAGTATTTAGACGATGGCATTGCGCAAGCTCTCAAATTCAAAAGTCAGAGTTGCTAGTTTACTTTGGAAGTGTGAACAGGCTAGGTGCTTTGGTAGCAACTGCCGAGAATAAAACGGCGATGCGTCGTATTTGATTGGAATAAAATGACCGTTTCTGCTCCATTACCAAGGCGCGACCCAGACCCTAGATGCATTGGGAAAACATTTTCGGAAGATGATTCTCATACTTTGATTGCAAAACTTAAATAAGCTCTAAGCTCATGTTAAGCTCTGGACAGTAAATCAAGGTTATTAAGCCTGGGTAGAATATGTCGATACTAAATCCAGAAAATCTAGGGCGTAAATCAGAACAACGGGAAATTGTTGTAGATCACAGTCAATTAAAGCTGTTTGCTAAAGCAATTGCTGAATCCAATCCAATTTACTTTGACCAAGAAGCCGCTATAGCAGCAGGCCACCCCGACATTTTGGCTCTGCCTACCTTTGGCAATTGTTTAAACTTCTTAGCACCCGCAAAAGAATTAACTTATGAATCATTGGGAATAGATTATAAAAAATTGTTGCACACCGAAGAACACATTGAATTATTGCTAAATATTTATGCTGGTGATCGACTTACATTAATAACAGAAGTTAGTGACCTGTATGAAAAGAAAGACGGAGCAATACAATTTTTAGTAATGACTACCAATATTCATCGCGATGCTAGGTTAGTACAAAAGGTCAGGACTACGGTGATGATGAAACAGGAGGCAGCACGATGATATCCAATAACGATGATCACGTTATGCCAGAGGCATTAAATTTTTCAGAGTTAGCGGTTGGAGACTCACTACCCTCTTTTCAGTTCGGATCGGTTTCTAGGCATACATTGGCACTTTATTGCGGTGGCTCAGGTGACCACAATCCAATTCATGTTGATAGCGATTTTGCAAAAGACGCTGGCCACAAAGACGTATTCGCTCATAACATGCTGTCTATGGCTATCGTAGGCCGTATGTTGACTCGCTGGACTAAACAGGAAAATATCAATTCTTTTTCTGTTCGTTTTATCGCCATCACCCACATCCATGATGAGGTGACTGCGTCAGCGACTATCATCGATAAGGCTATTGAAGATGGGGAGCAAGTTCTACGACTGAAAATTGAAACGACAACACAAACGGGTACTACTACACTTTCCGGCAAGGCCGTCATTAGAGTTCCTTAGGTCAATACTCCAGCTTTATCTAGCCCACTGATCACGTCTTCATCAATTCCAAAATCGGCTAACACCGCTTTGGTATCTGCGCCCTCTTTGGGTGGCGAAGTAGGCGTACCACACTCACTACGACTAAACCGAGGTGCCGGCGCGGGTTGCACAGTACCGTCAATCGTGATGTAGGTGCCTCGCGCTTTATTGTGCGGATGATTGGTCGCTTCGTGTAAATCATAGATACCAACCACACAAGAGTCAGAGCCTTCAAAAACATCAACCCACTCATCTCGAGTTTTGCCCAAAAACTTCTCAGTCAATGCCTCCTTCATCTCAGGCCATGCTTGAGGATTGTTTTGTTCTTTAATAAAACTCTCTGGCAAACCAAGCTTGGTCACCATCTCAGCAAAAAATCGTGGTTCTATCGGCCCAACCGACATAAACTTTTTATCTGATGTTTGATAAGAACCATAAAATGGCATGCCGCCATCGAGCAGATTCGATTCTCGCGTCTGTGAAAATACGCCGACTTTATCTAGGGTATAAAACATGCTCATAAGGTGAGCTGCTCCATCGGTAATAGCGGAGTCAATTACCTGCCCCTTACCTGATTGTTGACGTTCAATCAAAGCAGCTAAAATACCGGTGATCAAGAACATGCTGCCACCCGCATAATCGCCAATAATATTTAGTGGGGGCATTGGCCTGTCGCTAACGCCAATAGCAGCAGCAACACCAACCAGTGAAATGTAATTGTAATCATGGCCTGCAGAATGAGAGAGCGGACCTTCTTGGCCCCAACCCGTCATACGGCCATAGATAAGTTTTGGATTGCGTGCAAGACAGACATCTGGACCAAAACCTAATTTTTCAGCCACTCCAGGGCGATTTCCCTCAAACAACACGTCAGCCGACTCAAGCATCTTTAGCAAGACTTCTAGACCAGCGGGGTTACCCAGATCTAGGGCAATACTTTTTTTACCACGAGAATTGACATCAATTTCAGATGGTACAGCGATAGAGTTAGGCTTTGATGCCCTTTCTACAACAATCACCTCTGCGCCTAAGTCAGCGAGAAGTTGTCCCGCATAAGGACCAGGACCAATACCCTTCATTTCAATAATTTTTATTCCACTTAACGGCCCCATATCTACTCCTAAGGTGTTGGGATTTACTTAAATCTCACTACCGCTATGCGGTGGCTTTAATGTTCTCAAATACAGGTGTATTGCCTATTACACTGCTAACTACTTCGGTTGCATACGAATACCTGCATCCATACGAATACATTCACCGTTGGTGTACTCGTTTTCAACAATATAGACAGACAAATGAGCTATCTCTTCGGTCCTACCAAGTCGTTGTGGGAACAAGGGGCTTTTTGACAAAGCTTCATAAGCAGGCTCAGGCAAACTGTCAAACAGAGGAGTATGGATCAAGCCTGGTACAATGGTGTTAATACGGATACCTAAACTAGCAAGGTCTCGCGCCGCCGGTAAAGTCATACCAATTACGCCACCTTTAGATGCACTATAAGCGACTTGTCCGATTTGACCTTCATAGCCAGCAATCGAAGAAGTATTGATGATAACGCCGCGCCCACCATCATCAGTAACGGGATCTTGCTTAGACATTTGAAATGATGCCAATCTCATTACATTAAAGGTACCAATCAAATTAACATCGATGACTTTCTTGTATAAATCTAGAGGGTGTGCGCCATCACGGCCTACAGTTTTAGCAGCGCCGCCTATACCAGCGAAGTTATTGCATATATGTACGGCTCCAAACTTGTCTACGGTTGAATCGATTGCCTTTTCCACACTGCCTTCGTCAGAAACATTAACCTTGTAATAAATCACCTTGTCGCCCAATTCGGTTTCTATTGACTTGCCTCGCTCGTCATTCAAATCAAATATAGCAACCTTAGCGCCTAATTCTACATAGCGACGCACGGTCGCTTCACCTAAACCACTTGCACCGCCGGTGACAATGGCAACTTTTCCTTTAATATCCAATGCTATTTCCTCAATTAGTTACAGTTGAACGCCCAGTTAACTTGAGTGTTAACTTAAGAATTAAATTAAGCGTTGAAACACAAAACAGATTAGCCCTTAACTCGGCTGTACTAAATCAATTGTTCTATTATCGTTTCCGTAAGACATATGCGTTTACTGAATAAAACAGCGCAGTTGCGAAGCACCGAGTCATTGCATTATGGTTGTATAAGAAATTAACTCGTCACTATCGTTTAAACCATTGGGTTATATTTTTCGGAAAACACATCGCGACCAATAATAAGCTTCATGACTTCAGAAGAGCCCGCCAAGATACGATTAATTCTCGCGCTTTGGAACATGCCACAGATAGGATACTCTTCCATATAACCGGCACCACCATGCAGCTGAACACCTTCGTCCATCATGCGCCATTCAATTTCAGAGCCCTGCAATTTTGCCTTAGCGGCCATGTTGGCATTTAGCTTACCATCATTGTGAAGTGCGACTAAATGATCCACGTAAACTTGGAATATGTCTATTTCGGTATCAAGTTCAGCCATCTTGAATTGCGTATTTTGCATTTCACTTAACTGCTGACCAAAGATTTTTCGCTCCATTACAAAATCACGTGTTACATCAAAAGCCTTTCTAGCACTGGCAGCATAACCAGCTGCTACAATTAAGCGCTCCTCAGCTAAACCTTCCATTAAATGGTAAAAGCCTTTACCAGGAACACCCAAAATATTTTCTTTAGGAATTTCCACGTCCTTAAAGAAGAGCTCTGCGGTATCTTGCGCAGGCATACCCATTTTCTTTAGATTTCGGCCGCGTTCAAACCCTTCCATACCCCGTTCAACAACACAAAGCACCATCGAATGAGAGCCTTGCGGACTCGTTTCGCCTTCCTGAATATATTTAGCAGCAACAACCACAATATCTGCATTAATGCCATTAGAAATATAAGTTTTTGAGCCGTTTAGAACTAAGTGGCTGCCCATATCCCTTGCGGTTGATTTCATACCAGATAGATCAGAACCCGCATCTGGTTCGGTCATAGCAACCGCGAGTATGTGTTCTCCAGTTACGCACTTAGGTAAAAATCGTTCACGTTGCTCCTCATTACCGATATTTTTAAAGTAAGGACCAACTAGACGTGAGTGCAAGGTGCAAAACCATTCAGCTGTATTGGCTCGAGCAACTTCTTCAATAATGATTTGTTCAAAGCGGAAGTCATTGTCACCCAGACCACCGTATTTTTCGTCTGGCCAAATCATCAATAAGCCTTGCTCACCGGCCTTTTGAAAAATTTCTCTATCAACAATACCCTGCTCGCGAAATCGCTCCATATGTGGCACCACTTCGGCTTCTAAAAAGCGGCGATATGAATCCCGAAACATAGTTTGTTCTTCAGTAAAATTTCTCATAATTAGTCTCATCAAGCACGATTTGAAAATAAAAGCTTTACGCTCGTAAAGTTCATGCGATAGCATAAACTGCGCCTTGAATCAGTTTCAAGAGAGTGATTCAAAGAAACCGCTTACTTAGTAGGCGAATGTACTTAAG
>CAZHEL010000024.1:0-38420 GCA_964531625.1 uncultured Gammaproteobacteria bacterium
GGTCAAGACATGGTCGGCCAAGGCTGGCGTATGTTGGTGGAATGTTTATCAGTCGGGCGATGCATCACATTGCCATCGATCTCTAATTCTATTGGTAAAAATGTGGTGGCCACTACGGGCGCTTACACGGCGATTCGTCGTCAATTTAATTCAGCTATTTCTAACTTTGAAGGCATTCAAGAGGCATTAGGGCGCATTGCTGGGTACAGTTATATTATTGAATCGGCGGTTAGCGTTACCGCTACTTCAATTGACGCTGGCGAAAAACCATCGGTACCGTCAGCTATTCTTAAATATCACTGTACCGAAATGGCGCGTACCATTCTTAACGACGGTATGGACATCAACGCCGGTAAAGCGGTTATTCAAGGGCCTAAAAACTATATTGCTAATCTGTATCAGAGCTTTCCTGTGGCGATTACCGTTGAAGGCGCCAATATTTTGACCCGAAGCCTTATTGTATTTGGGCAAGGCGCGGTTCGTTGCCACCCCTATGTTTATGAGGAGATGGAAGCGGCTAATAACGATAATCTCGACCAGTTTGACTCGGCTTTATTTGGTCATATTGGTTTTGCAATTAGTAATATCGTTCGCTCTAAAGTACTTGCTATCGTTGGTAAGCTATTACCAAGTCACGGTGATTCTTTTACCAAGGGCTACTATTCACAACTTAACCGATACAGCGCCTGCTTCGGCGTGGCGGCTGATATTGCCATGTTAACCATGGGCGGTAGTTTAAAGTTTCGTGAAATGACCTCGGCAAGACTCGGTGATTTATTAAGTTCCTTATATTTGGCGTCTATGGTGTTAAAACACTATGAAAATCAAGGTTCGCAAGAGGCTGATCAACCTTTTGTTAGCTATGCGATGGACCATCTATTATTTGAATTTGAAACGCAATACAAACGGTTTGCAAATAACTTAGGCGTGCCGATTGTTGGCCCCTTTTTAAAGTTGGTTGCATTCCCAGTTGGCTCTTATCGCCGACCGCCGTCTGATAAAACGATTAAAGCGTTGGCGCGCTCGATTAGCAAGCCTTGTGAAGCGCGTGAACGTGCTGTTCAAGGTATTTACGCGGCTGACGATTACCCTGCTGGAAAAATGGGTAAGGTCATGCAAATGGTGTTTGATTGCAACGACCTTGGTAAAAAAGTGAGAGCGGCGGTTAAGGAAGGCAAGGTTTCCGACATAATCGGCTATGACCAAATAAACGAAGCTGAAGAAGTTGGCGCATTAACGAAGGAAGAAGCCGATAAACTTCGAGAACTTGATAACGCGCGCATGGAATTTATACATGTGGATGACTTTGCCTACAATGAGATTGGCCGTAAGCCTTTAAGAAAAAAATCTTGGAATTGAAACTAAATCTAAACTAGGCACAATTTCGAGTTACCGTATTCTTGCTGATACAAAAGATTGATCGTGCCAGGATTAAAGAGCTCAGGATTAAAGAGGTCAGCGATTAAAGATTAATGGGGTCAGAGTGAAGCGGTCCAGAGTTAATTTATGATGACGCAGACCCATGGCCTAATCGCGGCAGCGTTATTCGCTAGCCCCAGCCGCTCAAGGTTTCATAACTCTGTTGTATTGTTGGGTAGCTTGGCCCCCGATCTGGCTATCTTTGCTCTATTCTTTTGGTCTAAAGTTCAAAAAATACCTGAAAAGACTCTATGGCAAGAACTTTATTTTTCGGAGCCAATGTTGACTGTTACAGCCATCGCTAACTCCCTGCCATTGTATTTCTTTGTTTTGCTTATCGCATTACTTATCAGTTTGCTTCACGACAAGCCGCGTAATGCGATTGAACCTCCTGATACGACTTTGCGCGCTACTCGCTTATGGCAATTAATAAGTCGATCAGCGCTTGCTTTGTTTGCATTTGCTGCGATTACGCACCTGTTTGGTGATTTTCCAGTGCATGCCGCCGACGCTCATCCACACTTTTGGCCATTCAGCGATTGGCGTTTCCATTCCCCGGTTAGTTATTGGGATCATCGCCATTACGGAAACGTATTTTCGTACGCCGAAGCGGTGCTTGGAATTGCGCTCTCAGTGATTATTTTTCGACGCTTTAGGACACCATCCATAAGGGCATTAGTTGTGCTGACTATGTGCGCCTATGTGGCCGTGCCACTGTATTTTTCCCTTTAGGGTTCGTCTGTTTGGCTATCAGTGTTGGCCGGTGAGTCATTTACCTATCTATCGATAGGTATTGTTGTTTTGATGCTAATGATTTACACTTTTCTTAAAGCTTGATTTAAGAGAAAAATCCCATGCAATACGATGTAGAAAAAACCACACTTCACTATATTAAAAATGAATCAACCGCAGTCCCAACTATTGATTATTCTGGCTTTGATGAGTCTCAGTCTTACAGTGATGATTATGTTTTTCTGGAAGCTGACGTCATTAATGCTCGAGCACTCAAAAAGAGAGACGCTTTTAGCTTAGATATAGAAGGGTTCAAACTTGTCGAATTCAGTCCTGATGAGGTCGATTTTTTAGACGTGGAAGAAGTAAAAAATAATTACTACCCGAGCGCCGAAGAGCTGGTGAAAAAAGAGACTGGAGCCAGTCACGTGTTTGCGTTTGATCACACCGTTAGACGCGGAATTAAGAACTCCAATCGACACCCTGCGTATCACGTGCACAATGACTATACCTTTGAAACCGGTCGTATTAGAGCCTCATCCATGCTCGGCGACGACATTATGGAAAGGTTTGCAGGCAAAAGAATGATACAAATTAATGTTTGGCGTTCTATTGCAGGTGTTGTTGAACAAGACCCTCTGGCATTGATGGATGCGACAACCTTGGATAACAAGGATTTGGTGAGAACTAAAATTAATTTCAATGACATAAAAACCGGTGAAACGCATCATGGGGAAATCTTTGCTCTTAAGAAAAATGACAAGCAACGTTGGTATTATTATCCACAAATGGACTCACAAGAGGCCATACTAATCAAAGGCTTTGACACGGATGACACTCGCTCGTGCTTCGCTATGCACTCGGCTTTCCCGCTGGCTGGTCAAGGAGACCACAACAAGCCCAGACAAAGTATAGAAACAAGAACCTATGCATTTTATGATTAATATAGTGGCTTGTTAATCACAAAATAATAAGGGCTCAGAGTTAGTTTTACGCACTACGATAAAGCAATAGACGTGCATTTTATTAATTAATATATTACGTTTACGTAAACGTAACTCTATGCTATTTTAAGATCTGATATTTGAACTATCAGGCTTAATTAGTCATGCAAAAGAACTATTCAATTCGTGAGCTCGCGGACGAATTCGACGTAACTACACGCACTCTTCGATTTTACGAGGAAAAGGGTTTGCTTAGTCCTGCCCGTAATAAACAAACTCGCAGTTATAGCAGCGCAGACAGAACACGTTTGCGTTTGATATTGCGTGGCAAACGCCTAGGTCTCAGCTTAGAAGAGAGCAGTAAAATTATTCTTATGTATGACCAAAGCGAGAGTAATGAAGCTCAGTTGGAAGCATTAATTGCCAAGATACGAGAAAAGCGACAACAGCTAATCGAGCAACAAAAGGATTTGGAATTGATGTTGTTAGATTTGCATGACTCGGAACAAAGGTGCCTAAGCGCCTTATCAAATATAAGCGCTGAAAAACCCAAAGCAGTAACGGGTTAAAAACTGAAATTTAAATTTTGGTACAAAAAATATGAACACACAATATAGCTGTCTGAATTTCAATCTTGGCGAAGAAATAGACATGCTTCGCGATTCTACTCAGCAATTTGCGGATGCTGAAATTGCACCGCGCGCGGCTCAACTTGATTTAGATAATCAATTTCCTGGGGACTTGTGGCGTAAATTTGGTGACTTAGGTTTGTTAGGTGTGACCGTTGAAGAAGAATATGGCGGCAGCAATATGGGTTATCTAGCGCACTGCGTTGCGATGGAAGAAATTAGCCGAGCCTCTGCGTCGGTTGGCTTATCCTACGGTGCGCACTCCAATCTTTGCGTAAATCAAATTCGCAAGAATGGCACCGAGGAACAAAAACAAAAGTATTTACCCAAATTATGTTCGGGTGAACATGTAGGTGCGCTCGCAATGTCAGAACCCAACGCAGGTTCAGATGTGGTTAGTATGACCTTACGCGCCGATAAAAAGGGTGATCATTATGTGCTTAACGGCAATAAAATGTGGATCACCAACGGACCTGATGCAGATACCTATGTGATTTACGCAAAGACTGATATCCACGGTGGCTCAAAAGGCATCACAGCGTTTTTGGTTGAGCGTGGCTTTAAAGGTTTTACTCAAGCGCAAAAACTAGACAAGCTCGGCATGCGTGGTTCGAACACTTGTGAGCTTGTCTTTCAAGACTGCGAAGTGCCACAAGAGAATATTTTAGGATTTGAAGGCGGCGGTGTGCGTGTGTTGATGTCAGGTCTTGATTATGAACGCACCGTATTATCCGGTGGCCCGGTAGGCATTATGCAAGCTTGTATGGATATTGTCGTCCCCTATATCCATGAGCGTAAGCAATTCGATAAAGCGATTGGTGAGTTCCAGCTTATGCAAGGCAAAATCGCGGATATGTATACATCGTTGAGCGCTAGTCGTGCTTTTCTTTATGCCGTTGCACAAAGCTGTGACCGTGGTGAAGATAGCCGAAAAGATGCAGCGTCAGTGATTCTATACACCGCTGAGCAAGCAACGCAAATGGCTTTGCAAGCAATTCAAACCTTAGGTGGTAACGGCTATATCAACGAGTACCCAACTGGGCGACTATTACGTGATGCCAAGCTATATGAAATCGGTGCCGGAACATCTGAGATACGCAGAATGTTAATCGGGCGCGAATTGTTTAACGAAACTCGATAAAGCATTTTTATTTAGAAACATTTACTTAAAAGAAAATCACATAGAAAAATAAACATGCCCATTATTAAAAGCATTATTAATCCTCGCTCGGATGAATTTGTCACTAATTCCGAGCATATGCAATCTCAGGTCGATGACTTGTACGATCTTGTCGATAAGATCAAGCAGGGCGGGGGAACCAAGCGCCAAGAACGCCACAAGTCTAAAGGTAAGCTATTTGTGCGAGAACGTATTGAAGGCATATTAGACACAGGCTCACCGTTCCTAGAGATAGGACAATTGGCGGCGCATGAAGTTTACGAGGGCGATGAAGTGCCAGCCGCCGGGGTAGTTGCTGGGGTTGGTCGAGTTGAAGGTCAGGAATGCATGATTGTTGCTAATGACGCTACGGTCAAAGGCGGTAGCTATTATCCGTTGTCGGTTAAAAAGCATCTGCGTGCTCAAGCAATCGCCGAGCAAAATAATCTTCCTTGTATCTATCTAGTCGACTCAGGTGGCGCAAACCTTCCGCGCCAAGATGAAGTATTTCCAGATCGCGAACACTTTGGTCGTATTTTTTATAATCAAGCGCGAATGTCAGCCAAAAATATTCCGCAGATAGCCGCGGTCATGGGTTCATGTACGGCTGGCGGAGCTTATGTGCCGGCCATGGCGGATGAGTCAATCATTGTGAAAGGGCATGCAACGATCTTTTTAGCCGGTCCACCTTTGGTCAAAGCAGCGACCGGTGAAGTAGTGACTTCGCAAGAACTAGGCGGCGCCGACGTGCACTGTCGCGATTCAGGCGTGGCAGATCATTATGCGCAAAATGATGATCATGCTTTGCAATTAGTACGCAACTCTATTGCACGATTAAACCGCGTTAAGCCCAAGCAGCTAGACACCATAGACAGCGTTGAGCCTGCTTATGATGCAAAAGAGTTATACGGCATCATTCCCAAAGATATGCGTCAACCTTTCGATGTTCGAGAAATTATTGCTCGCATAGTCGATGCTTCAGACTTTGACGAATTCAAGGCCTTGTTTGGTACTACGCTTGTTTGTGGTTTTGCCCGTATTTACGGTCAGCCAGTTGGAATAGTTGCCAACAACGGAATTCTTTTCAGCGAGTCAGCGCAAAAGGGTGCGCATTTTATTGAGCTTTGTGGTCAGCGAAAAATACCTTTGGTGTTCTTGCAAAACATTACTGGCTTTATGGTTGGCAAACAATATGAATCAGGCGGCATTGCCAAGCATGGAGCCAAAATGGTGAATGCGGTTGCTAATGTTAATGTGCCAAAATTTACCATGCTCATCGGTAACTCTTATGGTGCAGGAAATTACGGCATGTGCGGTCGAGCTTATGAACCTAATTTCTTATTTATGTGGCCAACCGCGCGAATCTCAGTAATGGGTGGTGATCAAGCAGCCGGTGTTTTGGCACAAGTTAAACGTGAACAAAAAGAACGTAACGGTGAGACTTGGAGTGAAGAAGATGAAGCCAAATTCAAACAACCTACGCTCGACATCTATGAAAAACAAAGTCATGCGTATTACGCATCGGCTAGGCTCTGGGATGATGGTGTGATCGACCCTGCCGACACTCGAAAAGTTCTTGGCTTAGCTATTTCAGCGTCTTTAAATAAAACTATTGAGGAAAGCACCTACGGTGTTTTTAGGATGTAATCATGAATGCCCCAATTGAAATTGTTAAGGAAGATGGCATAGCCACGGTTACTCTTAACCGAGCAGATAAACATAACGCCTTTGATGATTCAATTATCGAGCAAATGACCTCTGCTTTTAGAAATATTGATGCTGATGATTCGATACGCGTGATGATCTTAGCCGCTAAGGGTAAATATTTTTCTGCCGGTGGTGATTTAGCTTGGATGAAACGCATGGCCTCCTACAGCTACGATGAAAACTTGGCAGATGCCCGAGCGCTGGCAAAAATGCTTAGTACACTTAATTTTCTTTCAAAACCGACTATTGCACGGGTTCAAGGGGGTGCGTTTGGGGGGGCGGTAGGTTTAGTAAGTTGTTGTGATATCGCAATCGCAACGCCCAATGCGAGCTTTAGTTTAAGTGAAGTAAAGATTGGGCTTATACCAGCAACCATTGCACCTTACGTAGTCGCTGCTATCGGCGAACGTGCAGCGCGACGATACTTTATTACCGCAGAGCGGTTTAGCGCGGAACAAGCATTGAAGCTCGGTTTAGTTCACGAAATTCGTGAAGAAACTGAGCTAGATAAACACATTGTGCAGTTGACGGAGCAAATCAAAAACAATAGCCCAACGGCTGTGACAGCGGCAAAAAAAGTAGCGATAGATGTCAGTCATGCTGATATCGACGAGCGATTAATTGAAGATACCAGCGAACGCATTGCTGCCATTCGCGTGTCTGAAAACGGTCAAGAAGGCTTGAGCGCGTTTCTCGAAAAACGATCTCCTTTGTGGATTAATAATCCAGGTGAGAAGGACTAATGTTTACTAAAATATTAATCGCTAATCGCGGTGAAATAGCCTGCCGTGTTATTCGCACAGCTAGACGCTTAGGTATTCAAACCGTAGCCGTTTATTCTGATGCTGATAAAAAAGCATTGCATGTAAAACTTGCCGATGAAGCAATTCATATTGGCGCATCTGCATCCAATGAATCTTATTTAGTGGGTGAGCGCATTATTCAAGTTGCACTAACTACAGGCGCGCAAGCCATTCATCCAGGCTACGGTTTTCTATCTGAGAATGCTGAGTTCGCAAACATGTGTACTAGCAATGATGTTGTTTTCATTGGGCCGCCTGTCAGTGCTATCGAGGCAATGGGGTCTAAATCCGCCGCAAAGTCAATTATGCAAAATGCGCAAGTGCCACTGGTACCGGGTTATCACGGTGACGACCAAGACCCTAAAATCATAAAGCAGTGTGCGGACGATATGGGCTATCCAGTGTTGCTTAAGGCCGTGGCGGGTGGTGGTGGTAAAGGCATGCGTCAAGTTTGGTCTGAGGATGAATTCGAGCAAGCTTTAGCCGATGCCAAACGCGAATCTAAAGCGAGCTTTGGTAATGATGATATGTTGGTCGAAAAATACCTCACACAACCACGCCATGTTGAGTTTCAAGTGTTTTGCGATCAGCATGGTAATGGTGTGTATCTTTTCGAGCGCGATTGCTCGGTACAACGCCGCCACCAAAAAATCATTGAAGAAGCACCTGCTCCCAATATGAGCGAAGCCTTACGCAAGAACATGGGTGAAACAGCGGTACGCGCAGCGCAGGCGATCGATTATCAAGGAGCTGGAACGGTTGAGTTTTTGCTCGATGTAGACGGTTCGTTTTTCTTTATGGAAATGAATACACGCTTGCAAGTAGAGCATCCTGTAACAGAAATGATTACTGGAGAAGACTTGGTTGAATGGCAATTACGCATCGCAACAGGTGAGCCGCTTCCTAAACAACAAGCGGAACTGAAAATATCTGGTCACGCCTTTGAGGCTCGCGTTTATGCTGAGGATCCGAATAATAATTTTTTGCCAACAACTGGCACGCTGAGTACGTTAATAAGCCCGCAACAGAACGAGTATGTGCGGGTTGATACAGGTGTGATTGAAGGTGATGAAGTAAGCCCATTCTATGACCCTATGATTGCTAAGCTTATTGTATGGGATGAGAATCGTTCAGCTGCGCTATCACGTACAGCAAAAGCCCTACGCGACTACCAAATTAGCGGTGTTACGACTAACTTAAATTTTTTGTATGACCTCGCTACATCGCAGCCTTTTATGGATGCTGATTTAGATACAGGATTTATTGAAAAACACAGAGATGAACTCTTTAAGTCAAATAAAGGTGATGTTGAAGAACTGCTTGCAAAGGCTGCTTGTTATCTCGTACTCAAAGAAACTTCTACCGCTGAGCCTGATCCGTGGGGGTCTAAAACCTCATGGCGCATGAATCAGTCAAACTCCTATCATTTTGATATCCAAGTTAGTGACGATATTCATCATGTAGAAATTGAACTAAATAACGAATCAATGTTAATTCACTTTGGCGATCAAGTAGTGAATGCCAGCGCAAACTTAGATGGCAAGATGCTAAGCACGACTTTGAATGGTCATAAACAATCCGTGACTATAGTAGAGCAAGACAATGATTTTACTGTTTTCGGACAAGACGGTGCGCATACGTTTAGACTTGCCCAAGTTGACTATGGAGATAGCGATGAAACTACCAATGACGGCCACTTTAATGCACCCATGAACGGGACCATTGTCGAGGTATTAGTTAGTGGGAACTCGACGGTTAGCGAAGGGCAAGCATTAATTATTATGGAAGCTATGAAAATGCAGCACACCATTCATGCACCGAGTGACGGTATTGTGAGTGAGTTGTTTTGTGCAGGTGGTGATCTGGTCGATGGCGGCGCTGTTTTGTTAAACTTTATTCCTGAAGCACAACAATCCTAGGTGCACAATGACTGATGTTAAAATTTATGAAGTAGGTCCGCGTGATGGGCTGCAAAACGAAAAAGCAGTAATTGACATCAATGATAAGATTGAATTGATTGATTGTCTTTCCAAAACAGGCCTACGCAATATCGAAGCAGGTAGTTTTGTTTCTCCTAAATGGATACCGCAAATGGCGAATACTGCTGAGGTGTTTGCTGGTATTCAACGTGACCCCAATATTGTCTATGCAGCACTCACTCCAAACATGTTTGGCTTGGAATCAGCTTTATTGGCTAAGGTAGACGAGATTGCAGTTTTTGGCGCTGCGTCTGAAAGCTTCTCGCAGAAAAACATCAATTGCTCGATTGAAGAAAGTATTCAGCGCTTTATTCCGGTTATCGAACGTGCTCTTGATGCTGGTATTCGCGTTCGTGGATACGTTTCTTGCGTCGTCGGCTGTCCTTACGAAGGCAGTATTGATGCTAAAGTTGTAGCGACCGTCACTAAGCGTCTAATAGAACTTGGTTGTTATGAAGTGTCCTTAGGTGACACCATCGGTATCGGTACTCCTAACGCTATTGTCGATATGCTTTCTGCCGTTAAGCAAGACGTGCCAGTTGAACAACTTGCGATACATTGCCACGATACCTATGGTCAAGCGTTAGCAAATATCTATGCATCGTTAGACTGTGGGATCACTACCATAGACAGTTCCGTATCCGGTCTTGGTGGCTGCCCATATGCGGAAGGTGCTAGCGGTAATGTGGCAAGTGAAGACGTCGTGTATTTACTCAATGGATTAGGCGTTGATTGTGGAATTGACTTAGATAAATTAATACAAGCTGGCAATTTTATTTCAACTAAGCTTAATAAAAGCAATCAATCAAAAGTAGCTTGCGCTCTAACTACATCTTAAGTGGCTGTGTAATCCCCCCAATATTTAACTGATATTTTAAGTAGAAAATTCTTACAATCCAACACAGGAGAATTTTCTATGCGAACACCTCGATTTTTAGACAGCCAGATACTGGCGATCCTTAAACAAAACGAGAATGGAGTTTCCGTTCAAGGCCTTTGCAGCGAACATGGAAATTAGAATTAGATCGGGTCAGAGTGAAGCGGTAGTCGAGGGTCATCAGATAATGCTGGTACCCATTTATGTAAGGGGATTCACAAACGGCGATTCGGTTCCGCATAATGCGCCATCACAGGATATTGGATAGCTAAAAACATCAATTAGGTCGTTGGTTATTTTTACCAGACAGGTTTAGACAATTATATGGGGTATAGGGCGTTTCTGAGATAGCCATATAATCAACGCCTTCATTCGTGCCAACAAAATATTCAGGGTCGGTCATTGAGTAATGACGAACTAATTCGTTACTCTCAGTATCAAATTGGAAGCGTTCAATGATGCGTAATTCACTACCGTGATGCACACCGCCTTTTGTGAGCAGTACACCAGGTTCAAAGCCGATAGTCTCAACAACTAGCACATCGTCTTCCCATTTTCCGATCGAATGCCCGCCGACACTCGGGCTTAGGTCTTCTGGGTGTGAGTCTTTATTTAAATAAATCGTTCGTACAAAATCAACAAACCCATATTGTAGTGTTACAGTGTCATCGGTCTGTGTTATTTGGTTTACATTGGTGTCTTTATTCCAGCCATAAATAATATTGATCAGATGACAACTCAGAGTCGGGTCGTCAAAGCGAAAGTCGTAATTTTCTGCTGCGGCTAGACCAGTGGGCGTTAATGTATAGCCTCCCCATGTTGGAGCGCCTTGATTTCGTGGTGATGGACTACCACCTTTAGCATTACGACCGAACGATAAGCTTATCCAGTTTCCACTGATGTTTGGTTGACCGTTTTCTAAGCGCAGAGGTCGATCCTGCTTGTCGCTCGTGGGTTCTTTGGCTTTTGTAGTATTCGATATCTTTGTTACGCCTTGGCCTCGAACGCGTTGCAGTACGGTGCCGTCAGCAAATTTGATTGACATGAGGCTACAGAGGTTTGCTTCTCGCCTGCCGGGAGCACCTTTAATCGTGACTATTTGGCCAGGGCGTATTGTGTCAGCGGACCAACCAGATCTTCGCAGTGAGGTTGCTGCGGATATTTCGCAGCGCCATTCTTGGCTATCGCCTTGTTGGTCTGTAACCTTAAAGAACACATATGAATGCGGGTTGACGAATTTCCATTCAATGACTTCTGCATTCTCTAATATTATTTCTTTGCTTAGATCAAAGTGAGGCGATACAGAATGGTGCGCAAATGCCGCAGCGCTAAACATAATTACCATCGCAAATAATAGATATTTAATCGTTTTCAACATAATTGTTCTTAGTTGTTCTTTATGAATTTTACGAATCGTATCATCGTAATACTATCGCCATCAGATCTCTAGTCCTCTATTCAGGCTTACAATTAAAGGGGTCAGCCCTTTAATTACTGTTACTAATGCAACGGTGACGCTGGAATGCCCAAATTAGTAACGTCTATTCCTCTTCTTTTTCTTCTTCAGTTTCAGTTTTTCTAAATTCGACATCTAGCTCAGCGGCTAAATAGGTTAGTGCCGCATAGGCGGCTACATTTTGTGCAAGTTCTGCTGGGTTGATTTTATCTAGTGTGTCGTCTGGTGTGTGGTGCAGGTCGAAGTAGTCGGTGCCATTTTGTCTAAGTCGAACGGTGGGTACACCTAGCTCGTCTAGTGGAATAATGTCAGGACCGCCGCCCTTAACATCGCTGCCACCACGCACAATGCCTAGCGGTGCGATTATTTTTCCTATTGCGTCAATTGCTGAATTTGCACTTGGGTTTACGTTTGAAACAAACTGCCATACGGTGCCCGCACCAAAATCAGACTCGGTTGCCACAACATGGTTTGGTATTTCATCAGTATGACTTGCGGCATAGGCTCTCGCGCCTAATAAGCCAACTTCTTCTGCGCCAAACATCACTACTCGGATCGTTCGTCGTGGACGCCTCGGTAAGTTGGCGATCAGTTCAGCAGCGGCGGTAGTTATTGCAATACCTGCACCATCATCGATGGCGCCTGTGCCTAAATCCCAGCTGTCTAAATGCGCGCCGATTAACACTATTTCCTCTGGTTTTTCTCGGCCAATCAAATCTAAAATAATATTACCGCTGCTCACATCGCCTTCCCATTTAGCGCCAGAGTTTAAGCTCATCGATAATTTTTCACCGAGTCTGTGTAATCGACGTAGATGGTCAGCATCAGGGTTAGATATAGCAATTACTGGAATCTTAGACCAAGTGCCTTCATTGTGCCTCATCATTCCGGTGTGCGGGAAACGGTGTAGATCGGAGCCGACAGATCGTATTACCAGCGCGTCAGCACCTCCGCGCTCGGCATGCTGCCAGCCTATTATACGGCGCTGGTTAGCTGGGCCATAACCGGCACCTGTCTGGCTTTTAACCATGGCATCGCCATCGATAAACGCAATCTTTCCTTTAAGCTGGCCTTTTTTTACTATTTTAATATCGTCGAGGTTGCGAAAATACACTACTGAGGATTCAATCTGCTCTGGGGAGCTAGCAGATCCTCCCAATGCCGTGCCATAGAGTTCTTGGGTATAAGGTGAGGTCATTGAAATGCTCATCTCCCCTCGAGTCCAATAAGGCATGGTGAATTCCTCGACACTAACTTTGTCGAAACTCAATTTTTTGCCAAGCTTTACGCCCCAGTCACGGGCTCTTTGTTCAGACTCAGAACCAGCTAACCTTGGTCCTACTTCAGTGGTGAGTGATTCAACAATCTCAAAGGCCAGATCACTTTCAAGTGCTTGCTCGATCAAGCTTTGAGCTGTCTTAAGTTGAGCCTCGCTGAGTGAAAAGCTATCGGCAGCTTCTTCCTGAGCATAGGAAAATGAGCCGAAAAGAGCAGTAATTAGTAGGGGTAAAAAGGATTTCATATACTTCTCGATTTCACAACGGTTAGACTTAGCACACGGCAGTCAGTAGCACAGCTACAGATTCTTGATTATACTTTTTATTGGTACTGAATGAGAAGTCAAAATTAAATAGGGTCACCAGAGGTTATTATCATGATTAAGTACTTATTCACCATTGCTCTAGTGGCCTTTGGTGCTGTTTCATTGGCACAGACTAGTAATGAAGCGGATCGCGCTAAGATCTCACCAGAGTTAGCGAATCGTTTTGCTCGTTTGGCGTTGGATTGCATTCAACAAGAGTTTCCCAATAAAATTTCTCGCACTACCGACAATGCAGAGGCTATTGGTAGACCACGAACTATTTTCCCTGCTTTTTATGGTTGTTTTGATTGGCACAGTGCGGTGCATGGTCATTGGTTACTGGTTCGGCTGCTAAGGTTGGATATAGGGGATGCAGTTTGGAGGGAGGAAGCCTTGAAAAAGTTAGATCAGAATTTTAGTGAGGAAAATCTTGCTGGCGAACTAGCTAATTTTGCCCGACCTGCGCGTGGCTCTTGGGAGCGCCCGTATGGATTAGCGTGGTACTTACAACTGACTACCGAACTTCGCCAATGGGATGATCCAAATGCAAAAGTGTGGCTTGAAAGACTAGAACCGCTAGAGAGCGATATAGCGCAAAGTTTAAAAGACTGGATGCCAAATTTGGCTTATCCAATTCGCCTTGGTACACATAACCAAAGTGCCTTTGCATTTGGCTTAATGTTGGACTGGGCAAGAGAGATTGACGATAGCGATATGCAAGCATTGATAGTGAGTAAGTCGATGGCATTTCATTTGCAAGACGTCGATTGCCCAATAGAGTATGAACCGAGTGGCGAAGATTTCTTATCACCATGTTTAATGGAAGCCGATTTAATGCGCCGCATACTGCCACAAAAAGAATTCACCAGTTGGTTAAGTGAGTTTTTACCAAATATTCCTGAGGATGGTTCTGCCGATTGGTTAGCGCCAGGCATAGTCAAAGACGCTAGCGATGGCAAGTTAGTACATTTAGATGGTGTCAATTCATCGCGAGCTTGGAATTTATATAATATTGCGCGGGCATTACCAAGCGATGATCCTCGCAGTGAAGCCTTGCTTGCAAGCGCTAAGATTCATGCGGATACTGGTGTCGCAGCGGTGTCAGACGAACACTATTCTGGTTCGCATTGGCTAGCGAGCTTTGCCACGTATTTAATGACGGATCGTGGTTGGGAGCGCTAATTCTTAAACCAGCTCACCTTATCAACTGATAACTTTCATTGAGTTCAAGTTCTGTTTGATAAACCGATACTAAGATTTAAACGTTTATCAAAATAATGAATACCTTACTGAGGCAACATCAACCTGAGATAGAAGGGTTACGTGCGATTGCGGTTCTAGCAGTCTTGCTATTTCATTTAAAAATTTGGGGCTTTAGTGGTGGGTTTGTTGGTGTTGATATGTTTTTTGTTATCAGCGGTTATTTAATAACGAAGAATATAATCAGAGATATTAAACTGGGCGAATTCACATTAAAGAAATTCTACATACGGCGGATTTATCGATTATTGCCTGCGTTGTTAGTAACGATTTTTGTCACCCTAGTCGCCTCGTATTTTCTATTAACACCTGAGCATTTTTCAAGTCTTGGCAATGCTTCTGTAGCCTCTGTTTTATCGGTGTCTAACATCTTATTTTGGTTTGAAGCTGGTTACTTTGACGAGCTAAAAATATTTAAGCCACTTTTACACACTTGGTCGCTAGGCGTAGAGGAGCAATTTTATTTGTTCTGGCCTCTATTGCTAACTCTTTTGTTTTCTAGAGGGAGCAAGCGTGGTTTTTTCATTGTTATGTTGTTGTCGATTATTTCTTTGGCTGCCGCACAGCTTTTGGTGTTTGAGCATCGCGAATTGGTTTTTTACTGGATGCCATTTCGTCTTAGCGAGTTTGCTGTAGGGGCTTTATTAGTATTTTTAAAGCGATCAGATAATTCATCATGGTCAGTATCCCTTTTTTCAGTAATTGGTTTGATTCTAGTATTTGTGTCAATAGCATTTTATAGCAGTAATACTATTTTCCCAGGTTTGATGGTCTTAGTACCTTGTATAGGAACTGCATTGCTTATCCATTTTGCTGGAGGCTCAATCGTTTATCCCTTATTAGCTAATTCAGTTAGTCAAATGTTGGGAAGAATTTCATATTCACTGTATCTGGTGCATTGGCCTGTCATTGTGCTAGTCAGTTATTGGAAGCTGGGTGGTGTCGGGGCTAAATCACTCACCCTAGTTATTCCTTTTATTTTGCTGCTGGCATGGCTGTTGCACTCCCAGGTTGAACAACGTTTTCGACTAACTAAAGTTGACCAAAAGCCTGGTAGAAAGTCTTATGGGATAATCTGTTTTTCAGCTCTGGTGATAGTGTTCGGAGCAAGTGTGTCGGTTGGTGACGGATGGTTTTGGCGTTATTCAGATACGAACAAGGTTGTTGTGAAATCGGTTAGTGGATTGAGTGAGATTAATGGTCATAGAGCAAGGCTAATTAGACAATATCAATCTTCATTTGATGACCAAGGTGAAATTGTTCGGCACTATATAATTGGTGATAGCTTCGCTGAAGATGTAATGTTAGCGTTGAAATTTTCTAAGCCAGATTTGAATCTAAAGTTACTCAAAATAAGGGCGCTCTGCCAACCGATAATAGCTAATGATTACAATGAGACTAAAGAAAATAGTCGCTCGTGCAATGCGCAGCGTGAAAAGATTTATAGTGATTTGAACTTACACAATGCGGCCACGATTTATTTGGCAGCATCATGGCGCGAACCAGCACTTTCAAACCTTAGCAGTACACTTAAGTATTTGCGCAAGAATACGTCGGCAAATATTATTGTGTTTGGCCCAAGAGCCAGTTTTCACCACGTACCAACCTTAGTGGTGCGCTATGGTCAAGAGCTTGGTTTAAACGAATTTGTTAACGAATATAAGTCACCATTACTACCTAACAAAGTTAAGCGCATAAAAGACATGGCGCATGATGCTAATGTAGGTTTTATCGATCTTAATCGAATACTGTGTCCGAACTCCATTTGTAATATTATTTCGCCTGAAGACGGCAAAGTAATTTATTCAGATCACGCTCACCTTTCCATCTCTGGAGCAAAGTATTTAGCTAAACACTTACCTTAATAAATAGGAGTCTCGCTTACTTTTTAATGCCGTATTTGCTCGAGATAGATTAGTAAGGTCGTCAATTAGTATCAGTTGTCGATTGGATTGATTAAGTGAAAGGCTATTTCTACTTTAGATGCACAGCAAGAAAAAATAAAATCAAGACAATAGCACTGAATATTCCCGTCGCTAATAGTATCGGCATCTGGGTTCTATATGGCGAACCATTCCTTTGGCTCAACCTTCTTTGACTCAACCATAGTCCATATAGCGGAATTATTTGCATCATATGCATGGCTAAAAAATGCGGGATTCTCAGATCTTGGCCATTTAGATACCATGAAAACAATGGGAAGCGTATTGCATCAGCGTTTGCATTGATTTCATTTGCCCCTGGTGCTGATGATAAATAACCGGCAACGATTAAAGTGAGGACTGAGCCAACGGTTAAGCCATAAGCTGATGAAAGAATCAGTACATTGTCTGGTTTCGATCGATACTCTCGAAACAACAGACATCCCAAATAGAAGCTGCCAGCAACCATGATAAGAGCACCGAGACCCATTAAGGCATACATGCTGCTTTCCATATTGGTAGTAAAGTTAAAGTGTGATTCCCGACCCCGAGCGGCTTGTAAAAAAATATACAGCGCTTCAAACAGTCCAAAAGCAACCACTAAGTAGGTCATTACTTTCCAACTCTTGGCATTACGTCTGGCGTGGCTCAATAGCGAGGCTAGCACGGACAAAGTCACAAAATGAATGATGATCGATAGTTCAAATTTTAAGGGTTTTAACCACAGTGCTTCATCTGCTAGAACTCTAGGGTCAAGAAAGTACAGTAAAATATTCACCGAAAGCAGTACGGCTAGTAAACAGCTGCCTTGCCACCAAAGATTGAAGTACCTTTGATTGTCGTTATAGAAACATGCTGGAGAGAGTGTCATCGTTTGGTTTGTCAATTGACCTCCTCTGTTGCGCTTGATTGAAAACTCTGCATGATTGTTCTAGTTATTATAAAAACAAGCAGACCGAACGGCCCAAACATAAAGGTGGCTAATAATATCGGCGCCTGAATTAATCGCGATAAGTTGATTTCATCGGCTCGTTTAGCAATCCAGCCACCGATAAATAGATCAAATGCTAAATAATGCACCCAACCTGCTAGTGCAACAGCGGGATAAGTGAAAAGCTTTTGCACATTGGCGAGTGAATCGAAACCGCCTTCGGCAGAAAAAAAGTAGCGCGCCGCTAAGTAGCTATAAAGAAACGATAATACAACTGGGATAATGTAGGCGGGAATCCAGTTCAACCAAGTCCAACGGCGCGGCAACAGAATTAAAATCATCCAACCAAGCATGGCTAGAGCACTTGCACTAGAAAAAAGTTGTTCGAATGACATCATCAGTTCTCAATGTTTACAAGATATAGATAGAATAGCAGTAATTGGCTATGTAATAGGCAATTTAGTTCTATCTATTCTCATTCAAAGGTTTGTGTCTTATATTGTATGCTATAATTTTTTTATGCAATTCTCTTTCAAAAAACTAGTTCTTCTGATGCTTGTTTTTAGCTTGTTCAATAGCTCATATTTTAGTGCTGTGGCGGCTAGTAATCTTATGCCTGCTGATTGCATGATGGCAATGATGGATGATGGCGAAGATATGATGGATTGCGATTGCTCTGTGAATGGAATGCAATGCCAACGTTGTGACGCGGATTTTTTAAGTGCCAGTATTGCTGTAGTCGAATCAAAACCATTGGTGCTCGGCAATCTAAACAAAAATCGTATAAAAGTTGACCATAAACAATATTTGGAAAGTATAAACTTAGCCCGTCCGTCCCCACCTCCAATTAACTGACTAATTTTTAGCACCTTTTTAGGCAGTATTGCCTAATCTATTTTTTCGTCCGATCTATGTTTTAGGTCGAGCTAGCTATTAATTAGTACTATGAAACTTTTAAATATTTTAAGCCGCGGTTTGTTGGTGTTTGCTTTTTGTTTGAAGCTCAGCACTGTCAATGCGGCTCCTATTACATTCAACACTGCCTTACCACTTAGCCAAGGCCAAGCACTAGTGCGTGCCCTTATTAGCTATGAGGAACAAGATGGTTCTTTTGAGCAATCACTAATCAGCCAAGATAGACTAAGCTTAAGCTCGGTGCTTGCCTATGGTATTAATGCGAAGTGGGCGGCATTCGCGGTATTGCCAGTCAGTCACATCGAATTTTCCTCAAGCACTCAAGAGTTTAACGAGTCGGCTCTCGGCGATGTGGAACTTTTTAGCCGATATGAAGTTTGGAAAAAAGATAACGCGGGTGCGACCAGACGAATAGCGCCATTTTTTGGAGTAAGGCTTCCTACAGGAGAGACGGGTGTTAGTAGCGATGCAACAACGGATGTTTTCACAGGGCTAGTATTTACCTCAGCGCGCACCAAGCAAAACTTTGATTTGCAATTAAGGTTCGATCTTAATGGTAATAACCAAGGTTTAGATGTGGGTAACACCTTTAGTGTTGATGCTTCATGGCAGAGACGCATTGCGCCATCAAAAATAAGCTCTTCTACAAAAGGGTTTTGGTTTGCTGCACTAGAGACCAATGCGCAATATACCCAAAGATCCAGACTGCTAGGTGAAGCCGTAAGCAGTTCAGGAGGCTTTATAAGTTCTATTGCTCCCGGTATTCAATATATTACGCGTCGATGGATTGCTGAGTTAGCTGTTCGTATCCCTGTATTTTCAAATTTAAATGGTGAAGCTCTGGAATCTGACTTCACTGTTTTTACTGGCATTAGAGCCAATTTTTAAATTGAGGAATCTCATGAAAAAACTATTTTTTATTGTATTTAGTATAGTATTAACACTATCTGTACAAGCAACTGAACTCATTCAATATAATCTCAGAGTCGATGGTATGACTTGTCCGTTTTGCCTTGCTGCGTCAGAGCAGGCACTAACAAAATTGGAAGGTGTGGAGAAAATCGATAGTAATTTGGACGCCGCAATTATTTCTGTTTGTGGTCCAGCGTCTTTAGAGTTTGATGAACAAGAACTCGATGAGCTTTTCAAAAAGAAAGGTTTTACTTATCGCAGCCTAGAAAGGCTAGAGACTTGTTCCTTGGTCGATAAGCTTGAAAAGTCACCAAAAGACGAACTAGAGAGCCAAGAGCACTTACATGGGCATGACGCGGGGCATCATAAAGGTCACGACCATGAAAGTCACAGCCATGAATGAAACACAAATCAAAACGATTGATCGAGGCCGCTGGGGCTGGTTAATTTTATTTACCTCGTCCACAACACTGGTGTGTTGTGCATTGCCGATATTGTTGGTCAGCCTTGGGCTTGGGGCAGTATCGGCGAGTATTTTTTCGACCTTGCCATTTTTGCTAACGATCGCACAATATAAAAAGCTGATCTTTATCCTGAGTGCCGTACTAATAACAATCGCAGCTTACTTAGTATTTAGATCAAACCGCACCTGCCCAGCAGATCCAGAGTTAGCCGCCCAATGTGAACGTGCGCATCGTTTCAATAAAAGTGCTGTGTTTATCTCATCAGTTTTATGGTTTATTGGCTTCACCGCCGCATACTTAGCGTTACCAATCTATCAATGGCTAAATTAGATGAATAACACTCTAAAAAAATTCGATAATGTTTACTTAATCGTCGGCCGTGCCTTGCTAGGTACTTATTTTTTATTGCCAGGGATAATGAAGATTGCTCAATACGGCGTCACATTAAGTTTGATGCAGGCTAAAGGTGTGCCAATTGCGGAAGCTTTATTGCCGCTCACTATCGTGCTACAGATTGGCTTAGGCTTTTTACTTATTATAGGAAAAGCAGTTCGAGTCAGTGCCCTGCTACTGTTTGGTATTACTATTTTAATCAATCTGCATATCCATAACTTTTGGGCGCTAGGCGATGATCTAAGTTATGCGCATGAGCTTCAGAATTTTATCAAGAACTTAGGCATCGCCGCTGGCTTACTAGTATTAGCAGGGCGGGGTGGGGATTAAGCCATGCAGGTATGCCAAACATCTAGACTGACGATTCGACACTTAGTTGAACAGGACGCTGAATTTGTTATCGAACTGCTGAACGATAAATCGTTTATAGACAATGTTGGCGACAAGAAAGTCAAAAATATTGAAGATGCCATTAATTACATACAAAACGGCCCAATCGAGAGCTATAAAGAATTTGGCTTTGGACTGAATCTGATTGTTTTGAAAGAATCCGGCATACCGATAGGCATTTGTGGTTTAGTAAGCAGAGAAGAATTAGAACATTCTGACTTGGGTTATGCACTATTGCCAAAGTATTGGTCCAATGGTTATGCGCATGAGGCATCACTGGCCGTGATGAAAGATGGTCATGAAAACCACGGTTTAAAGCTTATACTTGCATTTACATCACCTACCAATGACGCCTCTAATGGTCTACTTAAAAAGCTTGGTTTTTCTTTTAAAGGTGAATTTGATATGTCTGGTCATACCGATAATTTATACGAGTACTGTTTTTCTTAATTTAAAAAATAGAAGATAAAGCAGCTGTATTACATTCTAAGTTTTTGCAAACACTTAAGGCAAATCAATCTTAGCTCCTGGTGTTGAAAAATACTCGGCGCCGCTGTCTTTTAGTTCTTGTGGAACATTAACGGGGACATGCACACCGATAGTTTGATCGGCATTAATTCGTTCTTTTAAAATCATGGGGCCTTCGGGGCTAGTGAAAAACCAATAGGGTGGAAATGCCGCGTTATTGTCTCTCGCAGACCAATGAGAGGCAAAAGGTGCAAAGTGTTCATCGCGCGGATCGGCATCGCCCATATGTACTACGGTCGCGCCGTTACTCAGGCTAACTCGATGCACTAGATTTGAAATATTTTTTCTTTCTGGCCAACCCGCATGTGGAATTCTTACACTATCGATGGTGATGTTCTCTAGTTCGGTTGTAATAGGGGCGTCACCAAACTCTAAGGCGATGCTTATTATTTGGTCTGTAAGACCGGCCTTAATTTCTATTACCTTTTCAGTGGCTTGTGATGGAGCGACCAAGGACACTGTTTTGTTTGCGCTTAGGTATTCGGCTACTGTTTCGGCCGTGAAATGGTCACCATGTGCGTGGCTAACAACAATCAAGTCAATATCATCATAGGGCGGTGTGTTGCTGAGGATTGCTTGTTGAATCTCTTCAGGTACGGCTTGAAATTGGCCATAAACATTATGAAAAAACGGGTCGAATAAAACCTTTTGTTCGCCATCGCTTAGTAAAATTCCCTCGTTGCCAAGGTAGGTAATGCTAGCGCTACTATTATTGGAATCCGCATAGGTGTTAGGTGCCAACATCATTAGCAAGGTAATTATCGAAAGTATAAGAATTCTAGAGAAAGTGTTCATCGTAAGCCTTAGTCTTATTGATTTGTCCATATTTAGTTTATGCAAAATGCTGTGATATGGGAAAGAGCATATCTGCGCCAAGTTGTGCACTGCGTTCAGGTGACCAACCGCTTAACTCATTGGGTAGATTGTCATTGTCTTTAAAAGGCATCTCTAAGGTGAATGACAGAGCTTTAAAATGATTGCCTAGCCAATTAGTGGCAATACGTAGGTCAGCCTTACCCGGCTCACTAACTGGATAGCCGAACTTTGTTTGAAAGTCAGGCGAGACGGCAACATAGGCAGATTTAAATTGATCTTGTTGTTCTAAAATTTGATTATTAAAGCTAGGCACACCCTCACTGCCAGCTACAAAGTTAAAGGATAGAGCCTCGTCTCCATGAATGTCCAAAAACAAATCGCCACCCGTTTGCATCATGCGTTCACGAACCAAAAATACCTCAGGGCTATTTTCTATACTGGGCTCTAACCATTCACGATTTAGGTTTGCACCTGCTGCATTGGTACGCAAGTTGCCGCGAATTGAACCATCAGGATTCATATTAGGTACCACGTAAAACTCGGTAGTTTGTAATAGCTTAGTCGCTAATGGATTATCTTCGTCTAACAGTGTTTGCAGGAAACCTTGGACAAACCATTCAGCCATGGTTTCGCCAGGGTGTTGGCGCGCGATCATCCATACTTTGTTTTTGGGAGTTGGTGTATTTGTGATGTGCAGTAAATGCATCGCATTGCCGTCTAGGGATTGCCCTAGTGTTTCGTTGACTACCCGTGTGTCAGCTTCAGCCCATGCGATAAGGTCCAAATGTCGCTCATGTGAATACGGCGCAAAGTAAGCAAAATATACGCTGCTCTGCAGCATATCTAAATCAAATTTGAGCTGGCCATCTTGGTAGGTAGTTGGAGTGCGAAACCAATTTTGACGGTCATACGAAGTACACACATGGTAGTTTTCCCAGCCACCAGGAAAAGCTGATTTCGCACAGTTTTTTATCGTTAGGCTGCACCGTGTGCCAACCTCTGCTTCTAAGCGAAAATGAAACCATTGATAGAAATCAGAGGCATTGTCTTTACGTATTTCCAACTGAATATCACTTGCTGATTCCGCGCTGACTACTGAGATGTTGCCGCTATCAAACTGATCGCTAATTGTTACCATTTAAACTCTCGCTAATCGTCAAATATTCACTTAGGTGTTAGTCTATCAGTAACGAAATGTTAAATGGTGCGGATTATGGAATTGTTTAATGTGAATTGGCTCGCTGTTTTCGCAGCTGCTATCAGTGGATTTATTGTTGGCGGTATTTGGTATGGCCCAGTCATGGGTAAAAAATGGATGGGGGCTGTGGGGATTACTGAAGAGCAAATTAAAGAAGGTAATATGTTAGCAATCTACGGAGGCGCTTTTGCTTTTAGTTTGTTGGCATCTTGGACTCTCGCGCATGTGTTTTTAAGTTATGGAGCTGAATTTAGTTTTCAAGCCAAAGTGATGACTGCATTTGGTTGCGCAATAGGGTTTATTATTCCTGCCATCGGCACTAATTATTTGTTCTCACAAAAGAGCAAAGTGCTTTTCTTTATTGATGCGGGCTATTGGACGCTATTTTATATAACTATGGGTCTAGTACACGCGCTTTTAGGCTGATCGCATATTTATTTTTATTTTGAAGATATTAAATATTAAATGCAGTAATTATTTCGCGAGCGCTAGATTATGCAGTGTGTGAAGGCGCAAGTCTTGCGCGGGATCGGTAGCAAAGCCTTCTGTTATATGTATATCGTCGTTAAGCAGGCTATATATAAAATAAAATGCCAATCCCGTTCGATTACGAGCGGCGTGAAATTTGTAATTCATATTAAGAGTTACATCTTTTATACTCCGCCTGAATAGTTCTTTGCCATTTGAAGTTTCAATGCAGGGTATCTTAATTCAAATGCAATTTATCAAATTAATTATAAATAGTGTTCCTAAATGTTAAAGCGAGACGAGACATTTCTTGATTCGGTAGAGCTTAGTTTTGATGAAGCGGCAGATCTTTTGGGTTTAAGTGAGTCTCTAAGGCATAAGATTAAAGTAGCTAATTCTACCTATATTGTTCGGTTCGGTGTTCGACTGCGTGATCAACTCTATACCTTTGTTGGGTATCGTTCGGTGCACTCTGAGCATCGCGAGCCGGTCAAAGGGGGTATTCGCTATTCACTTCACGCTAACCAAGAAGAAGTTGAGGCATTGGCTGCGTTGATGACCTATAAATGTGCTTTAGTCGAAGCGCCATTTGGCGGGTCCAAAGGAGCCTTGGTTATTGATCCAAACCAATGGGAGCCATATGAGTTAGAGCGAATCACACGCCGATTTACGCAGGAGCTAGCTAAGCGCTCATTGATTAGTCCTGCACAAAATGTGCCCGCACCCGATATGGGTACAGGTGAACGAGAGATGGCTTGGATGGCCGATGAATACAAGCGTTTGCATCCTTCTGATATTAATGCACAAGCCTGCGTTACGGGTAAACCAGTTGATAAAGGTGGTATTCGTGGCCGCATTGAGGCAACCGGTAGGGGCGTTCAGTACGCTTTAAGAGAGGCGTTTCGTCATCAAAAAGATATTGAATTCACGGGTTTGCAAGGAACGCTCGATAGCAAGCGAATTGTTGTGCAAGGCTTGGGTAACGTGGGCTATCATGCGGCTAGTTTTTTATCACAGGAAGATAATGCCTTAATTGTTGGAGTAATAGAGCATGATGGAGCAATTATTGACTCCACCGGTATCGATGTGGCTAGGCTTAGGGCGCATATTGATAAAGAGGGCGGTGTTACTGGCTATGACGGTTACACAAAAGCGAGCGACGACTGTTTAACAATGGACTGTGATGTTTTAATACCTGCTGCCTTAGAGGGTGTTATCACTACTGAAAATGCAGACTTAATACAGGCTAGGGTAATTATTGAAGCAGCCAATGGACCGATTACATATAGCGCTAACAAAATTTTAAGAGATAAAAATTGTCTGATTATTCCCGATTTGTACGCCAATGCTGGCGGTGTGACTGTCTCGTATTTTGAGTGGGTTAAAAATCTTGGTCATATTCGCTTTGGTCGCCTGCAGCGAAGAGAGCACGAACGTCAAACTTTAAATATGGTGAGTGCGATAGAGGATATCGTCGGTAAAAAATTTCCAGCAGAGGTGCTAAGTACGATTATGGAAGGGCCTACTGAATTAGATTTAGTAAGGTCCGGTCTCGATGATGTGATGCGCGAAGGATACCAAGTTATTAGTGAACGCTGGCACAGTGATGAGCAGATTCCGGACTTGCGTGCGGCCGCGATGATGATCTCCTTAGAGAGAATTGTATCCTCTTATGATTCGCTGGGTATTTAGCTCTGGTGGTCGGGCCGAGTAAGTAAATTAACGACTATCTAAACTCAATCTTGAATAACGCACTTTTGGAGATCTGGCTTTGAAAAATATCGCGGTTCTTGGATTAGGAAAAATTGGTAATTTGTCAGCACAATTATTGAGCAACTCGGACTTTTCAGTCACAGCTTATGATCTAAACATTCATGAAAAATCAGATGCATTCAAAACAAAGGTAATTGACGTAACTGATTTAGTTGCTTTAGAAAAAGAATTTGATACCCAAGACGCGGTTTTGTCTTGCCTGCCTTTTTCATTAAACGTGGGTGTTGCATCAGCCGCCCACGCTGCAGGCATACATTATTTTGACCTTACCGAAGACGTTACTACCACCAAGGCAATCATTGAGCTAAGTAAAACATCAAAAGGCCTGATGGCGCCTCAATGTGGCTTAGCTCCCGGATTTGTTGGAATTGTGGGGGCGGACTTGATTAGTAAATTTGATGAGTGTCGTTCTTGTAGAATGAGGGTCGGTGCATTGCCGCAAAACCCAACTGGCTTGATGGGATATGCGTTCAATTGGTCACCCGAAGGTGTGGTTAACGAATATCTCAATGATTGTGAGGTAATCGAAGGTGGCGAAGTGAAATGGGTTTCACCAATGGAATGGCATGAAATCATTTACATTGATGGCGTTAAGCTCGAAGCGTTCACAACCTCAGGTGGACTAGGCACCATGTGTCAAACCTATTTAGGCAAAGTAGATAATATCGATTACAAAACCATGCGTTACCCTGGTCATATGGATCAGATGAATTTCTTTTTTCATGAATTACTAATGCGCGAACGTCCAAACGAAGCTGGCGAAATATTAGTCAACGCTAAGCCACCCGTTGATAACGACGTAGTCTATGTACATGTATCCGCTGAAGGACTTATTAACGGCAAACTACAACGCAAAGAGTTTGTAGAAGGTTACCGCCCGATTGAAATACTCGGTGAGTCTAGAACCGCTATTGCTTGGACAACGGCCGCATCAGTGGTTGCAGTGATCGAAATGATGCGTGCTAATACCGTACCAACAAAAGGCTTCTTAAAGCAAGAAGACATCTCACTCGAAGATTTTTTAAAAACCCCAACCGGCAATTTTTACGCTAACAACAGCAAATAAAAAGTCACACCATTTTTGCACAACGAATGCTAATTTCGCCTAAAGTATATGCAAATTAGCGAGATAAAAGTTTCTTTAATCTGCTGGCATTTATCCTATGGCTACGACCCAACACACCGATATTGACGGCTCTCAACGCCAAGCGATGAGCTATGGCCTGATGACCGTACTATGTTGGTCTACGGTAGCCACGGCTTTCAAATTGACATTGAATTATCTTAGTGCAGCGCAATTGATGGTGGTTACTTGTGCAGTGTCACTTATCTTTTTGTTAGTTTGTTTGATTGTGCAAGATCGATTCATGCAACTGTTCCAATTGAGTTCCCGCCAGTACGCTTGGTCGGCTTTATTTGGTTTGATGAATCCCACACTTTATTATGGCGTGTTATTTGTGGCTTATGACTTATTGCCTGCTCAAGAAGCACAAGCACTTAATTATTCTTGGGCTATTGTAATGAGTTTGTTAGCTGTGCCGATACTTGGTCACAAGCTCAATCGCTATGATTGTGCTGCCGTGGTGATGTGTTATTTCGGTGTACTCGTCATTGCCACTAGGGGCAACGTGTTTGGCTTGGAGTTTGCTAACGGCCAGGGTGTTTTTCTCGCTTTGTTAAGCACTTTAGTTTGGTCTCTGTATTGGATCTTAAATCGCCAAGATACTCGAGAGCCTATTGTGGGTTTGAGTTTGAACTTTCTATTCGCACTGCCAATGGTGTTGGGCTACGCGGCGTTTAAGGGAGAGTTGCTTACTTTGTTAACAGTTGATTGGCGCGGCTTGGCAGGTGGCGCTTATTTAGGAATCTTTGAAATGGGCTTAGCGTTTGTTTTGTGGTTGAACGCCATGAAACTCGCACAAAACACATCCCAAGTAGCCAATCTTATTTTTATATCGCCGTTTTTATCCTTAGTGTTTATATCGCTGTTTCTTGACGAGCCGATCTTAGTCAGTACCGTAGTTGGTTTATGCTCTATTTTGGCAGGGCTTTTTGTGCAACAAAAAATGTCTAACAAATCTTAACTATTAGCTTACTTAAATAAGCTAATTATTTAGTCTGCCCCAGTAAAGAAACGAGTTTAGCTCTCGTTAGTGGTAATGACGCCAAAGCCTCCTATCATTTTTATGTTAATAAGCTCGTTACACCCAAACCATTGGCTTGCATAACATGCACATCGTGGCCCAGTCGAAAGTCCGCTAGTACTATATCCAGTTTGTCTTGTTTGACTAAATCAATTGTCAGAGCGATATCTTTAGCCATTTTTTCTACTACGCTACAAACAGCTTTCAACTCGTATTTGTTAAATATTGCATTAAGTGATAGGTGATATTTTTCCTGATTTTCAATTCATCTCTTTTGCTTATAAAAGCGATGCCTGGTGCATGCTTGCCTTTGTAGTATCGATGCAATAGCTGGTGAAATCGATTAAAGGACGAGATCATAGTGATGGGCGTGTTGGGTAAATGCCGCACAACTATATCAATTGGTTTATGTTGGCCGGTGATTCTATGATTTGTTTTTATCAACTGATCATGGGCCGTTTGGTTGTCAGAATCTGGTAAGTTGCAATCCATAATGACTAAAAAAACACCAGAATATTTTACTATCGCCTTTTCTAAAGAATCAACATTGTTTACTTTAAGGATATTGATATTTTGCAGGGTTTGTCTCTTTTGCTCACTGGTGTTCTCATCACTTAGGAGCTTTTCTATCTCTTCTAAGGTGATTGACGTGAATAACGCCATTTGTTCAGCATCGTCTTCTACGATAAGAATCTTTGGGCTCTCACTACGATTCATATTCCCTCCATTGAACTTTTTTACGCATAAATATTACAACAAGCAAAATTTAGCTCGACAACTCTCGTATAAACGCCTCGGCTTCGGCAATTGATAGTTCCATATCTCTAATAAGTGCCGAGACATCTTGTTCAATGATTGCGCTTTCTTGTTCTAAAGAACTTACTGCTTGCATATTTAGATTATGTTTAAGAAATAATACTTGGTCTCTGAAGGCAGAGAGTACTGGTTCGGTTTTCTGTTCGGCTTTGCGCATGGCGGCTATGAGTTTCTCGGCCTTGAGTCTAGTGTCGTCAAACTGTGTTTGAGCGCGACGTTTTATTGTTGCATCGTGATATTGCGTAAGCTCATCGCGCCACTCTTCGAGTAAGTTGTTGGTGGCAGTGACGACTCTATCAACTCTGGTACTGACCCGGTTGGCGGCATCTTCGCTATTTTCGAAGGCTGAATTTAGAGTATTAAAACGTTGCTCCAAGTCACCACCATCAAAATTGGTAACGGATTTAAATTTTTCCAGCGCACTGCGAAATTCTTCAGCTGTATCTTGCTGCGCGTCACTGGCTGCTTCGACTCGAGTAATCAGCACATCGCGCGGCTCCTTATACAGCGTATCTATGCTAGGTACGCCCCAGTCTGCTCCAACTCCGTTGGGGTTGAATAACTGATAGCCTGAGAATAGTGCGGCTGCTATTCCTATCCATCGCTTTTTCCCTTTGAGGGCTTTTGCATTCATCAGCAGTGGTAAAAATTTTAGGATTGCGTTCATTGACATCAGTTTGTTTTGTTAAAGCATAATTTTACACCTTTTTGTTATGCGGTTTGTTCATTTTTGTTAACATTGCCACTGTCAACAATAACGGAACACCACCATGAAATTTCTCTCAATAGTTTTGTTAACGCTGAGCTTAAGCGCCTGTGGCGTAGCGCAAAAAGCACAATACTCTGCCTTGGAAAAATTTGGCATTCATAAGCGTGATGTTTTAGTTGATCGCATCGAGAAAACCACACAGTCTCAAGAACAAACTAAGGTGCAATTTCAATCGGCTTATGAAGAGTTGGCCAGTTTAGTATCAGTGGGCGACCAGGGCCTTGAAAAGAAATATAAAAAGATGGCATCGGCGGTGAGTAAAAGCGAGTCGAAAGCGAACGAGTTAAAAGATCGTATTGCGTCTGTTGATCGCGTTGCTAATGACTTATTCGAAGAATGGCAGCAGGAGATAACCCAATACAAAAGTGAAAACTTGAGAACAGCTAGCCAGAATAACTTAGCAACAACTAAACAACGCTATGCCACTATTTATCGAAAAATGCAGGAATCGAGTGCCAAAGTTGATCCGGTATTGCGAGTTTTGCAAGACAATACTTTGTATTTAAAGCATAACCTCAACGCACGAACGGTTTCAGGCTTATCTAGTGAAGTGTTAGATATTGAAAACAAGGTACGCGACTTGATTGCGCAAATGGAAGCGTCTATTAATGAGTCGAAAACATTTATTAATTCATTGTAGAGTTGGTTTGATTGTAAAGACTAAATTCAGCTGTAAAGTAAGCTAAAAAAAACGCTGGTGCATATTTGTGCGCCAGCGTTTTTTTTGGTCAGTTTTGAGTTAGTTTAAATAGAATCAAACTTAAAATTCAGCCCCTAACTGCAAATAGATAACCCTGCCTCGAGGGTCATGCGTACGTGATTCAAAACCACCATTGGTTGCAACTTGTGGTGGCAGCTCATTGGTAAGGTTGGTGACGCCTAAGCTTGCGGTATATGTGTTTGAACCACCAAATAGCTCCTGAAAGTCTAAATTAACTTGTGCGTCTACCGTATCGAAAGAACCGATAATGTCGCCATCGTTTTGATCATCTATAAAACTACTCACGCTGCGGTAAGCGAGCCTAGCGGATACGCCATTAGTTGCATAGCCAATGCCCGCTGTTAAACGTGTTTCTGGAGTAGGGCTGCCAAAGTTAGTAAAGTTTCTATTGCCTGCACCTTCTATGAAGCCAGCTTGGGGGTCTTCGATATCGTAGTTGAAGACTTCTGTCGCATTAAAGAATGGCGAGAACGTGCCCACATTTGTATCAAACGTGTATTTCACATCAAGGTCTATGCCATCGGTTTCAATACTTGAAGCATTTAAGAAATCATTAAAAACAAACAAGATAGTGCCACCTGGGCTGCGCAGTACATTTGGACCAGTTGGATCAGCGTCAACAATTGCTTGCGGTGCAGATTGAATAATTGCATCGGTGAAATCAAAGCGCCAGTAATCAATATCGATAGACAAGTTGTTAACTGGCGTGAACGAAGCTCCAAAGTTGAAGGCTTCACTTTCTTCAGGTTGAATATCACGGCCGCTATCGCCTGGATCAAGGCTACGAATCGCTGCAAATGCAGTGCCACCCAAGGGGTCATTCACTTGTTGTAAGCTGGTTAGCTGGCCACTTACTTGGAATTGGCTAGGCGCGCGAAAGCTCGTAGAAGCACTTGCTCGTAAGGCAACGGCATCATTAGGTCTGTATAAAACAGAAATTTTAGGGTCTAGGGTGTCGCCGATAGCGTCGCCGTAATCTTCATAACGAACGGCAGCAGATAGATCGACCGTATCGCTTAGAGGGATAGCGAGTTCTGCGAATACAGCAAAAATATCACGGTCACCCTCAAAATCATCTCCACCGATGATAAAGGCAAAACCATCATTATTTGAAATGTCATCCAGATTGCGTTCAAAATCTTCAGCGCGATACTGTGCGCCGACTGCTAAGCCAATTTCGCCTGCTGATGTTGAGCCAATAGTGCCTGAGAATACGGCATCCAATACAATTAGATCAGATTCACTTTCGATAAGTTGCGTGTCGATAATAAAATCTAACAACTCCGGGCTATTTGGAAATGGCCCAAAACTCGTTGCGAAAGGGTTAAAGAACTGGCACGGCCCTTGGCCCGCAACACCTGTAGCCGGGTCACAACCGGCGCCACCAAAACCAGCCAGTGCATTACTGAACCTACTGGTAACGGTATCTTCTGTAGTCAAGTCATGGCTGTTAGTGCCAAATGTTGCACCCAGATCATAGCGCCAGGATCCGCCAAGGTTGCCATTCAATTCTGCACTTAATCGTAGGGTTTCAGATTCAGTGGTACTTGGAGATACTTCGCCACCGACACCGCTGACGCGGCCAAAGAATAATGCTGTTCCAAGCGCTTCAGGGAATATATTAAAAGGGTTGCTCGCAGGTACAACGGCGCTACCGAGCTGTAGAAAAGGAAATGTTGGAGAGTTGCCGCGTTCAGCGTCATAGCTGGTATAGGCTGCTTCAAAACGAAATTGGCTTTCATCGCTGATATTGTGCGTCACCGTAGCAAATAGATTAAAGCGCTCTTCTTCGGCGACTAGATTGAAAAAGTCACCAAAATCGAAACCACAGGTACCCGCTTGAAACGGGATGCCAGCCGCATCTAATAAGGGTTGGAACGCCGCTAAAGGTTGAGGAATGCCACCTACATCGGCACAGCCAGTTGGATCAAGAACTGGTAATGCACCACCCGCTAAATTAGTTAGAAAGAATGATCCAGGGTTACCTAGAGCAGAAGTATCATCTTCAGGGTTACTCAAACGTCTTTCCGCCGTAGTTAATGGAGTACGGTCAAAATAGCTACCCGCAAGTACAACATTAGTCTTGTCATTACCCCAACCTACTTTAGCTTCAAGAGTGGAATCACTTTGACTTCCCTCACCACCACTGATTTCGGCTCCGCGTACATTTAGCGCCACACCTTTGAAATCGTCATCGGTGATAAAGTTAACAACGCCGGCTACTGCATCGGTACCGTAAATAGCCGCGGCACCGTCTTTTAGAATTTCCAGGCGTTTGATCGCAATTTGAGGCACTAACGCGTTTGTATCTACAAAGTTAACCCCATCATTGGTAAGTGTGCCGGTACTAACTTGACGTCGACCATTCAACAATACTAGCGTGGCGGCGACACCTAAGCCACGTAAGTTAAAGTTGGAAGAGCCAACCGTGCTGTTTTGTGTAAAAGCATCTGGGTTGTTTTGTGAGCCGTTATTAATTGTCAATGTCGAAATCAAATCGGCGACATTAGCTGCTCCAATTGAATTTAAGTCATCTAAACCGATAACCGTTGTGGGTGACGGGTTGTCTGCCTGGCTTCGGCCTTGTAAATAAGTACCAGTAACGATGATTTCTTCGAGCGCTCCAGTGTTACTAGAGTCTTGAGCGTAAGAAGGTGATACCAACAACATTAGTATGGGTAAGGTTAGACTTAAAACTAGTTGGCTAGGGCTGGGAGGCCATGCGAATTTTTTCGTGTCACTGGTTTGCAGTGGGCTAGAATATGGAATTTTTTCCACAGTAGTTTCCTCTTGAGATGTTAATAAATATTTTGAACCGCTAATTTTATTGCTAATTAGTAGTCTTAGAAATGTGTGAACAATTTATGCACAAGGTTAAGGATTACGCATAAAAACCTCATGTATGGGGAGCATATATTAGGCAATATAGAGGTTTTGTCTGCATCTTAATTATTTTGGTGGTAACCGTACGATCGTCTAAAAAAGTCATTGATATCAGTACCTAACTTTAGCTAAAGCCTGTTGTATTACTGAAAAGTAGATTGTATCAATAGCGATAAAAGAGGGCGTAGAAGTATTACCAAACCCCCATGTTTGCAATGCTATTGCAGCGCGACCGTTCTAAACTAAAACTGTAGGCTTTGGCGTAAATGCGATAATTTGTCATAAGACTAACAATTTATTAATGTGAGTGACGTAGATTGTCACTCATTTTAAGTTAATAAAATCAATAACTTATATAAGTTATAGCTTGTTTTAAAATTTGCTTGATTGTATATGCCATTCGCACGTATAAAGGTTGTGTAGTTAATAACAATAATACTGACATTGAGTCAGGAGGGTTTCTACACAGGGCTTGCAATTAAAGAGCTTGGGTTTTCGTAGCAACACTCACATAGGTTTGGAGGAAAGCAAGATGTTAAATAGTACCTTAGATATTCAGAATCCAGTTGTTCGTAAAGAGCCTCGGTTTAACGACGAAGCAAACGTTACTTATATCGATTATCGTAAGCCGCGGGAAGCGCAATCAGTTTCATCGGTGTTTACTAATTCACTGAAATCACTATTAAAACTATCCGTTAAAAGTTATATCACCGTTGTATTCAGTGTTTGTGTGGTAGCCGGCGTAGTTGTTGCTGGCGGATATAACCTAGTAACAAGCATATTCAAATAAATACAGCTTAAGAAAAAAAATCTTAAACTTATATAACTCAAGTTTAAGTAATAAGTTTAAGTAAATAGGGCAAAGAATTCCGTGGGTGATCGCGATTAGGCGAGACTGTAATTCGCGGTTGGGTTCGCAATCGTCATTCTATAGAACTTCTTAGTAAATCGGGAAGGGTAAATCGAGAAGCGCAATACCCGAACTATCTATTACCGATTTATTCGTGAATCCGATCTTAGATCCGATTCTACTTTCATTTCCTATCCTACACAGAGCACTCTACTCATCTATGCAGTCTTTATCCACTGCATTAATTAGGGTACAACCCGAATTAGTTTTCCAGATTTTCCATCTGTCAGTATATATAAGTGTCCTTTGGCGTTTACTCTAACGTCACGAATACGTTCTTCTATTTCGTTGAACATTGTTTGTTCTTTGATAACCTTTCCATTTTCTAGAGTCAGTTGTCTAATTTCTTGATCTACCAGCGCCCCAACAAATAAATTGCCTTCCCATTCGGGAAACGCGTCACCGTAATAGTAGGCGAGGCCGGACGGTGCGATGCTTGGCACCCAGTAATGGATAGGGTCAGTTACGCCTTCGGCTTGCTTGAATGGGGTGATTAGTGCACCAGAGTAATTAACACCATAACTGGTAGCTGGCCAACCATAATTGTTTGCTGGCTCTACAATGTTGACTTCATCGCCTCCTTTCGGACCATGCTCATGCATATAGATCGTATTGCTGGTCGCATCGTAACTTAGACCTTGTGGATTGCGATGGCCGTAGGAATAAACTTTTGCATCACCTTTTATACCATCTGCAAAAGGATTGTTATTGGGTACAGTGCCATCTTTATTAATGCGAATAACTTTTCCCAACTGATTGAATGTATCTTGCGCGGCTTCGCGGTAATTAAAACCGTCTCCTGTAGTTATCAGAAGAGTGCCATCGTTGATGAACTGTAGCCGACCCCCGTAGTGCGCTGATGTATCTTTAGTGGGTTGTTGAGTAAAAATAGTACTGACGTTCTCAATGCTATCTTGTGTAAGTTTTGCTTTTATAACACGGGTTGCATTGGCCTTACGCTCACCATGTGCAAAGGATAAATAAATAGTTTGATTAGTCGTAAATTCAGGATCGAGGGTGACATCAAAATACCCACCTTGACCTGCATAATAGGTCGCAGGGGTGTTCCGTAAGGGCTCACCAAGCTTTCCATCTGCGCTCAACCGTCTTAGTTCTCCATGCAGCATAGACAGTAAATATTCACCGTTGGGTAAAAATGCGATAGACCAAGGGTTCTCTAGATCTTCAGCAACAATCTCTAGGCGATAGCTTTTGCGTGTTTCAGCAAAGCTTGGATGGGCAAACAATAGTTGAGTAAGAACCGTGCAAGACGATATTAAAGCGATTAATGTATGGCGCATTTCGCGATCCCTGTGTGTTATTTTGATTAAATAGTAGCTCAGGCTAGAATGTCGATATTAGCAAATTAACTGTCAGCAAATTGTATAGTGCCCGACTGATAATAAAGTGACCACGAAAATTACACGAGAGAAACATGGCTAGAAAACTAATGGCATTAATTTTTGCGATTATTGTCACCTATATTGCTGCGGCGATATTGCTTAGTCAACTGAATATTGCACAAGTTATTGATATGGGCTTCGAAGTATCTTTGATTCAAAGATTGACTTCTGCTTGGCATGATCTAGCAGGAATGTTGGATCTTTATCTGCCAATTATCGCGGTCGCCTTACTGATCGCATTTTTGTTTACTTCCTTGCTGTTGCTGCGCTTTATTAATAAATCAGCGGTACTGTTTTCTTTAGCAGGATTTGTTGGTTTGATGACGGTACATTTTGCTCTAAATACGATTTTCGGCATTGCCGCGATAGCACCTACGCGAACAATTATCGGTTTTCTATCACAAGGATTGGCGGGCGCGATAGGAGGCTATGTTTATTACCGACTAAGCTACTCTCAAGTCTAAAAAACACTCATTATTTCATGCAAGGGTTTTCGTTGAATATCTGGCACGCTAGCGTCATTACTGGGGTGTCCGACCACAATCAACATAAATGGTTTTTCATTGGCGGGTCGATTCAGAATTTTGTTGAGAAACTTCATCGGACTCGGTGTATGCGTCAGGGTAGCTAAACCGGATAAATGTAAGGCCGTGATTAACATCCCAGTAGCAATTCCTACTGACTCAGGCATATAGTAGTTTTTGTGTTTATTGCCGTCAGCGTCAACCGTATTACGCTCGAGAAATATTGCAATAAGGTAAGGCGCCGTTTCTAGAAAAGGCTTATGTTCGTCTGTACCAAGTACTTTCAGGTCTTCTAACCAGGAGTTTGGTGCGCGGTGTTGGTAGAACTCACGTTCCTCTGCTTCGGCCGCTTTGCGAATTGACTGTTTTGTTTCTTTGTTTTGCACTACCACAAAATGCCATGGCTGTTTATTAGCACCGCTGGGGGCGGATCCTGCAGCGCGAATCGCGTTATCAATAATTTCTCGATCTACCGGCGTATCTGCGAAATCTCGTACGCTACGTCTTTCTTGAATTCGCGCAAAAAATTGCTGCGACTGGGCCAGCATTTCAGCCTCTGGCAGGCTTTTAAAGTTTAATGGCTTGGACATAGGCGCGGAGCTAAATGGTGTTCATGTAGTTTGTGTTCGTCGGCGAACAGTAATAATAGCGGCTGCGATCAACATTTGAATAGCGCCGTATAGCAATATAGTAAATAGAACCATATCGCCAACCGAGGTGGCACTTCTGGCGACTACCGGAAATATGGAGGCTTTGATAAGAACTCCTAAGTTTATATTTCTAACCACCACTTCCATTTGAATGGCAGTGCGATCGGCTAATGGGAGTTTTAGTAAATAGGTAGCCAGTAAAACGATTGTTGTCATTAGCATAATAAAGATAAAAACCATCCACAGATTGTATGTACCAAATGCATCTATATCTAGACGGCCAGCACTCGATGAGCCGATCACTATGAACGCAATAAATAGTAACGAGAGACGAATGCTCCATTTAGATAACGGGCTGGCGATATTCGGTAGTTTTTTCAAAATTAGCATGCCGATGAATAAAGGCAATAGCAGAGTTAGTGCTATTTCAGTGATGATTTGTTGGGTGGGCATTGAAAAGTCAGTCGGTAAGTATTCGGCAATTAATAGACTCAATATTATTGGTGTACTTAATAAACATGCCAGCGTCGTTACTGCGGTGATTGATATGGATAAGGGGATATTGCCTTTTGCCATATAGGTAAAAATGTTGGAGGTGGTGCCGCCTGGAATTGCTGCGATAAGGGCGATGCCTATTGCAACACCGCCGGTCAGACCCGCGCTCTGAATGAATATATAGGCAATTACCGGTACTAACAGCAATTGAATTAATGTGCCGCAGCTAAAGCTTGTAGGTTGGTTGAGTACATGCTTAAAGTCGCTAACCGTTAAGGTTGCGCCCATACCTAACATGGCTAAAATTAATTGGCTTGCAGCAAACCAATATTCGTACTGTAAGTATAGAGCGCCCATGCGATTTTATTCCGTTTGAGTTTGTGGCTAACTACATGATAAGCCACCGCGTGGCTTGCTGCGAATTGTTTAGCATTCGTTTATTGTTTTGTTTGATTGCCGCAATTGTAGACAAATGACAAATATTGGAATAGAGGGTTTTATGATCTGGAGCAGATGCGTAAAATCATCCAATCATGTATATTTAATGGATTAGAATTAATAAAAAAAATTGTTCCTCGATGCGTACGATCTTAGTTGTAAATCCTAAAGGTGGTTGTGGGAAATCCACTATAGCAACAAATTTGGCTGGCTATTATGCTTCCAAGGGTGTTTCTACGACCCTAGTTGATCTTGATCAACAAAAATCTAGTTATCAGTGGGCAATGAGTCGTCCTGACTCTGTTAATGCAATCGAATGTGTCATGGACCAACAAGAAGAGTATCAGACTAAGCGAGTGATATTTGACTGCCCTGCACAAATACACATTGGTCGAACTACAGACTTAATTAATAAGTCTGACATTATTGTGATGCCAATCAATCCCTCAGTGATTGACCATCGTGCTGCGTTCAAATTTATCTTTGATGTGCGCGGAATGATTCGCGCCGATGTCTGTAAAAGTATCCAAATCGGCTTGGTTGCAAATCGAGCTAATAAGGCGTTTACTTCCTATGCGGAACTGGAAAAATTTTCTACCATGATGCAAACGCCAGTGATAACTAGCCTACGCACTTCACAAAACTATGTTACTGCTGCACAAGTAGGCTTGAGTATTTTTGAGATGCCTCAGAGTAGAGTGATGATCGATAGAGAACAATGGAAAGCTCTAACCTATTGGTCTGAAGGAAAAGTTCTGCGTAAGCGAACAGCTGCAGTGCCTGAAGCTGTTTAGTTTCTTTGCGTTTGCGTCGCAAAACCACAAAAACTAATATCGGCCCATTAGTATGGGATGTTCCAACTAGAATTTTTCATTGGTGTTTGCTTATAGGCGTGGCTTACGCATGGTTCGCGGTAGAAATTTTAGAAGATATGCAGCAACACTTTTACGCCGGTTACAGCATACTCACTCTTTTATTGTTTCGCCTCGTTTGGGGCTTTATCGGCACTCGCTTTGCTCGCTTTAAGAGCTTTCTGTATTCGCCAAAGACGATTTTTTCTTATGCGAAAACACTCACTACAGACTCTTCAAAAAACTCAGCTACTAAAAGCTATTTTGGGCATAACCCATTGGGTGGCTTATCTGCACTTGCCATGCTAGCTGTCTTGATGTTTCAGGCGAGCAGTGGACTGTTTAGCAGTGACGACTATTATTACGGTCCTTTAGCCGGCTTAGTTGATAGTAGCTGGGTTGCTCAGTTAACTGAACTGCATCACCTAAATTCTGACATCATCCTTTCCCTAATTGGGCTGCATGTAATTAGCATATTTTTATATCGCTGGCTTAAAAAAGAACATTTGGTTGGGGCCATGTTTCATGGGAGAAAGTTTCATGGGAGAAAGTTTCATGG
>CAZHEL010000025.1:0-18688 GCA_964531625.1 uncultured Gammaproteobacteria bacterium
ACATAGATGACGTTGACCTTGCTGATGAACGTGTAGTTTTCTCAATCTCAAAATCATTCTAAGCAATCAAAAACTTAGCTTGGCATAGTATTACACATTGCCAGCTAACCAAAAACGGCGCACTTAGGTGCGCCGTTTTTTTATTCTGAATGGACTGAAATATCGCTCTAACTAATCCTTAAGGCGTTTCTCAAGTTCACGCACTAGCTCTTCCATTTCGTCAAGTTTAGCCCGCGTTTTCTGCAATACGTTTTTTTGAATATCCAGTTCTTCGCGTGTTACCACGTCGAGATCACTCAATACATCTTGAATAGCTGCGCGCACGTTATCACGCACATCGTTACTTAATGAGTCGGGCAAAGCCTCTTTAGCGGTCTGCATAATTCTATTTAGAATATCCGCAGATGGATGGTCGTTGGTCATAGCGAGTAAAGAAAGTTAGCATTAACTTTATAAGTCATAGTGAGTAAGGCAAAGATTGCCATGTTGCTTAGTTAGTAGCAATACCTTGGTAGAAATAAGTTAATACGCATAAAAAAGGCTCGCCGAAGCAAGCCTTTTTTGATGATAAGATAAACTCAAAAATTAAGAGTCTACCGCTTTCATCGACAGCCTTACACGGCCTTGACGATCTACTTCAAGAACCTTAACCGTTACTTCGTCGCCTTCTGATAAGTGATCAGATACATTCTCGACACGCTCATCGGAGATTTGTGAGATGTGTACCAAACCATCTTTACCTGGCAATACGTTTACAAACGCACCGAATTCCATAATCTTAACGACTTTACCAGTGTAAACTGAATCTACTTCAATATCAGAAGTAATCTCTTCAATGCGTCGGCGCGCTTCAGCACCGGCTGCGCCGTCTACCGAAGCTACGTTAATAGTACCGTCGTCTTCAATATCGATAGTCGCGCCAGTTTCTTCGCAAAGAGCACGAATAACCGCACCACCTTTACCAATAACATCACGGATTTTATCAGGATTAATTTTGAAGGTAATAATACGCGGCGCATGTTCAGACATTTCTTCGCGTGGCTTGTCGATGACTTTGCCCATCTCCCCAAGAATATGAATACGTGCATCTTTAGCTTGCGCCAATGCCTGACTCATAATCTCTTCGGTAATACCGTCGATTTTGATATCCATTTGCAGAGCAGTAATACCATCTGGTGTACCGGCTACTTTAAAGTCCATGTCACCTAAGTGATCTTCATCACCTAAGATATCGGTTAGAACGGCAAATTCATCACCCTCTTTAATCAAACCCATGGCAATGCCAGCAACTGGCGCCTTAATAGCAACACCCGCGTCCATCAAGGCTAGTGAAGTACCACATACGCTAGCCATAGAGCTTGAACCATTTGATTCAGTGATCTCTGATACAACTCGAATCACATATGGAAACTCTTCAGCTGTTGGTAATACCGCTTGCACACCACGGCGAGCCAAACGGCCATGACCGATTTCACGGCGCTTTGGCGAACCTACGCGACCCGTCTCACCCACTGAGTATGGTGGGAAATTATAGTGCAGCATAAAGCGATCAGTGATATCACCTTCAAGCGCATCAATACGTTGCGCATCACGCTCTGTACCTAGCGTTGCCGATACCACTGCTTGAGTTTCACCACGGGTAAACAAGGCTGAACCGTGGGTACGTGGCCAAACACCGGTACGCACATCAATGCCGCGAACGGTGGTTGTATCACGGCCATCAATACGTTTCTCGCCAGCGATAATGCGGCCACGAACAATTGATTTTTCTAGGCCTTTGAATGCTTCATTAACTGCTTCAATTTCTGCATTGCTTGAATCATCATTAAGCAAGGCTGCAAGAACATCAGCATGAGTTGCTGAAATCTTTGCAACACGATCAACTTTACTAGCCGTTGTGAAAGCATCTTCAAGCGCTGCTTTAGAGATCTCAGCAACTTTGTCAGTCACTGAGGTGTCTTTTTCTGGCGCAGTCCATTCTTTCATTGGCTTGGCTACCTCGGCAGCAAGAGCTTCGATAGCAGCAATCGCTTTTTGCGATTCTTTGTGACCGTACATAACGGCACCTAACATAACGTCTTCAGGCAATATATTAGCCTCAGACTCAACCATCAATACTGCATCTTTAGTACCGGCTACCACTAAATCCAGTTCAGAGGTTTCCTCTAACTGTGACATAGTTGGGTTTAAAACATACTCGCCATCGATATAGCCAACGCGTGCTGCGCCAACCGGGCCATTAAAAGGAATACCCGAGGTTGCTAAGGCTGCCGAAGCGCCTACTAACGATACGATTTCAGTATCAATATCAGGATCAATGGAAACAATTGTGATCACTACTTGTACATCATAATTAAAACCCTTTGGGAATAATGGACGTAGCGGACGATCGATTAATCGACAAGTTAAAATTGCTTTCTCAGAAGGGCGACCTTCTCTGCGAAAGAAGCCGCCAGGAATTTTACCTGCGGCATAAGTGCGCTCTTCGACATCAATCGTAAGAGGCATAAAACTTTTTGGTTCTCCGGATATTTTATTAACTACCGTGACCATAACAGTGGTATCACCACAACTGGCGATAATGGCAGAGTCTGCCTGACGAGCAATCTCGCCGGTTTCTAGTTTGAATTCGTTTTCACCGAATTGAAAGGTTTTCGTTACCTTTGACATATCTTTTACCTATTTACCTATAAATATAATTTGCCCGCCTGCCCTATTGCATTTGGGTTTTTCCTACATGTACTAAACTACAAAATAATAAAGGCCCTATCTCTCGATAAGGCCTTTAAAAATTACTTAACAAAAACGCCTATACCGAAAGCTATTGCTCTCGGACTTGACGATTGAATGGGTGCGTTACAGAGCCCATAGCTAAACAGCTTATAAAACACTTTTATTCGATTCATCTTAAAGACCGTTTTGCCGATTACTTACGTAAGCCTAAACGCTTGATAAGTGCTCTATATCTTTCTACGTCGTTCTTTCTCAAATAATCAAGTAACTTGCGGCGGCTATTAACCAAGCGCAATAAACCTTGACGAGAATGGTGGTCGTGGATGTGCTCTTTGAAGTGCGGTGATAGATCCTTGATGCGAGCGGTCATTAATGCGATCTGTACTTCTGGTGAACCAGTATCACCTTTCTTTACTGCGTATTCTTCAACGATAGCAGCTTTGTCTGTGGCGGTTAGTGCCATATTACTTATCCTCTTCAAATATTCATTAAAATTAACTCGCGTTCCCTGAAGGGTGGAAATTTGAGCAACTAATTCAACTGAGCCAATTGCTCAATCAAGGCGCGTATTCTAACTAATTGGCCACCAAAATCACTATAAAAAACACCTAAATTGTTCTATTTCAGTGTTTATTTGCGGTGTTTATACAGTTTCGGCAGGTTTTCGGCCAAAACACCATTATTTAAAGGGTTTTGCAGCGCTTTTAGTCTACATCTATAAACATCTTATGAGTCTTTATCAGTCCCTGTGAGGTCACTTCACCGACCCCAAATAAGTGCTGATTTGGAGTGTAAAATCGCGTTAACTCATCGCTTTTCAGCCCTTGTGCTTGGGTAAGCTTGCCTTGCGTAAGACTCAGCGCTTGCGCATCCGAAATCTCTAATTTGGGCAAATGACTTAGCAAACTATCAATAGGTAGTAATACCGAATCCAAGCAAGCTGACTCAAGTTGCTCAATTGTATGTGCCTGCTCGACACTAATGGCTTTAATATCGGTACGGCGCAGCTTAACGACATGTGCACCACAGCCCAAGGCTTGCCCAATATCATGCGCCAATGAGCGTATATAAAAACCACTAGAGCAATGTACTTTTAACTTCACATGTTGAGCATCTAACAGAGTCGCGGTCAAATTATGCACCGTCATGTCGCGCGCTGGCCGTTCAATGGTTTGGCCTTTTCTAGCAAGTTTATACAGTGGTTGACCATCTTTCTTAAGCGCGCTGTACATTGGCGGGACTTGTTTTATCTGTCCTCGAAATTGCTGTAACGCCGCTTCAATTTGCGCTTGAGTGACATCAACAGGCTTGCTTTCGAGGATTTCACCTTCGCTGTCAAAGGTATTGCTGGTTTCACCAAGGCGAATCACCGTTTCATATTTCTTGTGCGAATCGAGTAAGTATTGAGAAACTTTAGTGGCCTGACCAAAGCACAATGGCAACAAACCTGTCGCTAAGGGATCTAGGCTTCCGGTATGCCCTGCTTTTTTTGCATTCAGCAGCCATTTCACTTTCTGTAACGCTTGATTGGAGCTCATTCCAATCGGCTTATCAAGCAGAATAACACCATGAATATTATGTTTAGTTGATTTTTTCATTAAGCAAATTTGTATCTAAACTCGGCACTCGATATTAAAAGCAATCTGCTGCGAACTATACACCAACTTGCCAGCCTCAATAGGCTTGCCTTGGTGCTCAATACAAAAATTTTAGACTGGCTTGGTTAGTTGAATCCGACAGAGTAAACTACGCGCCTATGTTGCAATTTGAAAATCTATCCATTCGACGCGGCGAGACATTGCTCTTCGATAAGGCCAGCTTCCAAATCCACCCTGGTTATAAAGTGGGCTTAACGGGTGCTAACGGTTGTGGTAAGTCGAGTCTTTTCGCGGTACTGCGAAACGAGTTAGTAATCGACAAAGGCGACGCAAAAATACCTAGCGATTGGGTAATGGCTCATGTATCGCAGGAGGCACCAGCTAACCAACGCCCTGCTATTGAACATGTACTAGACGGCGATGAAGAGTGGAGAGACCTGGATGAAAAGATCAAAGACTCTGATCATCCCCAATTTTTAAAATACCAATCTCGCTATGAAGAAATCCAAGGTTATTCGGCACATGCTCGAGCTGCGCAATTATTAGATGGTTTAGGCTTTAAGCCAGAAGATATAAATAGACCTGCAAAAGAGTTTTCGGGTGGATGGCGAGTACGACTAAACGTGGCTAAAGCATTGATGTGCCGTTCCGATCTTTTACTATTAGATGAACCGACTAACCATCTCGACCTAGATGCCGTGCTATGGCTTGAGCGGTGGTTAAAACGCTACCCAGGAACGCTCATCTTGATTGCGCATGATAGGGATTTTTTAGATCAGTTAACTAGCCACACCTTGCATATAGAGAACTATCAAGCACAGCTCTATAAAGGTAACTATTCAACTTTTGAGAAGATACGCGCCGAGCAACTCGCCAATCAAAAATCTCAATACGTTAAGCAACAACGCGAAATAGCCCACATGCAAGACTTTGTGCGACGCTTTCGTGCCAAAGCTACCAAAGCAACACAGGCACAAAGCCGTTTAAAAGCATTAGAAAAAATGGAGCGTATTGCACCTGCACATGTAGATTCGCCATTTGATTTCTCGATTCCTGATCCAGAAAAAAATCCTAGCCCATTATTAAGTCTGCATGATGTGTCGGTAGGCTATGGCGACACTCATGTGGTAGAACATATTGAGCTAGCCATGACACCGGGTGATCGAGTTGGCCTGATTGGCCCTAATGGCGCTGGTAAATCTACCGTGATTAAGATGCTTGCGGGTGAGTTAAAAACCAGCGTTGGCAATTATCACTCTTCCAAAGAAATCAATATCGGCTACTTTGCTCAACATCAAATTGAACAGCTGCAAATGGAACATACACCAATGGAGCATATGAAAATTCTTGATGATGATTGCAATAATGGCCAAGCAACCGAAAATCAGTTACGGCGTTATTTAGGCAGTTTTGGATTTACTGGCACTAAAGCCACTAGCAAAGTTGCACCGTTTTCTGGCGGCGAAAAATCACGATTGGCATTAGCGCTAATCTGCTATCAACGGCCTAACTTATTATTGTTAGACGAACCTACCAATCATCTTGATTTAGAAATGCGCCAAGCATTAGCCGTAGCCTTGCAAGAGTATAACGGCGCCGTGGTGTTAGTTTCGCATGACCGACATTTACTCAAAGTGAATTCAGATAAGCTTATCTTGGTAGCGAATGGGCGGGCAACTGAGTTTAAAGGCAGTGTTGATGACTATCCAAAATGGTTGGCAGAACACAATAGAGGTGTCAGTAGCAATGATTTAAATCAGATAGCGAACGACGAGAAAGAACAATCATTCAGCAAACACAATAGTGCGGCGGCAAAGAAAGAACAAAAACGCCTAGACGCGGAGCGGCGCAAAGAGCTGCAACCGCTTATGAGTAAAATAAAACGTTCTGAAAGAGTCATGGAAAAATTGAGTGATCAACAACAAGAAATTGAAACACAGCTTGCTGATAATGACCTCTACAATGATGAAAACAAAGACAAACTCAAGCAGTTACTAACCGATCAAGCCTACGTGCAAAAAGAACTGGATCAAGCCGAGACTGAATGGTTTGCTGCTACCGAGGCGCATGAGGCGCTGGCAAAGAGCCTTCAAGAAAACGCCTAATATCGCGATGCAGGATAAGCAACATCTAATATTTGGCTCCGGTCTAATTGGCACTTATTTGGCTGGATGTTTTTTATCCAAAAAACTTGATGTTACCTTATTGGGTAGAGCCAGCGTTCGAGAAAAATTACAACATGGTTTGATTGTCCAAGACCTGCATGGCGATAAAGCCATCTTAGATAGCCCAAACTTTATTCTTGAGCCGACATCCACATTTGACGTGATCTGGTTAACTGTGAAATGCACAGCTATTGAAAAAGCCATTGTTGATCTTAAAAAGGTCGTGACAGACAATACTATTATCATTTGCTGTCAAAACGGTTTCGGTAGCACTGAGAAAGTTCGCCGTGCGTTTGCTAACAACACAATTTTAACCGCCGTTTTTGGCTCGAATGTAGCTTTGGTAGAACAGTCGGATGGTTGTGCCGTGTTTAGGCGCGCAAGCGATGGTAAATTTGTGGTTGAATCTCATCCTGAACTTAAGCCCATTGTAGAACGCGTAGATTCAATTCTATTGCCGTCACGGAGCAGTACAGACATAACCGCTGAACAATGGGCAAAGCTGCAACTAAATCTAGCCAACGCAGTCAACGCGCTTGCTAATGTACCCGTTAAAACGATGGTAGAAACACCAGGCTACCGCAAAATCATTGCCGCTCTAATGCGCGAACTACTGAGCGTTACGAAGGAACTAAACATTAATCTACCGCAGTTATCGGCGCTACCAGCGCGCTGGATACCAATGATAATGGGTTTACCGAATTGGGCGTTTTTACGCATTGCGCAAAAAACCTTAGCCATTGACCCAACCGCCAAAGCCTCGATGAGCTGGGACCTGCTAGCAGGTCAAACTACAGAAATTGAATATTTAAACGGTGCTTTGGTACGCAAAGCAAAGGAGCTTGGTATCCATTGTCCAGTTAATAGCAATATTGTTAATTTAGTGCAGCAAGTCGAATCAGGACATGCATCGATTGGTTTTTCTGCCGAAGAGTTGCAAGCTAGCTTAATCGGCTAAACTACTTCGACTTTAATCTTATCGGAAATAAGTTTGCTCCATTTGGCCGGTCCAGTGGAGTGAACTGCTTCGCCTTTGGTATCCACCGCTACAGTGACTGGCATGTCTTTGACCTCAAATTCATGAATCGCTTCCATACCTAACTCGGGAAAAGCCACGACTTTTGAATTAGTGATCGCCTTACTGACTAAATACGCTGCGCCACCCACTGCCATTAAATAAACCGCATTATGCTTGGCAATAGATTTTACTGTGGACGGACCGCGCTCGGCTTTGCCAACCATGCCTATTAAGCCTGTTTGTTCTAGCATTAAGTCAGTGAATTTATCCATACGAGTTGCGGTTGTCGGTCCTGCAGGGCCTACTGCCTCATCGCGAACCGCATCAACTGGGCCAACGTAATATATAAAGCGGCCATTGAAATCGACTCCCTCAGGTAAGCCTTCTCCGCTTTCTAATAATGACTGTATGCGCTTATGCGCAGCGTCACGACCGGTAAGTAATTTACCAGATAGCAATAGGGTCTCACCTGGCTGCCATTCAAGCATCTCGTCTTTAGTTATGGTATCTAAATTGATCTTGCGTGTGCTAGGACCAATATCCCAACTAATTTCTGGCCAGTCGCTTAAGTTTGGCGGAGTTTGTAGTGCGGGTCCGTTACCCGTTAGTACAAAGTGTGCATGACGCGTCGCTGCGCAATTTGGAATCATGGTTACAGGTTTAGAGGCTGCATGAGTTGGATAGTCTTTGATTTTTACATCTAGCACAGTGGTCAATCCACCTAAGCCTTGCGCACCGATACCTAACTGATTGACCTTTTCAAATATTTCCAATCTTAGCTCTTCAGAACGACTGTTTGGGCCACGCTCGATAAGCTCATGTATATCAACCGGCTCCATTAGTACTTGTTTTGCTAGCACTGCAGATTTTTCTGCGGTGCCACCCACACCGATACCCAACATCCCTGGTGGACACCAACCCCCTCCCATGGTGGGTACTGTTTTGAGCACCCAATCAACTAAGGAATCACTGGGGTTGAGCATTATCATTTTAGATTTGTTTTCAGAACCACCACCCTTAGCAGCGAGTTCGATATCAACCGTGTCGCCCTCTACTACTTCGTAGTGAATTACCGCTGGCGTGTTATCACCGGTATTCTTTCTGGCACCCAGAGGATCATCTAAAATGGAGGCGCGTAAAACATTATCGGGATGTGTATACGCTCGGCGCACTCCTTCATTAATCATATCCGTGACCGACATTTCCGCATCCCAAGTTACATCCATGCCGATCTTGGCAAAAATTGTGACAATGCCAGTATCCTGACATATTGGCCTGCGACCCTCTGCACACATGCGCGAGTTAATCAGTATTTGTGCCATGGCATCTTTGGCGGCCTGAGACTCCTCTCGTAAATACGCTTGATGCATGGCATCAATAAAATCTTTTGGATGATAGTAAGAAATAAATTGCAAAGCATCTGCAACACTGTCGATTAAATCGTCTTGTTTTATTGTAGCCATAAGGAAATAGAGTCAACTATGAAAATGAATTTAAAAACCTGTATGAAACCTAGTCTCGTTAGATGTTTTAATCTTAACAAAAATGCGTTACCGAGAGTTAAACCTTAGACTAAAAAACAAATTATTTTTTTAATCTATCAATAAGCAACATTTTTAAACCCGCAACGCCATAGTGAGCAAAATAAAAGTATTTACGAATTCCAAGAGGCTTGCCATTTTGCGTATAGCGGGATAGCAGCCCAAATATCTTTTTTGCCATGTTGATTTTAGAATTAGACAAAGAGTCATTGCGCAAACGATAAAACACCAAAGGTAGGTCAATAATTGCGGCACGTACTGTGTGCTTTTGCAGTATCGTCAGCCAAGCCAAATAATCTTCAATCCCAACATTTTCAGCTTGCTCTGAGAATACTAAATCTTGCGCAAGCGCCGACGACAATAGTACGCCAGAACATACAATTCTATTCTTGCGCAACATTTGTTGATGAGAAATAAGCGAGATCGGCGGGTCTTCCAGAGTTCCAGAAATAGTCGCCTCAACATCTTTTGATTCATCAATAAAATCAACAAACTTAATATGCCGTGTGGAGCAAAAATCTAAAGAATGAACCTGCATGGCTTTAAGTTGGCATGACAATTTGTCCTTACGCCACATATCATCTGCATCGATAAATGCTACAAATTCGCCATTCGCGTTTTGCAAGGCTCTATTACGCGGCGCAGCGGGACCACCAGATTGTGTCTTTAAGCTAAACAGAACAACCCGCGAATCTTGTTCAACAAAACTATTTATAATCTCTACGGTGGCATCGGATGAGGCATCATCGACAATCAACAACTGCAGATTAGAATGAGTTTGAGCGAGGACAGAATCAATCGCTGAAGCTATGTATTGTGCTGCGTTATGAGCAGGCATAACAACACTAACCAAGTTCTCGCTATAATCAGAGTGTTTATTGCTATTGCTCACGGTTGCCAAAACTCATAATTCAGGAAAATAGTTATTGCAGAATTCACTAGCGCTGCTGCTTTTCAACTGTCATTGCTCATAATAAAACATATATCGATTGAGCGCTTGCTCATCAAATAGCGAATCATCACTGAGCCACTATTTTTCAGATCATAAAAACCTGCTTCTAGGGCTGTTTTCAGTTAAAATCAGCAGTCTCAAAAATCTATAAGAACCTGCTTGCTAATTGAATGCGTACCTCGAAATTTCTACTATCAACTCTTAAAGAGACTCCAGCTGATGCAGAAATAATCAGCCATCAGTTAATGCTGCGCGCAGGTTTGATCCGAAAGGTTGCAGCAGGTATCTATAACTGGCTGCCGCTGGGTTTGCGCGTGATGCGCAAAGTAGAAAACATTGTGCGTGAAGAAATGAATAAGTCCGGTGCGCAAGAGTTGTTAATGCCGGCAGTACAACCTGCCGAGCTATGGCAACAGTCGGAACGCTGGGAAATGTACGGCGGCGAATTATTACGTATGCAAGATCGTCATGGACGAGACTTTTGCTTTGGTCCTACACATGAAGAAATTATCGGATCATTGATGAGTAGTGAGATTCGCAGTTACAAACAGTTGCCTGCGAATTTTTACCAAATTCAAACCAAATTCCGCGATGAACGACGACCTAGGTTTGGCGTTATGCGCTCGCGTGAGTTCATTATGAAAGATGCTTACTCCTTTGATATGGATAAGGAAGGCTTACAGACGACTTACGATGTAATGCACGACACCTACTCAACCATATTTACCCGTCTTGGCTTGGGCTTTCGAGCCGTAGAGGCTGACAATGGTAGTATTGGTGGTAGCGCGTCACACGAATTTCATGTGTTGGCTGACTCTGGTGAAGATGCCATCGCCGTTTGTGATAAATACGACTATGCAGCCAACGTAGAATTGGCGGAAGCATTACCATTAGGTGGTGATCGCCCTGCGGGACAACAAGAATTAAAGAAAGTAGACACCCCTGGCCAACACACCATCGCAGCGATTGCTAATTTCTTAGATGTTTCGGCAACCAGCACTATCAAAACTTTATTAGTTAAGGGCGTTGAAGCACCGGTAGTCGCGCTAGTGCTGCGAGGTGATCACGATCTTAACGAAATTAAAGCCACCAAACATCCAATGGTTGCTGAGCCTTTAAGTTGGGCTAGCGACGAAGAAATATTAACCTCTGCAGGCTGTGCTCCAGGTTCAATTGGTACCGTGGACTTGAACATGCCTGTCATTGCGGATCGCTCGGCCGCCAATCTCGCGGACTTTATTTGTGGAGCAAATGAAGACGACGTTCATTACGTTGGTGTGAACTGGGGGCGTGATTGTCCAGAGCCAGAGGTTTTTGACTTGCGCTCAGTCGCCGAGGGCGATGTCTGCGCGCGTGCTTCAAAAAGTGACGGTGCTGACGATCGTCTTACGATTAAGCGTGGCATCGAAGTTGGGCATATTTTTCAGCTGGGTGATAAGTACAGTAAAGCCATGAACACCACTTGTTTGGACGCTCAAGGTAAAGCCACGTTCATTGAAATGGGTTGCTATGGCATTGGTATCACTCGCATTGTGGCGGCTGCCATTGAGCAAAATTACGATGATCGTGGCATTCTATGGCCCGCTAGCATGGCACCGTTTGACGTTGTGATTACGCCTATCGGTTATCAAAAATCCGAGCAGGTTCGCGAATATAGTGACGCGCTCTATGAGCAATTAAGCGACTCAGGCATCGAGGTACTGCTGGACGATCGTAAAGAACGACCTGGCATTATGTTCGCTGATGCTGATCTCATCGGAATTCCACATAGAATTACAGTGGGCGATAAAAGCTTGGCAAATGCCGAAGTAGAATATAAACTTCGGGGTGCAGAGCAATCTGAAAATATAGCGCAGGAAACTGCAGCAAAAATTATAAAAACAAGAATAAGCGCTTAACAAAAAGCCAATAACAATAATGATAAAGAAGGCCTCCAAACTTGGCAGGTGTGCACGATTGTGTATTTTGCTCACCACAAGCTCAACACTGATGATTTGCAATGTCAGCAAAGCAAACGAGCATGACCCTGCGCTAATCCAAGCGTTGCAACAAGCCACTCAAAACATTACTGAACAAACAACTGATTTAAATTCGTTGGTGTGGTTGGCGACTATGTCCAAACAGATAACAAAACGGATTCCTAATCCTTTCTACCGCGTTCGCTTATTGGAAGCGGTATATCAGGAAGCGCAAATTGCAGGGCTAGATCCACAGTTAGTGCTAGCTGTGATTGATATCGAAAGCAATTTCAATCGATTTGCAGTTTCACATGCGGGTGCGCAAGGCTTGATGCAAGTAATGCCGTTTTGGAAGGATGTACATGGCAAGCCCAATGATGACTTATTTAATCCTTTGGTAAATTTGCGCTATGGCTGCACTATTTTACGTCATTACATGGACATGTTCGATACACAGAAAGAAGCATTGGCGGCCTACAACGGCTCTAGGGGCAGAGACTTGTATCCTAACAAAGTGCATCGCCGACTCGCCAGAGACTGGGAGTTTAATGATAGCCAATTCGGCTATAGTTCGGTTAACGAGGCAGAACTCCCTGAAATAGCGGTTGAAGAAATCCCTGAGCAATCTGTGAACTAGTCTCAATTGCCTTAAAGGTTTTTGATTAGCTAAGTAAGGGCTTTTTACAGGCTAAGGGCTTTTTACAGGCTAAGGGCTTTTTACAGGCTAAGGGTTGTTAGCACTAGTCGTCTTCCGTGCTTGGGAGCTCGGATATTTCTGATTTACTCATAAATTTTGTAAGCATGTGCTTTTGTTGTAGTACTGCCACTACTTCAGCCCCAATCAGCGCTACCACCCAAGATAAGTAAATCCATATCAAAAAAATCGGCAAGGTCGAAAGCGCGCCATACACAACTTCATAATTACTGAAATTCAAAATATACAAAGCAAACAAACGTTTTGTACATTCGAACATTATGGAAGCAACGAATGCACCGACCAAGGCATGCACAAAGCTTACTCGAACATTAGGCATTACCAAATACAAAAGTAAAAAAGCCAAGCTTTCTAGCATGACCGGCAACAGAAACGATCCTAAGGTTCTTAATTGCCCACCGAACTCATCTCCCACCAACACCGACATAGACAGCACATAAGTCGAAATAGTTAAGCTAGCGCCCATTAGGATGGGGCCAAGGGACACCAAAGACCAATACACGGTTAGTCTCGAACCCATGCTACGGCCTTTAGTCACTCCCCATATATCATTAAACGATTGCTCGATATTAGCCAATAAAAGCAAGGCGGTTAAAAAGAACGCACCAAAACCAAACACCGAGAGCTTACCGGCTTGGCCTGCAAACTGTTGAACATAATGACTTAGGTCATCCCCCGTAGCTGGCAATAAAAATTGATAAATAAAATCCTCAAATGAACCACCTAACTCTTCAAGCGGTGCGAACAATGAAAGCATAGCGAAGGCGATTGCCACCATCGGAGCCAAGGCCAGCAAAGAACTAAATGACAATGCCGCGGCATGACGCGTGACACGATCAGATTTAAACCGTCTAACCACCGCCAATGGCACTTCGAAAAGTTGTAATAAAGTAGCCTTTAACGAATAATCAGTCATCTAAATTGCGTACTACATTGCGCTCTAATATAAAAACCATTTGCACTCTCTATTTGCATACTGAAAAAGATCAAACAAAATTATGGAAATATCAATCTATCATAACCCAAGATGTTCTAAATCGCGCCAAACCTTAGCTCTTTTAATTGAACGCGGGATTGAACCCAATATAATTCACTATTTAGAAGAGCCGCCTAGCCACCAACAAATAGACAGCATTTTGCGCGGGCTTGAGTACGAACCTCGTCAGTTGATGCGTCGCAATGAGAGCGAATATAAGGAATTATGTTTAGACGATCCAACTTTAAGTCGCGATCAGTTAATCGCGGCGATGGTAAACACGCCCAAGCTAATCGAACGCCCTATTGTAGTAGCAGGTGATCAGATCGCGATTGGCAGACCTCCTGAATCAGTGCTCACGATTCTTTAAACTACCGGCCTTATAAAAATGGATATTCTTGTTTTGTATCATAGTCGTCTAGGGTCAGTGCAAAAGATGGCTAGGTTAATCGCTCGCGGAGTTGAGTCGGTAGCCGGCTGCACCGCCACACTAAGAACAGTGCCAGAAGTGTCTAGCTCACCTGAGCAGCATGATGCACCGGAATCTGGCGATCCTTGGCTAGAGCTGGCTGAGTTGGAAAGCTGTGATGGTCTGATACTTGGTAGCCCTACCCGTTTTGGCAATATGTCAGCTTCTATGAAATATTTATTAGACAGCACTAGCTCATTGTGGATGTCAGGTGCGCTAGTGAATAAACCAGCAGCGGTATTTACATCTAGCTCGAGCATGCATGGCGGCCAAGAATCAACCTTACTTAGCATGCTCAACCCATTGCTACATCATGGCATGCTAATTTGTGGAATTCCATATACCGAACCAAGCTTAAGCAAAACAAGCACCGGTGGCACTCCTTATGGCGCCAGTCATGTGGCTGGATCCAACAACAGCAATCCTATCTCTGAAGATGAAAAAAGCTTGTGCATAGCGCTTGGTAAACGTGTGGCTAACACGGCCATTAAACTGCAGTCGGGCAGCTAACTAACTCTCTAAAAAGGCTTGTAAGAACGGAATAGTGACTTTGCGACGTTCCTCTAAGGAAGTTTTATCAATTCGATCCAAAATAGCGAACAGCTCTGAGGTATCGCGACTTGAACGACTGAGCAAATAACGGAACGTCTTGTCGGAGATTACTAATGCACGATGATTAGCACGAAGCTTAAGCGCTTGGTATTGTTGTTCTTCGCTTAGATCACGAAGAGGATAAATTAAACCGCTGGATAAACGACTGATCAAATCTTTAAGCTTAAAGCCGCATTTGTCGGGTGTTCGCTCGGCACTGATTAGAAGCCGACCGCTGCTGTGCTTAACCTGTTCAAAAAGCGCGAACAAGGTTTGTTCTTTATCTTCATCACCAGCCCATGCATGGGCATTGTCTATACAGACGATGCCAGCGGTGTTAACCATTTCCAACATTTTCTGACTAACATAAGGATCTGCCAACGACAGGTAACTGTTAGCAATGCTTGCGGTATCGGCCAACCGCGTTGCAGAAAATAATAAATGACTTTTACCTGAGCTTTGATTTCCATAAAAATAGATCAGCTTGGGCTCAGCAGACTCGACGCTTGAACGTATCGCATGAACCAACTCACTATTCGAGCCTAAGTAAAAGTTTTCGAAACTGGCTTTATCACTTAAAGCGATTGGCAATACCATTTGTTCGGGCTTTTCAATCGACATAATAATTAGGCATCTACGGCGCTATCATTGGTAGCCTTAATCGACCAGATATAAACATACGCTGAGCCACTAACCACGCTAGTGGCAAATACTAGATAGCTTAAACCTTGCAAGATTGCAGTTAGATCAAAATCACCTGACAACATGAACAACACCGTAACAATAAAAGTGATTTGCACGAATGTATTGAGCTTACTAACCAATAATGGTTTCATCTCAATAGAATCGAAAAACGAGCGCATGATCAAATACCCACCAACAATCACTAAATCTCGAAAAACAACGACAATCATTAACCAAAATGGCACTAAGCCCATGATCGACAACATCACGTAAGCGCTGACCAACAATGCTTTATCAGCTAGTGGATCTAATATTGCACCTAGTTGCGTTTGGGCATTAAAGCGCTTAGCAATAAAGCCATCTAATGCATCGGACAAACCAGCCACCACAAACACCACCAATGCCATCGTATATTGTTGCGCCTGCAACAACACGATCAACCAAGGGACCAACCCAATTCGCGCGATAGTAAGAATATTTGGAATATAGATCACGATGACCGGACGATAGTTAAAAACAGGTTATTTAATTGCATAACTCGATTATCGCTAGCTTTTATTGGATACACAATAGCGCTTTAAAGCGCTACAATACGCGCCTAAACATCATCAACTAAACTCATGGAGTTTTGCTGTGTCACAATCTTCCAAGTCTAACAATAATTCGACTAAACCTGACTCTCTTAGTTATCGCGATGCAGGCGTCGATATTGATGCGGGAGACGCATTTATTGACGTAATCAAACCAGTAGCAAAACGCACTCAACGAGAAGGCTGTTTAAGTGGATTAGGAGGGTTTGGCGCTTTATTCGAGATACCGAAAAACTACAAAGAGCCAGTACTGGTGTCTGGTACGGATGGTGTTGGCACTAAATTAAAGCTTGCTTTTGACCTCAATAAACACGATACCATCGGTATAGACTTAGTCGCGATGTGCGTTAATGACGTCATTGTGCAAGGAGCTGAGCCACTCTTTTTTCTGGACTATTTTGCCACGGGCAAACTGACACCTGAGGTTGCGGCGCAAGTAGTCACTGGCATTGGAGAAGGCTGCCTGCAGGCTAATGCGGCACTGATTGGAGGCGAAACCGCTGAGATGCCCGGCATGTATGCTAAGGGCGAATATGACCTCGCCGGATTTTGTGTTGGTGCGGTCGAGAAATCTGAAATTATTGATGGTTCTAAGGCTAAGGTAGGAGACAAGTTAATTGGCTTGGCCTCTACCGGGCCTCACTCTAATGGGTATTCCTTGATTAGAAAAGTAATCGATACCTATGAGGTTCCTTTAGACACACAAATCGGCGACCAACGTTTAGCAGATGCTGTTTTAGCCCCAACCAAAATATATGTTCGTTCAATATTGTCATTAATGAAAGCCTTGCCAGTGCACGCGCTAGCGCATATTACTGGCGGCGGCATTCCTGGCAACCTGAATCGAGTATTGCCAAATAACTGCCACGCGCTAGTGAATGAATCAGCCTGGCAATGGCCAGAACTGTTTAGCTGGATGATGAATACCGCAAACATTGCTCGCCAAGAAATGTATCGCACTTTCAACTGTGGAGTTGGAATGATTATAGTGGTGGCTGAAGAAAATGCGGAACAAGCGATTGAGCATCTCAATGCGGCTGGCGAGAGCGCCTTTTTGATCGGTGAGATTAAAGATGGCGGCGCTGATACGCAAGTTCAAATAATCTAGCATTGAGTATTCAGGCAGCGAAAAGCAGCGATATGCAATTAACTCGAGCTGTTGTTTTGATCTCTGGCAGTGGCAGCAATCTGCAAGCCTTTATAGACCAAGTACAAGAAGGTAAGTTACCAATCGAAATAAGTTTGGTCATCAGCAATCGATCTGATGCTTATGGACTTGAGCGCGCTAAATTGGCCGGTATTGAAAACATGTGTATAGATCATACTACTTTCGACAGTCGATTGGCTTTCGATCAAGCGTTAATCAAGCGTATTGATAATGTACAAGCCGATATTGTAATACTGGCAGGCTTTATGCGAATACTCACAGAGGACTTCGTAAATCATTACAGCAACCGCTTAGTCAATATTCATCCCTCATTGCTACCCAAGTACCCGGGCAACAATACCCATCAACGTGTACTAAACGCTGGCGATGAGTGGCACGGTGCGAGCATTCATTTTGTGGTAACCGAAGTCGATGCAGGTCCGATTATCTTGCAAGGCCGCTTAGCTGTTGAATCACAAGATACAGTAACAAGCTTGCAGAATAGAATTCACAAAATTGAACACCAGCTTTACCCTCAAGCGATACAATGGTTCGCGCAAGGTCGTTTAAGTATCGATAAAAACACTGTGCTATTAGATGGCAAAAGTTCGTCAACACAATTACAAACCTTTGAGCTGTAGTAAGCTTAGGTTCATCTTCACTGTCTTAGAATCAATAGTCAAATCACCCTAAAAAACCATACGTCATGTCAATTAGCCGAAAAATAAGCACCTTGTTACAACTAAGTTGTTCAAAATTCCACGTAATAGCAATCGCAATCGTGTGTATTGTTAGTTCGTTTGCCAGCTATGCGGCACCAATAAATCCAGTAACCATAGAGTACTCAGTAAAACTAGAAGGTGTTATTGCTGATGTAACCGCAGGGAAAATACAAACTAGCATAGATCAATCGGCCAATGGCTATAACGTGTCCACGCTAACCAAAGCGCAAGGTATGGCAGCTACCTTTTTAGGCACCAACATCCAAGAAAACTGCGAATTTAAAATCGAACAAGAACTTGCTATTCCAATTAGCTACACTGGAGGCACAATTAAAGAGCAAAGTTATGCGGTTAGCTACGATTGGGAAAACCGTAAAATTAACTTTGCTGACGATGAGTCGCTGGATATGCCACAAGGCTACATTGTAGACAACTGTGCATGGCCATTCGCAATTTCTATTCTACAAGGGCTAAAACCAAACGATGACCCAATTTACGTAGTAGACGGTAAAAAACGCCGTATTCGTGGCTATAAAGTTCGCGCCACAGAGCAAGAAGAAATTCGCACGCCATTAGGAAAAATACAAACCACTAAAATGATATTGGAACGAGAGTTTAAGCCCGAGCGCACCTTTACGTTTTGGTTATCAAATAAAGATCAATATTTACCAATCAAAATGCAAGAATCACGCAAATCTCGTACCACCACCATGATGGTTATTAGTATAGAGCCTAAGGGTTAATGGCAAAGTCTATTACTTGTTATTTTTATCTAACTAAGGACTTTCTTTTTATAGCTAGCTGAGGGCTCTCTCTATATGGCTGAAGG
>CAZHEL010000025.1:18788-22182 GCA_964531625.1 uncultured Gammaproteobacteria bacterium
AGGGCTTCAACCAAAATTTTGAATGATAATTTTGAATCTTCTACACTAATATTTACAGTGCCGCCATTTTGCAGTTCACCGAATAATAATTCGTCTGCAAGTCCACGCTTTATTTCTTCTTGAATAAGTCTAGCCAACGGCCTAGCACCCATACTTTCGTCATAACCGTGCTCGGCTATCCACTGTCGCGCGTCTTGATTCACGTTCAAGGTGACTTGTTTTTCAAGCAATTGCCGCTCAACTTCAAGCAACTCTTTATCAACGATTTTCGAAATGACCTTTTTATCTAAAGCCGCAAAGCGCACGATTGAGTCTAGACGGTTGCGAAACTCAGGCGTGAACATTTTTTGAATGGCTTGCATATCGTCAGCCGCATGGTCCTGTTTGGTAAAGCCCATGGAATTTCTTGAAGCTTGTACCGCGCCAGCATTGGTGGTCATGACAATAATTACGTTTCTAAAATCAGCTTTGCGGCCATTATTGTCGGTAAGCGTGCCGTGATCCATGACTTGTAGTAAAAGATTGAATACGTCTGGATGGGCTTTCTCGATCTCATCCAGTAATAAAACAGCATGAGGATGTTTATTTACGGAATCTGTCAGTAAACCCCCTTGATCAAAGCCTACATAGCCTGGAGGAGCGCCAATCAATCGAGACACTGTATGCCGCTCCATATACTCGGACATATCAAAACGAATTAACTCTACACCCAGAGTCAAAGCGAGTTGTCGAGTCACCTCTGTCTTACCGACACCGGTAGGCCCAGAAAATAAAAATGAACCAATTGGTTTGTCTGGTTTGCCGAGACCGGAGCGTGACATTTTTATAGCTGAAGACAAATTAGTAATCGCCTCATCTTGGCCAAACACGACTAGTTTTAAGTCACGTTCTAGATTCTTTAAGGCATCCACATCGGAAGCAGACACATTTTTCGGAGGTATACGCGCAATAAACGACACCACTTCTTCTATCTCAGGCACATCGATTTTCGGTATTTCATCTTCTTCACGATCAAATAAACGGGTTCGTGCACCTGCTTCATCTATCACATCAATCGCTTTATCCGGTAAAAAGCGTTCGTTGATATAACGATCAGCTAATTCAGCTGCTATGGTCAAAGCTTCCGGCGTATAGCTAACCTCGTGATGCTCTTCAAAACGAGAACGCAAACCACGTAAGATTTGAATAGTTTCATCAACCGTAGGTTGCTCAACATCAATTTTTTGAAAACGTCGGGCTAGAGCGCGATCCTTTTCAAAAATTCCTCGATATTCTTGATAAGTGGTAGAACCAATACATTTTAGTTGTCCACTGGAAAGTGCAGGCTTTAACAGGTTTGATGCATCCATAGCACCACCTGAAGCGGCACCCGCACCAATAATTGTGTGTATTTCATCAATAAAAAGTACAGCATGGTGTTCGGCCTCTAAAGCCTTTAACACGGCTTTTAGGCGCTTTTCAAAATCACCTCGATATTTAGTGCCTGCTAACAAGGCACCCATATCAAGTGAATAAATAACCGCATCGGCAAGTACCGTTGGCACTTGTTCTTCGACAATCTGTTTGGCAAGGCCTTCTGCGATGGCGGTCTTACCTACTCCGGCTTCGCCAACATACAAGGGGTTGTTTTTACGTCGGCGACTCAAAATTTGAATAGTCCGCTCAACCTCCTTTTCACGGCCAATAAGCGGGTCTATAAATCCGTCTACCGCGCGCTCATTTAAATTGATAGTAAACGCTTCTAATGGCCCTTCTTTTTGTTCAGTCGCTACGCCTTCTTCTTGGTCTTCTGGTAATTTGATGCTATCGAAATCTTCTTCCAATTTGCTAATACCATGCGATACATAGGAAACAGCATCAAAGCGCGTGACATTTTGTTGATCTAAATAGTAGGCCGCGTGAGAGTCTTGTTCAGAGAACATCGCTATTAAAACGTTCTCACCTTCTACTTCCTTTTTTCCTGAACTTTGTACATGCACGATGGCGCGTTGCAATACGCGTTGAAAGCCGATGCTAGGTTGAGTTTTTAATTCCGACTTTTCATCCATTTGTGGTACATGGCCAGATAAATGTTCGGTTAACTCGATCCGTAATTGTTCAATGTTCGCACCACAAGCTTGCAGTACCGCCATTGCCGACACATTATCTAGCAAGCCCAGCAGCAAATGTTCTGTAGTAACAAATTCATGACGAGCATCATGTGCAACCTGCACCGAAAAATTTAAGGTTTTTTCTAGCTCTTTGGAAATCATTTATTTATTACCGTAATTAAAAAATACTTTGCTCTATTCATCGTCGCTATCTGAGTCAGGCTCCATAGTACACTGTAACGGGTGTTCGTTTTGTTTAGCATACGCTATCACTTGTTCTACCTTAGATTCAGCAATCTCACGTGTATAAATACCGCAAATACCCACGCCTTTTTGATGAACATGCAACATTATTTGCGCCGCCTTTTCTTCTGAGTGACTAAAGATAGATTGCAAAACTAAGACTACAAACTCCATGGTGGTGTAGTCATCATTTAGCAACAACACACGATACAATGGTGGTTTCTTTAGTCGCGGACGAGCAATCTCGATCGCTAGATCGTCATTATTAGTAGGTTCTGGATAATCGCTCATACATCTAAAATAAATACGCAACAGAGTCGCAAACCCTGTTATTTAAAAAGTTATTGTCCCCTAATTCTGCGCCCTATACGTTATTTTTCAAGCTATTTTCGCTATATGATCACAATTAACATATAGCAATTAATCGTCGCGGCCTATTGACCTTTACCAATTTTGAGGTTTTACTTACTTCTTAGGTCTTATTTTAGGCTTAAATATAGGGTTGTGATTTTCGAAGACGTAAAAAATAAAGCAATAATATTAACAAGTTGGTCAGTATCGAAGGTCACGAATATTACCTGAAGTAAATGTCAGGGTACTACTAAAGTAATATAGTGAGGTAAAAAGTATGGCTACCAAGGGTACCGTAAAATGGTTTAACTCGTCTAAGGGTTTTGGTTTTATCGAACCAACGGATGGCGGCAATGATGTCTTCGCACATTTTTCAGAAATTGAAATGGAAGGCTATAAAACGCTAGTCGAAGGACAAGAAGTTGAATACGAACTAGAAGATGGCGAGAAAGGCCCCAAAGCGGCTAAAATAAGAGCCGCGTCTTAAAACTGCACTGCTGGTTTCCTACCAGCATTATTTGAGCTCCATTCGTTACTAAACAATTTGTTCTAAAAATAAGTAACAATCGAGCCTCATTAAAACAGTATTTGCAGCTGATACACCTATTTAAGTTGAGCTTACGTTAAACTCTTAGGTTTGATCTATAGCTAACGATTTAGTACGACCTTAACAGAGTCGCACTAAGCCGTTAGCTAGCTGTGTTTGCTTA
>CAZHEL010000025.1:22282-26443 GCA_964531625.1 uncultured Gammaproteobacteria bacterium
TAAGCCGTTAGCTAGCTGTGTTTGCTTAGCTTTCTATCCAAGATATTTTTACACAAGTTCTAGCTAGCAAACCCATCAATTATTTTATTGAATGTGGCGCTTGGTCGCATTGCAGCCAAAGCCTTGTCTGCTACCGGCAAATAGTAGCCACCAATATCAACTGAGTCGCCTTGTGCACTGTTTAGCTCATCAACTATCTTTTTTTCATTATCCGTCAGCTGTTTTGCTAAATCGGTGAATTTAGATTTCAGTTCAGCGTCAGTATCTTGCTCAGCCAGTGCTTGCGCCCAAAATAAGGACAAGTAAAAATGGCTGCCGCGGTTATCCAGTTCATTAACTTTGCGTGATGGCGACTTCCCTTCAGTCAATAATTTGCTGGTGGCTATATCAAGTGTATCGGCAAGTATTTGCGCCTTAGCGTTGTCGGTTGTATCAGCAAGATGCTCTAGCGATGCCGCTGTCGCCAAAAACTCACCTAATGAATCCCATCGTAAATGACCTTCTTCAATCATCTGAGCAACGTGTTTAGGCGCTGAACCGCCAGCACCAGTTTCAAATAACCCGCCGCCGTTCATCAAAGGCACAATTGACAACATTTTAGCGCTGGTACCGACTTCTAAAATCGGAAATAAATCAGTTAAATAATCACGCAGCACATTTCCCGATACTGAAATAATGTCCTTGCCTTGATTAATAACTTCAAGCGAATAGCGGGTAGCTTCCGCGGGTGCTTTAATAGACAGTTCTAGGCCATCCGTATCATGATCACGTAAATACTCGTTCACCTTTATGATTAATTGAGCTTCGTGCGGTCTATTTTTATCCAACCAAAACACGGTAGGTGAGCCAGTCTTACGAGCTCGAGTTACGGCCAATTTGACCCAATCGCGAATTGGTGCGTCTTTAACTTGACACATACGCCAAATATCACCTTCTTGCACCGCATGTTCAAACAAAATAGTATCTGTGGCTTCGTCGATAACTCGCATATGACCGTCATACTCCATTTCATAGGTTTTATCGTGCGAGCCGTACTCTTCAGCTTTTTGTGCCATTAAACCGACATTAGCAACGCTACCAATCTTAGTTGGGTCTAAGGCACCGTGTTCTTTACAGTAGTCAATGACTTCTTGATATATATAAGCATAGGTACTTTCAGGGATGACCGCTTTTGTATCACAAAGTTCGCCGTCCATATCCCACATTTTTCCAGAGTTGCGAATCATCGCTGGCATAGAAGCATCCACGATCACGTCACTGGGAACATGCAAGTTAGAAATACCCTTATCGGAATTGACCATTGCAATGGCAGGACGATTTTCATAGCAAGCCATAATATCGGCTTCAATTTGTTTGCGTAAATCACCAGAAATTTGACCAATGATACCGTACAAATTACCTAGGCCATTATTAGGCTCTACATTGAGTTCTTTAAACAAAGTCTCGTATTTTTCATAAACATCTTTATAAAAGGTAGTAACCGCGTGACCAAACACAATTGGATGAGAAACTTTCATCATTGTGGCCTTCACATGCAAGCTAAACAACACTTCTTTGCGCTTAGCATCTTCGATCTGCTCTTCATAAAAATTGCGCAATGCATTTTTGCTCATAAACATGGCATCAATAACTTCGCCAGCTAACAACTTCAAGCCTTCCTGTTTAACGGTTTTATTACCATAACTGTCAGTAAATTCGATCTTTACCGAACAATCATCTTGCAAAGTCATGGAACGTTCACTAGATCGGAAATCTCCGCCATTCATAGTTGCCACATGGGTCTTTGACGTGGGCAACCACTCGCCCATTGAGTGCGGATTATTGCGCGCATAGTTCTTAACTGCGGCTGGTGCTCGACGATCCGAGTTGCCTTCTCGAATAACGGGGTTAACGTTGCTGCCTTTTACTTTTTCATAGCTTGCACGAATCGCTTTTTCTTGATCGGTTTGAGGATCCTCAGGAAAATCAGGTACGCCATAACCTTTTTCTTGTAATTCGGCGATAGCTTCCTTAATTTGTGGTATCGAAGCGCTTATATTTGGCGTCTTAATAACATTAGCACTTGGTTCACGAACTAGAGTGCTAAGTTCTTCTAAAGCATTTGGTACACGCTGGTCTTTGTCTATACTATCCGCAAAATTAGCCAATATACGAGCAGCAAGCGATATATCTTTTGTGTCAATTTCAACATCACAAGTGGACGCGAAAGATTGAAAAATAGGCAATAGAGACCGAGTTGCCAAAGCAGGTGCTTCATCGGTCAGGGTATAAAATATTTTCGATTTTTGTGCGCTCATATTGTTCTGTATTCTCGAGTTTGATCTGATTAATTAATTCCTAAATTACATCCTGTAAAATAGAAGACCCCTGTAAACCAGAAGACCGTAGGACGACATCGTGGCTTACAATGACAGCTATAAAGCGGCTAAAGAATAACATAAAAAAAAATCATGATCTTGGTTATCACAAGCTTTAACGCATACATACGTGATACACATAGGTTAAAATAGACGTTGAAAACAACCCGTTAAATAACTTTTATCTGAGTTCACCCTATGGTTGCAAAAACTTGGCAAGCCGACCTGACCGTGGCGGCAATCTGCGTTAAGGACGACAAATTCCTCATGGTGGAAGAGCGCTCCAAATCGAACGGTAAAATGGTGATTAACCAACCAGCTGGGCACCTAGAAAAAAACGAAACCGTTGTGCAAGCGGTAATCCGCGAGACGCGAGAGGAAACATGCCGGCATTTTGTGCCAGAGGCTTTAATCGGCCTGTATCGCCTACCCGTTAACAGCGAAAAGACCTATTTTAGATATACGTTTTTGGGCACCGTTAGTGAGCTCGATAAAGCATTGACATTAGACCCAGATATATCAAGTACACACTGGCTAAGCTATGAAGAAATTTGCGCTAGCCGTCGCCTGCGCAGTCCTTTAGTTAAAGCTTGTATCGATGATTATTTAGCTGGCCAGCGCTATCCATTAGAGTTACTGCGCGAATTAAAAACATGAACCCTGCAGCAAAAGATAACTCTGGCGCACATGCAGTGGTTGGCATGTCGGGTGGCGTTGATTCTTCAGTAACCGCCTATCTGTTAAAAGAGCAAGGCTACCGTGTCACAGGCATGTTTATGAAAAACTGGGAAGAAGACGATACTGCCGAATATTGTGCCGCCGCAGAAGACTTAAAAGATGCCATTCAAGTCTGTGAGCGATTAGAAATAGAGTTGCATGAAGTTAACTTTGCCCACGAATACTGGGAAAATGTATTTGAACATTTCCTACAAGAATACCAAGCTGGTAGAACACCGAACCCGGACATACTTTGCAACAAAGAAATTAAATTCAAAGAATTTTTATTACAGGCTGAATCACTTGGTGCAGACTTTATTGCCACTGGTCACTATGCGGCACGCGGCAGCATAAATGACGAGCAAACCTTATTACGGGGACTGGACTCTAATAAAGATCAAAGTTATTTCTTGTACACCTTACAACAACATCAATTAGAGAAAAGTTTGTTTCCCTTAGGTGATATCGAAAAATCTGTGGTTCGTGCTATCGCTAAAAAGGAAAACTTTATAACGCACAATAAAAAAGACAGTACTGGCATTTGCTTTATTGGTGAACGCCGATTTAAAGACTTTTTGAGCACCTATTTAAAACCTAATCCAGGGGATATGGTTGATGATCAAGGAGTGCTCATTGGGCAACATGACGGCTTAATGTACTACACCTTAGGTCAACGCCAAGGCTTAAATATTGGTGGTCCGGGCGAGGCGTGGTATGTCGCTGGCAAAGATATGAAAAGTAATGAGTTACTAGTAGTACAGGGCCATGACCATCCTGCGATGCTAACCCAAACAGTCGTTGCAACCGGCATAGATTGGGTGAGCCAAACCAGACCTGAACTTGGGACTGTATTGAGCGCGAAGACACGATATCGGCAACAAGATCAAAATTGTGAAATAGTATCTTTTGAACAAGACACACTAACTGTTCGTTTTGAACAAGCACAACGAGCGGTAACACCTGGGCAAGCACTCGTGCTGTATGACGGCCGCCGCTGCTTGGGCGGTGCAACCATACATTACTCTAGCTAACTACTAAGGATTTAGTTTAGCTACTGACTTTTCTCTACTGACTTTTCTCTACTGAC
>CAZHEL010000025.1:26543-35916 GCA_964531625.1 uncultured Gammaproteobacteria bacterium
ATAAGCCTTTAGCGTTAGTTAATGATAAGCCTTTAGCTTTATAGCATTAAGACCAATTTTTAAAGCCGGCAGAGTGCTCTTTTCTCTTTACACCCTCACTCGCTTTAGACTTTTTCGCTTGTTCCACCGTCACTTGATAATCGCAATAGGGATACTTTCGACACATCAAAAATTTCTCTCCGATATTCGAGCCTTTAATAGCCACCTTTGTCACCACTTCGCTGTGGCATTTCGGACAGGTCTTTAAGCGAGTTAATTCTCGATCTTCCTCATTGATCGATAATTGTGAGAAGGCGGCACCTCCTTCACTACTAGGTTTAGTTTTACGTGATCGGCCAGTCACCAATCGATATAGATCAACCTCGGTGTAGTCTTGGCGTATATCAAAATAAAACAACCTTAAACGCGTTGCCTTACATACACTATCGACAATGGATTCGCGTTTTTTGCGGCGATCTGCATCAGGATTTTTATCAAAGTTCTCTAACTCAATAACGCCAAAAACTGACAGGTCTTCTCGCTTGCAAATTACATAGTCGAGCATCTGACGAGCGTATCTTTTGCGTACAAATTTTGCTTCAGATTCAGTTGCCTTATGGTTAGGTTCAATCACGTCGAGCAAGGGCACTCGCGGAACAATGTAAAACTCTTCGTTTAGGTCTTTAACGAGTGTGTCGTAAAAATCGCTCTCAGCTTTGCTGAAGAGCCTACTTTTTCGCTGCAATAGATGATTAACATCAGCTTTGGATCGCATACGCAACACTACTGCCACAGCGATCGCTATGACAATAAGACCTAATAACAAAGGCCAAGCGCTTAATAATTTATCAAAACTCATAGATTCCCTACCTTTATCCCTACACAATTCCCATTAAATGGCATTTTTTATACAAACATGATCCAGTTAATGTTTTTAGCAAAACTATCTCGCGGTGAAACTATACCTCAGCTGAACATCAATACTCCAGCACAACAGAAAAATTAATTAGACCAGAAAAAAGCTAACCACTCCTATAACTCTCTGTTTTTTTAACTTACGCAAGCAGCTTCTTCATCCTGATACCTACTTAAAGAACTATTTATTGCACAGGCCACACACGTTATTGCACAGGCCACACACGCTCTTATCACAATAATTTTCTTTACTACTGTTGATATTAACAGAGAGCATTATCGTATTCCACGCATAAAATCACCGAAATATGCGACTCTCGGTGATTTTGTGCGCTTTAAACGAATCAATACAATTCAATATCTCATCTACAAGTACAAAAGTAATTTTAAGTTTTACTCTGTATTCAGAAACTTCTCCATCCTTGATACCTAGTTCTTGATCTTTAATCCACGCACCTGATACATTCTTAAGTGTTTTACTGGCACGTGATACACCGTTGCGTGCAGCGTCTTCAAAACTCTTTTTAGATGATGCTGTGATTTCTGTAACTCTTGCAATAGTCATAAGTATTTCCTTTATAAAATAAATAATTAACATAAACTAGCCGAAGCTAATCAGTGGGTAAAAAGCTCTCTTAAAACTTACATTTGTAACGCTTACATAAGCGACACAATATAACAAAGCCTAATACAGTTTAGACCGCAACAATTCAGAACACAAACACTCAAAAACCAGTGATTAATAAGTTGATGATCTGGTCATCGACTATTCAACAAATTTATTTCACAAGTCAGTTAGGGAGTTCATTCAATGAGCCAAGAAAAATACCAAGCGAAATTATCAGCACTATTGAATACTGCTGATATTCAGGTTAACGGTGAACGACCGTGGGACATGCAAGTACATAATGCAGATGTGTTCGGGCGAACCCTTGGACAAGGTTCACTAGGCATTGGTGAAGCCTATATGGAAGGCTGGTGGGATTGCGAGCAATTAGATGAGTTCTTTTACCGGCTAATAAACGGCGACTTAAGAACTAAAGTAACCACTTTGAGAGATAAGTTATTTTATGTGCAAGCGCATTTAATGAACCGTCAAAAAGGCAAGCGTGCTTTTGAAGTAGGCTCCCAGCACTATGATGCTGGCAATGACTTGTACGAACGCATGCTGGATAAGCGCATGATCTACACCTGTGGTTATTGGCAAGATGCTAAAGACCTTGATCAAGCTCAAGAACACAAACTTGAGCTGGTATGCAGAAAACTAAAACTCGAACCGGGTATGCGGGTGCTTGATATTGGCTGCGGCTGGGGCGGCTCCGCTCGCTACATGGCTGAAAATTATGATGTAGAAGTTGTTGGAGTAAGCGTTTCGCAAGAGCAAGTTGATATGGCAAACGAAAAAGCCAAAGGCATCAACGCTGAGTTTCGATTTCAAGATTATCGTGATGTCTCTGAACAGTTCGACCGTATCTATTCATTGGGGATGTTTGAACATGTCGGCTTCAAAAACTATGCCGAATATTTTCAAGTAGCCCACCGCTGTTTAAAGGATGGAGGATTGTTCTTATTACATACCATTGGCCATCGCCAAACCGAGCATAGGGTAGATCCTTGGATTGAACGCTATATTTTCCCTAATTCAATATTGCCTTCGGCCGAGTTGATTGGCACGCATAGTGCACCGCTATTTAATATCGAAGATTGGCACAACTTTGGCTTGGACTATTACAAAACCCTCCATGCATGGGACCAAAATACGAGATCTGCTTGGGCTGATCTACCCAATTATGACGAAGAGTTTCAGCGTATGTGGCACTACTATTTAATGGCTGCCGCCGCCGCGTTTAAATGTTATCGCAATCATTTATGGCAAATAGTATTGTCCAAAGGCGAACAACAAGCGCCTTATCAAGCCGTGCGATCAGCAATATGAGTTACAACTGAAATAAACCAGCTTAATGTTAAGTGAAATTGATTTTGGTGCTGGGGCAGCCCCGTGGTATCAACAACCATCGACAGACCCTGATGCACCTATAATACATTTTTCAGCGGCTAACGGTTTTCCGGTTGCGAGTTACAAACAATTCTTCAATGCCTTCGACAATCAGCTGTCTTTTACGGGCATGGATTGTAGAGGCGCGTGGCCGAGTAGAAAACCGCCTCAAGGTAACTTTAGTCCACTGGATTTTGCGCAAGACTTAATTAGTGCTATTGAGACCCAACACACGCAACCGATAATCGGCATGGGGCATTCACATGGCGGCTTAGTAACCTTAATTGCTGCGCACCTGAGACCAGAGTTATTCTCTAAACTCGTGATTATAGAGGCGCCCTCTGCACCAGATAATTTATTTGGCCGAGTTTTCCCATATGTCCCTAAATGGCTATTGCTAAAAACAGTGCCGTTTATCAGAGGCAGTCATAACCGACGTAGGATATTCAACTCTCGACAAGAATTTTATAACCGATACCATGGGCACCCTACTTTCAAACGCTTTACTGACCCAGCACTAAGAGATTACGCCGAACATGGCCTGCGTGAGCGCGAGGACGGTCTATTTGAATTAAGATTTTTGCCCGAATGGGAGTCTCATATTTTTTGCACAGTACCCATCATGGCACCCTATTTACGCAAGGTCACACAGCCCACCTTGGCCATTCGTGCTGAACACAGCTATCTTTATACCGCCAAACAATTTGCTCACTACGGGAAAACGTCGGGGAAAAACGTATCCACGATAACAATGCCTGATGCCCACCATCTAGTTCCTCATGAAGACCCTGAAGGGATCGCAAAGTTAATACAGAATTGGCTAAACGGCTAAATAAAGGCACTACTTTCACAAGAAGTTCCTGACAATAGATTATAAATATAAGCTCGGTTGACTACTTTTGTATGTAGCGATGAGATATTGGAAGCATTTGTACGATTAGATGGTTTGCACGTTTATTATTATCAGTAATTACTAATGAGCGATTTAGAAGCAGATTTTTATCAATGCTTACGCCAGCGAGTTGAAGAACAACCGCTAGCCTGTGCAATTAATGACGGTAGTAGAGCGTTGACTTATCGCGAGTTATTTGAGGCCGCAATTGCTGTGGCCGCAACAATCAACAAACACCTTGGCTGCGCATCTCCTGACCAACCACAGGCCGTAGGATTGCTAGTAGATCATAGCGCTGATGCAATTATAGGTCTCGTGGCTTGTGTCTTAGCAGGTCGCTGCTATTTGCCACTTGATCCATCGTTTCCATATAAAAGACTGCAACAGTACCTCCGACAGTCCGACGTAAAATATGTGCTAAGCCAACGCCATCACCTAAAACTTGCACAGCAGTTGGTCGAACCAGGCACGCCTCTATTTGCTTTGGAAGATATAGACTCTAGTCAGCACACTGATATTGATGAACTCGACCCGTCATTACCAGCGTATTTACTCTATACCTCGGGCAGTACCGGCGAACCAAAAGGTGTTTGGCATGATCAACGAAGTCTAATGCGCTCAGTTAAACACTACCAAAACGACCTGAACGTGACCGCGGATGACCAAATTGCCTTGATCCTACCATTACAATATACGCCGTCGGTATTCTGTGTGTTTGGAGGCTTGTTAGCAGGAGCGACAGTGTCTTTATTTGATCTACGACGCGACTCGGTTGAATCAATGTTGCATTGGTTACGCGACGCACAAATTACCTTGTTATACGCCACTCCAACCATCTTTCGTCGTTACATGCAATTTGCCAAGCACAACTCCGATTTCGGCAAATTGCGTTCGATTCAATTAGCGGGAGAACCACTGTATCGTAGCGATTTGGAAATGTACTTTAGTAAATTTGGTGAGCACTTATTGTTATATAACGGCATGGGCACGACAGAAACTAGTTGCTTGACGCGTTACTTCATTGCCAGTTTAGAGGATTTTAGCGGCGACGTTGTGCCCATTGGCAAGCCATATGACGATGTGACTGTACAAATACTAGATGAATCTGGCCAGCCGCTAAACGCAGATGCACCTTTGGGTCGCGGAGAAATGCGAGTGCAAAGCGCTTACCTCGCTCGAGGTTATTGGCGTAACGATCCGCTAACAAAACATAGTTTTACCTACGACGCTGTAAGCAATAAGCGCCAGTACGTGACGGGCGATATAATCAGCCGCAATCCAGACGGCAACCTAACTTATCACGGCCGGCGAGACTCTCAGGTCAAAATTAAAGGCCAACGAGTAGAGCTTGCCGAGATCGAAAAAAACTTGTTAAAGCTAAGCAGCGTGCAGGAAGCGGTTGTCTTGTTTAATGAAAATGCCCAACCACAGCTCAGTGCGTTTATAACACCGATGCAAGCGCTTGAGCCAATTCGTCACAGCCTGACCGATACTCTGCCAGCATATATGGTGCCGAAGCGCTTGGTGGCCCTAGATAACTTACCTACCAGCCCCAGTGGAAAGATAGATCGAGCTTACCTTGCCAACTCACCCACAGAGAAAGTCGATGAAGCCTGTTATCAACTAAACAAAAAAGAGTTAGCTGTGCTAAACGCGTTTTGTAAAGCCTTAGACAATCCAAAAGTGAATATTAAGGATGATTTCTTTGCGCTGGGCGGAGACTCACTCGCCGCTACCGCCTTGGTTTTAGATTTGAAGCAAGCGGGTTACACAGTGAAAGCATCTAGCTTAATTCAATCATCTACCGCACAAAAATTAGCGCAAATGATACAAACTGGCGAAAACAGCAACATCACAGAGTTGGTTGAATTCCCTTCAAGCACTGCGGCCAGCGCAGACACGCCGATGTTATTTCTCTTCCCTGGGCAAGGCATGGAACCACTGTCGTTTACTCGCTTGGCAGATGGCTTAAAGCAGTCGGCATCGGTATTTGGTATTGATTATGAACCGATTGTAAAAAGCATCGTGGCAAACAATAACGCCAGCATCACAGAGCTAGCGCAAAGATGTGTGGAGCCACTATTGGCTATACCCACATTGGCATCTGCGCCAAGACGAGTGTTACTCGGGTTCTCGTTAGGTGGAATTGTTGCGACCGAGGTAGCACGAGTGCTAGAACAACGCGGACAAGCGATAGAACACCTTATCTTGCTCGACTGTTATTCGCCTAGGAGTATGCAGATTCGGTATCTCAAACGGCGTTATGGGCATCGAGCCCTATTTGGTTTGCGTAAAAAACCTCAAATTGGCGCAGAGACCCACACGCCAGTACCAGACTCAGCCCCCGAAGTATTAGAACGAGCCGCCTTTCGCTATCGCCCTCAATCATTGAAGGTATCACAAATATCAATGATTAAAGCCAGCGTCCATCACCCAAGCCTGCCTCTCTATAATGATTATAAGCAATGGCGTCGTTTAATTAAGGGCGTATACAAAGAAGCCGAAATTGCGGGTAATCATAACGAATTAATCCGCAGTAGCAGTACCGATCTAGTTTCTAGGAAAATTATTCAGTGGCTAAATAAGCCAGACCCAATAGATCAATACTAGCTCTTAACCAAGCGTGACGATTTTTTAAATTGCCCTTAAGGGACATTCAAAACTCAAACCGTGACACCTTATATTTGAACAGTTAGTTCTCAGTTTGCTCGAGCAAAAGTTGGAGAATGGCGGGTATAAAAGTGGGGTCATTTTCCGCATCGCCGTCTACTTCAGACGGCAGCGACGGGATCGCTGCAATAATACTTGGTGCGACCAGCCTGTTAGTGGCCGCGGATGGATGAATGTTGTCAAAAAACACTCTGGTATCAAAACCAAACAATACGCACTCTGGGTCGATGGAGAAATTACTTGAGTCAAAGCAACCTTGTTCAATATTGTTAAAACCAAAGCTGGCGGGATTATCGAGAATGTCTTCCAGTGCCTGAAAAAGATCGAATTCGACTACCGATAAATCAGCTCGCTGAGTAAATTCTGTTAGCATTTGCGAGAATACCAAATTGTATTCTCGCACACGATTTTCAGTACGAGTCACTATGTTAGGGTCATTGGGCAAGAGAGCCAATGTTTCAGGAATGCGGCCTACGTTAGGAACATTGGTGATTAAAAATGCGCGCGCACCGGCATTGCTTAAACGCGTAATCTGGCCATTTAGTTCAGTAATCACCGTGTTTATTTGGGTAGTCGCGCTAGCGGCATTGGAAATTGAACGAATACTTCGCAAATCATTGCCACCCATGATGATCACGTAAAGTGCATCCGGGTCGGCTTGCTGATTGCCCCTATCCAAAAATGCCGAGATTTGCTGGTTTAAATCTTCTGGGTCGGAACCAATGATGTTTCCGCCGGATACGGCGTAGTTAAAGCCAGCGGTCTGGCCTAATAAATGGCCAGACCTGTCAGCATTGGAGTTGATACTGGCGGCAATGAAATCAACTAACACCGGGCCATTGGAGATACGGTTTTCGAAAAAAGGGAAAGGCAGATCGACAAATGCAAGGTTGCCAGTATCCGAAATACTGTCACCAAACACCACGAGTTTCGAAAAAGAAGGTGTTTGGGCAAGCGCGCTGTTAACAAAGCCAATAAGCAGCATTGAAAATAAAGCGAACTGTTTGGAAGCTGCGTGCATGAGCATAATTCTAGCACTGCGTTGTGCCTAATAACTGGAATAACTGACGACAAACCACATTTTATGGGTGTTAGGGTTATTGTGGGATGTAACTTTGCCGAACAAAACTACGGCTCCGAAAGAAAAAAGTACCGAGTTTTCAAGCTATCCCTCGATATTTAATGAATAAAACTAACGCCTTAAAAACGGGCGTGCGAATAGCGCGTACGTGCATTCGTTTTTGAACTTGTTATAGATATTTTAGCGATAAAATTCGACATAGAAACTCACTTTACCCAAAGGTTTAATATGGTGAAGTATTTTAGGCTCTACAACCCCATGTTTAACCGTACTCAGTTCGATAACCTCTATTTCAGGTTCAGTTATCGTGTATTCAAGATTGCCCTCTAGAATGACAATTTTTCCCCATACACCTTCCTTTGTTTGATGATCCTTTAGCAACCCTTTGGGCACAGTAAGTTCAGTGAATTCTGGGGTTCTTTTATACGCAGTGATATTGTTGGGTAAAAGATTCATTCTAATTATTCTTTATGACGCTGCCATAAAAGGCGAGCAACTTGTTGCGAGTCCAGCACTGAAAGCGCGATTTTTAATGGCCTTGTTATGTGTTGCATACTAGACACTCATCATTGACCAAAATGTATAGGGCCAAAATAAACCAAATATAAAACACGCAGCATATGCCAAATACAATGGTTTAGTTTTTTTGCTGCGATTAGCCAATATAAATGCTGAAATTGACAGCCACGACATAGGCGTTAATTGCCAATTTAAAGGTATTAGTGCCCAAAACACCCAGCCTACCGGAAGCATTATTGAAGATGCCATTATTTCGCCAGGTATGTCTAATGCCCAATTAGTCTCGACTTTTGACCAGTATATGACTGCTGCTACAATTCCAATAGTTGATGAGCAAAACCCACCTATAACCCAGCACATAAATATTCTAATTTTGGATATTTTAGACTCCATTACTACGATTTACACATAACGTCTCGCTCAACAAAGCTCGACGACGATTGACTGGAGCGGCAGCGCAAAGAGTGAGCGGTCAAGTTTCTATTGCAACGCCTTGTTGTGCGGTTACTATTCATTTCCAAATTTCGATTTCTCAATTCGGTAAACAACTTGCCCCTTACCGTCAAGGTTAGCATCCCGCAAGCCGCCTATTTTTTCAACTGACTTCTGAGATCGCATATTCTTTGGATCAATAAAGAAAACAACGGTATCAACATATTTAAAGGCATGTCGGAGCATTAACTGCTTCAATTCGCCGTTATGTTTGCCACCCCAATGCGACTTTGCTAGAAATGTCCATCCGATCTCAACTTCATTTTTTCCCTCACTGAATCCGAAATAACGTGAAGATCCAATAACGGTATCGGAATTTGTGTCAAAAATTAGCAATGCTCCACCAGACTCAATCGATTCTGAAAAAAATTTCTCAAACTCATTTTCGGTGTGGCGATTTGAAACAGGATGCTGCTCCCAGATCTGTGGATCTGCCGCCACTGAGTACAGAACACTCTTATCGCTTTGCATTAGCGGCCGAAGCTTTACTAGTGAACCAATAAGAGTTGGTTGGGCATCAAACGGCACTTAAATTGTTCTCATTAAAGTCAGTTGTTAAGTGATCCGATAGCCGCATAACGTCCAGCAAACGGACGCGGTTTACCGCGTCCGAGAGAACAAAGTGAAGGCAAGTTTTGGTTCTTATTATGTTTTTTGTACATATTATCTGATTATCTTTGTAATTTGAACTTGGTAAGATTTATACCATTTCTCTTTACCAAGTTTTTGAGCTACTTGGTGTTCAGCATTGCTGTGCCATGCCTTAATGTGTTCTTGTTGTATCCCGTCAGGACCAATTGGACACTATAGGGTGATTGCTTAAGAGAGA
>CAZHEL010000026.1:0-34899 GCA_964531625.1 uncultured Gammaproteobacteria bacterium
CCGTCGATGGATATTCCAATTACATCCACATCTTGTCTTCGGCTATTAAACTCTGACAGGGCAGGAAACTCAGCTCTACAAATACCGCAGTCATGCGCCCAAAACATAACTAATGTCCAACGGTCATTACCTATTTTGTCATCAAGGGTCACAGTCTTGCCGTTGAATTCTTGCAGTTCAAATGCATTCGCAAACGGCGTTAAAAATAGTAAACAGACAATTAGTGATGTGAGTATTTTTTTCATGAAGATATTTCCAATTGATAAGCTACCGATACTAAAGAAAAATTACTGTCGCGACAACGTGATGACACACAAAGACACACCGAAAATAGATAAAGTATCCGTGAATGTGACTGTGTTTATTTTCCAGCTTGCTTAATAGCAGCCTGAAAGCGTTTTTCTAACAAGGCTTGTTGTTTTGGTTCGGCTCCGGGCAAGCATAACCAGTCTAGCTTTAATTCACGCAAAGCGGCTGTTTGATCTTGCACGGCTTGGCCGATGCCACTGGTTTTTAAGCGTTCTAGTTGCAGTTGCATGCGTTGTGCCTTAGCTTCGCTGGGGCTTTCTACGTCTAATAGAATTTCTAAGTCTAAACATAAAAGTTCTCTTGTCTTTGTCGCCTGACTGGCAATCTTATCTCGGTCAGTTTGTTGCGCTGCATCAAGCCGTGTTTTAAAGCGCTTTGCTAAGCCATTGTCGCTCAATTCAATGTTACCAATTGCTTCACTAATACGCTTTACTTCGTCTTCAGAACTGGCTTTTTCTAAGTCGCAACATAGAGCCGCTTTGTCAGCCAACGCTTGCATGGCGCTGTCACGTTGTTGTTGTTTTATGCGTGTTCTTGCTTTGCTATATGCATCGCCAGCGCGTTTAAAGTCTTTATCTAAGCCGTCCAATAGTTTTTCTGGTAACGATTTAGGCAAAGGGGGTAGGGCTTCATAGTCAGCTTGTAATTGTTCAAATGCACTATCGGATGGCGCTAATTGTGTTGCATTCTTAGCTAGCTTACGCACTTCCTTAATAACATTGCGGTAGACATCAAGTTGCGCATCTTCTTCGGCGCGTTTTTGTTTACGCGAGCCTTGCAGTTTTTCATATACCGCATCGGTCTTCGCTTTAAACTTTTTCCAGGCTTTTTGGTCTTGCTTTCGCCGCGTAATGCCTACTTGCTTCCAGCGTGACTGAAAGAGTTGCAATTTATTAATAGTGTCTTCGTTAGGCTCTTTTTCTAATAAGGCTTCAGCTTGTTCAATTATCGTTTTCTTTAGCTCTATGTTTTTGTCATAAACAATATCCAATTTTTCATATATGCCAGATTTAAAGCCAGATAAACGGTCCCACTGTTGTTGCCCGGCGTCGCGTTCTACATCTTTGATCTTTTGCCACTCTCTGGATATTGCGTGTAAGTCAGACTCTATCTTTTTGTAATCGGGTGGAGCGTCCCACTCGGTTTTTTCCAATAGATCCTGCATCTTCTGCACTAATGGATCGCGTTTTTTAAGATTCTCGGCGCGAGTTGCATGGCGCTGTTCGAAAAAGCGGGCGCAGGGCTCATAAGCTTTGTCTGCCGCGGACTTAAATCTATCCCAATGCTTGTCGGCACTATCGGAGTGTCCCAGAGCTTTCCAACGCTTTTGCAATTTGGCAATCTTAACGGCCAATGCATCAGGATGTGTCTTATCATTGGGTTTAGCGAGTAGCTCCATTTCATCGCATAGCTCTAAATATTTGGGCTCAGTGGCAAAGTCTTTCCAATCTCCCATTTTTTTGAGTGCTTGCTCGGCAGATTCTAGCCTGTCATTTAAGGATGTTCTGTCTTTACCGGTGAAGTTCTCGGCAGCTTTACTAATGGCTGAAAATTCTCTTTTAGCTTGCTGAAGGCTGCCGCGCTTGGTACTGCCTAATAAGCGGTTAATGCGTTTATGCAATTTGTCGAGCTTGGCGGCATTGTCTTTTCCATGCTGTATTAGCGCTTGTTCAAACTCATCAAAAGTAGTTTGGGCTTCTGATATTGCTAACAGCGGCGGTAATTTTGACGACCACTGTACTTCTTCGATGGCCTTTTTCAGCTGCTTGGTCGCATCAGGGTCTAATTGCTCTAGTTTTCGTTGATCGATTTTGCCCAATGCTAGCACAGATGTTAATGCGCTTTGATAGCTTAAAAAGTCTTCGCTTAAATCAGCGGGTGCTATTACATCTTTATTTAAACTGAGCCAACTTTCTGATGCATTGCTAAGTAATGTTTGCGACTCTGTTTGATGTTCATGCAAAGCCTGCCAAGACAGCGGGGCGATTTTATTACAATACTTATGCAACGAGTGGCTCAAGGCTTGTTGTTTTTGCTTAGTTTCCTGTTCCGCCAACATCTTTGCTACAAGTTTGGAGACTGTCTCGTTAGCGGTATCGTATCGCTGACTAATGTCACTATCGGGAGTAAAAGTTAAGTCGTTCCATCGTTGACTCCAAATATTGTATTTAGCTTGAAAATCAGCATCCCAGTCATTTTTGACCAGTGCTTCCATTTTTTCACAAACGGCTAGCGCTTCACTGCGGTTCTCTTGTTCTTGACGTTCTTTAGTATGATGCGAATCGAGTTTTGCACGAATGATTTTCTCAGCGCTTTTGTCCTTGCCTTTTAGTTGTTTACGAGCTGTTTCCAAGGCGTCGATAGTGCTTAGCTGCTCTGCAATATGTTTTCGTGTTTTTACGTATTCGACACTGCCTAATAGTTCGGCTTGAGCGATTTCACTGAATGAGGCAAACAATTCGTGACGCAGTGATTCGAACGGGCAATGCGCCGCTATGGGCGCTTTGATTTCGTCGTGTGAACTTAGTAAGTCTCTTAATTGTGTTTCAGTCAGCTTACTTTTATGCCCAATTAACTGATTAAAAACAGATTCGGCATATTCCGCCGTTGCTTTGTCATCATGCGCACGGCTAATCTGCCAAACTAATTCAGGTTTAGACAGTTTATCCAGTGCTGCTTGGCGAACATTTAGCTCAGAATCATCATTAACTAGCTCTATAAAGATTTTTTGATTGGCATCATCGTCAGGATTCATCTTCTGCACAGCGTGCAGGCGTTTCTCCGCAGAATCGCTTTGCCAAGAAGGCTTTAGGAAATCCTTAAACATCACATTCAGTCCAAACTTAATTCATGATTGCTACTTGGCTGACCATTCTAAGCTAATTTAGTCAGAAAGTAGCCACACTTGCTCGATTCTTTCAGCCTAGCTTCTAGAGTACTCGGTACTAGTCTAGGTGCTTTTAGTGGATGAATGGCTAGTTATGTGCATTACGTGCTCAAAATTTACGATATTTGTCGTGTTTAGACAAAATATTGAACCTAATCAACTAGACTAAGCGTTCATTATTTCTAAGATAACGAAATCAATTTGTAGCGACTCTATTATTGATAGTCGCAACGCTTTAATTAACAGTCACAACGCTTTTAACAATGATGACGCGCAATATGCGACTCAATGCTGATGATTTCGCACTTTAAGTTAGTTTCGATAAATAAGTAAGTACCTATGCTAAAGAAATTAGGCCTGAGCGCCGTGATTATAATTTTAGTCATTGTTTTGGGCTCGTTTGGCTATTGGCAAAGCAATAAGTCACCGCAAATTTTTGAGCCCAGTGTGGCCGGGCTATATGCGACTGATGCGCGCCAAACCGATGAATCGTCTGTTCGTCAAACGAAGCAGGGGGCAGTCATTGGCTTTGGCGATGCTTACGATACGCACGCTTGGTTAGGTATTCCCTATGCAGCCAAACCGCTGGGAGATTTACGCTGGCGTGCACCGCAGCCAGGACCAAACTGGCAAGGCGTGCGTGAGGCCATAGACTATATTTCTCCATGTATACAGTTCTGGGGAGTAATCTCGGGCCGCGATGGTAACAGTGGGGAACTATTAGGCGAGGAAGACTGCCTAGCGCTTAATATTTGGGCGCCAAAATCGGCAAATCCAAAAAACTACGAGACAGAGAAATTACCGGTTATGGTTTGGATTCATGGTGGTGGTAATAACTCTGGCACATCCGATATTTATCAAGCGCATAACCTTGCTGGAAATAAAAATGTTGTAGTGGTTACGTTCAATTACCGTCTTGGTTTCTTAGGCTGGTTTAGTCACGATGTTATTCGCGATACTGCCAGCAACCTAGAGGATGCATCGGGCAACTTTGGCACATTGGATATTATTCATGCCTTACAGTGGGTACAAGACAATATTAGTCAGTTTGGAGGAGACCCGAATAATGTCACTATTTTTGGAGAATCCGCGGGTGGTCGTAATGTCTATTCTTTGGTGGCTTCGCCACTTGCCAAGGGCTTATTTGATAAAGCGATTGTGCAAAGCGGAACTATCGATACCACCAAGTTGACCTTAGCCGAAGGCTTCGACGATAATCGATCAAAAAGCGATGAATTTGGTTTAAGAAATAGCTCTAATGGATTGATTTCATTAGTTTTAAAAGAGCTTTACCCTAATGAATCTGACGCTCAAATTCGCACTAGGATTAAGGCTACTTCTAGTCAGGAATTACTCGATACACTGCGAGCATTTGATCCTAAAAGACTCATGATGTTGGCTGCATCCGTCGGTGATTCACCGGGCTATATTCGCGTTGCGCGGGTATTACGAGACGGGCACGTAATTCCAAAAGAGTCGCTGCTAACTTTGTTTCAAGACCCCAGTAAATATAACAGCGTACCGATGTTGGTAGGTTCCAATCGCGATGAGCAAAAAGCCTTTATGGCCCGTAATCCCAGATACGTAGATAATTTATTGGGTGTGCTACCAAGGATCAAAGACCTTCAGCGCTATAATCGTGTGAATGAGTATGTTTCAACTAATTGGAAGGCGGGAATCGTTGATGAGCCCGCTAAAATTATTAGCCAAACCGATGCACCTGCGTTTTATGCCTATCGTTTTGATTGGGACGAATCACCTTCAAATTGGTTGGTTGATTTACCTGAGCTGGTTGGTGCGGCCCATACATTTGAGATTGATTTCGTATTCGGTGATTTTTTGGGTGGTGTTTCGCTGGGTTTCTTATATGACAGAGCGAATGCCAAAGGCCGTGAGGCCTTGTCTCAGACAATGATGGATTATTGGGCTGCTTTTGCGCATAAGGGTAACCCTGGAAAAGGTTTAAGTGGGTCACAGAATTTGTGGCAGCCTTGGCAAAAGCAGGGCGAGAATATAATGATATTAGATACGCCAGCTGACGGTGGTTCGCGTATGCAAGAAGTGCGCAACAATGTTGCCGATATCAAAGCAAAGTTAGCTAGTGATGATGTAATTACTGATGTGCATGCTCGTTGTGAAGCCTTTGCGGTGTTGTTTTTGCATGGCTACCAGACCAGTGATTTTTGGAACCCACAAGAGTATTCAGCCTTGGGTTGTGACAGTTACCCAGTTGGTGAATTTAGACAGAGTTAATGCTCGGTTTTATCAATCGGGCCGGCAAATTCTTTAACTGCACGCAATAGTTGGCGACAGGTAACCTGACCGACTAATTTACCCTCGTCGTCTATTACTGGGCGGCGACGATGTTTGTGTTCAAGCATATCCTTGGCAACGTCTACGATACTGTCGTACATGCCCACAGAGATCACTTCACGAGTCATATGTTCGGCAATGGTACCTGCGTACGGTGCTTCATTGTAAACCGCGCCTAGAATGGCATTTAAACAATCTATTTCAGATAACACTCCAACCAGTACATTATGTTCGTCTACCACGCAAATTCCAGAAACTTTATAAATTAGAATTTTGTGGATAGCTTCGAATACGTCCTCATTAGCCCTCATTTTGACGGGGTCATGCAACATATAATCTTTTAGTTCAACTGAGCGTAACATTGTTTATTCCTCGTGCTAATTTGAGGCTAAGCCTGTAGAAAAAAAGTTTGTAGATTTCAAGTGGTAGGCGACTCATAAAATAACGCCTGCGAGATATTCGATAAATGATTGTGGAAAAATACCAAGGTATAACATTCCAACAATTAGAATCCACACTACCAATATTGCCACCGACGTTAGTTGTTGATTGTTAGTGGCGGACTCATCACCTGTTGCTTGTGCGGTCATGGCAAACACAACGCGTAAATAGTAATAGATTCCGATGCCACTGCCAATCACTAAGGCGCCGAGTAGCACCCAAAGTTCCGCACTAATGCCGGCAGTGAATAAATAAAACTTACCTATAAAGCCAACTGTCAATGGAATTCCAGCCAGTGATAGCATAGCAATTGTTAATAAAAGTGCTAATAGAGGTTGCCGCCAAAATAGACCGCGAAGTTGATCTAGCTGATCAGTATCCGGTGGATCTGTTAACGCATTCTCTTTGCCGATAGGGCTTGCGAGTATGCTTAATAGGCCAAACGCCGCCAACGAAGTGATGACATAGGCGCTTAAATAGAAGTTTGTTGCCTCTACCGCTATGTGAGGTTGTTGTAAGTGGCCGTACACAACTAGTGTTATCAATAAATAACCTAAGTGCGCAATTGACGAGTAGGCCAGCAAACGCTTGAGACTGTTTTGCTTTAATGCCAACAGGTTGCCGACTAGCATAGAGGCAATCGCAAGTAGTGAAATGCCGAGCAATAAACTTTCATATTGATATAAACGTGCATCTACAAATAATCTTACAAGAGCAGCAAAAATAGCGGTTTTGGAAACGGTTGCTAAGAACCCAGTTACTGGAGCGGGTGCGCCTTGATATACGTCGGGAGTCCACATATGAAATGGCACTAAGGACAATTTAAATCCGATACCGGTAAATATCATGGCAGTCCCCATCAAGAGCAAAGCCTGATTACCGTTGGTTTGCGTTAATTGATAGCCAATGCCAGTAAAAGACAGGGTGCCTAAGGCGGCATAAATTAATGCAAAACCAAACAGTAGGATAGCTGAGGCGGCGCCGGATAATATTAAATATTTAATAGCCGCTTCGAGTGGTAAATGGCCGCGTTCTGGGTAGGCAATCAAGGCATAAAGCGCCACACCAAGCAATTCTAAGCCAAGTAAAAACGAGGCTAAATGAGTTGCTGAAACTAATATTAACGCGCCTAGGCCAGACAACAGCAATAGCAAATAAAACTCTTCGTTTTCTCCGGTGCGCGAATGCAAATAGTCCTTAGCAAGTAAAGCGGTTATCCAACAAGCAAATAGAATCAGCAAACTAAAAAATATGCTGTAGGAATCTGCAACCAGTAAGGGCGTGACTTGTTGTGCCACGCTATTGCTACTGCCGCTTACAACGGTGCCGCCGTTAATCGGAAAAACCAACATCAGCATGGCGGCTGCAAAACTGATCCATGCAATAAACCATGAAACCGTGGTGTTGCGCCAAAATGCGATTTGCATCATCAACACAATGATGGCAATAGATAAAACAACAGGTGCAATCAAGGCAATCATGCCGTTTTCAATCGTCATGAGCCAACCCTCCAGCTAATGGGCGCGGCCCCGACTTGCGCAGCCACGCTATCGAGTACCGGCTGCACCATATCCAACACGGGTTGCGGATATAAACCAAGCCAAATTAGCCCGACAATCATAACCGCCATGGCGGTCATTTCCAGAGCCCCAAAATCCGCTAGTTTACGGCTTTCATCGGGTTTTCCGTAGAATGCTTTTTGCATCATGATTAATGAGTAAACGGCGGCGGTAATCAAGCCTAATGCTGCTGCAGCTGCCATCCATGGGTTAACTTTAAACAAGCCGAGTAAGACTAAAAATTCTGCCACAAAATTGCCTAAGCCAGGTAGACCTAAGGACGCTAGAGCAAAGAATAGGGCAACTGCACCCATGCGAGGCATGTTGTGCCAGAGGCCTCCCATTTTATCCATATCGCGGGTATGCAAACGTTGCTGCAGCGCACCAGCGATCATAAATAGCGCAGCTGTGCTAAAACCATGCGCCACCATCTGCATGACAGCTCCTTGCAAAGCCAAGGAGTTCCATGCGAACACGCCAAGCAACACAAAGCCCATATGGCTAACGCTACTGTATGCGACTAAGCGTTTAAAGTCGGTTTGTGCAAAGGCTAGAATGGCGCCATAGATAACACCTGCCACGCCCAATAGCATGGCAATTGGCGCAAAGCTTAAGGCCGCGTCTGGAAACAGCGGTACGGTGAATCGTATTAATCCATAGGCCCCAGTTTTGAGTAAGATGCCAGCCAAAATGACGCTACCAGCGGTCGGCGCTTGAGTGTGTGCGTCGGGTAGCCAAGTATGAAAAGGAAAACCCGGTAGTTTGACTACAAATGCGATAAAGAAACCCAACATGAGCCAATGCGCTACGTTCTCGCTCATAGGGGTATTGAGTAAGTCAAAATAACTAAAACTAACGACGCCAGTTGCGGAATAGTGAAGTCTGGCCAATACCAATATGGCTACCAACATTAGTAGGCCACTAAGTTGGGTAAAGATAAAAAACTTCATTGAGGCATAGGCTTTGCCTTCGTGTCCCCAGATTGCGATTAATAAGTACATGGGTACTAACATGACTTCCCAGAAAAGGAAAAATAGGAACAAATCCAATGCTAGAAATACCCCAATAACGCCAGCTAAGGTCCACAAAATATTGGCTTGAAAGAAACCTTGCTGCTCATTACTTTCATTCCAAGAAGAGATAATCGCAATGGCGCCGAGTACTAGAGTTAATAGTACTAATACCAAGCTTAAACCGTCCATCGCAAGGTTTAAGCTGATACCAAAACGCGGTATCCATTCGGCTTGGTAGGCGAGCAACCAGCTAGTAGGGTCTCCTGCGGCGGGTGTTAGGCTAAAGTTAGCAGCGGGTATGGCCGATATGCCAATTAAAAAATAGGCCAGATCCAGCAACACGACCAGCAAGGCAACGATGCGCGGCCAGTCACGGCCCATGCGTTCACTCATCCAAGCAAAAGCGCCGCCCGCTAATAAGATCAATATTAAGTTTAGAAGCAGCATTAATTCCACCCAATTAATAGCGAGATTAATAGGAACAAGCCGAATACCATGCTGGTTGCGTACCAGCGCATGCGGCCAGTTTGCAGGGCGCTAAATCCACTGCCTAAGGCGACGCATATGCCAACAATGGCGTGATATACATGGTCTAACCATTCACCACGCATGGCGTGCGAAACGCCCTTATACGGTTTGACCATGGTGGTGTCGTACAAAGTATCGATGCCCCAGCCGCCATGCCAGAAATTGCGCAAGCCGTTACCGAGTTTAGACTCAGTGAAACCGCTAATTGACAGACTGCCCCTTAGATAAATCAACCAAGCAAGCAACAGCCCTACAATCGGTATACCTATCGAAATACCTTCGACTAAATGACTCACATGGTGTTCGCCTGCAATAGGAAACACGCTGGCTAATGGCAATGTAAACCAGCCGCCAATTAAGGACAGCACACACAATAGGCTAAGTGGGCCAGCCATGCGCCAGCCTAGTGATTTGTCTGGCTCAGTTTTGGCTTCCCCATAGAACACAATAAACACTAAACGGAAACTGTATATCGCAGTGAGTAAAGCACCGAGCAAACCACCGGCCCATAGCCAAGGGCCAACGCCATGAATTTCATAAGCCGAGAGCAAGATTTGATCCTTACTGAAAAAGCCAGAGGTGAAGGGCAATGCTGCCAATGCCGCACTACCAATTAAGAAGCTCCAAAATACCACTGGGAGTTTGCTTCGTAAGCCGCCCATCTTGAAAATATTGTGCTCGTGATGCAGGCAATGGATAACCGCGCCGGCAGCCAAAAATAGTAAGGCTTTAAAAAATGCGTGAGTCATTAAGTGAAAAATACCTGCGCTCCAAGCGCCAACGCCCAAGGCCATAAACATATAGCCAATTTGACTAATAGTGGAGTAGGCTAAAATGCGTTTAATGTCGTGTTGATTAAGGGCGGTAAATGCCGCTAGCAATAGAGTAGCTAATCCAACAAATGCGACCAGTAGCTGAACGGATGGAGCTAGAATAAATAAATCATGTGTTCGCGCGATTAAATAAACACCTGCGGTTACCATTGTGGCCGCGTGGATTAATGCACTAACTGGGGTCGGGCCTGCCATGGCGTCGGGCAACCATGTATGCAAGGGTAGCTGCGCCGATTTACCAACGGCACCACCCAGTAATAGCAGGGTAGCAATGGTTGGTATTGTGTCACCGCTAATCCATATGCTGTTGGCGACTTGTAGCATGGGTTGAATTTGTAGTGTGCCAAGATCCACAAACAATAGGAATAAGCCTAAAGCCATGGCGGTGTCGCCCACTCGAGTCACTACAAACGCTTTGCGTGATGCAGCGCCATTGGCTGGATCTTTATACCAAAACCCGACCAAAAGATAACTGCATACACCAACGCCTTCCCAGCCCAAATACAATAACAATAAGTTATCGGCCATGACCAAAATCAGCATGGCTGCGACAAACATATTCATATAGGCAAAGTAACGACTGTAATCACTGTCGTCTTGCATAAACTCAGTGGAGTATAGATGGATTAAAAATCCCACTCCGGTAATGATGGACATCATCACGATGGTGAGTTGATCAACATAAAAAGCAAAGTCTGGCGAGAAACTGCCCACTTGCATCCATGTCCACAAGTGCAGTGTAAATGGATCAGGCGCTTGCATGAATTGGATGCCAAGGAAAAGCACAATCAGTGCCGCTAAACCTATAGACCCAGCGCCTAATATGGCGATGATCGGTCGCGGCAGTTTGCCCGAAGTTAATATCAGTATTACTGAACTAACAAAAGGCAATAGCGGGATAAGCCAAATATTCTCTTGCATACTTAGATAGCCCTCATCTGCATAGTCATCATCGCATTAATCCCTCAGCCGTTGCGCTTGGTCCATATCAAGCGTTTTAAAACGACGTTGAATTTGTAATACCAAACCTAAACCAACCGATACTTCGGCTGCCGCCACAGCAAGTATCAGCATGAAAATAACTTGGCCGTCGGCTTGTTGCCATGCGGTGCCGGCAGCGACAAATGCCAGTGCAGCGGCATTGAGCATAACTTCTAAGGCCATTAAAATAAAAATGACATTACGTCGAATCATTAAGCCGATGAGGCCGGTAGCAAAAAGCAACGCAGCTAAAATTAACACATGATTTAAAGGAATGGCCAAGCCTTGCATTAGCTGTTTCCTCCTGTCGGTGTGACATCCGTTGGGTCTTGTTCTTTTAAGCGAAAACGTCGACCAACATGGTAGGCACCGACTAAACCCGCGAGTAACAACATAGATGCTATTTCAACTGCTAACACATAGGGCCCAAAGAGCTCTAAACCAACTTGTTTGGCAGTAATCAAAGCGCCGGTAGTAGGGGTAGTGGATGAGTTAATAATGAAAATCATTTCGGCTAGTAAAATCGCACTCAACAAAGCCGGAACAATCCACACCGCGGGATTAAGTCTTTGTCGTTCACGTTGTTCGCCTTCTTCACCGAGATTCAACATCATGATTACAAACACGAACAAGACCATAATCGCACCGGCATAAATTACAATTTCTAATGCGGCCGCAAATGGTGCGCCAAGCAAAAAGAAAATAACCGCAACAGCTAACAGCGATACGATTAAATAAATTAGGGCATGCGCGGCATTGGTACGAGTAAGCGCAAATACGGTGGCGAACAATGCAACCGCGCCTGCTATGTAAAAGAGTACGAGTTCCATTATGGCAACAAACTCCTGACATCGACTGGCGGTAGTTCGTTTTGAGCTTCGCCTTTGTCTTTGCCTTTAATCTTCATGCCCGCCACGCGGTAAAAATTATAGTCGTGGTATTTGCCGGTGCCATCGATCATTAAATGTTCTTTTTCGTACACCATGTTCTGACGGTCGTACTCGCACATTTCAAAATCTGGAATAAGTTGAATGGCGTTAGTAGGGCAGGCTTCTTCGCAAAGACCGCACATAATGCAACGCGAAAAATTGATGCGAAAAAACTCGGGATACCAACGACCGTCTTCTTCCCGAGTGCCTTGTTGCAGCGCAATACAATCGGGTGGACAGGCGGCTGCACATAAATTGCAAGCCACACAGCGTTCATCACCATCTGGGTCTTTGGTTAATACAATTCGACCTCGATAGCGTGGAGCTAAGTAGGGTTGTTGTTCTGGGTATTCTACAGTTTCGGCTTTGGTGAACGTGTGCAGTAATACACGCCACATAGTACGTAACTGACTAATTAATGAGCTTAATAAGTTCATGCGCCGACTCCTGGTAAACCCTGATGCATCCACAGTGCTACCGCGCCAGTAATCACCAAGTTAATTAAGGTAATCGGCAGCATTATTTTCCAACCTAAGGACATTAGTTGGTCATAACGTGGCCGTGGTATAGCAGCACGCAGCAGTACAAAGAAACAGATAACTAGAAAGGTCTTGATTCCAAACCAAACAATGGGTGGTAACCACGGACCCAACCAACCACCAAAGAACAAGGTGGTGATCATGCAAGAAATTAAAATTAAACCTAAATACTCACCGAGCATAAACATGGCGAATTTCATGCCACCGTATTCGGTATGAAAACCTGCGGTAAGCTCGTGCTCAGCTTCAGGTAAATCAAAAGGCAGGCGATGGCTTTCGGCAATGCCGGCAATGATAAACACGAACAAGCCTAGAAATTGAGAAATGCAATACCAACCATCGCGTTGCGATTCCACAATATCTTGCAAGCTGAAGCTGCCGGATAACATCACCACGCCGATTAATGAAAGCCCCATAAAAACTTCATAACTAACCATCTGCGCGGCGGAGCGTAAGCCGCCTAATAATGCGTATTTGTTGTTAGAGGCAAGGCCACCTAGCAACACGCTGTATACCGCGAGTGAGGTCATACCAAGAAAGAACAGCAGGCCAATATTGACGTCAATAATATGCAAGCCTGGACCAAACGGTACCACCGCAAAACCAAGTAACATGGCGAGTACGATTGCGGTAGGCGCGAAGATAAACACCCAACGATCAGCAAAAGGTGGCGTCCAGTCGTGTTTGGTTAATAGTTTGAGCATATCCGCCGCTACTTGGCCTACACCGAGAGGGCCCAATCGGTTGGGGCCGTAACGATCTTGCCATATCCCTAATAATCTACGTTCAAACCATGTGAGTACCGCGGCACCACCAACGGCAGCCATCATGACGCCAAGTGCAAATAAAACGGTCATCCATTCAGACATTCTGACCTCCGTTTTCGACTTTTAACTTAGGGCTGGTTTTCTTGAGGCTGGTGCTGCTGTTAGGTGCTAGCCAACGAGTGCCCGGCACGCCTACTAAATAACCCGCGCAGCCAGTAGGAATCGATGAATTTACTGCTACGTCTAAATGTAATTCATCCTGATCAACCTTTGCCAATACCGCATCATTTTGTTTAAGGCCCAGACGATCGGCATCATTTGGATTTAGAGTTATTGTGGGCTGTAATGTCAATTCTTGTATGGGTGGTGATTGCGCGGTAAGTTCATCACTGCCAAATATTTTATATAGCGGTAACAATTCCAGTGTGTCATTTGAGGTGGACGATTTCTCGGGTATATCAGATCTGCTGGTGCTTGAATTGGAACCAGTTTCGATTAAGCGCACGCCAGGTGTGCCACCGGCCAAAGCACCACCAGCTTCGCTTTGAAATTTATGGATTGATTGATTGGAGTTCCAACCAGGCGACCACACAAAAGGTATCAGAGCACCCGACTTGCCCGAGTTCGCGCCTTCCATTGAGAACGATAAGGGTGTGTCCTCATCCACAGGTTGTTTAGGTTCGTGTACCGATACATCGGCCAGCATGGCAGTGCGGCCACTATAGCGATGAGTTTGACGTGGTATTTTCATACCCCGATCACGAAACTCAGAGGATGGGCTTGCTTCAACAATCTTAGTCAGTTGTGAGTGGTCAGCAGCGCATGCGGCTGTCACATCATCAAAGCTGTTAAATTCCGTATCGCCGATTAGTGGCGATAACCAACGCCATGAAGCTTGCCGTTGCTCAGCCGCTTTAAATACCGGGTAATGACGTTGAGCACGAGCTTCGCTACTTACTAATGTGCCCTGGGTTTCTATAAAACTAGCAGCAGGCAAAGCAAGATTGGCTTGCGATAAGGTAGGTGTATTCACGCAATCCAGCACGACTACGTTTTCCACATCACTCAATAGCTTATCGATATCGCTGTGTGGAGCGCGGCGATACAGATCGTTTTCAGCTATCACCAAGGTATCAATGTTACCGCTAGCCGCTTGCTGGCAGATATCAGCAAGTAACAGTGGTGACTCATTATCCAACATAGCCACGCCCATGCTGTTAGCTTCGGGTAGGCAGTAGCTAAGCATTGCATTGTCGTTATTCAAAGACTCGGCAATGGCCGAAGCGGCATTGATAACGGCCAAGTTTTGCGTGCCTGTGCCGGATACTATTAGCGGTCTTTTAGCATTTTTAAGCGCTTCGGCAATGCGTTGCGCTGAGCTATCGTCACTAAGCTCTACTGACGTCAAGCTGGAGTCGATATGCGCCGCGATTGCATAGCCAAAGCGTGCTATATCATTCGGCGTCATAGTTAGCGTTTGCTCAGCAACGTCGTCCAGTGGTGTATCAGACATAGCAAGGATAAACAGTGGACTTAACTGATCTTGCGCTAGATTACGTACGGCTTCATCTTGCCAAAGTGGAATACGCGCATCGCTAGCCAGATCATTAGCCAAGTTGCGCACTGATTGACGCAAAGCTAGCGCTAACCTTGGTGCTGTGTTGGTAACATCCTCGCCGAGCACTAATACTACATCTGCCGTCTCCGCCTGTTGCAATGATGGTGTGCTAACAGAGCCGTTTTGCAAGCAATCTCGAATGCCTGCTACCAATGTTGTTTCATAATCTGCTGTGCCCGTGCTGTAATTTTTTGCACCAACTATGCGCCGTAAAAGATAATTGGTTTCTAGCGAAGCGCGCGGTGAGCCAATACCGATTACATTTTTGTTGCTAGTCCATTGCGCAAGTTGTTCAATGGCTTTGTCGGTATGAATCGCATCGTAACTGCCATTACTATTGCGCAGTCCGGCGAACTCGGCGCGTGTTTCATCGTTAACAAAATTACCGCCATAACGGCCACGATCGCATAAGAAATAGCCGTTGACTGCGCTGTTGTAGCGGTTGTGAATGCGCTTTAATTTTCCATAACGTTCGCCTGGTGAAATATTGCAACCGACCGCGCAACCCGTGCATACCGAGGGTGCTGATTGCAGGTCCCATTTTCGGGTATATTCATTGACTAACGGTTTGTCGGTGAATACGCCAGTAGGGCAGACTTCAACAAGATTGCCTGCAAATTCGCTTTCTAAAGTGCCGTCTTCTTGGCGCCCAAAATACACATGGTCATGCGATGCTTGAGCTGCTAGATCTTTACCGCCGGCATAATCATTGTAGTAGCGAGTGCAGCGATAGCAACTGATGCAGCGATTCATTTCATGATGAATCAATGGGCCTAAATCTTGATTGTTATGCGTATTCTTGCGTCCGCGATAACTGCGATCTCGATGGCCGACCATCATGGTCATATCTTGGAGGTGGCATTCGCCACCTTCAGCGCAGACTGGGCAGTCATGCGGATGGTTGAGCATGAGCGATTCGACGATATTTTTGCGGAACTCAGTGGCGTCAGGACCCTGCATGGAAAATCGAGCACCGTCGGTGGCGGGTGTCATGCATCCCATTACAATACGACCGCGGGTGTCTTCCTCGTCTCTAAATTGCACGAGTGCGCATTGCCGACAAGCTCCCACCGACCCCATTGCTGGATGCCAACAAAAGTAGGGTAAATCTAAGCCTAAACCTAAGATGGCTTGCAATACATTTTCACCTGCTTCGACTTCAAAGGCTTTGTCATCAACATAAATGGTAACTGAGGTTTTAGAGGCGGCGGAATTGTCTGTCATGATTAGGCCTCCACACTAATGTTGGTTTGCTTACTAGAGTTACTTTCGGGCGCGTCGCAATACGGACAAGCCTTACCATCAATATGACGCTGAAAATCATCCGCGAAATACTTCATGGCACTACTGACGGGTTCCATAGCACCCGGCGCGAGTGCGCAATGGGTATTACCAATGGCGCCAATAAATTTAACTTGGCGTTTAAGTGTGGTCATATCGGCTCGTATGCCATTGCCACTTTCAATGTCGCCTAAAACTTGCGCGGTCCATGGCAAGCCATCACGACATGGTGTGCAAAAGCCGCAAGATTCTTGAGCAAAAAACTCTGTAAGGTTTTTAACCATACCAACAGGGCAAGTTTTATCATCTAAGATGATCATGGTGCCTGTACCTAAACGGCTACCCGCTTTGCCAATCACGTCATAGTCCATGGGCAAATCGAGATGTTCTTCAACTAGAAAATCGGTAGAAGCTCCGCCTGGTAAAAAGCCTCGTAGCTTATAACCGTCTTCCATACCACCCGCGTGTTTTTCTATTAGTTCACGTATGGGCGTGCCCATGGGTAATTCCCAGCAACCAGGGTTTTTGACGCGGCCACTGACGCCAAATAATTTAGTACCAGCATCATCGCCAAGACCTAAACCTTTAAACCACTCGGCGCCATGGTGAATGATGTGGGTTATATTGCACAAGGTTTCCACGTTGTTAACAATGGTCGGTCGCCCCCATAAGCCGCTAACTTGGGGGAACGGTGGTTTGGCGCGTGGATTGGCGCGCTTGCCCTCTAATGAATTGATAAGCGCGGTTTCTTCACCACAAATATAGCGTCCAGCACTACTGTGCACATACATGTCTAACTTGAAGTCAGTGCCCAATATGTTTTCACCCAAATAACCTTTTGCATAACAATCATCAATGGCTTTTTGCAATAACGCTGAAGCCAAGTGGTATTCAGCGCGAATAAAAATATAGGCAACGTCGGCTTGAATTGTCCAAGCTGAAATAATCATGCCCTCGATTAGCTGATGAGGATCACATTCCATCAGCAGGCGGTCTTTGAAGGTGCCGGGCTCCATTTCGTCGGCATTGCAAACTAGATATTTATGACCAGGAGAAACGTTTTCCATAGGCACGAAACTCCACTTCATACCCGTTGGGAAACCCGCGCCACCACGGCCGCGTAGGCCTGAATCCTTAACAGCTTGCAGACAGTCTGCCGGCGACATTTGAGTGATGGCTTTTTTCATGCCGACATAGCCATCATTATTCTCGTAGGCATCAATCGCTACCGGATCACGGTTGGCATTAATGTTTTGAGTAAGCGGGTTGCTAATCATGGTTTCTCCGTACTCTTATTACCAGTGCCTATTATTTGATCGATCTTGGCTTCGTCTAACTCTTGATGCAGTTCGTCACCGACCATCATCACTGGTGCTCGATCACAGGCACCTAGGCAAGGAACTGGCAAGAATGTATAGCGATCGTCTGCGGTTGTTTCGCCCAAACCAATATCTAGTCGGCGACTAATATGTTGTTGTAACCGATTGTAGCCTTTGATCCAGCAAGTAACGCTGTCGCATAGAGAAACCACTTTTTCGCCTACTGGACGGCGATAAATAAGATTATAAAAAGTAGCGATCCCATCTAATTCAGCAGCAGACATATCCAGGTAATCTGCCAGCGCTTTTAGACTTTCATCAGACACCCAACGATGATGTTTTTGCACAATCTTCAGTGCATCAATCGCCACCGCTGAACGATACGGTGCATGCGAAATTTCATGATCTATCTCTGCCAGCTCAGCGGCAGTGAGAACGCTCGAAACGTTTCTGTCTGTGCTCATCGGTCTACGTCCGCCATTACGAAATCTATGCTGGCAATGATTGCGATCAAATCGGGAATCATTAGGCCATTACTAATAAGAGGAATTTGTTGCAAGTGCGCAAATGATGGGGTACGAATACGAGTTCTGTACGACGTTGTACCGCCATCGCTAACTAAGTGATAACTGTTAAGCCCTTTGGTTGCTTCAACCGGTACGCACGCTTCACCAGCGGGTATGGCGGGCCCCCAACTGCTATTAATAAAGTGATGAATAAGGGTTTCGATATCCTCCATGGTGCGCTCTTTAGGCGGTGGTGAGGTAAGCCGATGATCACTTTTATAAGGGCCTTCAGGCATATTGTCTAAGCACTGTTCAATAATGCGCAAGCTTTGGCGAATTTCTTCTATGCGCATAACGGCTCGCTCATAACAGTCGCCTTTATCACCAACAGGTACCTCAAAATCGAATTGATCGTAACCACTGTATGGGCGTTGTTTGCGTAAATCCCAGTCCACACCGGTGGCGCGCAAATTAGGGCCTGTTACTCCCCAATCAATAGCTTCTTGCGCTGAGTATTTACCAATGCCTATGGTGCGCGCTTTTAGAATGCTGTTTTGCATGGCCATTTTTTCATAGTGATCCAGACGTTTTGGCATTGAGTCAATGAATTCTCGTATCATTTTGTCCCAACCATTGGGCAGATCCGCGGCAACGCCGCCAATGCGAAACCACGCTGGGTGCATGCGCCCGCCAGTAATGGCTTCGATGATGCCAAAAAGTCTTTCGCGATCGGCGAACATATAGAACACGGGTGACATTTGCCCCACATCTTGAGCAAAGGTACCGTAGAAAACTAAATGGCTGGAAATACGAAATAGCTCAGACAACATTACACGAATCACTTTGGCGCGATCAGGGACTTCGATGCCAGCCATGCGTTCGACCGATAAGCAATAGGGCAGGTTATTCATAACGCCGCCTAAGTAATCAATACGATCGGTATACGGCATATACGAGGGCCAAGATTGGCGCTCACCCATTTTTTCTGCACCGCGATGGTGATAACCAATGTCTGGTACTGCATCTACCACGACTTCGCCATCGAGTTGTAGAGCAATACGAAATACGCCGTGTACACTTGGGTGGTTTGGCCCAAGATTTAGAAACATATACTCAGTGCCATCTTTACTGGATTGCATACCCCATTCTTCAGGTCGAAATCTTAAGGCTTCTTGTTCCTCGATCAGCTTGGCTTCGTCCATGCTGAACGGTTCCATTTCGGTAGCGCGAGCAGGATGGTCTTTGCGCAGAGCATGGCCTTTCCATGTGGGTGGCAAAAGGATTCGGTATAAGTTTGGATGGTCGTTGAATTTAATACCAAACATGTCCCAGGTTTCTCGTTCATACCAATTTGCATTTGGCCACAGAGAGGTGACGCTGGGAACTTCGGGTTTACTTTCAGGGGTGGCAACTTTAATTCGAACTTCGGTGTTTTGCTGTAAAGACAACAAGTGGTAGACCACGGTAAAGTCTGAATCAGGTTGCCCATCACGGTTACTTCTAAGGCGCTCGTCGATACCAAATAAGTCATACAACATTGCGTAGTTGGTTTTGAGGTGGCTTAGCACCTCGACCAATTTGTCTGCAGTGCACCATGCAGTGGGCATTTCGTCAGCGGTATGCTGAACAACAAAGGTATCCGCACCGAATTTTTGGATTAAATCATCCAATACGGTGGAGTCCACTTTTTGTTCAACTGCCTGCATATGCATTCCTGAATCTGTATGGTTTGTTGTACGGTTACTGCTTTTTGTGTTTACTTTTCTCTACGTCTTTAAATCGATTATTTCATGCACAAAAAAATTAATCGCTTGTGCGCTGTTGCCTCGGCAGGCGTTAGCTTGTCGAGGCTTTATTTGTTTGGGTGATACTGCTAGTTACAACTGTTGTACATCGTTACTGCTGTCACAACTCCTCATACTTCTGTTGGCGGCCGATACACGGTCGCTTGGTTTCGTTCGTTTTGTAATTTGTCGCGTTGGCTTGGCATGTCAGCCTTCACAATTGTTTGATCTCCGGCCACCCAACTTAAAGGGCGGCGCTCTTGCTTGATAGAGTCTTGTAACATCATCAAACCTTGCATTAGAGCTTCGGGGCGCGGTGGACAGCCCGGCACATAAACGTCCACTGGGATAAATTTATCAACCCCTTGTACGACACTGTAAATGTCATACATGCCACCCGAGTTTGAACAAGACCCCATTGAAATTATCCAGCGCGGTTCGAGTAATTGATCGTATAGTCGTTGTACCACGGGCGCCATTTTTCGAAACACTGTTCCTGAAATTACCATAAGATCTGCTTGTCTAGGTGTGGCGCGTATTACTTCAGAGCCAAATCGTGCGATATCATGGCGCGAAGTGAATGAGGTTGCCATTTCTACGTAGCAACAAGATAGACCAAAATTAAATGGCCATAGTGAGTGCGCGCGGCCCCAAGCGATCATGTCTTCTAACTTGGCGAATGCGACATTTCGTTTTACCATTTCCTCGATCATGTCATCTGTTGGTCCAACTGATGATGATTCTTCTGGTCGAGTTAGATTCCAATCCATCAATGAGTCTCCGAGTCGTTAGGTGGGGCAACGGTAATTGGACTGAGCGATGCGGTCGGTGAGCTGGCTGGTATGCCGGTGCGTTCTTTAACGCCCCATTCGAGCGCGCCGGAGCGCCATTCATAAATTAGCGCGAACACCAGCACCGCAACAAAAACCAAAATGGCTATGTAGCCATGCCAACCCAGTTCAAAGAAGGCAATCGCCCATGCGAAAATGAATACGGTTTCTAAATCGAAGATCACAAAGAAAATTGCGATCAAATAAAAATCAACGGAAATCCTTGCTTGCGCGCCGCCAACCGAAACGACACCTGATTCAAATGGATCATTAGTGGAAGCATTGGCTCGTTGTTGTCCGAGCAGATATGACAGACCTAACATTGTTAACACTAATCCAATAACCGCTGCGAAATAAACCACAAACGGCCACAGTTCAAACTTTGAAACTTCACTTAGTGCTACTTCGCCCAACTTTTTAAACCCTCAAATCTGGAGTCAAAAAATCGCATTTAACAGCTATGAAATACGAGTAAATTAACGGTCTCTAAAAATCCTGTCACAACAAAAATTATTTTAATTGCCAAAAACCTTAACTATCTTTTATAAATAACGCAAGCCTTGATGATTTTGTGCCGCATTCTAGATTGATTTTTCTTGCTTAAAAATTAATCAACACGCAGGTCCTACTACACACAAATTTTAGTGGACGTAATTCTAGTTTTAGATGGATAGTTTTGAAGTGAAAGCTTAACTATATGGAGGTCCATTTATAAAATAAAACAATGGGATAGTGATAGTTCTTTAAAAACTTTCTACCTCCTGAATAAGTGTTCAAACGATGCCGTTTTTGATCCCCATATAGTAAGGTTTTAGCTTGCCAAATATTACTTTTTGACGGTTTAAAATTTTTATAAAAATCTTAGTCTTAAAAGCTTAAATATGGCTCAAAACTACCTATATATTCATCACACAAAAAAGTGGGATAATCTCTCTGGAATAAAATTCACAAAATTAGCGAATGATCTACGCAATTTATTCGCCTTCTGATGATGGGAAAAGCCCATGCTAAGTTAGTTAAAAAACTAGCAAATAGATATCGCTAAATTGGGTTGATAGCGTATATAGAGATGGATGGAAATAAGCGACTAATAGGCGACCAATAGAGTATGAATAAAACTAAAACAATGGCTGAATTACTGGATACTTTGCCGCAGGTAGGCAGGGTGGAATGGATTGCGATTCGACCAGAGCGAAGGGCGCCGATGAGGGTGCTTGATAGCGTGGAGGCCGATACCAAGGTTGGCTTGGTCGGTGATCGTTATGCAGGTAGTAGCGGCAAACGTCAGGTAACGTTAGCTCAATATGAGCATTTGCCTGCCATTGCGTCTATGCTAAATCTCGCTGAGTTAGACCCCGCTAAGTTGCGCCGCAATATTGTGGTGAATGGTATTAACCTATTAGCTCTTAAAGGCAAACAGTTCCTTATTGGTGATGCAGTATTAGAATTTACCGGCTTGTGTCATCCTTGCTCTTTTATGGAGCAGACTCTGGGCGCTGGAGGCTATAACGCGGTGCGAGGGCATGGAGGCATTACCGCGCGGGTTGTAAGGTCAGGATTGATTCGCTTAAACGATAAAGTGTCCAAAAAAACATCATAACTAATCATCATGCTGTATCCTATGTGACCCGAAGTGACACTCAGAGTGAATTCACACTCAAATGCCAGACACACCACAACCTATTAGTCGAAAAGGCTTATCTATAGCAGTTATTTTAGCCGGTTCGTTTATACCGCCGTTATTATTGCATTCGTCCACACTGGCGATTCCAAATATTGCCGCTGAGCTGCGATTAACAGCCGAAACAATAAGTTGGTTTACCCTGATCAACGTATTAGCGAATGCTTTGTTTGTGTTACCTGCTGGCAAATTTGCGGATATTTACGGACGTCGAAGAGTATTTTGCGTAGGCGTAGTTTTACTAACACTGGCTTGCTTATTAAGTGGTAGAGCCAATAGCGAATATGTACTGTTGCTCGGGCGCTTTTTACAAGGAATAGGCGGTGCATTTATCTTTGGCAGCGCCTTGCCCTTGGTCAATGGTATTCCCCAAGAACATCAAAAAGCTAAGTTAATGGGCATGTATTTGTCAGTTTGCTACTTAGGCGTGGTACTTGGGCCATTGTTTGGTGGTGTGGTTTTAGAGCATCTACATTGGCGTTGGACTTTTTATATACCTGCAATAATCTTGTTCGTGATCGCGATAGCCGGTATCGGTTTTCTGCATTGGGAGCGCTATGGAAATCGAGCCAGTCGCGTACGAGGATTGGATACCTTCCTGTATGCAATTGCCCTAAGTATGATTGCCCTCGCTATTTTTCGTACCCATGAACCTCTGGGGCAGGGTTTGTTGCTATTAGGGTTGCTGTGTTTCGCTGGTTTTTGTTGGTTTCAATCGAAACGCCGAGACCCATTGCTACAAGTAAAGTTGTTCTTGCATAACTCTATTTATACTACTTTGGGTTTTACTCACTTCTTTAACTATTGTGCGATTCTGGCATTGCCCTTTACCTTGACACTTTACTTACAATACATAAAAGGGATTAATCCACAGACCACCGGCTTGATATTAATGTCACAAGCATTGTTTACAACGATTGTCGCCCCTATGAGTGGCAGGCTTAGTAGCCTTATTCGGGTCAGGTACTTATTATTTATTAGTTTAACCTTAGTGTTTTCAGCCATGTTAATTCTATCAATGATTGCACTTGAAACTCCGATTTGGGTTGTGCTTGTCTGCTTAGTGATGATCGGTTTGGGAGTCGGTATCGGCGATGTTCATATGATTAATACTTCCTTGTCATCGGTTGAAGATGAGCTGCTTGGTAGTGCTTCGGCAACACTGAATGGACTGCGTACCATGGGTGGCTTTGTTGGAATTGGTGTTGTTTCTTATTTGCTTGGTCAAGATATAGGTAAAAAGGAGATCACCCCAGATGTTTATCCAGAGTTATTAGTGGCATTACAGAGCTTTTTTGTATTTGCGGCGGCTATTTGTTTTGCCTCATTGTTGAGTTTAAGTGTTGGCATATGGTTTAGGAGTAAAAAATAAATACTAAATAAAACATATAGATATTTAAACATTATAAAGTAATTTATAATTTTTAGTGTGCGTATCGTTTAGGGCAATTAGATCAAATAGTGCAATTAAATGTAAATAGTAATGATTCGCATTTACAGGGGTTGTTTAGTTTGCTAAAATTCTTTCAAATCGATATTAGGAACTTGTTAAATGTTTGTCTGTCTTTGCAAATCAGTTACAGATCACCAGATTAAAAACTCTGTAGAAATGGGCGTTACGTCTTTTTCACAGATGCAAGCGCACTTGTCTGTGGGCACCGCTTGTGGTTCATGCACCTGTGAAGTTAAGAAGATAATGCAAGCCAAACTGGAAAAAGAGCTCGGATCACGCGTATCTGAAGGTTTTACAACAGATACTCAATTAGCTTACTAAACAAGCTGAACTATGTATATTTAACAACAGTTTAACGGACGAAACTGAATCTCTAATATAGCGATCTACCACGCACACACAAAGCCCCTGTATATTAAAATCTAGTTTTGAAGACGAGCGCTGCGAGTGGCGTTATACTTACATTTATTCCTTTATCCTCACTTAATAAATAAGAGTTCTCTATTATGAAAGCACAAAAAGGTGTTATCGAATATCTCAACAAAGCACTAAAGGCCGAGCTAACGGCGGTTAATCAGTATTTTTTGCATGCGCGAATGTATAAGAACTGGGGCTTGGAAAAACTCAACGAAAAAGAGTACGCTGAATCGATTGATGAGATGAAACATGCAGATCAATTGATAGAGCGTATTTTAATGTTAGAAGGTCTGCCCAATTTACAGGATTTAGGCAAACTCTACATTGGCGAGAATGTGTTAGAGATGCTTGAATGTGACCTGCGTTTAGAAACCGAAGCCATACCTTTGTACCGTGAAGCGGTAGCGCACTGTGAAAAAGTATCGGACTTTGTTAGCCGTGACTTATTTGCCGCGATTCTGGATAGTGAAGAAGAACATTTTGATTGGCTAGAAACTCAAATAGAGTTGTTTGCTAAAGTAGGTGAGCAGAACTACTTACAATCTATGATGTAATTGCTGCGTCTAAATTACCGATAAAAAGGCCTAGTGATTACTAGGCCTTTTTAGTTATTTCGCATGGCAACTTTGCCTTATTTCGGTGAATTTTTTTGTGCCAGTTATCAAAATGATGATTGTAAATAGCGCTTACTCTAGTCTCTCTAACTAGGTTCTACGAATAACATTTATTAATTAGTTGTTCTATTATGCGTTGACCGTAATAATCCAAGCTGAATTTTAATTTGGTGTTGTTGATTTATATGACAGATAACTTATGTTAAACGCGATTTTTAAAGACAAAAATATTGCTGCCAGCTTTTTATTGTTAGGCGGCGGTGTCGCTGGTCATGTCATTTTGGAAGTGGCGCGAGACAGCCTTTTCTTAGAAGCATTTTCTTCTTCTGCTTTGCCGTGGGCCTATATCTGCGTTGCTATGTTGTCTGCGTTGTTAGTGGTATTTTTGGCGCGACGAAACGGAGGCACTAATACCCGTTTTACAATTTCTGGTGGCTTCTTTTTTACTGCCGTTACGGTGCTAGGCTTCATTGGTTTATTGCAAATTGACATTCCTAGGCATTGGGTTGCCTTCGCTCTATACGTTTGGGTTGGGGTTTATATCATTTTGCTTGTTTCAAGTGTTTGGTTGTTAATTTCATCACTGTTTACCATAGGTCAAGCTAAGAATGCTTACGGCATAATCTCTGCGGGTGCTGCGGCCGGTGCTATTTTAGGCAGCACGGCAGTATCGGCAATCACACTTAAAACCGACTCAATAGAAGTTATTTTATTCAGCGCGGCTATAGTGTTCTTCATTGCGGGATTAACACCGCTTTTATTCACCTTAAGGCCGGTCTCATCTACTAATACACAGGCCTCGCAACAGCCAGATACTAGTTTTTTTGGCGAGTTAAAAAAAAGTGATTACGTACAATGCATTGCAGCTTTGGTTTTGTTTTCCACCATTGCGGTAACAGGGGTTGATTGGCTGTTTAAGGTGGTGGTTGAGTCAGAAGTGGCGAGTCAGGATCTCAGTGCTTTTTTTGCGCGTTTTTATCTCATTGCGAATATTGCGTCGGTCTTAATACAAGTTATTTTTTTACAGTGGTTTTTTCGTTTATTTGGTGCAACGGGTACTTTGTATGTTTTTCCGGTTGTTCTACTGGTAGGCGTCTTGTTGATTTTTTCGCCATTTGTGTTTGCTGCGATTTTGAGTTTGAAGTTTGCTGATAGTGCACTAAAGAATTCGCTACATAAGCCTGCAACAGAATTACTTTATGTTCCATTGCACGATCATGTCCGTAAAAAATTAAAACTAGCTTTGGATTTAATTTCTTTACGTGGCGGACAGGCGCTTGGTTCAACGCTGATACTTATCGGCACTTTTTGGTTTAGTGCTAAAGCGGTTGCTATTGTGGTCATATTGTTTGGTCTGATTGCAGCAATTTATGTGTCATTTCGGCTTAAGCCAAAATACGTCGCACTGTTTCGTGAATACCTACGAGAAGGAAGAATCGGCATTGACATTAAGCGACCTGAGCTTGATGTTGTATCGGTTGAGATGTTGATTGACTCACTGAGCAGTAATAATAATGATGTTGTTTTATCGGCTTTAGCATTCTTAAAAGATGAAGACAAAAGTGCCTTAATTTCACCACTAATATTGTTCCACCCGTCTGAAAAAGTTGTGCTTAGTGCGTTGGATATTTTTATTCAATCGCCGCGTCCGCGACTAAAAAATATTGCCTTACGTTTGCTAAATGAAGATCGTGAATCAGTACGTATTGCTGCACTGCGTTTGCTGATTCAATTAGATCCACCGCAACCATTTCTGCAAGCGATTATCGAAGGTGACGATATACCACTCAAGACAACGGCGATGGTGACACTTGCGATGCGTGGAAACATCGATCTGTCTGAGATAAAAACACTGGCGATTGATCTTCAGAATAATAATGACACAGCAGCTTTGGCTAATTTGTGTGATTCCTTAGCGCTTTGGTCAGAGCCAGATTTGTTACCTGTTTATCTCCAAATTTATGATGCGACTGATGATCTGGCACTGCAAAAATCAGTATTAAGCGCAATGCGTAATATCGGCGATAGTGCTTGCTTAGATGTTGCGGACAAAGCCTACAATCAGCCGGAGTTAACATCGTATGCTGAAGCCTTATTTTTACGTTGTGGCGAACAAGGCTTTGATCGTTTGCAGACTATGTTGCACTCAAATGAGTGCTCGTATCGCGCGCGAATAGCAATCCCTGGCACCATGAGTAAGTTTGATTTTCCCAATATTAGCGAACGTTTGATTGACCAGTTCTCCGATGAATTGGACGGCGCAATTTTATTCAAAGTTTTACGAGGATTGGGGCGTACCGGTATTGTGGCAAGTAGCGACTCAAATAAAAATCGACAACTGCAGCAATTAGATAAATTAACTGAACGCGAGCTTGAAAGACTAACCAGATACACTTCTGCATTGAGTGTGATGAGCGATCAAGTTGTGTCAATTAATAACAATATACTCTATGTGTTCTTTGAGCTGATCTCCGATCGCATACAGGAAAGCCTAGAGCGCGTGTTTCGAATTCTTAATTTACGGTATGAAGATAATCAGTTTGAACAAATATTTCTTGATTTTCAAAGTGATGGTGAGCGAGAACGAGCGAATGCCGAAGAACTATTATTACATACCGTTCCAAGGTCACAAGGCAGTGTTGTGATTGATGCAATTAACTTACTGAGAGATTTGCCTGATCTAAGTTTAAATACACTAGCACCAGCACCAGCATTTCCTAAGCTTGAAGGTGGTGAGCAAAACACGTTCCTTAAATCGTTGATGCTTGAAAATTTAGGTATCTTTAAAGCATTGCTGCGTGATGAAAGTATGACTGTCTCATCGGTGACAGCCTATCTTGTAGGCTGTGCAAATCTCAAAGAACTAGCAGAAGAGGTGCGTGCGCAATTATCACGCCGCCCAGGTGATACTCTCGAGTGCTTTTATGCTGCATTGGAGATGTTAGGTTTAGATGACGAACAGGTAAAACCGTCTGTGGTGACGCTATGAGATTTGATTCTAATGCACCGAGCCTAACAGCATTGCAAAAGATGTTGTTGCTGCGCAGGATTCCCGCATTTACGGCAGTGGATGATCATGATTTACAATTAATTGCTGAAAATGTTGATACGGTTTCTCTTGTTAAAGGAGAGGTTTTATATAGTCGTGATGAACTCGTGACAGATGCCTACCATATTGTTGATGGGCAAGTACGTCTGGAGACTAGTGACGGACAGGTCGATTTTGTAGATTCAAGTATGGTGGGCGTTGGTTCTATGACCATGTTTGCACAAACCTGCGCAGACGTTACTGCCACAGCAGAGCAAGACACATTTGCTCTGGTGTTGAGGGCTCAGGATATTTTTGAATTGTTTGAAAAACGCTCAACCATTCTTTGTTTTGTTATTGAGAATATTGCCAGGCAGATAAATCAAGTGCGTAACACGTCGGGTTATCGAAAAAGTTTTTCTGGAAAGCTGCAAGAGCCATTACTGCATGTAGGCGATCAGCTAGATCTAATACATCGAACACAATTGCTCCGGCAGATGTTGACCTTGTCAACGTTTCGAATTTCAATTGCATTTGAATTGGCAAAACACACTCAACCAGTAACATTGTTGCCGGGATCAGAGTTGTGGCGTGCTGGCACAGAGGCGGATCATTTTTATTTCATTATCGATGGTTTAATCGAATGCCAGATTCCAGCTGAGTCCGATTCGTTTTTATTAGGGCCTCGTGATACCGTTGCAATGGTTGATACTCTAGGGCGAACAACATACAGTTATAATGCGCGTGCAGTCGAAAAGGTTCGCGCCTTACGCGTTCCATCTGCATTATTTTGGCGTGTTATCAGTGATAATCATGAATTCGGTATATCGGTGTTATCTGTTTCCGCGGGTATGGCACTTGATCTTATTCGCAACAGCAATGCGTTACCGACTGTCTCGGCACCCGTTGATTCGGGTATTTCAGACTGGATGACCAATTTACCATCGTCTGCATCTCCCATAAATTCGAAAAAAGTCGGTCAATCTAAATGAATTTCCTAAATATTATTATTGTAAAAAAATTCACAAAACTTGTGGCTCTTGTAAGCCTCATGGTCGGTTTTACAAATAGTCCAGTTGATGCGAACACAGTAATAAACACGCCAGAGGCTCCATTTCCTTTGTCTGTAAATACAGAATTACAAGCACAGCTAGAACAGCGAATTGAACAACGTGGCCTTCAGGGCGAGGTTGCAAACCAGCGTTTATCTGTCACCTTGGTTGATATTACCGATATTGAAAAGCCTCGACTGGCACACGTTAATGGCGACAATACTTTCTACGCAGCAAGTTTGCCAAAGTTGGCAATTATGTTAGCGGTATTCGAAGAGGTTCACCTTGGTAAACTTGAGCGAACAGAAGAACTTGAAAAGTCCTTAAAGGCGATGATGCAGGTTTCGTCTAATGTAGAAGCAACTCGCTTATATGAATTGGTTGGCCCAGAAAGAATTGCCGAAATTCTGCAATCAGAGCGTTATCAACTTTATGATATAGAGACAGGTGGCGGACTTTGGGTGGGTAAGCCCTATGGTAAGCAGCCCGCTTGGAAACGAGATCCACTTAAGAACGCAAGTCATGCAGCGAGCGGGGTACAGGTTGCGCGTTTTTATTTCATGATGGAAAGAAATGAATTAACCAGCCCAGATTATTGCATTGCGATGAAAGACATACTGGCGGACTCGCTTATTAATCATAAATTTGTTAAAGGTTTACAGAGCAAAAATCCAGACGCTGAGGTTTATCGAAAATCTGGAACGTGGCGTAACTATCACTCAGACAGCGCTTTAGTTGAGCGCCCAGACGGTCGAAAGTATATTGCCGTTGGTTTAACTCAAAACGTCAACGGCGGTTCGCTGCTAGAAAATATTATCGTCGATCTAGATACATTGATGGACGACAGCCCACTGCCTGTCAAGCAGTAGCCTTAAAATTTAACGCCGTTAGCTGCCCAACTATTTGTCAGCCGAGCTGTTCCAGCGTTTTACCATTTTGTGAATTCCACTTGCTAGTGTTTGATGCGCGACGGCTGAATTTATTCTTAACATGTTCGATTGCACTACCACAATATAATGCAACGCTCGATCATCTGTTGCCGATTCAATAATCGCTACTGAAGCAAGTAGGTTAAGTTTGTTGCCTTTGTATTTGGCACAGCTAAAACCTTCTTCGGGCCGGCAGCTATAGAGAGAGCCCGATTTAAAATAAACAGCCTCAGACCTTAAGTTTGGGTGCGAAGCATATCGAATTCGGCTTTCCGTCATGTATAACAGACGTTTTAATTCGGTGCTGGAAAACTGATCTACCAATTGGCCACGTTCAGCCTTAAAAATGAGCTTTACCAATTCTCTTGGATTGCCATAACTAGAAGTGCCCGGAACCTTGGCTTTACCGTGGCGTGAGAAAAAGCTGCCTTGTCGCAGTTTACTAATGTCTAAACCAGCATTAATTATTGGCGCGTCCATGGCGCTACGAAATAATTTACCTAATTCGGTTTTAGGTGTGTCGTTTAAATACGCTCGACTTTCTTCATACGATTTTGGGTATTGTGTTCCAAACGCACTCATTAATACCAGTTCTCGTTGCAGTGTTGCGGCGGCGGCATTTGAGCTGGGAGAAACTGCCCAATCCATATAGTCATATAAACTGCCTTCATCACCGTCTTTCATTGCGCGGCGAGTCAGCTCTCGATTTTCGACGTCCCAAATTCGTACAGTGTGATGATCGCCTCTTGAAAATTCATCTGCGCGAACGACAGTTGTTCGCAAAATATCTAAGCGCTTGTCTACATCGTCTGGGTAGAGTTCTTGCAGCTTATTGAATATTGCTAAGACCACTAATATTTTGCCAACACTGCCAACATTTTTTAGAAATGTAGGGTTATGTTCTGCATATCGAACATTATTGGGGTCGCTGACATCCAACAGTGAGACACTATAACGTGTTGGGTCATCAGGAATTAATGCCGATAGTTGCGCGTTGAGCTCGGCGCTGCTTTTTGGAAATTCAAGATCGGTATTCATTAGCCTTGGTGTTACTTGGCTAGTTGTTAAGGCCGCTCCTGGCACAAAATATCTTTGTACCAAACTGTCAGTTACATCGCCAGACTTAACTGCTTGGTAATAATCTAATCGGCGAATACCCGTATCTTCATAGCCATCTATTGGATAGGCGACAACTAATAACGGAACAACTATTAGAGTGAAGGCAGCGGTAGCGATATAAAGTGGTTTTAAGATAGTGTTTTTCATCTTCTATTTCTGTTCAGTGATTAGTTGTTGTCAGTTTTAGGTTGTTCGTCTAAAGACAGTGAAACATTGGCGGCATCGGTGAGAGTGCTATCGAGTGCGATCAAACGTTGATCGCGCTCGCCTGAATCTGAATCGACTAAAGGGCGTATTTGAAACAGTGCAAACTCGCCATTTAAGAATCCAAACTCTACATCAGCGGCAGCCCCATCATGCTCTTTGTTCCAATTGTCAATACTACTGGTAAATTTGAGTATGGCTTGAATATCGTCATCGCTGAGGCTTCGTGATTGACCGCTTGCCGGTATTTCATTGATTCCGCCGTTGGCGCTGATTACTTTTTTATAGGGTGCTGTTGCGCTTGCCATCCAATCGAACTCGCCAGTGTTGGTGTCAATGCGTAAGGTTTCCGCTGACAGTCCATCAACCCCGCCGGCGACTCCTTCGTTAAGTACCACAGATACTTTGTTAGCTTGTCCGCCGAAGATATCGTTGGTTACTAATACACCTGATTTATCTGCCGGCACACTCTTATGCAGTAAGATGGATGTGTAAACATGCTCAGGTGTGGTTAGGCGTGCTTGTCGCCAGCCAAATGCGCGTTCGGTAAATGGCGATGCCCAAACTTCTCTAATGCCTTTTAATATATTGTCAAAGCCAACCACATTCGCCAAGGTTAGGTTCAAGCCTGCGCCCGTAAAGCCAGCTAAATCTTCGACATTGGTATCACTGCGAACAAAGACCCCATAAGTGCCGTCTGCGCCAAATTCATTTTCCATCGCGGTTCGCAAATCGTTAATGAACTTCGGTTCGAGTTCAACCTCTAAAAACCAGTCACGTAATTCTTTTAGAAACGCTCTGCGTGTAGTGTCTAGTTCAGCACCTTGTAACTTCTCCATCTTAGTATAAGACGCGCGAATCCATTCAAACATGCTGCCACCGCTGGGATGTTGGTTTGAATCTAATAAGGCGCGAAAGCTGCCAAACGGAATCGCAAGGCCTGGCGAGACTCTGCCTGGAAATTGTTTCGCTAGCCCACCCACTTTGGCAGCCTTGGGGCCAACTAAGACGCCAGAGTCTGCGGAGCTTAACTCGCGGGTAGAGATGGCTTCGTTACGCTGTAAATTCAGTTTCTCCGGATCTATTGTTATTGCTACTTCTTTTTTAGCCGCTTGTGCCGCTGCAATATCTGCCTTATTTTCAGTTAACTTAGATTTAGCAAGCTTTACAGATACCACACCACCAGCGCTAGCTAACAATTCAATACGTTGGCCATAGTAGTCAGGTAACTTTTTAATAAAGTCGGCATTAACGACCACATTCGGCACACCTAAGTTTCGCGCTAGTAGCTGCACGTGTGACAGTTGATTACCTTCAAACGCCGTCAATATTCCTTCAACTGCGGGCAGGTCAGCCAATGTTTCGGGAACAACTAGAATGGTAGCTTCTGGCGCAGTGCCGTTTTTAGCAACCGACTCAGCCAATGTCTCAGGTGTGTGTAATTCGCCAATGCCAACGCCCGCATTTAGAACGCGAAACCCTTGACTGGCTGTGCTATCAAAAAACTGATGTCTAACACCACTTAAAGTGGCAGCATCTTCGTTTAAACCTTTCATTAGTGTGGTGAAGATAAGTAGCGGTGACCCTCTGAGTCGATCAGGCACATAGTGGTGCGCTAACGGCTCGATCAATGAAAAACGCGCCACTTGTTCTTGCATGAAAAACTGAACTCGCCGCTCCGCCCAACTCGGCACACGATCAAGATAGGCGAGGGTGTCTCTATAGGAAGAGAGTTGTTTGTTTGTGCCTCCAGATTGTATTGCAGCCACTTTGTTAGAGGCTTGTTGGAGTTCAGTATCAGTGAGTAAGCCCACACCATAGAGGGCATTGAGTGTTGCGCCCAGTAACACAAACTGTTGCTTTCGAGATGATGCCGTTTGATTAACTATCTCTCGACCACTGGTGAATATTGCTTGCTCAAGTCCAGCGCTAAGACGCAATCGCGCGGTGCGTCCTCTCGGTGTTCGTTCTATTTCTTTACGTAATGCAACACTTAGTTCACCTAGCGCGACAAATTTATCAATGGCGCTATTCGTTTGTTTGACTGTCGTAACTTGACCTTGCAGTGATGGTGAAATGTTGGAAATACCGTCCAATGTTTCAGTAAGGTTTTCGGCATCAAATAAAGAGTCTATCGCGTCGGCAAGCTCTATTACTTCAGCCTGTCTTTTTAGAGTTGGATTATTGTTAGCAAACTCACGCACTCGATCTGCATCATCGGCACTCAAACGACCATGAATTTTATTTCTTAGGCTTGAAAAACCAGTATAGTCTTTATGCAGTGAAGCCGCCGTATCACGTATTTGGTTCAGTAAAGTGGCTTGTCCCGCATTGCTGCCAGGTAGATGTTTGATCGCTTCTGCAACTAACCAATAACGTTCTTTAATTGGTACTGCTGGTTCGGTTAGGTAGTCAATGGTTTTTTTACCAACCAGTTCTTCGCTTTCGACTTGGAATGCCCCTCGATAAAACTGAGCCTCGCGCAAAATCCATCCATTATCGGTGTCGATTAAAAATTGCTCTAATAAAATGGCCTGTAATTGACCGGCGGGTGAGTAATTTTCAGCAAGTTCTTGCGGGTCTAAAGAAGCCAATACATTCGCTACATAAAAGCCATTGTCTCGCAGTGTTTTTGTTTCAGCCGTCCATTCGCCATGTTGCCGACCACCACCGCGTTTGGCACAAGCAAAGGGTTTTGGAGGCAATACTGAACCGTCTTCGCAAAACCATCGAATTCTTGAGAACGGCCCGCGTTCGGCTGCTTTCATAGATTGAACCCAAGATTGGTAACGCGCTAATTCTTCTGGCGTGGCGAGCTTATTGGTCGCTACCGAGGCGGCGTGAGTTACCGAGAGATAGACCGAGGTAATGACAATAAAAACTATGGTAAGGGCTTGATGTATTTTTCGCATTTTTAGATGACCTAGCTGCAAGAGAGACAATATAAAAGGCTCATTTTTTATCATTAGTATTATAAAGAGTAAGTGTAATTAAACTTAGCCTATGCTTAATCATCAGCATAACTAAAGAGTGTCGCTATTGCTAGATTCGGAGTAGGTATGCGGATGATATATGTAGGGTAAACGGCATTTGTTAAAGCTGTTTTCAAGAATAGTATATGTTGCTTAGTCAAATTTAAGTATATGGTTGCAAAAGGAATTAGTTTTTAGTTTCAAAAAGCATTGTAAGACCTATATAAATACAGGAAATTTTAATCGTAAAATAGGGGTGTTATGGATGGCTGAATAGTGTTTGCTTTTTATATATTCTAGTGTGATTATGCGCTTCTTAACGCCGTAGTAAATCTCCCGTAAACTAGCTATAAAATTGCTAGGCTTAAATTATGACCCTCATTTCAGCAGCTCTTCTATTGTTTTTAGTAATGGATCCTTTGGGTAATATCCCGATGTATCTGACAGCGCTAAAGAATGTCGCGCCTGAAAGGCGCACTAAGGTTATTTTGCGCGAATTGGTCATTGCTCTATTGGTCATGGTGGTGTTTCTGTTTTCGGGGCAGGCATTTTTATCTGCTTTGCATATTTCAGAACCAGCCCTGACTATTACTGGTGGTGTTATTCTATTTTTGATTGCTTTAAAAATGATCTTCCCGCCTGAGAAAAACCATAGTGTTATAGAAGAAGAACCGTTTATCGTACCCCTGGCGATTCCCTATATTGCAGGCCCCTCAGCGCTGGCGACGTTATTGCTAATCATGAACGGCGAGCCAGAGCGTTGGGCTGACTGGTTACTAGCCCTAGTTTTGGCATGGTTTGTTACTGGTTTGATTCTTTTATGTGCAACACCGTTGGCAAAAATACTCCGTAACAGAGGTTTGATTGCAATAGAGAGGCTGATGGGGATGTTATTGGTCGCTATTTCAATACAGATGCTATTGAATGGAATTACCAAGTTTATTGATGAATTGAGTTTGGTTTAGAAGGTTTTAATCTATACAGATACTTGGC
>CAZHEL010000027.1:0-2439 GCA_964531625.1 uncultured Gammaproteobacteria bacterium
ACCGATTGCCGCTGCCGCACCCCAGTCCACGCAACAATATCTGGTTAAAGAAAAACGATTGGTTTGAAATTGAGATAATTCCGTCGCTACAAAAACAGGTCCAATCGCTACTTAAGTCGTCGGCGCTCTAGTTTCGACACTAGTACTTAGGTTAATCGCTCACCTTCAGTTTCTGGCAACATAAGTACGGTAATGAATGTAACGCCCAAGAAAGCCGAAATAAAGAGTATTGTCGAGACAAAGCCGCCGCCTGCAAACACAAAACCAATGACGATAGGGGCGATTGTATTTGCTACGCGCTGGAGCATGACCCCCCATGCAACGCCCGGGCCTCGAGTTACCGTAGAATACACTTCACCTGCCCATGTATTCCAAACTCCCCACGCGCCTAGACTGAAAAATGACAGAGTGAAATTCCAAACGTAGAGCTCTGTGGTGGTAGTGGATAAACCAAAACCAATTCCGGCGACAGTTGCTAAAGCGACAAAGCTCACCATTACTTTTTTGCGTCCAAACTTCCCGGTGAGATAACTAGCACAAATGTATCCTGGGAACATAAACAAGGCCGACAGCGCAATAAACTCTAGCCCCTGTGCAGTGCTCAAACCTCGCTCTTGCAACAATGAAGGTAACCAAGAGGTCATACCCCAATAACCCCAAGAGAATGCGAAATTCACTATCGATGTTATGATTGTTATGCGTAACACCGAGCCTTTAAATATCGATGAAAACGGCATTTGATCTTCAGTATTTTCCGGTTCGCGTAGTTTGGCGTTTAACTTTTGGCCAGATAAGTGATTGATAACCTTGGCCGCTTCTTCAGTTCTGCCTGATTCAGCCAACCAATAAGCGGATTCAGGCACAAAGCGGTAAATAGCAATCACCCATAAAGAAGCGAATGCACTCACTCCCATAGTCAAACGCCAGCCTTCATCTGCGAAAGCAGTCGTAACACCCACTGCAATTAGCGTGCCTATTGGCCAACCCGCCGATAACAAAACGGTCGCTTTGCCACGAACTGCAACCGGCAAAAGCTCCATAAATAAAGGAAACGATATTATCAAAGCCCCGACTAATACCGAGCCACCAAAGAAACGAACCCACCATAAAAATTCATAACTTGGGGCATAAGCGCTCAGTATCGGAAAAACAGCGTACAAACCAATGCTTAACAACAAGCAAATTCGGCGCCCGTATTTAGAGGATAATTTACCCCAGATAAGTGAGCCCGGAATCATACCGAGAAACAATGCGCTGATTAAAGTCCCTATCTGTTGCGTCTCTAAATTGAATTCAGCCGCGATACTTGAAACGGAATAAATCAGAATCAACATTTCCCATGCTTCTATGGCAAAAGTAAAAAAGATCACCATCCCAGCCGCCCAATGCGCTGAGGTCAATGGCATTGATTCAAACCAATAGCCAGCAGGCTCAGGCGATACTACGCTTTCTTTTTTATTTTCGTTCATGCTTAACCCAAGCCTATTTTATGATGTTGTACTTAAGAAATAATCTACGCTACTAGCTGCTCAGACTATTTTTAACTATTTTCCCAGCTTTAATAATAATTGGGATTTTTTCACCTTGATTTTGCAGTACCTCAGGCTCTGTAAATGGGTTGCCTTGCAGCAGCAAAACGTCAGCGATCGCGCCTTCTTGAATCACGCCCAATTGCCCTTCTTGATTTAGAATTTTGGCGTTGACACGGGTCGCTGATCTAATCGTTTCGCGTGAAGACTCAATCTCAGAGCGCACTACAAACTCTCGCGATTGATGATCAAAAGAATCACCTAACAAGTCGGTTCCTAAGCCAATTTGAACACCCACCGAGCGGCAAATCTCGAGACTTTTTAGCCCTGCATCTTTTACCACTTTTAGTTTATCAAGCATGACTTGATCCCAACCATTTCGGCGACCTTCTTCTTCAAGAACATTGTAGGTGATCAGAGTTGGGACCAGAAACGCCTCTTTTTCGGCCATCAATTCAGCTGCCTCTTGGTCAAGTAAGTTGCCGTGCTCAATGGTACGCACCCCTTCAGCCACCGCCATTTTAATGGCACTCGCGCCATAGGCGTGCGCCATCACATAGGTGCCTCGACGTCTCGCTTCTTCGACGATTATACGAATTTCTTCAGGCGAATATTGGTCACATTCTAAGGGGTCATTGGGTGACGAAACACCACCCGAGACCATTATTTTTATTTGGTCAGCACCCTGGCGCAGTTCCTCGCGGACTGCTTTACGTACCTCGTCCGCGCCATCGGCGATACGACTTGTATAGGCCAAAGCGTGTGAGCAAGAACAAGCGACTCCGATATCGGTCTTAGAACGAAAATCGCCATGACCACCGGTTTGCGAGAGCGCTCGGCCCGCAATAAATAAGCGCGGCCCAATCACTGCACCTTCTTCAACCGCTTGCTTCATGCCCCAATCGGCCCC
>CAZHEL010000027.1:2539-10740 GCA_964531625.1 uncultured Gammaproteobacteria bacterium
TATGGTATGAAAACGACCATCTTCGATACGGATCATTGACGGGCTTGAAGGATCTTCTTTGTCTACGTCTAGGATCCGTATATTTTTGATGATCACTTGTGTCATATTATTTTGATTCAATTGATTTATCTAAGACCACTTGTCTGACACACCTCAGTAACGACCCACACTTAGGGCTTAAAGCCGGTTTCGACTACAATCTTGCCATGGCTGCTACGGTCACTTCTCATGTACTCCCAAGCGTCGATGTATTGTTCCATCGAAAATACGCGATCTACCCCAGCTGTCAACTGACCAGTCTGTACGCCTCGATGGATAAATTCAACCGCCCGAGCACGCATATCAGGCTTTGCGACATAGTGGAAAACCGAATAAGGGTGAAATATGGTGTTTTTATTAAAGAGATCTATAAACGGAATGTCAGGAAATTTACCTGTCAAGAACCCGTAAAAGAATATCTGCGCATCCTGCGCTAGCGAGGGCGAATACTGCGACATCATGTCACCACCTACGGGATCAAATATCACATTAACGCCTTTGCCTTTAGTGATTTCATCGAGCACGTCTTTAAGTGCGGGGCTTGATTCATTAGTTATATAAACAAAATCTGCGCCGGCATCTTTAAGATATTGAGTGTTACGCTCATAACGGCTAGTCGCGATAACGGTGGCGCCACACATCTTGGCTACTTCAACACAAGCCCTACCAGCAGTACCCGTGGCGGCAGTCACCAAAACATAGCTCTGCGAATTCACTTTACCAAGCTCAACCATTGGGAAATAGGCAGTCAAGTACTTCATCCAGATAGACGCGTTTTCTACCGCAGAAAAACTGTCCGGCGCCTTAGCAAGGTATTGTGCTTCAACAACAACGGAGTCCGCACTTACACCTCGATTACCATAAAGATAAGGCATCACACCCATGCGATCACCTAACTCAATGCCGGTGACATTTGCACCGATGGCATCAACCACACCCGAACACTCAATACCAACTCGAGCAGGGAATTTGGCAAAGCTAAATGTGTAATTATCGAGCATTAGGTCGGCATCACCCCAATTTAGAGCAAAGGCTTCTATTCTTAGCCTAACGTCTTCATCACCTGGTTGCGACTCAGCGCACTCCTGCAGTGTTAAACCTTTATAACCTGAGTAGTCATTGATAACCCATTCACGCATTGCTGCACCTCTATAAGTTTTATTTATCTACCTACGCCAAACAATTAGATTATGCGCAGCGAGCACAAAAATAAGGCATACTAAACCGATACGCCATACACTTTCTGCGCCTGTTCAGAAGAGATATAGCCATTTTTAACGTCCTCCAGAACTTTATCTTTTGGTCGTTTTTTTGGATCTCCGTAGCCGCCGCCAGTAGCAGTGAACACTTTCACCACGTCGTCTTTTTTAAGATCGAGCGCGGTGCATTCTGAATAACGTTTGGCCTCGCCATCACTGCGTTCAACCACCACGTAGTTGGTTGACCCTTCCTTGCCGCCATCCATTCCCCAGGGCCCGGTTTGAGAACGGACATAAGCCATTGTAAGCCACCATTCGTCAGTCATAATTCGATAATCTAGATTAATGCCCTTGCCACCAATGTACTCGCCTTCTCCGCCATCGGTAATATTTAACGACAATTGATCCACCATAAGGCCATTACGTTGCTCGATTATTTCCACCGGCACATTAAATGTATCGCCATGAAAACCGGTATACAGAGCATTAATACCATCACTTTCACGCGACGCACCCCAGCCTCCAAGCTGCGGCTCGACAATGCCTAAAGCTTCACCAGTATCCGGATGAGGACCGCCCATAAAGGTGCCACAAATTGACGCGTAGTGACCCGCCGGCAAATGATTTGGAACAACCGGTGCCAGCGCCTTCCATATTAAGTCATAAACCAACATGCTTACTTCATAGTAAATGCCCATCGCAGCTGGGTACTCGGCATCAAAAATACTGCCTTTGTCGGTGAGGAGTTTTACCGGCTTGAAAGAACCCGCATTGCCAGGGGTATCCGGTCTCGTAATCGACTTAAAAATCATAAGACAATCAACCAATGTTGAGTCGTACGAAGAATTTAGAGAGGTTTTCGTTTGACTTGGATTGCCACGCAAATCAACTAAAAATTCATCGTCACTTATGGTGACACAGACTTTTAATTCACGCCCATCTTCTATTATCTCGCTGGCTTTGAACTCTCCTTTTGGTAGGCTCAGGAGTGCCTCTCGTGACACTTCCTCGCCAAGGCGAATATAATCATTAATTGAATAACTAAGCGCGTCCACGCCGTATTTATCAGCAATGTTTCGCAAACGATTGTAACCCGCTCGCAAAGAGGCAACACCCGCCCAAAAATCGCCTTTTGTCGTTTCAGGAACACGCGAATTAATCATCATGATATCTAACACTGCCTGGTTGAGCTCACCTTTATCAACGACTTTTATGCCAGGTAATTGCAAACCTTCTTGATATATATCGAGCGCGTCTGGACTGATGCCACCAGGAAATGCACCGCCTAAGTCTACCCAATGGGCCTTATTGGCTAACCAACCGATTAGCACGTCAGAATGATACACAGGCATGATTAAAACCACATCATTTACATGGCTCACACCGCCTCGATGCGGGATGTTCAGTGCAAATATATCGCCATCGAACACTTGAGTTTCAACATCAAACTTATCCATGATAGCTTCGACGCCAGGCTGCAACATGCCAACAAAACCAGGTATCCCTGAGCCTGAACTCGACAACTCGCCCTCAGCGTTCATTAAAGCGACACCAAAATCCAACACCTCATAGATAATCGAACTCATTGCGGTTCGTCGCATTGTCGCAAACATCTCGTCGGTGATGGCGGTCAAAGAACTTTGAATGATTTCAACCGTAATCGGGTCAGGCTGCTGCTTAATTTTTACAGGGGAGCTTTCGTTCATCATTTCACCTAAATCGTAATATGCAAATTGCCATAGTCATCCACATCAACATGTTGATCGGGGAAAATAACAGTGGTACTACCGGATTCTTCAACAATAGCCGGCCCATCAAAACTAACGCCACTACCAAGTAGTTCGCGGTCATAGATGGCTGTTTTGACAATGCCGCCGGTATCGAAATCAACTTCTCGATAAGATTTAATCGCGATCTCAGCGCTGTCACTTGGCGGGATTTTGTCAAGTGTTGGTTTGTCCACTCGCGCATAGGCAACAACATAGTAGCTAACTATTTCGATATCGTTATCTAGCCGATAACTATATTCCTTCTCATAAGCTTGTCTGAAACGCGCCATCAAATCTTCGACTTTTTCTGCATCCATCTCCTCGTTCGGCACAGACACTCTTACCGAGTGCTCTTGACCCTTGTAACGCAGGGATACAAATTTCTCGATGTAGACTCGATCCGAATCAATCTGTTCCTTCTCATAAGCGAGCCGAGCCTCGCGCTCCATATCAACAAACATATTGAATAAGTCATTGGCCATGTCACTATTTAAGGGACTTGGACGTGTTCGAATATAGTCACGACGCAAATCGGACAACAGCATTCCCCAGGCAGAAAATACCGCTGAATGTGCAGGAATAACGACCGTCGGAATATTCAACTCAGCCGCCAACTGTGTCGCGTGCATGGCACCGCCGCCGCCGAAGGCAATCATAGTGAAATCTCGCGGGTCGTGGCCTCGGTTGATACTCACCAGCTTTAGAGCATTGGTCATATTATTGTTGGCGATGTTAACCACACCGCGCGCCGCATCGCGCGCACTCAAACCAATTTGCTCGCCTAGCTTTTCAAAAGATGTCTCCACAGCCTGCATATCGGCTTGGATTTCTCCGCCAATAAAAAACTCTGGATTAATCCGTGAAAGCAAAAGGTTGGCATCTGTGGTGGTAGGCTCAGTTCCGCCTTTAGCGTAAGCGACAGGCCCTGGTAACGCGCCCGCACTTTGTGGCCCAACGTGCAGCTTTTTATATTCATCAACCCAGCCGATTGAACCGCCTCCGTTGCCAATCTCAACAATATCGACCACCGGCGTCATAATTGGGTAGCCCGCTGACTTACCGTCTTTCTCGATCATGTACTGGCTAGTGATTGCCACATTACCATCATCAATTAGAGAACATTTAGCCGTGGTACCGCCGATATCAAAGGCAATGATATTTTTAAGGCCAAGCAATTGACCCAAAGACGCAGCGCCAAGCACTCCACTGGCCGGGCCCGACTCCACAATAGAAATTGGTGTCTTCTTAGTAGCAGCAACGGTATCGATACCGCCATTAGACTGCATTACGTAAAACGCGCCGTTAAATTTTCCTTGCTCTAGGGCATCATTCATTTTGCTGAGATAGCGCTCAGTGGCTGGTTGTACATAGGCACACACTGCCGCCGTATTGCTTCGCTCATACTCTCGCCATTCTCGAGAAATTTGATGCGAGGCAACCACGGATAATTGCGGCCATTTCTCCTTTATATACTTCGCAACGGCATCTTCATGCGAGGTATTCACATAAGAATGCAACAAAGAAATGGCCACTGCTTGTACGCCTTCTTTAAGAAAGCCCTCGATAGCGCCATCAATATCGCCAAGCTCCAAGGGCTGCAATACTTCACCTTTGTAGTTAATTCTCTCGCGTACCTCTTGACGTAAATGTCGTGGCACAAAAGGCTCTGGTTTTTTATATCTTAGGTTGAAAAAGTCAGGTCGATTACCCCGGCCAATTTCCAATATATCCCGAAAGCCGGCCGTGGTTATCAAAGCAACTTTGACGCCTTTTCTTTCGGTTAGCGCATTAATGACCACGGTGGTACCATGCGCAAAAAATGATACATCGGCGAGATCAATATCCGCCTTGTCAAAACCCGTCATAACACCCACCTCAAACTCAGGAGGTGTGGTGTGCGTTTTCTCGGTCTTTATGTCCTTGATTTTTCCACTTTGTTCATCAATCACAAAGTAAACTAAATCAGTAAATGTACCACCAACATCGGAGGCCGCTCGTATCGTGCTCATAGTTCGTTTAATAGTTCGCTCAATTGGGTATTCGAGGTGAAAATTCAAGCCTGAGCGCGTCTATAACGCTCTGTCGGCTGCTTTTTACTCAGAACACCACACAGTGTTTTTTAGGAAGTTAGAGTCTAAAAACTGAACAAGGCTTTACCCACCCATGAAACACAGTCTTCTCCTAATTGTGACGATTCTCATCTCATTTGACCAAACTACGCCAAATAAAACAAATAAACGACATCAGCAGAATGCTTTAGGCTTACTTCGCGACAATCTAATTCCAAACTTTAGCCTCGTTGAACAAAAAGATACCTCTTAATTCAACGAGACTAAAATTAGATTGCTGGTTTAGAAGTTATAACGCGCTTCCACGCTCCAAAGCCTAGGTACGCCCGCATGTGCAAAACCACCTGTGACCCATTCGGAATTGTAAACTTCATCAAAGGCATTATCGAGTGAAGCGGTAACTGACCATGCACCATCAATGCCTTCTAAGCCCAATCGAAAGTTTGCCAGCGAAACTTCTGATCGCGCGGTCGAATTCTCAGGATCCCAAAACTGTTCTCCGCGCAACTCATAGTCGGCTCTTGCGAACAAATTCATTCGGCTTGTAAGTGGCGCTCGATATTGAATACCGGCATTAAAGGTAGAATCGGCGATATACGGTGCGTCATTACCGACCGCGTCAGGGTTAACGAGGTATTCTTCAATTTCACTATCGGCGATACCAACACTTGCGTAAAAGCTCACAGAGTTCGATAGAGATGCATTAAATTCGATTTCTCCACCAGAGACGTCAACCTCATTAATCGGCACCAATACTTGCGCACCAACCGCACCGATAAAAACAAAGTACGGTGCATTTTCTATGTCAGTGTTGTAGACCGAACCATTAAGTGTATAACGCCCGCCACTCCAACTTGTCTTAAAACCTAATTCGAAGGTAGTGGTCTCTTCTTGGTCGATTGAATCACCAACACCTAAGACACCAGCACCTGCTGCCACTTCACCCACTCCATTTTGGTTAAACTGACCGCTACGAAAGCCTTCGCCCCATGAGCCATATAAGTTGAGCACGTCGCTTACCTCATATCGTATGGTAACCTTGGGTTGGAACAAGTCGAAATTCTCAGTATTGACAGAACCAGGCACACCTATTGGTGCTACAAATACACCATCTTGGTAAGCCCCCTGCCTTGCGTCGACAGTTTGCTCTCGGTCATCCTCATCATAGCGACCAGCGAAAGCGACCTCTAAGCGATCCGTTATATCAAACTCGGTATTAAAGAATACCGCCCATGCTTCATTATCATTGTCATCCGCAATGAAAGTTGTTTGCGGAGCAGCCGCATCGAAAACAGGATCTCTACGCGAAATGGTTGGCAAGCCATTGCCTAAATCGTCATAGATAGAAGAGTTAATAAATCGATCGGTACTCAAATAATAAGCGCCCACCGACCAACGAAACGAGCTGTCATCATTCGAAGTCAGTCGAAATTCTTGACTGAACGCCTCTACGGCAACGTTTTGTGATTGAATGCCATCAAAGAAAGGAAACGCAGTCGCTGGTATTAATTGCGTGGCCGCTGAGTATGGGAATTGATCCGCGTAACTGGTTTGGTCAATATCATCGTAAGCGGTTACAGAACTCAGTGTTGCAAAACCTAAATCGGCTTTAACACGCAGAGACAATTGTGCGGCTTCACGGTCATCAACACCCACATTGTTGGCACTGAATTCGCGCTCCACTTGATCGGCATCCCCAATTGAAAAATCGAACGCCGATGGCAAGCCAGTGGCTCGATCAATGATGGCTGGTTGATAAGTGAAATTCAGGGAGCCACCTTCGGTATCTACCAGAGACGCACGCAAGTCAACCGTCACAGAGTCAGAGACCTGAAAATTTAGATGTCCTCTGAGTGCGAGCTCTTCAATATAATCTACTTCTTCTCCGGTGGTCAGATTATCTAAAACGCCATCCGCGTCTTTGTATCTAGCCGAAAACCGACCGGTCACATTTTCTGACAAGCCACCAGACACCGAGGCCTCAATGCTAAACGCGTCTCCTTCTCCGAAACCTGCCTGGACATAACCCTCAGTCTCCTGCGTCGGCGCTTTAGTATCGATAATTATTGCACCACCTGTGGCATTTCGGCCATATAAGGCACCTTGAGGGCCACGCAATACTTGTATACTGCTAATGTCGAACAAAGGCTGATCAAAAGAACGAGCATTTGCTTGAAGTACGCCATCAACAATCACTGCGACAGGAGCCTCACCATTACGAACCTGAGACAAGCCTCGAATAGAAATAAAGTTGGTACCTGAGTCTTGCGAGTTGGCAAAGGTTACTCCGGGGGTCAAGGCAAGAAAGTCATCAACTCTATCAATCCCTGCATCTTCAATTGTTTGCGCGGTAAACACCGTTTCAGAAATCGGCACCGATTGCAGACTCTCCGTACGACCACGAGCCGTGACTATAATTTCTTCTAAAACAAGCTCGTCATTGATATTGCTTTCTTGCGCAGTCGCGGTACCAATTAGTGCTGCTGTCAAACAGGCTGATCGCGCTATAAGCGACGCGATCGGGCTAAGCTTAAAATTAAGTTTCATTAGGGTCTCTCTCCTCTTGAAGGATTTTTATCGTTAACATACACAAGTACGTGTAGCGTCGATTATTATGCGTCATGACTAAGGAATAAAAACTTACTTATAGAGTAGTTTAGTGAACTAAATCGGGGGAAGGAGGCACAATAAGCACCTACCCAAAAGGGTAGTTCTAGGTGAAGCAAAAACCTAATTTTATGTAAGGACTGCTGCCCGTTTTATCACAACCGCTTGTAGCTGAAATTCCTCAGGTTCACGGTTTCGGTAGATTGTTTCGAGCACGTCAAACCCAGATACGACCTTCCCAAAGACAGCAAAACCAAAGCCATCTGGGTGTCGGCTACCACCGAAATCTAGTTGTGGCTCATCTCTCATACAGATAAAAAAGCTACCGTAGGCAGTTCCTACACCATATCTGGCCGTAGATAGACTCCATTTGCCATGCGTGAGCCCAGTTAAATTGGTGCTCTCATGTTCAAGCTCAGTAAGCTCTTCTTGGCTTTCCTTCCAAATCCCACATTGCAGCACTTCGATTGGACTTCCTTGTTGCGAAGATTGACTATCTTGGCTAACAATCCTAAAAA
>CAZHEL010000027.1:10840-13295 GCA_964531625.1 uncultured Gammaproteobacteria bacterium
TCGATTGGACTTCCTTGTTGCGAAGATTGACTATCTTGGCTAACAATCCTAAAAAATGATGTCATATCAAGACTGCCTTCGACCACCAGTTCTTCAAAATATTTGGCGGTTAGAGGCGCATTCTGAACGTCAAAAAATAGCTCGACTTCCCCTAGGTCTGTTTCAAGTTTAATAATCATTGAGCACTCAATTTGATGTTCGTTAGTCGAATACAGTTATCATAATTAAATAAGGCCAAGCTTTTTTGCCTCCAAAATAGCTTTAGTACGCTTATCCACCGCGAGTTTTGAAAAAATACGTTTTAAATGAAATTTAACGGTGTTTTCTGTAAGCTCCAAATCACGGGCTATCTCCTTATTAGATTTACCTTTAGCGAGAATGACTAAAATTTCAGTTTCTCGCTCACTCATCAACGTCGAATTTAGGTCTTGTGAGTTTAGTGTCGCTTGCGCGAGTATTTCACTGACAAAATTATACTCAATATAATCACTATCACTGTTTCGGTATTCTTGCTTAATATCATATAAAAGGGCGATCAAACTATTTGAAATCATGAAAGGCCCCATGATTTTTCGACTCGCCGCTTTCTTCACCAGATCAAACAAACAGGCCTTTGCAGCGTCTATAGCACCTCTTTTTACAAGATGCCTCACCTTCTGAATACCTAGAGTAATCTCATGTAAAAGCAGTTTTCTAGTTTGAAGAAACTCCATGAAACTATCGCATTCAACAGCACAGTCTTCATCCTCGGTTTTCAATAATCTATTGCTAAGCACTCGTAGATCTACAAACCAATAGCGCGGATCTGATTCAAGATTTAGTTCGCCTTCGCCTTGCTCATTACTATAAGTTGACGAGTATTGAACGCCTAGTGAGGCATCGCCAATTACCAGCAACTTAATCAAGGCATCCACAAACGCCGACAACCTGTCTAATTTAAACATCAGTGAATGCGATAAAAATTTCCTTAAGGTCGAGATAGCCAAGCTCTGTTTATCAAACCTTACTGCAGCCATCACGAAGGCATCCAAACCCAACATATAGATTTCGGTCCAGCCATCAAACTCCATTGCTCGAGCTAATACCTCCTCAAAGGAGTGCAGCATTTCTTCTTTGATTAAGCCGGTCCAAGCCATCATGCTGTAGTCAAATAATTGTGCTAAATTTTTAAGTCCACTATCAGAACCAAAATTCTCCTCAGCCATTTGCAGAGCACGCTTATTGGTGGCCCTTGCCAAATCCATGTCGCCTAAGTAGAGTGCTATTTGCGCCGCATGCAAATAACAATAATTTAAACCCAGAACAGAATCACTTTCACGCATCAACTCCAATGCAACTTGTAGCTCAGAATCTGCCTGTTTAAATTCAGAACGCGCGATTGCATAAATAACGTCTCCGACAATCACTGTGGCACGTTCCAAAGCTGATAGTTTGCCTGAGTCAAGATAGGTTTCCTTAAGGTCTAAAAAATCCTTGGTCGGACACTCTCGGTCTTCATACAAGTTAATCATTGATTCAACAACAAGACGATTAACTTCTATATCAGGGTTCGATACCGACTGCAGATGCCAAGCTCTTTCTAAAGATGCACGTGCTTCCGGAATTTCACCATCTTTACTATGCAAATAGGCTCGGGCTATTAGACTCGAAGGGCTTTTTGAAATTTCTTCACTGGGAATTTCTCTCAGCGCTGCTCTAAGAATGCCAATACCATCCGTCAGGATTATCCGCCAACCGCCCGCTCTGGAAATAATATCGTGGCACTCGTCATATGCTTCTGCCTGCGCAGCATAAGCCACGGCTTGCACCAAATCGCTTCGTTGACTATGCCAATGACTAGCTTTTAACAACACGTCATGCGGTTTTGACGGATCTTTTAAGGCAAGCAGCTCGCGCAGATAACTGGCGAAAAGATGATGTAAGCGATACCAACCGCCCTCTAAATCTAGCTGCACAATCAATGGAGATAGAGACTTCAATTCACTTATGATCGACAAACTATCTTTGTTGCCACTGATATAAGCGGCAATGCTGACATTGAAACGCTTTAAAAATGAAACTATGAGTAAAAATTCTTGTTCTTTCTCTGCCAAGCCGCTGAGTACCTGCTTGGTTAAATAAGATGGAATAAAATTACCTTGAGAGAGCTGATCGATATTCTCTTGTGGCCGTGTCTTACGCTGAAGTTTAGCCAGCTGGACTGCCATCATCCATCCCTCAGTCTGGAAAAACACGCGTTTGGCATCCTTTTCATTTATGGAGCCTTCAAGCAGCTCTACCGTTTCACTTTGAGTAAGCTTTAGTTGCGAGGCTGGAATCTCTATCGCATTGCCCGATACGATCAAAGAAAGCGCGTCTAGCTCCGGTAAAACACGACTATCGATCACTAGGCACAGATTATTCGTTACCTCGCGCAGCATTCTCATTACTATTTCATTTATCTGTGAGCACTCAG
>CAZHEL010000027.1:13395-34883 GCA_964531625.1 uncultured Gammaproteobacteria bacterium
TTGGCATCAAAAGTAGAGAACCACTGGCCGAGTAACGCCGACTTTCCGTAGCCTGCAGGCGCTCTCAAAAGCAACAACTTCTTCGCAAGCGCATCGTCTAATAACGACAGCAGTCTCGGCCGAGCGAGAAGATCAATATTGGGATTATGAGGCTGAAATTTAGACTCTAAATACCAATGTAAATCAGAATCTGGATTTTCTGTGATCATGATGAGTTTCTAACTATTGAACTAATCAGAATATAAATTAGATTGTTAACAACTCTCAGAAGTGTATCTGGACTTCCCAAACTTTAGTAGTAGCTTAGAACTTAAGATACTAACAAGTAAGCAATGAGTCCACAATGAACAACGATAATGCCTGTACTTCCATCACAGTTTTTTTATTCCTTAAATATCTTCGTTTGTATGCCGTTGGAAGCATGTGTGATGCCTCCTTGGCTTATAGAACATCCCTATGAGCTAAACACATCGACGCGGGTAGAAAAATAATGTAGGACACCCATTACTAAAAAAGATAAGTTAGCTAGAGTTTTGTTATTTTATTGTGGGTAGGGTGTCCCGTTTTTCGCGACGATTCAGCGCTTGCTAAACTTCACAAGTGAGGGCACAAATGCGTCGTTTTATGTTTCCGGGCATTCTTTTTCAAATGCTTCCATTTCCTCGATTTTTTCGTCCAGCACTTTGGCCCATTCTCCGGTCGCAATTGCGAGATTTTCACTATAACGCCCCCTGAGAAGACCGATCACTGCGCCTGTCGGCGACACAGATTGAACACCATTTAGAAGGCGCTGATTATTTTTCTTCCTTTCCTTCGTCAACTCTGCGAGCTTCGCATCAACATCAGTGCAATCGTATTGAATGTTTCGTGCTTCTTTTCGCGTTATCGGCGTCGCACAACCCACGAGTAAAAGTATTAATACGCCTACAATAATATGTTTCACACGTAATTGCATAATTGGGGTTAGAGTAGAATTTAATTGCATAATTGGAGTGAGAGTAGAATTTAATTGCATAATTGGGGTCACATAATTGAGGTGATAGTAGGATTAATTTAGTCGATAGCGAGTACGGAATACAAGGACAGGCCATTCATTTATGATTCTTTAATATTCCGCTTATTGTACTGTAGTGCAAACCATAATACATTCCTTTTTCTTTCAAGGTATATCCCCCACTTTTATAGGCTGCGACGGACGCATTATTACGTGTTCTGTTCTTCATACATCTGCTAGCTCTCTCAATGCGTCTTTTAGTGTATCGAGTTTGCTGCCATAGCACTTCCAGCGACCAACTGAACCTGAATATAGTCGAAGGCGCGACTGTTCGTTCATTCTTAACAAAAGTGTTAACGCCGCGCACAATCGGGGCTAGGCTAGCTTACGTTTTTAAGTCGCGCGTATATGTAAACTTAAGAGGCGACACGTTTATTCATGTCGCCTTTTTTATGGTTCCGAAATTTATTCGAGACCGCCGCTGTCGCCTCGAGATAATCAATAGTGATAGCAAACCCCTGGACAATCTAACTATTACGTAAATCAATTACTCTTTGAGCCTTACCGGCCGAGCGCGGTACTCCACCCACTTCTTTTAACTGAATATCAGCGGAAATCCCTATCATATCTTTGATGCGCTTTTTGAGTACCAATACAACTTCATCTTCATTAATACTGTTATCTGTTTTCTCACAATTTATCTTTATTGCATCAAGATTGCCATTTTTGTGCAGTTCAATTTGATAATGCGGACTCAAACCGTCAACCGACAATACTTGCTCTTCAATTTGCGATGGAAACACATTAACCCCTCGAATTATCATCATGTCATCAGAGCGGCCGGTGATTTTTTGCATGCGTCTCATTGGGCGCGAAGTACCTGGTAACAATCTAGTTAGATCGCGAGTTCGATAACGAATGATCGGCATCGCTTCCTTAATAAGCGAGGTAAACACAAGCTCACCTAATTCACCATCTGGCAATACTTCACCAGTCTTGGGGTCTATGATTTCAGGATAAAACATATCTTCCCAAATCGTAGGACCGTCTTTTCGATCAATACATTCTTGCGCCACACCTGGCCCAATCACTTCAGATAATCCATAAATATCAACCGCGTCGATACCAAGCCGCTCTTCTATTTCGGTGCGCATCTCATTAGTCCACGGCTCTGCACCAAAAATACCGATTTCGAGAGACGATGTTCTTGGGTCAACGCCTTGGTTTTCAAACTCGTCAATCAGATTCAAACAGTACGACGGTGTCACAGTAATAATTCGCGGTTTAAAGTCCTGAATTAATTGTACTTGCTTAGGCGTCTGGCCTCCTGACATTGGAATGACGGTACAACCTAAACGCTCTGCGCCATAATGAGCCCCCATGCCTCCAGTAAAAAGACCGTATCCATAAGCATTATGCAATACATCACCAGGCCTTCCGCCTGCTGCACGGATTGTTCTAGCCACTACGTTTGCCCAAGCATCAATATCATTTCGCGTATAACCAACCACGGTTGGCTTGCCTGTTGTGCCACTTGAAGCATGAATTCGTACTACTTTTTCACGAGGAACTGCAAACATGCCAAACGGATAGTTGTCACGTAAATCTCCTTTGGTGGTAAAGGGTACTTTAGATAAATCATGCAAAGACTTAATATCTGTTGGTGCAACACCTGCCAGATCAAAGCTTTGCTTGTAAAATGGCACATTGTTATAGGCATGTTCAACCGACCATTGCAGGCGATTTAACTGCAGCTCTTGTAATTCACTTATGCTGGCCTTCTCTATTGGCTCTAAATCCGCTAAGTCTTGATTACTGTGGGTTAAATGCACACTCATTTTACTTACCTAAATAGTATTTATACGCGTTCAATAATGCTCGCAATACCCTGACCAACACCAACACACATTGTGCATAGAGCATAACGTCCGCCGGTTTTGTTTAGCTGGTTAATTGCTGTTGTTACCAAACGCGCGCCTGACATTCCAAGAGGATGGCCTAACGCTATTGCACCACCATTAGGATTCACTCGATTATCATCATCCTCCAAACCAAGCTCACGGGTGACCGCTAAAGCCTGTGCAGCAAATGCCTCATTTAATTCAATTACATCCATCTGTTCAAGACTCAAACCCGTCAAAGACATAACTTTTTGTACTGCTTTTGATGGACCCATGCCCATAATTCGAGGCTCCAAACCAACTACTGCAGTTGCTAGTACTTGCGCTTTAGGCGTTAATGAATATTTTTCTAGAGCAGATTCTGATACGAGCAACATAGCACATGCGCCATCATTAATACCTGATGCATTACCAGCGGTCACAGAGCCATTTTGTTTAAATGGCGTTGGTAGTTTTGTTAAGCCCTCTAAAGTCGTACTAGCGCGTGGATGCTCATCTCGCTCAAATATAAGAGGATCTTTTTTTCTTTGCGCGATGCTTACTGGCACTATCTCATCAACAAAGAAATCATTTTTTTGAGCGGCGGCTGTTTTTTGTTGGCTTGCTAGTGCAAAAATATCTTGGTCTTGCCGACTGATACCAAACTGCTCAGCAACGTTCTCAGCCGTTTCTGGCATTGAATCGACACCAAACTGGTTTTGCATTTTTTTATTTACAAATCGCCAGCCCATTGTAGTGTCGTACATGGTCTGTGAACGGTCAAATGCAGAGCGCGATTTTGCAACCACTAACGGCGCACGTGACATAGCTTCTACCCCACCGGCTATTATCATGTTAGCTTCACCTGTTTTTATAGTCCGAGCCGCCATAGCCATTGCATCTAAACCAGAACCGCATAGGCGATTAATAGTAGTGCCAGCAACTTGTTGAGGTAAGCCTGCAAGCAGTAAAGACATGCGTGCAACATTGCGATTATCTTCACCCGCCTGATTGGCACAGCCATAAATCACATCATCGACATCATCCCAGTTAACGCTTGGGTTACGTTCGATCAATGATTCGATTGGTATTGCCCCCAAATCATCCGCTCGGATTGATGAGAGGGTCCCGCCGTAACGACCTATTGGTGTTCTGATTGCATCACATATATAGGCTTTAGCCATAATATTTACCTTAACTGAATGTTTGATTGAGTCATTTAATTTTCGAAGACAGGTTTAGAGCTAGAAAAAGATTTTCCGGTCATGATTGCAACTAACTTATCTTCTTGATTGCGTACTTCAACTAGGTAAACACCGACACACTTACCTCGAGTTTGCTCTATTGCTTGTGCAGTTAATTTTTCGCCAACCATTGCAGGTCGGACAAACTCTATAGACAGACCTTGTGCAACTGTAACTTGGTTATACGAATTGCAAGCATGAGCAAAAGCTGTATCTGCCAAAGTAGTTATAATACCGCCTTGGCACGTGTTATGACCATTTACATAATCCATAGTTACTATCATGCTAATAATTGCGCGGCCAGGTGCAATTTCTTCGATTTGTAACTCTAATGTTTTGGCACATTGGTCAGACGCATGTAGTGTTGATGATGCTCTTTCAGCTATCTGTTGAGAGCTAAGTTCTGATTGTTGCTTATTGCCCATATTTTTATTTAATTGTATTGATTGATGTTGAACAGAGGTGAGACATGATAGCGATTTTGCAAATATGATAGTGGAATATTATTGAGAGCAAGCAGCAAATAAGCTATGCCTATCTCTTGCGACCAAGTAAAAAGACCTTTGAGTTAAGCTAGCCCTGCTACCATTGTTGCAGCGCCTTCCACAGTGACTTTTGCATTTATGGCTAAACCACTCACAACAATCGACCTTATTTGCCTTGATAGTTTGGTTCACGTTTTGCCATGAAGGCAGCAACACCCTCACGATAATCGTCAGTGCGACCAGCGGTGCCTTGCATATCGCGTTCAAGATCAAGTTGTTCATCCAGAGTATTGTCATGTGAAACTTGGATAGCGCGTTTTATTAAGCTTAGACCTTTTGTTGGCGCTTTAGATAGCTGCGTAGCTAATGCCGTGGCTTCATCTAGGAGTGATTCATCATCACAAACGTAACTAATCATACCCATTTCTAAAGCGCTACTGGCTGTGACTTTCTCACCCAATAGACATAGTCGCATAGCACGAGCATGCCCAATCAACTTAGGTAACATCCATGTGCCTCCAGAATCTGGAACCAAACCTAATTTATTAAAAGATTGAATAAAACTCGCAGATTTACTGGCAAATACTAGATCACAAGCTAAGGCAATATTGGCGCCAGCACCAGCAGCCACACCATTAACCGCACACACTACCGGCATGGGTAGAGTTGTAATGTTACGAATATGCTGGTTGTAGTTTTTTTCTATTGAAGCGCTTAAATCTGGTGCTTCATCTTCAGCACTTACGACTCGATCGCTTAGATCTTGACCTGTACAAAACCCTCGACCATTACCTGTAATGAGTAAACAACGAATCCTTTTATTGCGTTTTATTTCTTTGAATGCTTGTCTTATTTCATCGTGCATTTGAGAATTTAAACTATTCAATTTTTCTGGACGATTAAAAGTAAGAACACATAATTCATTGCTTATAGAAAGGTTGATTGTTTGAAAATCATAAGTGTTCATTTTTGAATTCCTGTTACTTTATATCTATCGGCAAAGTTTATCTTAATTCCAAAGAATATGATACATATTTTATACTCTTAACATTATAAGTGTGTCATGATAAACTCCAAACATTAAGCAACTATTTTAAATTCTGTATGCCAATCTATTCCCTAAGTGGTATCACACCCGTTATAGAAAAAGGCGCATTTGTGCATCCTGACGCTGTCCTGATTGGCGATGTCTTTGTTCTTAGTGGTGCCTTTGTAGCGCCTTATGCAACGATGAGGGGAGATTTTGGTCGATTAATTCTAGGCAAAGGAGCGAACCTACAAGAGCACTGTTGCATGCACGGTTTTCCCAATACGGATACCATAGTTGAAGAAAACGGCCACATTGGTCATGGCTCGATATTGCATGGCTGCCACATTAAGAAAAACGCCATGGTTGGCATGAATAGCACGGTACTTGATCGAGCAATAGTAGGTGAAAACAGTATTATTGGCGCTGGCTCACTGGTTGTTGCTGACACAACTATAGCAGCAAACAGTCTTGCAGTAGGAAGCCCAGCTAAAGTAACTCGGCAGCTAACTGACGAAGAAATTCAATGGAAAACCGAAGGCACCCATGAGTATCAATTGCTCAGTAAGCTGTATTCTAGCGATATGAAAAAGGCCATGCCAGAAACAGCTGCTGACTTCGAACGAGCACGTTTAGATCATTCTAAATATCAACATAAGAAGGTCTGACATTTACGAATTTACTGTAACAACAAACATTAATATGACCACCCAAGCAATCAAATTACAAAGTTTTTCCAATGGTGAATGGCATACACCGGCCAACGATGGATCCCTCGTAAATAACGCTATTACCGGAGAGGCGGTTGCTCTGGTATCTAGCGAAGGGCTCGATTTCAAGGATATGGTGGACTACGCTCGAAATATCGGTGGCCCAGCTTTACGCAAATATAGCTTCCATCAACGTGCAATCATGCTTAAAGAGTTGGGCGCCTATCTTTTAAAACGTAAAGAACTATTCTATGAGTGCTCAGCCGCGACCGGAGCAACGCGAAGTGATTCTTGGATTGATATTGAAGGAGGGATAGGCACACTTTTCTCTATTTCAAGCAAAGCCAGAATCGGTATGCCCAATAGTCAGGTCTATATAGATGGTGAACAAGAACGACTTTCACGCAATGGTACATTTATTGGGCAGCATATTTACACCCCTTTGCAAGGTGTGGCTGTACAGATCAATGCGTTTAATTTTCCTTGTTGGGGCATGTTAGAAAAACTTGCTCCGTCAATTGTTGCGGGTGTTCCATCAATTATCAAGCCGGGCAGCCAAACTGCTTTTTTAACTGAATTAATGGTTAAGCATATTGTCGAATCCGGCATTTTACCTGCCGGTGCTATTCAACTTATTTGCGGCAGCGTTGGCGACCTACTCGATCATATGACTTATGAAGATGTGGTTGGCTTTACTGGCTCAGCGTCGACTGGCTTAATGTTAAAACAACATCCTGTTATTGCTCGAGAAAACACACGGTTTGTGATGGAAGCCGATTCATTAAATTGTTCCATTTTGGGTAGCGATGTCAAACCTGGCTCGGTTGAGTTTGACCTATACATTAAAGAAGTGGCGAATGAAATGACGGCTAAAACGGGGCAGAAATGTACTGCTATAAGGCGCGCAATAATTCCACAAAACCTCATTGAAGAAGTATCACAAGCCTTATCGACTCGACTGGGAAAAACGACCATAGGCAACCCTGAAAATGAAAAGGTTAGAATGGGTGCATTAGCGGGACTAGATCAACGCAAAGACGTTTTAGATGCAGTCGCCAAACTACGTCAAGACAGTGAGCTAGTATTCGGCGATCCTGAGAATTTAAGCGTTATAGATGCCAATGCTGAAACAGGTGCGTTTGTTTCCCCAATGGTGCTGCTGAGTAATAATTCACAAGATGCGACCGCACATGATTTAGAAGCCTTTGGGCCGGTGAGCACGCTTATTCCCTATATAGACACAGAGCATGCAATTGAACTTGCCGCCCGTGGCAAAGGTAGTTTAGTAGGGTCCGTGATCACTAATGATTCAAGCATTGCGCGAGATATTTCCTTGGGCGCAGCGCCTCATCATGGGCGTTTGCTTATCCTAAATGAAGCCTGTGCCAAAGAGTCTACTGGGCATGGCTCGCCTTTGCCACAACTCATTCATGGCGGACCAGGCCGCGCTGGTGGTGGTGAAGAACAAGGCGGCGTGCGTGGTGTGAAACACTTTATGCAACGCACTGCTCTGCAAGGGTCACCAGACATGATAAGTACAATCACTGGCACCTATATGCAAGGTGCGAAACGCAATACTGACACTATTCATCCATTTAAAAAGACTTTCGAGCAAATTGAAGTCGGTGATACCGTGGTTACTAAAAAGCGCGAGATTTCTCTTGAACTTATCGAAGAATTTGCGGCACTTTCGGGCGATGTGTTCTATGCCCATATGGATGAAGAAGCGGCTAAGAGAAACCCATTTTTTGATGGCCGTGTAGCGCATGGGTATTTACTCATCTCTGTGGCTGCAGGCTTATTCGTTTGGCCAGGAGAAGGCCCAGTGTTAGCCAACACTGGTTTAGAGAATTTGTCATTTCAAAAACCGGTTAACCCTGGCGATGTAATTCAAGTTCAATTTACCTGCAAACAAAAGAAAGATCGCCTGACTGAAACTTGGGGCGAAGTGCGATGGGATACCACTATTATTAATCAAGATGGCGAAGTATGCGCCAACTACGACGTGCTTACTGGCGTCGCTAACGAAGCTTAAATAAAGAGGCCTACTATGAATATTAAAGCAGTAGATTCAAAAATGAGCGAAGAAGAACACTTCGAGCAACTTCTTAAAGACGATCGCCGAGTTGAGCCTCGTGACTGGATGCCAGATAATTATAGAAAAACACTGATCCGCCAAATTGGTCAACACGCTCATTCCGAAATAATTGGCATGCAGCCTGAAGGTAACTGGATTACACGCGCACCGAGCTTACGTCGTAAAGCCATCTTAATGTCAAAAGTTCAAGACGAAGCTGGCCATGGTTTGTATTTATATGGCGCCGCCGAGACCTTAGGCGCAGACCGCACGGATATGTTGGAAAAACTAAACGAAGGCAAAATGAAGTACTCCAGCATATTCAATTACCCTACCCCTACATGGGCTGACATGGGCGCAATAGGTTGGTTGGTTGATGGTGCTGCTATTTGCAATCAAGTGCCTTTATGCCGAACCTCCTATGGTCCTTATGCGCGCGCGATGGTCCGAGTTTGTAAAGAAGAAAGTTTTCACCAACGTCAAGGCTATGAAATCATGTTGTCATTATGCAATGGCTCGGATGAACAAAAGAACATGGCGCAAGATGCACTAAACCGTTGGTGGTGGCCATCGATTATGATGTTTGGCCCTCGCGATGCTGACTCACCAAATTCTGAACTTTCGATGAAATGGAAAATCAAATTGTTTTCTAACGACGACCTACGTCAAAAATTTATTGATATGGCCGTACCACAAGCAGACCTACTCGGTTTAACGATTCCAGACCCAGAACTTAGTTGGAACCAAGATCGTGGCCACTATGATTACGGCGAACCAGACTGGACTGAATTTTTTAATGTGATTAAGGGCAATGGCCCTTGCAATAAGCTCAGAGTGGACACTCGCCGAGAAGCACATGAAGAAGGACAATGGGTGCGTGATGCAGCCGTTGCCTATGCAGAGAAAAAGAAAAACGAGAAGGTGGCCTAAAAATGAGCAGTAATAAAGATTTTAAACTATGGGAAGTGTTCATTCGTAGCGACCGTGGTTTAGACCATAAGCATGTGGGCAGCTTGCGTGCTTCTGACGCAGAAATGGCATTACAAAACGCTCGAGATTTGTACACAAGGCGAATGGAAGGCGTCAGTATTTGGGTGGTGCCTTCTGAACAAATCGTCGCATCAGACCCGGATGATAAAAGCGCATTATTTGACCCATCTAATGACAAAGTATATCGACACCCTACATTTTATGAATTGCCGGATGAACTTGAGCATATGTAATGAGTAATGACATGAACACGGATACAACAGATCTCTTTACTTATACAATTCGCCAAGCAGACAACTCGATGATTCTCTGCCAACGCCTTTGTCAATGGGTCGCCAAAGGCCCTGAACTTGAAGAAGATATCGCACTGACCAATATTGGCTTAGACATGATCGGGCAAGCTCGCTCCTTATACCAATATGCTGCTCAACTAAACGACAAATATGATAGTGAAGACGATCTCGCATTCCTGCGCGATGAGCGTGAATGGTTTAATTTCTTATTAGTAGAACAACCCAATGGGAATTTTGCGGATACAATTGCAAGGCAATATTTTTATGATGTTTGGCACTTGGCTTTCTTAGAGCAAATGATTGACTCTAAAGATGAATACTTAGCCGCTGTTGCTGCAAAATCAATTAAAGAAGCTACCTACCATGTTAGACATAGCTCTACTTGGGTAAAGCGATTAGGCGATGGAACTCAATTAAGCAAACAGCGTATGCAAGCAGGCGTAGATGAAATGTGGTTATTCACACCTGAAATGTTTGAGTCCGATGAAATAGATCAACGCATGTTAAGTGCTGGTATTGCAGCTGATTTGGATGTTGTAAAACAGCAATGGCAACAGCAAGTCACTAGTGTGCTTGATGAAGCAACATTAGACATACCAGATGAAGCGTTTTTAGTGAACGGTGGCCGTCAAGGTGTGCATACTCAACACATGGGCTACTTACTTGCTGAAATGCAAATTTTGCCCCGTAGTTTTCCTGGTTGTGACTGGTAAAAAATTTAGTATGCAAAAGAAATTAACATCTGACGATTTACCTAGGATCAATGAGGTATTAAAAACCGTCACAGATCCAGAGATCCCAGTGCTCACAATCAATGAAATGGGTATTCTTCGTGATGTAAAAGTTGTTAATGGATCAGTCGTGGTCACCATCACCCCAACCTACTCCGGTTGCCCCGCAATGGATCAAATCACCAGTGATGTTAACGAAATACTGAGCCGGCATGGTTACTCAAATGCTAAGGTAAATTTAGTATTATCACCCGCTTGGACCACCGAATGGATGTCTGATGAGGCCAAAGAAAAATTACGTGCCTATGGCATTGCTCCACCCTGTAAATTATCGACCATCAACCAAGAGCACTATTTGACCTTCAAAGCAACTTGCCCACAATGCTCATCACTGAACACCAAAGTGACGAGTGAATTCGGATCAACCGCATGCAAATCCTTATGGAAATGCCTTGATTGCTTAGAGCCTTTTGATTATTTCAAACCTATTTAAATATCAAGAAGTATTAAAAATGTTTGACACTGCCCTAGTTACAAAACTTGTTAAAGACACCCGAGACTCAGTGCTTGTATCGCTGAAAGTCGCCAATGATAAACAAACTGAATATACCTACAAACAAGGCCAAAACCTCACTCTGATTCATGACATCGATGGCAACGAGTTACGTCGCTCGTACTCAATATGCAACAGTGTTAATGATGCTGAATTACGGGTAGGTATTAAGCAAGTTGAGGGTGGAAAATTCTCTACCTGGGCAAATAATGATTTACAAGTCGGCGACACTATAAAGCTATTACCCCCTAGCGGGCATTTCTTTGTTGAACTTGATCCGATGCAACAAAAAAACTACATCGGCGTTGCCGCTGGCAGTGGGATTACACCTATTTTATCTATATTGAAAACCACACTTGAAAGTGAACCGAACAGTTTCTTTACATTGATTTACGGCAACCAAAGCACCGACACAATCATGTTCTTAGAAGAAATTGAGGACTTAAAAAACAAATACCCCGATAAGTTTCGTGTATTCAATGTGTTAAGTCGTGAGCTTCAGAATGCGGACTTGCTGAATGGACGTATTGATCATATTAAAATCAATGCCTTTCTCAATAACTTGATTAGTGCAGAAAATGTTGACGATATTTTTCTGTGCGGGCCTTATGAAATGGTTATGTCGGCAAAAGAAGCGTTTGTTAAATCCGGCGTGGGTCCATCTAAGATTCACACAGAGTTATTTGGTACTCCAGATGCTTTACAAGCAATCGCTAAATCCAAAAACAAAAATTATTTATCAGAAGCAGAACGCAAGCTCACCAGTGAAGTTCTAGTCAAAATTGATGGGAAGGGAACTAAATTACAATTAGCCCGTGGCGGCGAACCTATTTTAGATGCGGCTCTCAAAATCCGTAAGGACCTACCTTTTGCATGTAAAGGAGGAGTCTGCGCGACCTGCAAAGCAAGAGTGATAGAAGGCGAGGTGTCTATGGACTTAAATTATTCTTTAAGCGAAGAAGAAGTAGACAAAGGTTTTATCCTTACTTGCCAAGCGCACCCCATTAGCGAAACCGTTGTGATTGACTACGACCAGAAATAAACATATCTGCTTACTATCATTTGATCAAATTTTAAGCACCGAACCTACTAGAGTATCTGCCAGACCAATTGTTTGCTGACATCTCAACGGTCAGACCATATCGCTCTTAATCACTGTCATTTTGGGGCGCGTCATCTCATGCATTGAATGCTCGATTCCGCCCATCCCGATTCCAGACGAATCTCGCCCACCAAAGGGCATCCAATCTACTCTGAAAGCGGTATGGTCATTAACCATCACGGCGGTAGCATTTAGTCGCGTAGATAAATCTAGAGCTTCATTTAGTTTTTCAGTATAAACAGCAGCTTGAAATGCTACCGATAGAGAATTTGCCCTAGCTATTGCATCGTCTTTATCAGTGTATGTATAAATACATACGACTGGTCCAAAAATTTCCAGTTGTGATACGTTACAGTCGGCTGGAGGATCTAATATTACTGTTGGCGCATAACATGTCTCACTTATTGCTTTACCACCGGCCAGCAATTTTCCTCCTTTCTCGACAGCTTCATCTACCCACTCACCCACTCGTACTACTTCTTGAGGGGTAATGAGTGGCCCAACCTCAGTAGCCGAATCAAGTTGGTCACCGACGACTAATTCACTCGCTTTGACCGCCAATTGGTTAGCTAAGTCTTCACATATGTCTTTGTGTACAAAAACTCGCTGAACGGAAACGCAAACTTGCCCCGCATGATAAAAACCACCCTTAAGCAGACTATCAACAGCGATAGACAAATCTGCAGACTCATCAACAATGACCGGCGCTGCGCCCCCATGTTCGAGAGCACAACGTGTTCCTGGTGCTAGTTTAGAACGGAGCATCCAGCCCACTCTAGCAGAGCCAATGAATGAAAAAAAATTGACCCGTGAATCAGTTACCAATTTTTCTGCATCAGAGTTGTCGCAAACGACAACCTGACACCAGTCCTTTGGCAGACCGGCTTCATGCAAGATTTCGACAAAACGCAAGCATGACAAGGGCGTACGATTAGAGGGTTTAATTACAACTGGACAGCCAACTGCAAGCGCCGGAACAGTCTGATGAACAATCAAATTTAAGGGATGATTAAACGCACTAATTGAAGAGACCAGACCAATTGGTTCGCGCCGTGTAAAGGCCATTCGATTGGTGGAATCCTTGGTCAATCCCATCGGTATTTCTTCGCCTTTAATTTGAGGTATATGCTCAATCGCCAATTTGACGCCTTGAATCGCTCGTAACACCTCCACCCTTGAATCAACCAAAGGTTTGCCTCCCTCACTAGCCGCTAACTGCGTCAAATCGTCTACTTTTGCAGACATGATTTCCACGGCTTTTTCCAAAATGGCAATACGCTGATAGGCAAGCAAGCATGCGTTTCGATCATTAGCCAAACGATAGCCATTTTCAATCGCCTGCTCTACATCGGCACCAGATTGCTTTGGGATAGCTCGAATAAGTGAGTTATCAAAAGGGTTGTTCACGTTTACGTTAGTCATATTGCTCTTGTCTTCGTTTTTATAATTTTAAAATTAGAAACACATTTTCTCAGGTGCATAGGTAGTGTAGATTGCTAGATAGTGCACGCACTTTCTTTTAAAAGCACATTTAGGATCGAATGGTTCATTGAATAATCAACAGGCAAGTCAATTACATGAACGCCCTTTGAATTAAGGGCCGTATCGAGTATGGCCTCAAAATCGTCATGATTTTCTGGGCGATGACCGACAGCGCCAAAGCTCTCTGCGTATTGAACAAAATCTGGGTTATTAAAGTCTAAACCGAAATTTTCAAATCCCTCTCCTTCTTGCTTCCACTTAATCATTCCATAAGCGCTATCGTTCAGAATAATTACGACCAAGTCTAAATTCATTCGAACTGCAGTTTCCAATTCTTGAGAATTCATCATAAAGCCACCATCACCATTGATCGATACGACTTTCTTGTTTGGATATAATTCCTTTGCAGCCATTGCAGATGGCAGTCCTGCACCCATGGTCGCCAGCGCATTATCCAGCAACAAAGTATTGGCTGCGTAGCACTTATAGTTACGCGCAAACCATATTTTGTAAACACCGTTATCTAAAGTTATGATGTCTTCGCCATCAAGTTTTTGACGTAAAATATTTACTAATCGCTGCGGTAAAATTGGAAAACGATCATCTTCAAAATACTTCGTTAGATGGTTTTCTACTTCGTCTTTAACCCGCTTAAAATAAGAAAAATCTAATTTTGGATTTATTGAAATCTTATCTGCAATACGTTCAATTGAGGTTGATATATCTCCCACAACATTAAGCTGCGGGAAATAGACATCATCAATATGGGCAGCAAAGAAGTTAACATGAATAACTTTTTTGCCGCCTTTTTCCATAAAAAATGGTGGCTTTTCAATAACATCGTGCCCTACATTTACAATGAGGTCTGCTCGCTCAATAGCACAGTGAAGGAAGTCGTCACTGGACAACGCTGCAGTTCCAATAAATTTTTCATGACGCTCATCGACAACGCCCTTACCTAGCTGTGTATTGAAAAAATAGATGCCGGTTTTATCTATCAGCTTAGTCAACGCTTTACCCACACGTTTACGATTAGCACCCGCTCCTATCAAAATCAACGGATTTTCAGCCTCTTCAATCATGCTGATCGCTTGGTCAATGCTCTTCGAATCAGCATCCGGTCGACGGGTTTCTACAACGTCAAAAATTGTGGCATCAGTTTGCTCAGCCGCTATGTCTTCTGGCAGTTCTATATACGCTGCTCCTGGGCGCTCCTCCATTGTTATACGGAACGCATCTCGAACCACTGATGGCACATTATTACCGTCTACAATTTGACCTGAAAACTTTGTACTTGGAGTCATTAAACCAACTACATCGACTATCTGAAAGCGACCTTGTTTACTCTTTCGAATTGGTTTTTGTCCCGCTAGCATTACCATAGGCATTGCGCCTAATTGAGCGTACGCCGCCGCCGTTACAAAATTAGTAGCGCCTGGCCCGAGTGTTGACAAACAGACACCAGGCTTGCCAGTTAGACGACCGTAGGTAGCAGCCATGAAACCGCCCGCCTGTTCATGCCGTACGAGAACTAACTCAATGGACGAACCAATGAGTGAGTTAAGAAAATCAAGGTTTTCCTCACCAGGAATTCCATAAATTTTTTCTACACCTTCGTTTTCTAATGCTTTTACAAACAGGTCTGAGGTTTTCATTTTTACTCCAATAACATTGACTAAATAGAAAAGAACTCTCTACGTGACGTCGCTAATTCCACCAAGTAATTCTTTGATTAAGATAAAATACCGTTTATTTCTAAACGTCGAAATTATTACATATTTTCGACCCCTAGAACCACTAAAAAAGAGTTTTGCGATGGCTACCAGCTTGCTGCCTTAGCTACAGACTAATCAACTTTCTAGTCACCACGTCAAGAACAGTTGCGTCATCTCGCATACATTGCGATATGAAAATTATTTTCAAGTATATCGGTTTACTAACGAGCTTTTATAAAACCGTCACTGCTCTTTAAAATCCGTTGGCTTAACATGAACATCACGCTGTGGAAACGGAATGGTAATATTGTTTTTACGAAAGGCTTCATCGATAGCGAAACGTATATCGCTAGCCACTTGATGTCGGTCGTTAATATTTACTAGAAAGAAACGCAGCGTTATATCTAAGCTTGAATCCCCAAAGTCTTGAAAAAGCACACGTGGGACCGGGTAGCGCCGCAATTTTTTATGTTCGGCGGCTACGCCCAACAAAATCTCTTCGACCAATGCGGTGTTTGAGCCATACGCTACGCCAACATTGATATCTAAACGCCCAATATTGTCATTCAATGTCCAATTAGTGATTGTGTCGGATAGCAGATTTGAATTTGGTATTAACACGGACGAACGCTCCAGTGTCATCACTTCCGTTGATCGCATATTAACCTTCTTAATGTGTCCTTCAAGGCCATTGCCTAAAATCACCCAATCGCCTACGCGCACTGGTCGTTCAAATAGTATGATCAAGCCCGATAAAAAGTTACCGACAATTGTTTGCAAACCAAAACCGATACCAACCGAAAGAGCGCCCGCAATTATTGCAAGATTTTCTGATCGTACCCCCAAAGCATTAAGCGAAGCAGCAATGGCAAGTATAAATCCAATATATCCCACAATAGCGACAACCGCTTCAGACCCTGCAACACTCACTTCTACCGTTTTAAACAATCGTTCGCGCAAGAACCAACGAACCAGTTTAAAAAAGTATAGAACAATTATAAACGCAAAAAGAGCTGCTAAAATTTGACCAAATTCAATCGTTAACGATCCAACTTGAAACTCTCCACGCATTAAATGGCTATGACCTTCAAAGTTATTTAGTGATATACCCCAAAAGCGAGCGGCTACTATAAACAAAGTAATTGCTAACACTAACTCTATAATTATTAGCATGAACATGGATCGTTTTGGTTCTTTGTTGCCAAATAACCAAGTCACATTATTTAATCTGGGCTCACTGTTAATCCATAAACTACGTAAACTCAGAAATAACATTATTGCCGTTAATGTGATTACAACATTGTGTAAGGTGTACATGCTTAATACCAGATAACCTGAAATCGAAGCAATAATTGACGCAACAACAAGCAATTTGGCGAATGAGATAAAGAAGGCAAAAAGTTGCCTTTCTCTTTGTACTGACTCACCATCAATGACGACACTTAACGGGACAAACTCCACATCATTTAGCCGTTTAAGAAGGACAATGGCTAAACTAATGTTCAAAAACATTAAAATAATAAATACCAACTCCAAATAATTATTTTGTTTAACAAAGACAAAATAAAAACAATTCGAAATTAAAACCAAGAAATAAATCAGAAAGAACGACCACTTGGGATAATTTTGTGTGGGCATGAAATCTTTGTAGCCTGCTTGATATTGTCGATAAAGAATCGGGCCAAGCCCAAAGATTAATACAAAGCCAATTGCCAACACCATTGCTACCCAAGATAGAATGCTATTTGAAATGCTCTGCAGCATGCCGGGAAAAGATGTATAGGCCGTTTGCCAATTTGACAGTGACAATAGACTGGATGCTTTGTTGAAAAGTAACTTTTGACTTTGCTCGCTGGTAAGCTCAGTCAGCTGTTCTAGCAAGTCATTTGCATACACATTAACTAGAGTTGCCTTTTTGCGCTCTGTCTCAAGCACAATAAGGCTTAATTCTAACTCTTCTATATTGCGTAATATGATTTGGTCTGTGGCAACAATGTTTGTCGAAGAATCTCCTTCTTCCTCTTCCTCTTGGTTAGACGAAGGTTGTTCGCGCAACGCCGTTAAGCGTTCACGTTTAGTGCTAAGATCATCATCTAAATCTTTTAGTTTAGTATCCGACTCATTTTGAATTTTAATAAGAGCTTGACGTATTTCTACAATGCGTTGTTCATCTAACTCTTCAGCGCGAACTATCTCTTTTTCATAAATCGATAAGCTATCCAACGCTTGTGCAGGCGAAAAAGCGAAAGCGTGTTGAGCAACACACACCGCCCAAAATAAACACAAAACATGTTTCATAAAGCGTGTCACCGAGTTATTCAATAAACTTAACATTTGTCGATGGCGGTTAGCCTTGTGTTCGGATAAGCAAACAATCGAGAAGTCTTTTCGGCACTGAGTGCGCCAGAAGATAAATTTGCAACTTATTATGATGCACTACATAGCTGAGTTGAGTATTGACAGACTAACAGGCTTTTTTCAATCCACATTGTAGAGCTAATTCCACTAGAATCAAAATACACATAAAACCTACTGAACGGTCGCTCTATTGTGAGTCAAATGGACTAACCGCGTCTTTATATTCCCCTGCTTCAATGACCTCACGCATTTTTTGCATTGACTTAAAGGGCGCGTTGACCAACATCAAATTTGAAAGCCATGCCGGTGTAGGACCATTGGGATCAATATGACCATAATTTCCTACTGTCGTGGTACCGTCATCGTTCGGAGTAAAATGCCACTGTGATACGGCTTTAACTATTCTTACCGCTTTGGTTTTTTCAGGGCCTCCTTCGCTTGCTATACTTGTCATAGAAACCCGTTTGGTTTCTGCATCGCGAGTCCAGACCACGTGCGTATAAACATCCCGATCTCTGACCGGAAACGGAATATCGTTGAGGATATAGACGTAGCTCTCGGTGTCAGAAACACGCTTTTCTACTCTCGATTCTTTGCACATAGCCGCCCATTCCGAGCACGCAGACATATCTTCCACTAAGGCAAATAGGCTCGCTACACTACCTTTGACAATCATCTCACCACGAACAGCTTTGAATGGCGAGCCTTCAACACGACTTGTATAAATTGCAATGCCATCTTTGTTTCGCTTCTCTTTCCAATCGTACTCAATACCGTCCAATTGAGCCTGAGATGACCAAGGAGAAAAAAATAGAGATAATAAAAATAATTTTACAAACTTCATAACCTTCACCTCATAACGTTGTTATTACGCTGTTATTTAGTCGCAAACCTACGATGATTTATTCTCAACTTCGCAGGCGATTTGGTATGGTCCTTTAATAAATAGCACGAGGATAACTATCAGCATCGCTAAGGAAATGTAACAAAAAGGAATAACCAGTGACGAACTTGCGGCGCGTAAACCGCCGCTCGTCGACGGGCATACACCACCACCGCCGAAAAGCTCTGCTAGAGAAGCGAATAATGCGATTACGAATGCAACACCCCAGCCTGCGCAGAAAAAATGATGTTTACACCCATTGTGATTAACGATCAAACTTGCAAGCATCATACCATAAGCTAAAGTCACCATGTAGCAGACAGGAACCGAGAGCAAGCTTGGACAAGCGATGCCTTTCATGTTGTCAATGCTAATTTTGCCAACACTAACGAAGCCAATGATTACTAAAATCCAGAGTATATACGTTCCAAGTGGAGTCGATTTCATTATTACCTCTCGCTAGTCTTACAAGTTGATTTGCTGGTTTGCAAAATTTCCTACGCGGTTTTCAACTCGACCGTCCAAGTAATTCACCGATACCGTAGCTGCTTTTTGATTGCCCAAGCCAAATGTCAATATATGCGTTTGATCGGAGCATAAACCCTCTCCGACAACGAACGTATTGTGCAAGGATGAACCATCTTCTAAGACGACTTTTACCTTGGCTCCGATGGATGCCACTGTATTAGCCAGCTTTACCTTTAAATAATTTGCGTCTCCGCCATTACTTAAAAACACTTTTTGCGGCCCCAGCAAATTGACATGAATTAGATCAGGATAACCATCCTTATTGAAGTCGGCGGTTAATGGACTAATACCAAAATATCGATTTTGAACACCGGCTTCTTTACCAACAGCAGCGAACTCTCCTTTGGAATTTTGCACCATAAAGCGCCCATCTAAGCGCCACATCGGCAGTATATGAGTAGGGAAGTCGGCATAATTTTCAGATACAACTAAGTCATCTAGGCCATCAAGGTTAAAGTCTTCAAATATTGCTCCCCATGAAAACTCATAATCGGCAAGTTTCGCTTTTTCAGCAACGTCATCAAACTTGAAGCCACCTTTGTTTTCAAACATGATCCACTTTTTATTCAGAATCTGATCGTCGTTCAAGTCACCACGAACAATTAAATCGGGCGTTGTGCTGCCGACGTTTGAAAAGTAAAAATCGGGGTCGCCATCATTATTATAATCAGTAACAGCAATACCCATCGGATAGGAAAAATAATCAGTGGTAGGGTTAGGCATATCCTTAAATTTTAAATTACCCAAATTTTTCCATGTCTTAACGGTGCCGGTATCATGCGCAACAACGAGATCCTCTAAGTTATCGCCGTCAATATCAATAAAGATACCTTGGAATGTATTGTGTTGATAATACATTCCAGATTGTTTGGTAATATTTTCGAATTGGTTTTGTCCTTTATTCAAAAAGAGTGCACTGACGCCACCGTAAACTTTATTGAATATTGTTTCACCTTCAACGTGTTTACGAGCGATATAACCTGCCACATACATATCAAATAAACCGTCTCGATTAAGGTCGCTAACCGCGACTGACAGAGGAACGGTTTTTTCATCCATATCTAAATCTAAACGCTCGCCTGAAAATTGTCCGTTATCATTATTATAAAGCCAGACCCCCGATTGCCGAGTAACCAATAGGTCGGTATCGCTGTCGCCATCAAGATCCAGCGCAACAGAACCAAAGGTTTTATCAGGCGTTTGTTTTGACCATCCAGTTTCGGCAGTGATATCACGAAACGTTCCATTTTCGAACTGATAAAATGCATCCGCTTGGTTTATTCCTCCGCCGAGGAATATTTCTTCTACACCATCACCATTGATATCTATTATTGCACTGGCTGTAAATGGAATAGTTTTGGTGTTGTCATAGCTCGGAATAAAATCAATAGCTTGCTCAGAAAAAGTTGGTATATCGGTACCGTCTATGTCAACCTCATAGTCAATAGCTCGGTCACTGGCTGTGAGCCAAAATAAGCCAACTACTAGTATTGCGACAATAATAACTAGATAGCACAGTATGGATTTTATTAGTCTAGAAACTGACATGATTAACCTCTAATTTTATGGTTGTCTCTAGCATAAAATAGAGATAGTAAAAAGAAAAGAAAGAACGCGACATTCAGTGCGATCGGCATAAGATGCTTGCCCACCTGAGGTGCAATTAAGTAGGTAGCAAAACTAGCTAAAATTAATACGAAGGGATTAAAGATAGCCATCCAACGAGGGTACCTTGATCGTCCGCTCAGGGTCAACACTACAAACAATACAGATAAGACCAAGGTGGTTAATCGCACAACGCTCAACAATGTTTCGTAGCGTAGATCGTATAAGTCAATTAGCTGAGTAATTTCCGGCGCGGTCGGCAACTGCATTAACGCGGAAATACTGGCACGAGACCCAATCCAGACGGCGCCGACTATAAATCCAAAAGCGCTAACAAAAAATGCCACTTGTGCTGTGCGTTCACCTGCTGGGCGAAGCATTAGATAAATATGGTAACAGCCTATCAAATAGAACGTAGCTCCAAACACACCTATAAAGTGACCAACTGTTGTGCGATGCTCATCAATACCACGCATGAAACCAAAACCACCTTCACTGAAGCGCGCTAAAGAGTCGTAGTGCAATAAGTACTCACCAATACCTACCAATACAGACGCTAACACCCCGATAAGGCCAGTGACAACCAATATATTCTTCATAGTGCAACCATCATTTTCTATTTTCATTTATGCTTAGGGATTGGTCCAACACATTTTACATTTAACAGGTAAATATAGATATAGACTTGTCCACTGCCTATTGGACTACAAAAATGTTGTCGGCTATAGCACTAACTAGCAAAAATTTATTATTTTAATCAGGGCGCTACAAACATTGTGAACACCCTTCTGGCTGACTAATTTTAGTCTTGGAATTTAGCTTATTAATCAG
>CAZHEL010000028.1:0-18195 GCA_964531625.1 uncultured Gammaproteobacteria bacterium
AGTTATGATAGTGACAAGGCTAGGGCAATGCAATATCAATATATATAAGCTAATTTATAAATATTAATTATTTCTATAAATAGCCAGATACGGTCATTTTTAGTAAACTCCACGCCTGATTGATAAATCCGATTTTTCAGTTTACGCTATTTGTATTAATAAATAGGAGGAGACCCTATGAAACAACCAGTAAGAGTAACCGTTACCGGAGCTGCAGGCCAAATTAGTTACGCCTTGTTGTTTCGTATAGCCTCTGGTTCAATGCTTGGCCCAGACCAACCCGTAATACTTCAATTACTTGAAATAACTCCAGCTATGGAAGCACTACAGGGTGTCGTTATGGAGTTAAATGACTGTGCCTTTCCACTACTACAGGGCATTGTGACTTCGGATGATCCTGAAGTGGCTTTTAAAGATACCGATTACGCTTTATTAGTTGGTGCACGTCCGCGTGGTCCCGGCATGGAACGTAAAGATTTACTCGAAGCGAATGCGGCGATTTTCTCAGTGCAAGGTAAGGCGATTAATAAAGTAGCTAGCCGTGATGTTAAAGTATTGGTTGTTGGTAACCCAGCAAACACCAATGCCTTGATCACTGCCGCGAATGCGCCAGATATTCCAGCCAGTCAATTCACCGCTATGACGCGCTTGGATCATAACCGAGCTCTGAGTCAGTTGGCTGAAAAGACCGGTGCTCATACTACTGCTATTAAGCGCATGACCATTTGGGGTAATCATTCGAATACGCAGTACCCTGATATCTCAAATGCAACCGTAGATGGCAAAGCAGCCTCAAGTTTAGTAGAGCAAGCTTGGTTAGAAAGCGAATTTATTCCTACCGTGCAAGAGCGTGGTGCCGCTATTATCAAAGCTCGTGGTGCATCCAGTGCCGCATCGGCAGGCAGTGCAGCCGTTGATCATATGCGCACTTGGGCATTAGGGTCTGACGATGGAGACTGGGTTAGCATGGCAATTCCTAGTGATGGTAGTTATGACATCGAGCCTGGCATCATTTATTCGTACCCAGTGACTTGTGCCAACGGCCACTATGAAATTGTCCAAGGTCTCGAAATCAGCGAATTCAGTCGTTCGAGAATGGACGCGACTGAAGACGAGCTTCGTCAAGAGCGAGCGGACGTAGAGGATTTATTAGGCTAAGACCTAGATCTGTGAGGTCTTAAGTAAAACTTAAGACCTCTAACACCATAGAATCCGGCCATGAAATTTGTAGACGAAGCAGAAATATCTGTGCATGCTGGTAATGGTGGTAATGGTGCCTTAAGCTTTCGCCGCGAAAAATATATCCCGCGTGGCGGGCCTGATGGCGGTAATGGTGGTAATGGAGGCAGTGTGCATCTAATTGCTACTGAAGGCCTAAATACCTTGGCCGATTTTCGCTTTGTTAGACACTATCAAGCGAAAGGTGGTAGCACTGGCGCTGGCAAACTTAAATCCGGCCAAAGCGGCGATGATCTGATAGTCAAAGTACCGGTTGGTACCATGGTGTACGACTCTCAAACCGACGAATTGATCGCCGATCTTACCGAACAAGAACAACAAGTGATTGTGGCCAAAGGCGGTGAAGGCGGTTTAGGCAATACAACCTTTAAGTCCAGTACCAATCAGGCACCGAGAAAAACCACTAAAGGTAAGCCGGGCGACGCCCGTTCCTTAAGGCTTGAATTAAAAGTGCTGGCGGATGTTGGTCTGCTTGGCTTGCCAAATGCGGGTAAGTCTACTTTTTTGCGTTCGGTCTCTCAGGCCACACCGAAAGTAGCGAATTATCCATTCACAACTTTATATCCGGAACTTGGTGTGGTGAGTTTGGGTATGGGCAGTAGTTTCGTTATTGCGGATATTCCCGGCTTGATTGAAGGTGCCTCACAAGGTGCGGGTTTAGGTATTCAATTTCTACGTCATTTAGCTAGAACCAAACTATTGCTGCATATAGTCGATATTGCGCCGTACGGTGATGAGGAAGCTGACTTAGCCAAGGATATCCGAACCATTGTTGGTGAACTATCTCAATACAGTGAAGAAACTGGCACCGAGCTTGGGCAGCTCGATCGTTGGTTAGTGATTAACAAGACAGATGCAGTTTTAGATGAAGACAGAGAGCGAATAGTCAAAGACTTACTTAAAGAAATTGACTGGCAAGGACCGAGCTACACGATCAGTGCGATTAGCCGTGATGGAACGCAAACGCTATGCAATGACATTATGAATTATTTGGATGCCGATAAAAAAGCCCAGCAACAAGAAGTTTTTGTATCAATCCCAAATAAGCCTGATTCTGAGAATTAAGAGACTTGTTGTAATTTTTATTGTAATTGTTCACTGTAATTGTGGTGCGGACATTAAAAAAGGACTCATCAGAGTCCTTTTTTATATGCTGCTTATTTAATTAGCTTCAGCTAACTAATTTTACACGCTTGTTTAAGCGGCTTTTCAATCGAGCGGCACGATTTTTATGATGCAAGCCCTTGATAGTGGCTTTATCAATCATCGACACTGATGTGATGTATGCGCTCTGTGCTGTTTCTTTATCACCCGCTTCAATCGCAGCATCAAGTTTCTTGATAGCTGTACGTACCGCCGCACGCTGTGATTGATTGCGTAGACGGCGAACTGAATTTTGTCTTGCGCGCTTGCGCGCCTGTGGAGAATTAGCCACTTTTAAATACCTCGTAAAATCGAATCGGGAATATGCAGATTTTGCCGAAAATTGTCAAGCGAATACAGCCTATTTGTCATCTTTAAGTGCGCTAAGCGGTTATACTTGCTATCACTATGAAAACGCCTCAAACAACATCACTTACTGAGCTTGCTACTGAGTGTATTTACGCAGAAAAAGCTTTTTGCGGTAAGTACCGCTTGGCATCTAAGATTTAATGTCTAAAAAGCTACTCAAATCCACGGCTGTGGTCAGTGCCATGACCTTGATATCACGCTTTAGCGGATTAATTCGTGATGTGGTGATGGCCAACATTCTAGGCCCAAGTGCCTTAGCAGATGCGTTCTTTGTGGCATTTCGTATCCCCAATTTTTTACGCCGGATTTTTGGTGAAGGGGCTTTTTCCCAGGCCTTTGTGCCAGTATTTAGTGAATTAACTGAGCAAAATACCCTAGAGGCCAAACAGTTTGTGAATGTCAGCGCTGGGGTTCTCGGTGCAGTGACTCTGGCATTAACAATTCTTGGTATGATCTTCGCGCCAGCCATTGTGTCAGTGTTTGCACCGGGATTTGTTGATGAACCGCAAAAGTTTAATGTTACGGTGGATGCATTGCGCATCATGTTTCCGTATTTGTTTTGTATATCATTAATTGCCATGTCAGCCGGGGTTTTGAATACCTTAAACCGCTTCGCAGTGCCGGCGATTACTCCTGTGTTATTAAATGTATGCCTAATTGTTGCTATGTGGGTGTTGGTGCCTCTGGTAGATAACGCCGCACGTGCTTTAGCCATTGGTGTGCTTGTGGCAGGGTTTATTCAGCTAGCATTTCAAGTGCCCGCCTTGCTTCGCGAAGGTTATCTACCAAAGCCTGTTCTCGACTGGGAAAACAGTGCTATGCGCAAAATGTCTAGGCTAATGTTGCCAGCAATTTTCAGTGTTTCGGTAGCGCAGGTTAATATGTTAGTGAATACCTTTTTGGCTTCATTTTTGGTGACAGGCAGCGTTTCATGGTTATATTTTTCTGACCGCTTAATGGAGTTTCCAGTGGGCGTGTTTGGTGTGGCTTTGGCCACGGTGGTATTACCCAATTTATCTAAAGAACACACTTCGGGCACGGCTAAAAGTTTCTCAGCCATGATGGACTGGGCATTGCGCTGGGTTATTGTTATTGCCGTACCCGCCACATTTGCTTTGTATATTTTAGCTGCTCCCTTATTGACCACCATCTTTCAATACAATGCGTTTTCCACTACAGATGTAATACAGTCGGCAGTAGCCTTAGAAGCATTTGCAGTTGGCGTGTGTGGTTTCATCTTGGTAAAGGTTTTAGCGCCAGGTTTCTTTGCGCGCCAAGATACTAAGACCCCAATGCAGATTGGCGTAATTGCGGTCATTGTTAATGTGATTCTAAGTGTTATTTTGGTTCGGACTATGGCGCACGCCGGTTTGGCACTGGCTATATCCATTGCCGCCTGGGTCAATGCAATATTACTATTGTTAGTCTTGCTGAGTCGAAAAATCTATCAACCACAGCGAGGCTGGTGGTGGTTTATGCTTAGAATTGCTGTGGCCGTGGCGATAATGTGTGGCTGTTTAATCGTATTAAATGAAGCGAACGCTGTGTGGTTTCAAAAAAACTTGGCTCAGCGCGTTATCTCAATGTTTATATTGGTGGCAGCAGGTGCGGGCAGTTATTTTCTCAGTCTTGTGATTCTAGGCATTCGTCCGCGGCAGTTATTATTGGCACCTAAACTCTCTTAGCAGATATATTGTTAACACCCATATTATGCAACCACAAATAGGCATCAAAGATAAGTTATTTGACCTCAGCGAGGCGTCAGAATTGCTGGTATTAGTGCAATCGATAACAAAGGCTCATCAAGCGCAGTTGTTGCCCATACAAGATAAGCTTAATCGTATGTTAAATAATGATCCACGGCGCTCTGCGATTGAGGCCGATTATCAAGCGGTTGTGTCGCGGTGGAAATTTAAAATAGAACAATTAGGGGCGACTGTGTGTGGTCTGTGGATGGTCAATTTTGAAGTCCATGATGGGGTTTTGTCGTGGCGGCATCCTGAGTTAACATTGAGTTACTTTATCGCCAAGGGCAATGATTTCTCTGAGCGTATCAAATTGAAAACATATATTGAGGATCATGACCCAGACTGGAGCCACTAAATCGTTAATTCACGGCATCGAGCAATTGAGTGCCGTGCATAGGCCAAGCGTAGTCTCGATTGGAAACTTTGATGGTGTGCATTTAGGCCACCAACACGTGATTAATACACTGCTTGAGCAAAGTCGAAAGCTAGCCCTTAAATCTACTATAGTGACGTTTGAACCACTGGCCAAAGAGTTTTTCGCGCCGGATACGGTTGAGCGCCTAAGCTCGGTAGAAAATCGAGCTCAGTTGATGTTCGATATGGGGGTTGATCAGGTCTTATGCATAAATTTTAATGCTGAGTTTGCAGCTCAAACTCCCGAGGCCTTTGTTAAAGATGTGCTAATTGATGGTTTAGGTGTGCGTTATTTAAGTGTTGGCGATGATTTTCGCTTCGGTAATAATCGTGCCGGTGATTTTGCTTTGCTGCAAGAGCTTGGTAATCAGTACGACTTTTTGGTAAGCGCACACGATACCTTTGAGCTTGACGGATTGCGTGTCAGTAGCGGTCGGGTTCGACAAGCGCTTAGCAATAATGATTTCCATATGGCCGAACGTTTGCTCGGTCGCCCTTACAGTATTCTGGGGATAGTAGCAAAAGGCCAGCAAATGGGTCGCACTTTGAGTTTTCCCACCGCAAATATCGTGTTACCCGAGACCTTGTTAGCGGTGAGTGGAGTGTATGCAGTAGAGGTAGAATTAGATGGTGGGCGCCACACTGGTGTTGCCAATGTGGGCACGCGGCCGACGGTGGACGGCAAAGAGAATCGATTAGAAGTATTTATTTTTGATTTTGGTCAAGATATTTATGGTGCGCAGATACGGGTGGACTTTAAGCATAAAGTGCGCGATGAACAAAAATTTGCATCCTTAGATGAGTTGAAAGCCCAAATAGCAATTGATTGTGACAGTGCGAGAGATTATTTCGCACAAAATTAGCCCTATTCATGCTTTTGTTGGCTGTTCTGATTGGTCAGGCCAAGGAACTAACATAAAATACACAGTTTAGATAAATATCCATATCTAAGATATAAATACTTACCAACCTAAAACGACTGGGCGATGATGTCCACAACAGTGTCTTTGCAACTACGCTTTGGCAATCTGTATGAAAGAGTTTAAAGCATGAGCAACGAGAAACCGGGCAGTCAATATAAAAGCACGATTAATCTGCCCCAAACGGCTTTTCCAATGAAAGCTGGCTTGCCTAACCGTGAGCCAACAATATTAAAAAAATGGGCTGAGCTAGATACTTATCATGCTCTGCAAGAACTACGCGCCGATGCGGATACTTATGTTTTACATGATGGTCCGCCGTACGCGAATGGCAACATTCATACTGGCCATGCCATGCAGAAAATTCTTAAGGATATTATCGTTAAGTCGCGTAATCTGGCAGGTTTTCGCGCACCGTATATTCCTGGTTGGGATTGTCATGGTTTGCCGATTGAAATACAGGTAGAAAAAAAGCATGGCAAAGCCGGTCAAAAGATAGATAAAAAAACCTTTCGTCAAAAGTGTCGCGAATACGCCGCACGCCAAGTAGAAGGGCAAAAGAAAGACTTTGTTCGTTTAGGAGTGCAGGGCGATTGGGAAAACCCCTACCTGACCATGGACTTTAAAATAGAAGCCGATACAGTGCGCAGCCTCGCTAAAATCGCTGAGTCTGGTCATCTGTATCACGGCCTAATGCCAGTTTATTGGTGCCCAGTCTGCGCATCGGCACTCGCTGAAGCTGAGGTTGAGTATCAAGACAAGGTCTCACCCGCGATTGACGTTAAGTTTAAGGTGGTCGACCAGGCTGACTTTGCCAAACGAATTGACCTGGATGCCAGCCAACTGACCCAACCCAGTGTGGTTATTTGGACAACCACACCGTGGACATTGCCTGCCAATGAAGCGGTATCGCTACACCCTGAATTAACTTATGCACTAGTGCAAAGCGGCACTGAGCAATTGGTATTGGTAGAGGAACTACTAGAGTCGGCATTGACTAGATATGCGCTAAGTGACGAACATGAAGTGCTTGCACGCTTTGATGGTTCGGCACTTGAACTGTTGCAGCTACATCACCCTTTTTATGACAAACAAGTGCCAGTTATATTGGGTGAGCACGTCACGATCGAAGCGGGCACCGGTGCGGTACATACCGCACCTGCGCACGGTGTCGACGATTTCGCAGTGGGTAAACAATATGATTTGCCGGTAAATAATCCGGTTGGCTCAACGGGCACTTTTTTAGAGTCGACCGAATTGTTTGCGGGCCAGTTCGTATTCAAAGCCAACCCGAATGTGGTTGACGTTTTGCAAGAACGTGGCGCCTTATTAAAGCATGAGGACTATGAGCATAGTTATCCGCATTGTTGGCGGCATAAAACGCCCATGATCTACCGCGCAACCGCCCAGTGGTTTATTGGTATGGAACATTTGGCCGGTGATAAAAGTCTGCGTAATCAAGGACTTAAAGCCATTAATACCGTCGATTGGGAGCCCGGCTGGGGTAAGGCTCGTATTCAGACCATGGTAGAGAATCGGCCTGATTGGTGCGTATCTCGGCAACGTAATTGGGGTGTACCGATTGCCATTTATCTGCATAAAGAAAGCGGTGAACTGCATCCTGATACGCCTGCCTTAATGGAACAGGTAGCGCTTAAGATCGAACAAGAGGGCATTCAAGCTTGGTACGATTTAGATGATAGTGAGCTATTAGGTGAAGCGGCTGATGATTATGACAAAGTACTTGATACGCTGGATGTCTGGTTCGACTCAGGTGTTACTCACAACAGTGTTGTCAATGCCCGCTCTGAATTGAACTTTCCCGCAGATTTATATATCGAAGGCTCTGACCAACATCGAGGTTGGTTCCAGTCTAGCTTATTGTCTAGCGTTGCAATGAATGACGGTCAAGCACCCTATAAAGGAGTGCTGACGCACGGTTTTGTGGTCGACAAAGATGGTCGAAAAATGTCCAAGTCTTTGGGCAATGTAATTGCACCGCAAGAGGTTATAAATTCGCTAGGAGCTGATGTATTGCGCCTTTGGGTTGCGGCTACTGACTACAAATCAGAAATGAGTTTGTCACAAGAAATTTTACAACGTACCAGTGAGTCGTATCGGCGTATGCGCAATACAGCACGTTATTTACTGGGTAATTTAAGTGGTTTTGAACCCGATCAATGCTTGCCCTATGATGAGTTACTCGGCCTGGATAAATGGGCGGTGCGTTTAACAGCCAGTATGCAAAAAGACATTGAAGCTTACTATGAAGATCACCAATTTCATCAGATATATCAGCGTCTACATCAATTCTGTGTCGTTGATATGGGTGGCTTTTATTTAGATATCATAAAAGATCGTTTATATACCTTGGGTTCTTCTTCGCAGGCGAGATTGTCGGCTCAAACAGCCATGCAACATATCCTAGAAAGTTTGGTGCGCAGCCTAATGCCAATCTTGAGTTTTACCGCCGAGGAAATTTGGGGACATATGGCGGGTGAGCGAGAAGCGTCAGTTTTATACACAACCACTTATCAACCACTGACGGAGCTGCCTGACGACCTCCAGTCCGATTCTGACTGGCAAACTGTTATTGCAGTGCGAGACGAAGTAGCCAAACAAATCGAAGCAATAAGAGGCGAAGGCAAAATTGGCTCTGCCTTAGACGCCAATGTAGAGCTTTTTGCGGACGGTGATATCTATCAAAAAATCAGTTCATTGGGCGATGAGTTGCGTTTTGTTTTGATTACGTCTGCTGCCAGTATCGCGCCACTAGATCAAGCTAGTAGCAGTGCGGTGGACACTGACATTGCTGAATTAAAAATAGTAGTCTCGCCGCTAAGCGATGAAAAATGCGTACGTTGTTGGCATCGCCGACCTGATTTAGGCAGCATTGCCGAACATCCAGAATTATGTGTTCGCTGCGTGGAAAATATCGACGGCGATGGAGAGCAACGCTTGCATGCCTAATTGGTCTAAATTAACCATTGCAGTGATTGTTTTAGATCAGCTCACTAAGTATTGGGCCGAACACATTTTGCAAGGTGGTGTGGTGCCTATATTGCCAATCTTTGATTTTTCACTAGTGCATAATACTGGTGCGGCGTTTGGTTTTTTAGCACAACACGGCGGCTGGCAACACGTGTTTTTTTCCGTGTTAGCATTAGGTGTTAGCATTTTGCTAGCATTTTGGATTACACGCTTACAAAATCATGAACATCATTTACGTATTGCTTACGCGCTAATTATCGGTGGCGCCTTGGGCAATGCGATAGATAGAATTATTTATCAGTATGTAGTCGACTTCATTCACTGGTATTATGGTAGCTGGCATTTTCCGCATTTTAATATTGCCGATATCGCTATTTTTATAGGCGCCGTACTGTTGTTTGCAGAAGCGTTTGGCAAACCCTTTTTAAATACTAAAAGCATTTCATCATGAAAATATTACTTGCTAACCCTAGAGGTTTTTGTGCCGGCGTAGACCGTGCTATCGATATTGTGGAGCGTGCCATCGAACTATTCGGTGCGCCTATTTATGTTCGCCATGAGGTGGTGCATAACCGTCATGTAGTTGACGATTTAAAAGGTAAGGGTGCTATCTTCGTAGAAGAATTAGACGAAATACCGGATGGTTCCACCGTTATATTTAGTGCGCATGGTGTTTCAAAAGCGGTACAGGCCGAAGCACAGGGTCGTGAATTAAAAGTATTTGATGCTACTTGCCCCTTGGTGACCAAGGTGCATATGGAAGTTAAGCGTCACCGAGACAACGGCTCTGAAATAGTCATGGTTGGTCATGCAGGGCATCCCGAAGTGGATGGTACCATGGGCCAATATGATACCGGCATGCACCTAGTTGAAGATGCCAAAGACATTGCTGAACTTGAAGTAAGTAACCCCGATCATTTGGCCTATGTGACTCAAACTACCTTATCGGTTGACGATACCAAGGTGTTAATTGATGCCCTAAAAGCACGTTTCCCAAATATTAAAGGGCCAAAGAAAGACGATATTTGTTATGCCACACAAAACCGTCAAGACGCAGTTAGGGCATTATCACGCGATGCGCAGTTGATTGTGGTAGTGGGGTCGGCTAATAGCTCTAACTCAAACCGCTTAAGAGAATTGTCAGAGTCGTTTGGTATCAGCAGTTATATGGTTGACCATGCTGAACAGATAGAGGAGAGTTGGTTCGACGGAATTGAGGTTGTGGGCGTTACCGCCGGTGCATCGGCACCAGAGATATTAGTAAAAGGCGTGATAGACCGAATGAAAAAACTCGGCGGTATTGTGGTGAATGAAGTTGATGGGCCAGTCGAGAGTGTGTCTTTTTCTATTCCAATAGAGTTGCGCACTGGTTGATATTCGATGACTCTATTTTAGAGTACGATAAAAATATACAAAAAATATAAAGAAAAGCCACAACTCCTAATATCTACTGAGTTTGTGGCTTTTTTGTGACCTAATCAATTAAATATCTAGGTCTTTAAATTTATTTATTGATGTTTATTTTGCCCAACATTCTGCCGTGGTGTCAGCGCCGCCATCATCAACTGCAGATTGCACCCCTAAATGATTTAGGCTGAAAGTAACGCACCTTGTATCACGCGCTTGTGAACCTCCATTAGGTGCTGTGGCCGTGACTGTAAAAGTCGTGGCTGAGAGTGTGGGTGCGGGGATTTCAATATCATAAAAAGCATCGGTTGGCGCTGATTGGTTAGGGCACAAATTTGCTGTCGTGTACGTTCTGGCGGTAGTGTAATTGCGTTCCAATCTTGCAGCGCAGTCTAACAAAGCTCCCGTCGCTTCGGTACGACGAGACTCTAAAATGTAGCTTGTGTATGAGGGTAACGCTATGGTTGCTATGATACCGATAATAGCGACCACTATCATCAATTCCATTAGAGTGAACCCTAATGGTTTAGGTTTAAGTGTAGCGATACCGGATCTATTGACTAGCATTGTTACACGCTGTGCTGATATTGTTTTCATATTGAGCTTTATTATTAAGTTATATTATTAATTTGATAGAGCTGCCGACTCCTATTCAGGAATCGGTATTTCTCTCCATGCACTACGACCAAATTCATTTTCAAAGGCTAATAGGGTACCAGCTAATTCTGTTACATCTTGGTCTCCACCAGGTAGTTTGATTCTTAGGCCTATATTACCATCACTATCTTCGGCTAATAGTAGCGCTGCACCTCCGGCCAACAAACTACTTGACACTGCAACCCTCGCTATAGAGCTGACAGCAGCACGCTGTTCAATTGGTAAGAGCACGTCTTCAGATAGTAAGAACCTTTCACTAGCTGGCACAACTCCAATACGATAATCAAATACAGTAACAAAACCCGTGCCTGAGGCTAAGCATTCGGTTGAGTTTGGATCGAGTAGTTGTGGTTCAAATTCACTAAAGAAAGCTAATTCTTCTAAAGTAAAGGGCGCAGCTGACGTGCGTGATGTACCAAGAGGTAGTTCAAAAACCCACCCTTGATAGGTATCTCCACTGTCATTGCCAAATTCAATTAGCAAATCACTACGGGTAGAATCAAGGCCACCACCTGGGTTGGTTGGTGGGTTGTTAAGAACCCCATCAACAGCCGAACTGCCGGTGGTGTCAGCGCCGGTGGTATCTAATATGTTGCCACTGTTTAGAGAAGCAGCAATAGTGCCGTTGCCAAAGGTAACTGAGTCGGAATCCATAGCCGTAATATCTTCAATTATCCCAGCAAACAAGTTCTCTCGAGTAAAATCTTGTTGTAAGTCGTCAGGTACTAGGTTGCGCCCCGTACCAAATAATATATATTTATTCTCAGTGGAAAGTTGATTTTCAGGAATGGTAGGCGTTTCTTCTATAGCACCTAAGGCATCGACAAGCATTTGTGTATCAAAGGAGTTGTCAATTTCACCTCGATACAACTGACCTGTCGGCGTATCAACCGTGCCACCGATGGTGCCAAAATAAACCGCATCGTCAACATCATCGCCATTCCAATCGGCTGCGCTAATACCGCCGACAAAGGTATTTGTGGGGCTGCCCTGAACGTTAATAGTGCTGCCTGATTGTACAGCGGAACGTCCTTCTAAAGAATAGACAAATAATTCCGCCCCACTATTATCGGTGCTAGTGGCGGTTTGTAAATCAGTGGGGCCTGAGCCAAATACGATAGCGTAATCAATTTCAGGAGATGACCCACCCGGCTGAACCGATGTTCTAACCACTGTGGGTGCTACCGTGCCTAAATTAAAAGCAGGGTTACTAATTTCAGCAATTAATACCGGTGGTAGTTCAGGGTTGGTAACGTCAAATATCATATACGAAGCGGCCGTTGTTTCATCAGGCGTGCTCGGATTATTGTCAAGATCGCCGGTATATGGTGCGCCACCTAAGCGTAAGCCAACCACTAAAATTGTTCCCCAGCCATTAACATAGCGACAGCTGTCAGCAGCGGTTACGCCGTCTGCTGTGCCAACGGCACAGTTACCAGGAACATTATCAAATAATTTTACTTCATAGCTTCGTGTTGATCCATCGACATAGGAGACGTGAGTATCTGCTAAATAATTTTGATCACTCAAAAACTTTAAGTGTGGATATACTGCGCGTGGCACATAAGCCCATATTTCTTGCCCGAGCGCAAACCCAGTGGCAGTGCCGCTATTTGGCGTGGTAGAAACTTCCAAATCACCGGGGTTATTATCGTCTTCATCTAAACCGTCCCAGAAGCCGCCATTAAAGGCATGTAACATACCATCGTTGGCACCCACATAGACCATTCTGCGACGATCTATATAACGTTCTGCGTAGGGTCTAAAGCTTGCTGCGACAGCCGCAGAATTTATCCCTGACATGGTGGGTGCTTCTACCTGAATCGGTGTTGAATGAACGATGTCACCAAGCAAAAAGCGTTCATTACCCAATGTGCGATTGCGAAAATCATTATTGCCTTCGTAGCCACGGATGAAATTGATTAGATCTTCTGTAGCGTCTATTTTGTCGTTGGCATCGACTATTGGTAAATCAAATAGACCAACCTCACCTGGGTCAATACGAGCCGCATTATTGGCATTCGACCATACAAAAGGGATCGTCGTTGTACCATCTAAGCTGGTTAATATATGACGACCACCGGAGACACTCGGTAAGGCGTTATAGTTTCGATTTTGGCTTATTGAAGCTTCACTGGTCGCTAGTGCGTTGAATTGATCATTGGCTGACCATATTGGGTTTAAATCAGGTATTTCAATAAAGACATCAAAAGCTTGGGCAATCGGGGTTGTAGGAGTATTACCAGCATTGGCGATACCTTGAAGACTGCCAGTAACAACATTACCGTCTCCGTCGACTAGAAACCTCGTTATGTGTGTGAGTTCACTACCGTCATCGAACTCTATTAAAAAACCAAAATCAGTTGCATCCAGTTCTCCATTGCCGTTGGTATCTTCTCTAAAATTACCAAATTCATCGATAAAAAAGTTAGCTAAATCACCTGTCCAACTTACTGAAATAGTTTCTTCATTTACTGTGCCCTCGTTGATCACTTCGGACCTTAAGGGTACAAATCCTGGTTGTATAAATGAGCCAAGTGCGGAATCAGCACCAGCGACTACCGATAGACTAGAACGTGACCCACCTTCGGTTAGTGCATCATTAAAAATAGCCTCAAAGGCGTTCTGTACTTCTTCAGTAGAAGTAGCGTCAACAGCACTACGTGCTGGAATTGGGTTGCCATCTGCATCTACAGTAGAGCTGCCTGCATTTGCTATTTGATTAGCACTGGTAAGGCCACTGCCGTTTAAATTAAATCCAATAACGAATAGTTCAATAGGTCTCTCTCCATTATCGACATCTAAATCAGCTTCACTAGCAGCACCACGAAGTCTGAGTCGTCGAGCAGAAGCAACAGCGGCTGCAGTAGATGTGGTGCCATTGGCACCGGCGCCAACGCCATCTACGATATCGGTTGGTGCTATTTGAGATGCGACACCGTCGGTCAACAGAATCACAATTAAATCACCCTCACACTGGTCTGCTGTGGGGTATTGAATTGATGAATCAACTAAGCTTATTTCTCTATTAACTAAACCGTCTTTAAAATCTTGACTTAAATTAGTTCGAGCATCTACCGCCGTGTCATTCCTAAGTAAATATCGAAATGCTGAATCCAGTGAACCCGATAATGGTGTGAAGTTTGAGTAAGCATTGTCCGGAGACGAGAGAATAGGAAACTCGGTTCCATCAATTACTCGATCTGCAGGATTATTACTTAAAAACGGATGTACCATCCCGTGTAAGGGGTTGTTACGGCTTGCCGGTGAGCCTGCTCCAACAATAGGGCCGCCGGTAGCGGGGTTGGTGGGAGGTGTGCCGAATATCACTGTATCAATTTCATTACCGTTTACGGTGCGCACGCCAATATTTCTTGTGCCTGAATCATTAACATAAGGTGTTGGCTCTATTGCAAGTAAACGGTTCAACTTTATTCTATGTGCACTGTCTAAGTTGGCTACATTGGCCCTTAATAAACCGAGGCCGGAAGTAGAACGATTGAATTCTCGACGCTCAACCGGCGCGCCAATAACATTACCATTGGCATCATCGACACATTCATACAATAAATTGGTCTCGTCAATGTCTCGTGCAACATTTATATTATTTGCGTTGTTGTCAGCAGGATCATAGTTACAGTCAAACGTATCAAATGCCATTAAACCAATGTTAACTCGATTGGTATATTGAGGATCATTAATAACATTAAGAATGGCTTGCCGAACTTGAAAAGAATTACTCAGAGAACTTGATGCATCCCAGGCAGTTCGACCTCTAAGGTATCGGGTGTCAGTAAATCCATCCCTAACATAGTTGCCGTCCTGCACTGCGCCAATCTGAGAGTTCTCGAAAGCTGAAAATCGTCCCATACTTCCTGAATTATCCAGAATAATTAAAATATTGGCATTGGCTGCTACATCACCCGTTAAGCTTTCGGGTAATACTGAAAAATCCGTTAGGCTCTGCTGTGCTTGCGCCGGCACGGATGAGAGAAATAGTGTACCTAACGCGAATAAACCAGCCCGAGCTAACATTGATGCTGAAGCGAAATTTATAGTTTTAAAATTTATAGTTTCTAAGCCTATAATTTTTGTGCTTACGGTTTTAGTTAGGGTTTTGATTACGTGTTTCATATAGTCTCCGGCTCAACGGATGAGTGACTGTGGTTTTTTGTTATTAAGTATTACTAAATAATATTGTTTCGTTATTTGTGAATATGTTTTATTAAATGCTAAGGAGCTTGCAAGGCCACATAGACAGACTGCAACATAACTAATCCCGAGTTTGCTTCAGGCCCCATGGCCATGGCTGTGATACGAAATTGCAGTGGATCCAAAGTGCAATATGGCCATGTGCTCTGGATGTTAGTGCAACGAGAGTTATTATTTCCAGTATCATCAGTGCCAATAATATGTCCCATAAATTCTATAATGTAAGGTGTGCCATCGACGGTATTGCGCACGTTCGAAGAAATCGGTGATTGAAAAAATATCGCTTCCCAACGCTCTTGGGTAATCGGAATGGCGCTAGCGGTTTGGGGATTGCTGGCGGGTGAGCAAATGCCTGGTTCGCCATTAAAGGTGACGGCACAACTATCCGCAGCAGCAGAGCCAATAACTGCTTGGGATATGGCAAGCCCATTATCACGTACTAGCAGTTCTCCTTCGAGTAATGCGGTTTCGGCTCTGGCATAAGCTTCTTCACGCTGTATCGAATTCACTGTCATTTTTTCTGACAATGAATTTACTCTAAGCGCGGTAACACCAAGTAAGGTGCTGACCAATAAGAAAATAAGGGCAACAGGCAGTACAAAGCCACCATTATCGTGGCGCTTTGGTATTGCTTGTTTGCAGTGTGTTAAATATTTCATGATAGTAATTTGATTGTCACTTAAAAGGTTGCAAAACCATTGGCATTACATGCCGCGGCGCGCGACCCGTTGGGGTCATCTGTATTGCATACTCTGAGAACAAAATCAGGCGCTGTACCTAGATTTCGAGTTTTTATTGTTGAGATAGAAGTGAATCTAAGGCTGGTATCGCCGAGACTACTAACAAAGTTAAGGTCATCTATTACGCCATAGCTGACAGTTTCGACATTAGCGACTGATGGAGTTCGGCCGTCAGGTTGAACCAAAATTAGCCCTATGCGAGTAGATACAACTTGCGTCCAATCATTGACATCTCGTGCCGACACATAACGATTGGCATCGGCGGTATTTGCATCGGTATTAATGCCATATAATATTTGCATTGACTCAACGCCTTCTACCAACTCCTGAGCGGCGCTTTGTGGACCATTCGGCGTAACTGAAACTCTAAACAATGATGGGGTATCGGCACCATTGCGTAAGCCAATATAGTAGTAGGTGTTACTAATATCAAACATCCTAGATCCAGCTCCCCAGTCTTCGCGGAATGAATTCGCTATGCTCTCTACATTGGCACCCGCATTTACCGAGCCAACAATAAACTGATCTGCTACACGACAATTTCCTACCACCAATACGTCGTCGACGGCTAATGCTGCATTTGGAGAGTTTACCCCTAGAGTTTGATTAGGAGTGCCGCCTGCTGCGGTTACTATTGCTCCGTCTAATGGTGTAATCGCACGCACCATCAATACATCTGAGTTGGCAACGCTATTGATAAAGTTCGGTAAATCGGTACTACCGTCAACGTCAAGTCCATTCCAATTGCCCAACTGGGTAGACACGGCATAGTTTGTATCTAGCGTGACATCAGGATCGCCAGGAGAGGTGTCGTCATAATCCCATCCACCTATTTTAATAGTTAGGTCATTAAGATTATTGCGATTTGCCGCCGGGATCATATTGCGCACGTTACGCAAACAACCGGTAAAGCTGGTTTCGCGCAAATCACGAGTAATAAAGTGATATGCAAAGCGCAAGTCTTCCTGCGCACGACCAACACTTTGACTGACGTTAAAGGTTTGTTTGCCAGACACATACATTTGAGCCATGCCGGCTACCAGAAACAAACCGATAAACGCGCCGACTAGTAATTCAACTAAGGTATAGCCTGCCTGATGACTATTAGGATGCTTCTTATAATGGTACATTTTTGACTCGCGCTACGTATTCAAATTGCTGGGTTTCGTTGGTGCCAGAGTTCTGATTAGTGGGGTCACTAATGCGAGGTGACCACTCAAAACGAATGGTAAAGTCTGTCTCTTGGGCATCGGTGTCAACATCGATGACAAAGCCTGTATCGGCACCAAAAATTTCTTCTACGCGGCCAACCCACATGGCGGCATCGTAGGTAGCCATATCTGTTGCGTTACAGTTATCACCGGATCGAGAGCAAGTAGTGCTGGTGTTGCTTGTGCTGTAGTTTAAGCCCGCATAGTTGACCGTTGTGTTAGCCCGCATGCGATCAAATAGATCAGACGCTAATAATGCACTCTGCGTTCTCAGATAAGAATCATAAGTTAACTTAACGCCGGTGTTTTGCAGGGCAGCAACTCCCAATAGACCAATTGACATAACAATAACGGTCACTAGAGCTTCAATAAGCGTAAAGCCTTTGCTATGGTTAATTTGCGCCAGTTTTTTAGGCTGAGTGCTGAAAGGGTGTGTATGTTTGCGCATATGAGATTTAATAAGTTCTATAAATTCTTGGTGTGAATGGATTCAAATTATGGGCATTCAAATATTTCAGAAGAATACCGACCGGTGACATTGACCGTAATGCGTCTGTCTTCGGTGGTGTCTGGCGAGCAAAACTCCATAACTACTGGCACAGCACTGCTTAGTAAACCGGTGGCGCGATAGGTTATTTCCGTGATTGATAATTGGCTGCCATTCAATGATGGCGTGATACCATTTTCATCTTGAGGCGTGTAGCGCCGTAAAATGCCTGGGTCTGTTGTGCTGTTTAAGTTTGCTACGCTAGCAAGCGCCAAAACATAACCGTCTTGCCAGTTGTTAATGCCGCTAACAGTGACAGATCTGTTTTGCTTGATTGCTTCACTGCGCGCCAACGTTAGAATGGATCGATATTCTTGGACTTCTACATCAACACGATTGCGAGCAATAAAGTCGGTATAGCTTGGGATAGCAACAACTAAAAATATACCAACTACCGCAACCGTAATCATTAATTCGACTATGGTAAAACCAGACTCTAGACCTAATATTTTAGAGTGTTTCCTTATTTTAGACATGCTGTGCATTTAAAGTGTTTCTCATGTTTCAAACGGTTCGTTGTTCTATTTACGCCAGCATCTCGGTGCCTACCTAGTTTAGGTGCCTACGCTAGTTATAAGGTGCCTACGCTAGTTATAA
>CAZHEL010000028.1:18295-34348 GCA_964531625.1 uncultured Gammaproteobacteria bacterium
AGGTGCCTACGCTAGTTATAAGGTGCCTACGCTAGTTATAAATAAAGAGCTGGGCCAGAGAATTTACTGCCGTTAGTTTCTTTTCTGATTTTAGTATTACCTATCAATGTGGCAAAACCTACCGACCATCAGATAAGTGGTCATATTTTTCGGTTAAGCGGTATTTTTCAGTGTGTTTGACATGCATATTAGACCTTAGTCTGAAGCGCCGATCTGCTAATATAGCAGCCATCACCTGGTTTTTTGACAATTCGATACTTTAAAACTTGGAACAATAACACTTGAAACTCCAATCAATACATATCCCTAATCTTTGCCGAAACACCTCGGTTTTGATTACTCTGTGCGGTGTTGCATTGGTGGCAATGATCGTTGCTTTATCCCGTGGTGTTGGTTTCTCTTTCGGTTATTTTTCGCTACTGGCCTTTTATTTAGCATGGTTGGCATTGGGTAGTATTGCCTTGTTATGCTTAACTCGGCATTGGCTGAATCGGCAAGGACCTTTAATCAACTTATCTGTACCCATAATTATATTATTGGTGGTCTTCTTACTTATTGAAACGGTTGGTAGGCTATGGATTTTGAACAGCGCTGAACAGAGTTTTTTCAACCTGGGAGTACTCAACCGAGGCTTGGCCGTTACATTGAGTGGTGTGATGATGCTGCTGTTTTTTTCCTTACTAAGTAGATTAGAAAAAGGAGCTAAAGCTACAACGCAGTCCCGCTTGCAGTCCTTGCAATCGAGAATTAAGCCGCATTTTTTGTTTAATAGTTTGAATACCGTTGCTGAGTTGATTAGTGTTGATCCGGTTGCGGCAGACCAATCAATACAGTCGCTGTCTTTATTGATACGCGCCAGCCTTGATGATGTCAATGATCAGCATACTTTAGATCAGGAATTAAAGTTATGCGATGGATATGTGCAACTAGAGCACCTGCGTTTGGGTGAACGGTTGGATTACAGTAGTGACATTGCGGTAACTCATGCGGACAAGCTTTATGTGCCCAAATTGATTTTACAACCTTTGATTGAAAACGCGATTATCTATGGTGTTTATGCGGAGCAAAAGGTAGGAAAAGTTCGGTTGAACGTGCGTGAGTCAAATAAGCACCTGTCGTTGAAAATAAATAACACAATGCCAGCGACGCCGTCGGAACGACATGGTACGGGCATTGCCATTGCGAATATTAAAGAACGCTTACAAGTAATGTATGATGATGATTATGCGCTTAATGCTAGAGTTGATGAGGCTCATTACTCGGTAGTTATGCGCATACCTAAACAGATTAGAAAGGTAAATTTTTGAGCTTATCAATTTCAGTCGTGGTGGTGGATGATGAGCCACTTGCAAGAGCACGCTTGGAGCGCTTTGTTAATGCTATGCCGGATGTGGATTTACTGGCCGTAGGCGTGAATGGTCAAGAGGCAATTGAGCTGACCCAGCAACATTCTCCAGACGTGTTGTTACTGGATATTGAAATGCCAAATATGACAGGATTAGAGGCCGCCAAGCTTATTTTAGAAAAGGTGAGTGAGCCACCGGCTATTATCTTTTGTACTGCTTACGATGAATATGCGCTAGAAGCATTTTCAACGTGGGCAGTTGCATACTTGCTTAAGCCCATTGATTATAATGACCTGAATAGCGCTATATTAAAGGCGCAGCGCTTAAGTCGTTTGCAATTAAATCATATTGAATCGGCGGGAATAGATGAGCAGCAGATTAATCTTGGTCAAGATGGTTATTTATCCAAGCTTCCGGTGACTGATTTGTTGTATTTTAGAGTTGAAGGTAAGTCCGTTGTAGCAGGACTGATGGATGGCAAAGAAGTGGTGGTTGACTACACGCTCAAAGCATTAGAAGAATCTTTAGTAAAAGGCTTTGTACGTGTGCATCGCAGTTCATTGATCAGCAAACGATCTTTGAAAGAACTAATTAGTCGTGATGATGGACATAAAGAGATTACACTCCATCATACGGACTTGGTTTTTCAGGTCAGTAGACGACATTTAAAAAAGGTTAAAGAGGCATTTAATGACAAGCTTTAATACATTTCTTAAGGTAACTAGGTTGATGACAAATAATTCTTTAATAATGAAGTTTGTTGTTTTAATGGTTTTGGTTTTGTCCTTAACGAGTTGTATCTCCCGATACCAAGAACCGACCAATATCAACGATATATGCTCCATATTTGAAGATAATCCGCGTTGGTATAAGGCGGCTAAAATAAGTTCAGCAAAATGGGGTGCGCCGATTCATTTGCCAATGGCGATAATGTTCCAGGAATCACGTTTTAAAGCCAAAGCAAGGCCGCCTAAGCGCTATACTCTAGGCTTTATTCCACGTGGCCGCGCCAGTGATGCTTATGGTTATGCACAGGCACTTAAGAGTACCTGGGCGGAATATGAGAACGCCACTAATAGCTCAGGAAATCGTACTAACTTTGCCGATGCTTTCGACTTTATTCAGTGGTATATGGATGTGACTTTTAAGCGCAATAATATTTCCAAATGGGATGCTAATGCACACTATCTTAACTACCATGAAGGACAGGGCGGTTATGCGCGAGGTACGCACAAATCTAAACAATGGTTGCTAAATGTGGCAGCCAAAGTTACGCAACGCGCAGATGTTTATGCCAAGCAACTGACTTACTGCGAACCAAACTTTAAAAATAAACGTCGTTATAACTAGATTTTTGTTACCACAAGGCCTTTATTCCCACAAGCTGCGGCGCTAGTTTTCATAGTCACTCAGCGGCGGGCAACTACAGACTAAGTTTTTATCTCCGAACACATTGTCAATACGCCCGACTGGTGGCCAATATTTAGTGCCAGATTCAGACTCTGGATCTGGGCTTGCGGCTTGTTGGCGAGAATAGGGAACATCTAAGTCATCATCCAATAAAAATGCCATGGTATGTGGCGCATTGCTGAGCATGGAATTGTCGATTGCTAACTTGCCATTTTTAACTGCAGTGTATTCGGCAAAAATGCCATCCATCGCGCGACAAAATCTATCTAGCTCAGCTAAGGATTCACTTTCTGTGGGTTCAATCATTAATGTCCCTGGCACCGGAAAGCTCATGGTCGGCGCATGAAAGCCATAGTCAATTAAACGCTTTGCAATATCGTCTACGGTAACGCCATTTTCTTTCATGGGTCGCGCATCAATAATGCACTCATGCGCTACCAAGCCTTTGTTACCCGTGTATAAAATCGGGTAGTTTTGCCCTAACTTATGCGCTAAATAATTAGCACTTAGAATTGCACACTGGGTTGCTAAGCGTAAACCTTCGGCACCCATCATACGAATATACATCCAAGAAATAGGCAATATGCCCGCACTGCCGAAAGGCGCTGCACTCACCATCGAGCCTTGACGCTCAGAATTGTGTTGGTCTTCAGGTAAAAATGCTTCTAAGTGCTTTCCTACGGCTACTGGACCGACGCCGGGTCCGCCTCCACCGTGTGGAATGCAAAAGGTTTTGTGTAAATTTAAATGTGATACATCGCCACCAAACTTACCCGGTTGCGCTACCCCAACTAGAGCATTCAAGTTGGCTCCGTCTATATAGACCTGACCACCCGCATGGTGCACCGCATCGCACACTTGTGTCACATGTTCTTCAAACACACCATGGGTTGAAGGATAAGTGATCATAATGGCGGCTATGCGTTGTGGGTGTTCAGTAATTTTGGCGTTTAAATCATCAAGATCAACATTGCCATTATCATCGCACTTTACTACCACAACTTGCATATTCGCCATCTGTGCACTGGCAGGGTTGGTGCCGTGTGCTGAACTTGGGATTAGGCAAATATCGCGTTCCCGATCATTGTTTGCTTCGTGATAAGCTTTGATCGCTAACAGACCTGCATACTCGCCTTGTGAACCGGCATTTGGTTGCAATGAAATGGCATCGTAGCCGGTGCAGGCACATAGCATTTCTTCGAGTTGGGCAATCATTTCTTGATAGCCTTGGGTTTGATCTTGCGGTGCAAAAGGGTGTATCTGCCCAAACTCAGGCCAAGTCACTGGCATCATTTGTGCGCTGGAATTAAGCTTCATGGTGCAGGAGCCTAACGGAATCATGGCTCGGTCTAGCGCGATGTCTTTATCCGACATGCGGCGCAAATAGCGCATCATTTCAGTTTCACTTCGGTATTGATGAAACACAGGCTGACTTAAATAATTGTCATGACGCAAGTAGCTGTCGTCCAAGCCTGCAGTTAGTTCGAGTTTGTTAAGTGGGAGTTCTTTATTGAGCACACCATTAAAACTCTCTAGCAGGCTTAATACATCTGATTCGTCTAAGGTTTCGTCCAGCGCAATTGACACGCTTGAAGCGCTGCGTGGGTTTAAATTGTAGCCCTGTTCTAATGCTGCTTTTGTAAGTGCATCGGCATCCACATCTTGCAGAGTGATCGTATCGAAGATGGTTTCATTAACCTGGAGACCAAGCGTGCGACAAGCTGACGCTAAACTTAGTGCTAAATTGTTTACTCGTTGCGCAGTGGCGCGCAAGGCTGCAGGTCCATGATAAATAGCATATAGGGTTGCCATAATGGCCAATAACGCCTGTGCTGTACAAATATTGGAGGTGGCTTTTTCGCGACGAATATGTTGTTCGCGAGTTTGCAGAGCAAGTCTATAGGCCGGTTGACCGTGCACGTCTAGCGATTCGCCCACTAAACGGCCCGGCATGCTGCGCTTATACTTATCTTTGACCGCGAAGAAGCCCGCATGTGGGCCACCAAAACCTAACGGCACACCAAAGCGTTGGGAATTTCCAATAACAATATCTGCACCTAATTCGCCCGGCGATTTAAGCAATGTTAGTGCTAATAGATCGCTAGCCATAATCACCAAAGCACTGGCGTCATGAGCCGCTTGGCAGAGGGCTGATAAATCATTGATCGTGCCGTAACTATCTGGGTACTGCACAATGATTCCAAACACATCATCCCAATCTTTTACCGCATTGCTTTCATCAAACATTACTAGCTCTATTCCTAGTGGCGTGGCTCTAGTGTTTAATACCGCCAGCGTTTGCGGATGGCAGTGTTTAGAAACCAAGCATTTGTGTTTCTTGGCTTTATGCGCGCGATGAGCCAGTGCCAGTGCCTCTGCCGCAGCAGTAGCTTCATCCAATAGAGAGGCATTAGCGATATCCAAACCAGTCAGTTCGGTAATCATAGTTTGAAAGTAGAATAAGACTTCTAAGCGGCCTTGTGATATCTCTGGTTGATACGGAGTGTAGGCGGTGTACCAAGCAGGGTTCTCTAATACATTACGTTGAATTACTTTTGGTGTATGCGTGTTGTAATAGCCTTGTCCTATGCATGATTTAAGGATCTTGTTTTGCTTAGCCAGTGTTAGCAGTTCAGCCAAAGCTTGTTCTTCGCTAGCGGGCGAGGCAAGTTGCAATGGCGAATTGTCTGCAATGCCATCCGGTACGACTACTTCAGTCAGCTCATCTAAAGAGCTATAACCCAATTCATTTAGCATAAAAGCAATATCAGTATCTGTTAGGCCAATATGTCTTGTTACAAAGGAGTTAGTCATAATTATGTTTTGCTTTAAGCGTTTTAAAGGTCGGTAAAAATAGGTCGGAATAAAGCGTAGCGGATCGTTAAACTGATTAGCTGGGCTTGGGATCTTTTTTGAAAAAAGGCATGGCGCAGACAACCGCATTGAGCTGTTTGTTTCTTACTGCCACTTTTACCTCATCACCAATTGATAAGTTCAAGCTTGCTTTAACTCGAGCCATTCCAATTGATTTTTCTAGGCTGGGGGAAAATGTGCCGCTGGTTACCTCGCCAATTTCTGTGTCATTTAATAACAGCGTTTGATGCCCGCGAATCACTCCTTTATCTGTGAGGGTAATGCCAATGGATTCATGGGCAGGTGGCTTTAACAATGCGGCTTTGCCAATGAAGTCTCGGTCGTCGTTTAAACTGACGGTCCATGCTAGACCGCTTTCGATTGGCGTATGCTCTTCGTCAAGATCGTTACCATATAGAGCCATGCCAGACTCCAGTCTCAATGTATCGCGCGCGCCTAAACCACAGGCTTGAACACCCGCATCGAGAAAAGCCTTCCATAACTGCCGAGCCAAGTCGGGATTAACTATAAGTTCTACGCCATCTTCACCCGTATAACCCGTGCGACCAACAAATTCGTCATTCCAAAATGCGCCTTGAAAGCGTTTTAAGGACTGGGTTACAGTGGCGAATTCACTGTCTAATACTTGCGAACATATTTTTAGGGCATTGGGACCTTGCACTGCGAGTAGTGCAAGCTCAGGTTGTTCGCTTAATTTTGCTTGAAAAGATTCAGATTGTTGAGTAACCCAAGCTATAACTTTTTGCTTAGTGCTGGCATTGCTGACTATTCGACAGTGTTGATCGTTAATGTAGTAAACAATTAGATCGTCAATTACTCCGCCATCGTTGTTCAGTAGGCAGCTATATAGCGCTTTTCCAGGTTGGGAGCTGATCTTATTTATATCGTTAGCAAGCACCATCTCCAGAAACGATAGAGTATGCGCGCCAGTGATATCAGATACGGTCATGTGAGACACATCAAACATACCGCATGCGTTTCGTACCGCGTGATGTTCTTCTATCTGTGAGCCGTAATTAACGGGCAATGCCCAACCACCAAAGTCGACAATTTTAGCATTGGCGGCTTTGTGTTGTTGAAAAAGTGGGGTAGGTGTCGGACTTTCTTTGTGCGCGGAATTGTTGGGGTGGGTATCGCTATCTTGGCTAATCATTTTTGTAACCTAATCAGAGCAAACGTTATCGAGTAACATAAGGACGCGCAGCGACTTTAAATGTAGGCGAGTCTTCTGTTCGTTTTTGCTCCTCTGTCCGGTTACCTGAAAGATTACCTCTTCGGTGGTGCTCAAATAGCACGCTCTCCAGAGACGAACTGCGTGATCACACGCGCAATTTGCGGTCCTTTTGCCTGAGCGATTACGAGCACGTTGCGCCTTCGGCGGGTTTGATTTAGCAACATTAAAATGCGCCTAATCATTACCTCTCTTCCACAGATTTTTTCGTGATTGGATTATAGTAACTAGCTCAGCTAAAGTCTATAACTGCTTATATTTTCATCAAGGTTTTTTGATGATTTTCTAATGGTTATAGGTCTAAAATCACTGGTATTTTAGCATCAGTCCTTAACAAAAGCGCGACCACATTATTGTGCGATTAAAGTGTATAATTGAATCATCATTATTGCTTAGCTAGGCTTAAGGTATGGCTTAAGGTATGTTTAAAGAACCGAGAACTTCTGAATTATCAAGCTTCGAAAATCATATAGACGGCGTGCCCATTGGTGTATTGCTTTTTAGTTGTCCAGACAAGGTGGGTGTGATTGCAGCATTAGCCAACTTCTTTACCGATCGTGAGCTTAATATTTTACGTTACGAAGAGATTGCTGACGACGGATATCATTTTTCTCGATGCGAGTGGGCTCTCGATTCGCGCTGGGACAATGAGCCTGATTTCGATAAAGAATTTACAAGTTACGCGCAAGCTTTCGACGGTACTTTTGATGTGATGTTCATGGATCGCAAGCAAACTTTGGGTCTGTTTGTTTCAAAGCAAGAGCATGCTTTGAGTGAAGTCTTAACTAGGTTTGAAGTGAGTCACTCGCCCATGGTAGAAGTTGCATTTATTATTGGTAATGACGAGTCCGTGTCAGATATCGCTGATCGTCATGGCGTTCCGTTCTTTTATATACCTACTAACGTTAGTAAGTCAGGTGACGGTTTAGCATTTGAAGCCAAGCAGTTAGAGATAGTTCAACGCTATAAGCCAGACTTGCTAGGTTTGGCATGCTACATGCAAGCACTCAGCGCTAATTTTATTCAAGAGACTACTTGCCCAATCATTAACGTAAGTCATTCATCGTTGTTGCCTTACAACGGCGATAATCTGTACCGAACGGCCTATGAGAAAGGCGCCAAGTTGATCGCCGCGACCGCACACTTCACAACTGCAGAAGTGGGCCACGGACCAATTATTGAACAAGATGTGGTCTCAATTGATTCAGGGTCTTCTTTACAAGATATTGAAGGTTTGGGGCGCGTCGTTGAACAAAGTGTATTTATCGAAGCTCTACTTAAGGTCATCAAACGAAAGGCTATCGTATTCAAAAATCGTACGGTCATTTTTAACTAATGAACACGCGCTAAGGATCTATCATCGTTTATGAGTTATAAATTTTCTGGGTTAGCGGGTGCCTTAGCGTCACAGCACATTGAGCAACTATTCGCTTCCAATGTACTAAGCAGCGAAGACGCTTTGGATGCAGACCAAATACAACCTGCGAGTGTGGATTTACGTTTGGGCAGTATCGCTTATCGAGTGCGGTCTTCGTTTTTGCCGGGTCGTGATCGAACGGTGGCAGAGTGTTTAGATGAAATGGTAATGCATCGTGTAGATTTATCTACTGGCGCTGTTTTAGAAAAGTCCTGTGTTTATATCGTTCCGCTACAGGAGAGCTTGGATTTGCCCCACGGTTTAGCGGCTGGTGGCAACCCCAAAAGTTCAACTGGTCGCCTTGACGTTTTCACTCGTTTGATTACCGATTATGGTGTGGAATTTGAGCAGGTGCCAGCCGGATATTCTGGTCCTTTGTATGCAGAAATTGCACCTTTAACCTTTAGCGTGCAAGTACGTCGCGGTTCAAGACTGTCGCAACTTCGCCTGCGTGCGGGTAAGCCAGTAATTGATGATGCAGAGCATATTAGTCTGCATGCAAAAAAGCGCTTAGTAGAACGCGATTTAGCTGAACATGAAATTAAAAATGGAGTGCCGGTTAGTGTTGATCTGTCTGGTGAAATGTCTGACGGATTAATAGGCTATCGCGCCAAACGTCATTCTGGTGTGGTAGATATTGATAAGTCGGGTGCGCATTTACTAAAAGAGTTTTGGGAGCCGCTGTATGCGCATAATAAATCTCTCATTCTTGATCCCGGCGAGTTCTATATTTTGGTGTCTAAAGAAGCCGTGCATGTACCTTTAGACTATGCCGCTGAAATGGTTGCATACGATACTTTAGTGGGTGAATTTAGGGTGCATTATGCCGGTTTTTTCGATCCTGGCTTCGGTGCGCCTGAGGCTGGGGGTATCGGTGCGCGGGCGGTGCTCGAAGTGCGCTCCTTTGACGTGCCGTTTTTACTAGAGGATGGACAAAACGTAGGTCGTTTAGTTTACGAATCCATGCTAGAGCGCCCCGAGATAATTTATGGTCAAGGAGTTAAATCAAACTATCAGGCGCAAGGGCTTAAACTTAGCAAACATTTCAAAGCAGACTAAAATTTGTAAATATCATCCGAATGAGTGAGGCGCGCGTTCTCATTTTTAGTTAAAGTGCTTGTGTTCCAATAGTGGAACGACGCAAGGATTGCGTAATTTATATAAATGGAGATTAATCATGACGATTATTAAATCTAGCCTGTCTGCTAAGACAGCACCTCAAGTTAAATATACTTCTTTCCCATCATCTACTAATAAGCCTAATCGAGCTAATAAATTGTTTATCAATGTGTCGAGCATGTTGATTTTATCTATGCTTGCATTGGCTACCCCGGCTAATGCTTCGTCCTGTAAAGGCTTGAGCATAGAGGAGTGTGATCAAAATGCTGCCTGTGGTTGGGTAAAAGGCTACGAGCGCAAAGATGGCCGCACAGTTAAAGCGTTTTGCCGAACTAGTCGCGCAGGTGTTTCAAGCAAAGCAGCTGGTAAACCTGCCGCCGAGGGTTTAGTTGGCAAGCTAAACTCTAAAACTAATTAATTAGTTTTACTAAGGTTTCAAAGGCCAGTCATTATTTCACTGATTGGCTTTTGAAATTTCCATGTATGCGGGCGTTATAAGGTCGTAACAAGCTGTAAAACTCAATAAATAGTTCATGCTTAACTTAAGCGAGGACCAGTGGCTTATAAAGCCCGATGGCCGTTAACGCGATGTCTATCTTTGGACAAAATATAAACAGAAAAATTTGCTAGAATTATCTGCCACGAGTTAAAAATTGCTTATACTCACCTCGGATCGACCCGAGTGTAGTACGATTATAAAATACGGGCCTATAAGCGATTAATTTAGTGGCGATAATGTGCAAATCATTGTAGGTTTGATCATGGTTTTGTACTAAGAGGATATCTTAAGGTGATCACTCGAAGACGGTTATTGTTAAGTGGTGCACTAATCTCCACTCTAGGGGGTTATTCCCATCACCGCGGGCTTCGTTACCCACCGCTCTCGTTTGACAATAGAGAACTACCTGCTTCGTTATTATCGTCTAATCAATTCGAACTTGATCTTCTAGACTGTATTGCTGTTAACAGTCACACCATTAGAGCAATCGCGCCTGAACCTAGTGTTTTCATTAAGAGACTAGAGGGTTCGACCTCTGTTAAGGTCCTAAATGTCGCAAGCAATGCGATACTCATATTAGATGGAAGAGCATCTGCCGGTATTGACGAGGATATTAATGGCACGGTTCGAACAGTACATATAAAAGAGGCTAATCAAGGCGCCACTCTTAAATGGTCGCTTCCAGTTACAGACGGATTCGAATTTGCCGTGATGGGCGACACGGGCGGCGGCTCAGAACTCGCTTGGACCCTAAAACGTGCGCAGGAGTTAGGAGCGCAGTTCTTGCTGCATCTCGGTGATTTTAATTACAGTGAAGGCGAATATGATATGGCAATTGAACAATTCAATAAGGCCAAGCTACCTTGTTACGTAACAATTGGAAATCACGACTTTCATAGCAGCGGATTGATATACGACAAATTCATTCAGCAGATCGGGCCTATGAATCACGCCTTCGAATTGGCGGGTACACGATTTATCAATGTTGACACCGCAGTTGATTATTGGCCGGCAGACTCAGGCCATCGAGGCGCATTATTTAGCTCTTTAGCAAAGGCAGGGCCATTTAATGGTGAACAAATAATATTTACTCACCGCCCCCTAAAAGACCCAAAACCCGATGATAATCATGAAATTCACGGTATCGGAGAAATTGACTGGTTAGTAAAACAAAGTCATAAACTTGGCGTTGGCGCTTTCTTAAGCGGTCATGTCCATCAGAGTGCAGAGCTCGACTACCAAGGTTTACGGCAATTTACTATCGGAGAAGGCTTAGGTTATGAAGACTTAGTATCGCAAAAACCTGTCGCCAAAATAATGATGGCCTCGGTTGAGCCACACAAAAAGCTAGTTCGTCGGTGGGTCAATCTTAATATGCCTTGGTCTGAGCATCAAAATCCTACCCATTTGATTAAGCTAAAATCAGATGGTCTGCATAAGCAGATTGAATGGTTCGCGCAACTACCTAAAAATACGAAAACTCTATGAAAATTTTGTAAATGGATATCAGTGTAGACACAAAGTTTTGCAGCAAAGAAAACAGACAATATGTAGAGCTTCAAACCTTTTACAAAACAACTCTTTTGTAGAATGGACAAAGCAAGTGACGCGTTCCACAAAGCCAACTCAGAGCGCCTTCGTTAAAAGCTTGAATGGCAAATTTGGAAATGAGTATTTGAATCAGCGCTGGTTTAAGATACTTGATTATGCCGCGCTATAAATCATAAAATGGCGCTAGCATTACAACAACATTGTGTTACCAACTCACTCGATTACATGACTCTTGTGGCGTTTGCAAAAAAAGCAGCATAAAATGAGCTATTGCGTCTAAGAAATGGTGCTAAGTTTGGAAAAAGTTCACAAACCGATACTAGTCAATATCGCAATGAGAGTTTGTTCAACTAATTAATAATCAGTTTAAAAAATAATTTTCTGAAAAAACTTAGTCTCTTTGTAGAGTGGTTGGAGAATAAAAAGCTCAATGAAAAAAGTAACCAAAAGGAACGACTATGTCTGAATTGATGGAATTAGATTTTCTACTACGCTTTATTGTTAATACATTTTTTATAATAGTGTTAGTGGCAGGCTCGTACTTTCAAAATTTAATGAACCGTCCATATGCAGCATCGTTCATGCTTTTCGGTACTGGTGTGTTTATGGTGACTAGTTTTTTGCATTTGGCAGAAATTTCAATGGGCTTCGCTTTCGGACTGTTCGCGGTTTTTTCAATGTTAAGGTATCGAACAGAGTCGATAACCATCAAGGAAATGACTTACCTTTTTCTGGTAATCTCAATCTCCCTCCTTACCGCAGTTGCCCCGATTGGTTTATTGGGAATTTCTGTAGTCAATTCGATTATATGTATTTTTGCTTACATCCTAGAGACTAGTCTTTTACTCCCGCTCACAGAAGAACAAGTCATTAGATATGAAAAACTTGAGAATATTAAACCAGAGAGTAGAGCTGATTTAATCAATGACCTACAACAGCGCACTGGTCTTGAAATCAAATATTTGAATATCGAGTCAGTTGATTTTCCAAATGGCACTGCCAAGATTCGGATATGCTATGAGAGCGAACAAGGTACGTAAATGTTGCATTACGGATTGCAAAAACGGGCAGGCCTCTTTTTACAAATCCGGTTAGAAATCAGTGAAGAAACCCTGAGGGCCACTAGTTCTGCTGAGTTCGTCAGGAACCACTTGTTTTCGAGATAAAATTGGCTCAATGCTGTGTTCATATCTAAATTTGTCCAGATAACTTGGGCCAAGATATTCACCCTGTTCTGGAGCAAAAAGCGACATATTATCCAAAGCCGCTGGAGTGGTGTAGCGAAGAGGGTTTGTGATTCTGGCAATCAGCCAAAATTGATCTTCTTCCAATAAGTCTTTCAGGCAGGCTTGTTTTCGTAATTTTTTGCCTAGTACGCCTTCTAATAAAACCAGAAATTTTTTATTAAAGTCTTGCGCGCCTTGCAAGGTTTTTAAGTCGTAGTTTGCAAGTTTATTTAATCGCTTTTGGCAACGTTTTTTACAGTTTGCTTTGTCTTGTCTTAGTTCAGATATAAGTTGATTCACGCCTGACTTCTTAAGCTGTAAAGTCATTTGAGCGGCAACCGGTGACATTGCTTTTAAATTTTCAGGGTATTCAAAATCAAAATATTGTTGTGCTTCTTCCTTATTATCACACACAGCTCGGTTGCCAAAGAACCCCTTAAGCTTTTCAAACTCTTTTTCTTTCATCCAGTTATCTGTTTTTATCAATTGCACTCTTACATCTATGTCGGTCACTTTTTTCTTTTTTGGATTGTAAACAGACTCCATTATAATTCTCTGCGAATAGGCTTCATCTCGGAAGCCTAAGAAAAAGTCGATAATGGGATCCGCGCCACCTAGCGTTATTTCTTCATTCCATATTCGACCTAAAAGACGATCGCTGGACTTAATTCGTTGCCCTTGAATGACAAAACGTTCTTTTTCTGGCTGAAGTGTCTGACTCTCAAGCACTTTGTCTTTGTCGCCTTCATCCTTCTGCCAGGCATTGGCATATTCTTTTATATTGAAGGTCTCATCTTGATTGTTTTTTACGCGACACCAAGCGAGAAAACAAAGTTGAGTATCTCGCATATGGGATTTATACAGCAGATTGTAGGTGGCTGAGAACTCCCTCGCCAAATCGAAATTATTTTTTTGCAAAACAGCGTCTAAGGCTTTTGCTGTTTTTTCTCTGCGTGTATCCGAAGAAAAATCAAACCTAAAATAGGAATAATCTCTGTTTTCTTTTGCGTTTGAATACAGCGCTGCGATAGACCATAGAACGGTTAAGTCAACGCCTGATCTCCACTCGCTTGATGTTCCATTTGTTTTGACTACTTCGACCAAATCAGGGGATTGTTTATAGGCATAAAATTCATTAGCCATTAAGGTTTGAGAAAAGCCAAGCGGCGTCACCTCAAAACCTATCTCGTCGCTAGCGGTTTCGAGCTGAAAGCTACCTATGCTCCATTGGAAAGAAGTCTGGCTATAGATGGCTTCACCCGGAGAAAAATCGTTTTTTATGCTTTGCAGTTTCCAGGGCATTAGCCGCTTAAAAAAGTGGGTCTTTGCGGCCTCAGCGATAGTGTCATAGCTGTGGTAGTACTTGTACTCGTAAACGTAGCTTATGCCCAAAGGTAAGGTGCTAGTAAAAAAGGCTCTCGTTGCTGTCACATCTCGATCCAGTAAGCCGATAGGTATCGAAATGAGAACGGTATCTTCAACCAAATAACGCTTTTCAAATTTTGTTTTTTCTTCGTTGAGGGACAGACGTCTTTGAGATCTGGCTCGAACCCCTAAACCAAGCTCAAAGGTGTCACCTGAGAAATTAAAGTTTGTGGCTTTGGAAAAATCGTCTAGGTCTGCAATCGTTCGCAAATCATAAAATGGAAGCTGAATGAGTGTTGCAAAGGCCCCTGCTAAAATTTCATTGATGCTTGGGGTATAGCCAAGGGGTCTGGTAGATTGTGACTCTGTCTCTAGCGCGGCGAGTAACTTACCTTTTTTAGAGATATGGCCTGGGTATTTTATCGCTAACTGCTCATAGCTTAAAATGTCATGATCTGTCTGTACTTCATCTGACAAATCGAAGGCATTAATCATACTCTCAATTCTTAACTTTAAATTTGTTTTATACAATGCGGCGGCGGCTGGTATATGACCAGAATTATCCACTATGTCGTTGATCTGCTGATCGGATAGTCGCGCAAGTCTTCGGATCATCCACTTAACGTCGGCGGCGGTGGTGCTTTGAAAATGGTCGTGCTCAACTCTGTAATGATCCCAGTGCATGCGAACGTAATCGCCCTTATCTTTGGCCAGTTTGCCTCTAAAATCAGAAGCCGCACCATGTGTTCGAATTAAGTTAAAGCCTAATGATCTTCCTAAGTCATTAAAGTACAAAAGAGGTTGCCATGTTTGCCCATCCCCCTGTGGCTTATACATATCCAATCTAAAATTCTCTTCTCGTACATCTAATAAACCAATCAAGGCATTCAGCGCCAGCCATGCGCGCCACTCTCGACGCTGGCCTAAGTTCATTGATTCAATATTAAACGGCCCCACTTTTCTATAGCGGTCTTTGTTGTCGCCAGGGTAGGACTCTAAGGCCACTCCTTTGAGTAAAACCGCGTTTTCTTCCTTAAGGTACTGCCCATAAGTGAGAAAGTTACCTTGGTTGGCATTGTGGGCAACTTTCCATTGCGCCACAAAGGCTTCAAATGTGGTATCGCAAAGGTACATCTTCACTTGAGGGCGATAAACATGTGGAATTGCTGGATAGCCCACAGAGCGTGCCAATTGGGTGGCAATGAGTTGATTTTGAGTTTCTTGGCCAAGACGAAGGGTGACATTGCCATTGTCTAAATCTGTCTTACAGACGTCTTTTGTACCAGCCTGATAAAAATCGGCCTTAATTTTAATTTGCCCGGTTCCCATGCGGTCATAAACCATGATTGCGTCTGCTTGTGGGAAAAACTGTTCTCCAAAAAACTGTTCGGAGTTAGGGTCAAAATCTTCAATATTATTGTTTTTCCAAAACGCACTGTTTGGCGGATCCAACAAAGAAAAGTCCACTTCTTGTGCGTGCTTTTCTACCAATTGCTTAGAGGACAAAAATTCACCATTGTCTAGTAGATTAAGCGCTTCTTCTTCTGGCGAATTAAGCTTTGGAATATCATACCAAGGTGGCAGCAAGCTCTTAACCGACTCCAAAGTTTCTTTATAGAGGTTTTCATTTTCATAGCTTTCAACCACTTGGTAGTAGATCATCAAGGTTGAAATTTCATTCTCTATTTCATCAGCGTTTAAATTTTTTCGATTTTCAATCAAAGATTCAATTCGCTCGTCAAACACAATAAAAGGAAGATTTACGCGCGCTTCTCGACCCGTTCGTCTCGCGGCTCTTCTGTCTGATCTTTTATCAGAAAATTGATGCCTATTGATAAACTCGATCTTTACCGATTGGTGAAAAGAATCTAACAGCTGTCGATGTTTCGCTTTAATTACTGCTTGCATCTTGCGCATTTTTTGCACATCCAGTTTTTTTTCATCCCCTTCATAGGAATAAAAATTTTCATCAATGAAATTTAAAAACTGTGCTGAGTTTTTTTGATAAGAATTGC
>CAZHEL010000029.1:0-30901 GCA_964531625.1 uncultured Gammaproteobacteria bacterium
ACTCAGAGAGAACGGATTTACAGTCCGTCGCCTTTAACCACTCGGCCACCCCACCAACAATCTGTGCAAAGCCTTTAGCTAGTTAACAGCCTTGAGCTAGTTAACAGCCTTGAGCTGGAAAACGCAATAAAACTATGGATTACTTCAGCCATTTTTCTCACAACATCAACCTAGGCGAAGCTTAGAAGAAAAATGGAGCCTGCAGTCGGAATCGAACCAACGACCTACTGATTACAAGTCAGTTGCTCTACCTACTGAGCTATGCAGGCATAACCAAGTTCAGGCCGCGCATTTTAGGTGTAGTTGAGTGCAAATACAACGGTTCTGATAAAAAAACCATTAAATTTAAAGGCTTTTAAAAGCACCAAAAATAACCCCAACATCAACAACTTTATATCGACTTAACCAAGGCATTGAAAACGGCCGACTTTAGCGGATGTCTCGCCCCAATCAATTTGATCAAGTTCCGAACGCGACAGCTCATCAGGAGGTATTGTAAAATGTAGCCAAAAACTGTCTGGCAAGGTAATCGTTTCACTGCGCTGTCGAACTTTAGTCAGGCTATCACTAAACAGCTCCACCGCCGACGTGGCTTTGCTACTGCTAGAATATATGCCTAAGGAAATTATCAACTCCCCATTTGGCTCTTTGCGTACAAAATGGTCAAATATTTTCTTTGTGTTTAACTTAGCCCTAGCATCAATCATTAAGGCTGGATTAGCAAAAGGACCTAAATAAACACGATAGACATTAGATTCCTTGGCAACTCTCTTAGTCTTTCTATAATCAATATCCTCTTTCAACAGTACCGCCTGAGCCAGCTCGTAATTAGCCGCATGTAAAAACGGCCCAAGACGATAACAATCGTTAGAATCAATACTATTAGTCAAAGCTGCAGTGCTTGTAGTCAAAGCTGCAGTGCTTGATGAACCACTCGGATCTGAACTAGTGGCGACTTCACCACCCAAACTGGGTGGTGTGAACTCTGATTCTATAACGATTTTATCGGCATTTTGCTTGGCGTAAAACTTATCTTCTATTTCTTTATTTAGCCGTAAAAAGTGAGGCTTAATATCTTCCTTAGGGGCATATAACTTCTCCCCAGTATTGAGCCTATCTGGCCAGAAATAAACAATAAGGTTGGCTAGGATTAGCAAGCCAAGCAAATAAGAGGATAGTTTCATTGTGCCTCACTTCCCAATGCCATTAGACTAAGACCGCGTAATACTAAATTATCGTCGGTTCTGACCTTAAGACCTAGCGCACCAGACAATATGTTTGCGTCACCACCAGTCAGAATAATAGCGGCGTCTTCAGCTTCGTAGTGTAAGCTAGGATGATCCAAATGCAAAACATGAATCTTAAGCTGCATTTCTTGAATAATATTTCTCACTGCGCCTACCAAACCGAAATGCACACCAGAGTTTACGCAGTCTTGGGTGGTCTTTCCAACCAAGGGCGCTCCATCAACCAGTACAGATTGAATCCCGACGGTTCGATCCACCAGAGAATCATGCATTAAGGTAGCCCCGGGCACAATCGCTCCCCCCTGAAAAACACTGTTCGAATCCAACCAATCAATGGTGACGGTAGTGCCAGCATCGACAATGATAATATGGCCTTGTGGCTCAAGTGCGCGAGCCCCACAGGCTGCGGCCCAACGGTCTACCCCTAATTTAGAGATATCTTCATAGGCATTGCTAATTTTGTCAGCAGATTTAGTAACTTTGAGAACATTGAATGGCGCATCTAAATTGGCAGTAGCCCAGTCCTGTAGATCTTGTAATAGACCTTTGCTGCCAACACAGGACACCCAAACAGACTCAATTTCAGATTTGCAATCTAGAATGGACTGCAGGCTTACCTGAGCTTTAAATTCACCGACCAACTCAGCATCACCAACGGAGAGTTCTTGGTCTTGTATAAAGGCCCATTTAACCCGCGTGTTACCAATATCAAAAAGTAAATGCATAATTTTATATTTATATTAATCGCACGCTAACATTGCTGTCGGAAAATCGATGTATTTTCCCATCATCATCCTCTAGCAATAACGCACCTACAGTGTCTACACCCATCATTTTACCCTGTATATGATTGTCATGCTCGCCCACTCGAATTGCTTTTCCTGCATGACTGCTAAGTTTATTCCATCGCTGCGCTAAGGGCTTAAAACCAGTTATCTCGAATTCTTTTAACATGGCTAACCAAGCAGAGACGATGCGCGCGATAAGCACATTTCTATCTACAGCAAGGTCATGAGATTTTAAATCGCACCATCTATAATCGGAATTGGATTGGGACCAATCGGGTTGATGAACATTCAAACCTAAACCAATGACCACATTACAATTGCCGGAAGCCTCACCGGACACATCAATCAAGATACCTCCAAGCTTATCATCACAGACCATCAAATCATTCGGCCATTTTATTTTCACGTCAAGACTGTTTTGAGTCGGATTGTTTAGCGCTTGCGCGTTCAATAACTCTGCCACAGTTTGCGCTACTGCTAGTCCAAGCCCAGTAATGGTCTCTGGCCAGTTAGAAAAACTCCAACTCACCGACAACATAATATTTCTGTAGGGCGACGACTGCCAATCGTTACCGCGGCGCCCGCGCCCAGCTAGTTGTACCTCGGTTGCACAAACTCGCATCTTTGCGTATTCAAACTCCTGCGATAGTAAATGATCGTTAGTTGACGGCAGCGATTGCTTTACTTCTAGGGAGGAAAAACATCCTTGATAGTCGGGGTTGTCAGATATTATTTCAGACGCGATAGCATCTGCATCAAGTAGTCGCACGCCTGGCTCTAGGCGATAGCCTTGGTCAGGCGAGACAATAATTGGCAAACCGACAGCAATTAGTGTTTGGATATATTCTTGTATAGCATCGGCAGACACTCCTAAGGCTTGCCCAAGTAAAACATCTGACTGCACACCAGGCTGATTTAACAACGATGCCAACTTATCCCGATCTATCATCAAGCAAGTGTAACAAAACTGGCTAAATCAAAAACTAAAAACGTGCAATTGAGTATCCGATCAATACGCTTATCTATGCCTATAAGATTAATCTTGCGACATCAGACCTGTAAAATTAGGTCTGCAACATCAAACCGCACTCCCTGTGCTCTTCACCTTTGGTTGGATCGAAGTAGTCATGATTATCAGGCAAATCACGATCGAAAATATACTCTTCTACATCCAACTCATTGAGATGAAACATAGGCGCAACTCGCACTGTGCCATGACTACCAAAAGTGAATATATCAAGATTTTTACGATGGCCGTTCTGATCATGTCTAATACCGTTCAGCCATACATCGGGACGGATCTCAGACATGGCTCGATTGAAAGGCTCGAGCTTAACAATCTCTGAAAAGCGGTCATGTTCAGGCGTATCAACAGTTGGGATAGGACCGTAAACCGCAGTGTAATGAGCGGCAGACATTTTAGGCGAATAAACCTGCAAGTTTAAATCTAAATGCTCCACTACACGTTCTATATGTCGGTACGTCTCTGGCGTATTAAAACCATGATCAACCCAGATTACTGGTATATCCTTTAACGGTTGAGTTACCAAATGTAAAAAGGCGACTGCCAAGGGCCGGAAATTAGTGAAAATAACGGGGTTGACGGCATGCTCTACCGTGAATTTCATTATCTCGCTAGGTTTAGCACCAATGAACCTTTGATTCATTGCGCTGGCATCAAAATCTTTATTAAAAACCGATTCAGTCGGAGTATCTCGAGTCCTAGCCAATCCCAAACTCATGGTGTGTACCTATCATTATTCTTACTGCGAGAGGTCGACTAATTAGCCGACTAACGCTTTCAAAACAGATTCTGAAAGCTTGTATGATAATTATAGGGACTGTCTTATATAAACAAAAATAATATAAATTTATGAACTTATAGTTATTTAGTCTAACTCTTTTTCAGCGTCCACGGCTTTGCATATAAACGTACTGGGGATATCTAAGCCTTGCGCTACTTCCTCTAATACCAGTCTTTCAGAAGCGCTTACGCCACCGTCGGCATTGGCCATAATGCACATATCATGCAACACTTGCATGGCTTGAGTCTGTGAGGTCTTGCTCTTTACTTCTTTTACTCGGCTATCAAGTGTTTGTTTAATTTTCTCGATATCTAGTTTGTCATTGAACGCGTATCTGCCAAAATATTTGGCAAATACTTCTAACTCTTGTTCAGAAATACCATCACTTGCATCCGCCACGGCAATTAATCCAGCAAATAATAATCTGCGCATCGACTCGGCAGTATCAGTTTTAGCCTCTAAATAACTAGGTTCCATCAAGCTCAACACAGCTTGTACACCAATCTCTAAATCCTGCTTGCTTTGCTTACCACCATATAACTCAGATTGCTCAAACAGCTTTAGCGCTTTTACTCGCAATGGACTGAATGGATGAGTAGAGAACCAATCTGACTGCGGCGCGCCTTGACCCGGTTGTTCGTCAACTGCCTGCATATCATCCGCCTGTGCGACAAAATCATTCAAACTGAACTCAACGATCTTTGAAGTCAAACCGGAAGAGAGCTTGAATAAGGACCTGGCTACCGCGTCCATATCTTGTGCACAGTGGGCGCCAGCTCGATCGGCAGATATTTCAGCATAACGAGACCAAGCAAACAATTCTAAGGCTAGCTGCGGGTCTGGTCTGGCATTTCCTCTTAGCAGGTAACCAATGGGCACCGCATGGTGATCATAGACGTGATGCCCTAACTCGTGCCCCATAACAAAGCGTAACTCCTTAGAATTGAAACCTTCTAATAAACTCGAAGAGAACATCACATAGAGACGATCGTCCTCGGGTTTAAAGCATGCTGCATTAAATTGCGGGCTGGAATACACATATAGCTCCAATGGCAACTCTACACCGAGCATCTCGATGCACTCGTCCGCCATTTTAGAAATTTCTGGTGCCATACCGGCCGTTAGTCGTACCGAAGTTGACAATAAATTACGCCTTATGCCGGTGGGTCCTTCAGCTTCGTGTTTCGCTATTTTTTCGTTAACGCGTTTTACGTCACGGTTTTCTTTTAATTTATTAAATAATGCGAGGTCATTCTCACAACGAATATCTGCGGCATTCATAGTCTACAAATTGGTTGTCTAATATTGCCTGCAATCATACTTGCTAAATCCACAGTGGGTAAATATTTTGTCGGATTTATTTAATTGTTAGACAATTAGCTACCTCTAGCGCAGCTCAGCAATAAATTGAGAAATTGACTTTCGCGAAATAATGGCTTCCCTGGTCAAGCCGTCAATACAGTTATGGCGTAACTTTTTAAACAAGCGCAAGCGGACATGAGATCCCAACTTCTCTGGAGTTGGTGGTAAGGCAACACTATCGTCTTCAGAATGCAACAATAACACCGGTAACCGTACTTTGTCTAAAGTCTTACGTGCTGCAATGCCGGCTTTGTAAACCTGAGCTGAAGTATTCAAAGGGATACGGCCTTTGTATACCAAATCATCATTAAGAATCGATTCCTGAACACGTAAGTCTGGTGAGATCAACTCCACATTCATTTCGCCTATCGTCACATATCCGCTAGCAGTACGAAAATTATGGAATAAAAATCGAGACAATGGCGCTATTACACTAACCATGTATACCTGCCAAGGCGCAACATTGTGCCCGACATCAAAAGCCGTACTGATGCCAATAAATCCGGCCACATGGGGTTTGAAATCTGGGTCTTTGTGCAAAGCCTGAGAGGCCAGCATCATAAGTGAGCCACCAAAAGAATAACCCATTAAGATAACCTGCTGGGTCTCAATGGTACGGCTTTGGATTTCGCGCTTAATGTCGGAAACTATACGCCGATACTTGGGCACCATACAATGCTCTTCAGCGGAATCCTCACCATGCCCCGGCAACTCTAATGAAACTACCGAAACACCCACATTCTTGACTATATGCTGCAATACCGACTGCTGCGCACGACCATGGCTTCGCAGACCATGCATATAAAAAATAACGGTATCTTTAGCGCCAATCTCAAATGCTTTCATAGTGTTATACGAACCAATTATTTAGTTTATCTATAACTTTTAGAAATCATGATAGCGCCATCGTCAAGCTTGAGCATCTTTCTTTTTCAAAAAGTCCGCATAGCTGCCAACAAAATGCTGTATTTTCTGCTCTTCTATTTCAAAAATTTGCGTAGCAAGGCTGCTTACGAATTCGCGGTCATGACTGACAAAAATCAACGTACCCTCGTAATTATCTAAGGCCAGATTTAATGATTCGATCGATTCCATATCTAAATGGTTGGTAGGTTCATCCATAATAATCACATTTGGCCGTTGCATCATTATTTTGCCAAATAGCATGCGACCTTTTTCTCCACCCGAAAGTACTTTGACGGGTTTTTTAATGTCATCTTTTGAAAACAGCATTTGGCCTAGCACGCCTCTAACAAATTGCTCATCTTCGTCATTTTTTCGCCATTGATACATCCAGTCATAAACATTCATATCGACTTCAAAGTCATCAGCATGGTCTTGTGCGTAATAACCAATCTCTATGTTTTCCGACCACTTAACCGAACCACTTTTAGGCTGAACTTCTCCCAAAAGGTTTTGCAATATAGTGGTTTTACCCACACCATTTTGACCAATAATCGCTAAACGCTCGCCCACTTCTAAGTTAAAAGTTTCGTTGTTGTATAAAGGCTCCTCATAAGCCATGCTCAAGTTTTCAACTTCAATTGCATTGCGAAACAGTTTTTTATCCTGCTTGAAACGAATAAACGGATTTACTCGGCTCGAGGGCTTAATGTCTTCAAGCTGAATCTTATCTAATTGCTTTTGTCGAGAAGTGGCTTGTTTAGCTTTTGACGCATTGGCTGAAAAGCGGCTTACAAAAGTTTGCAGCTCGGCAATTTGTGCTTTCTTTTTGGCGTTGTCTGCCTGCATTCGTTCACGTACCATTTCTGCAGCTGTCATATATTCATCGTAATTCCCTGGAAACAGTTTTACGTCACCGTAATCCAAATCAGCAATATGAGTACAAACTGTATTTAAGAAGTGTCTATCGTGCGAAATAATAATCATAGTACTACGACGCTCCTGCAATACTTTCTCTAACCAGCGAATGGTATGGATATCCAAGTTATTGGTTGGCTCATCAAGCAATAATATATCTGGATCCGAAAATAGTGCTTGCGCCAGTAACACACGTAACTTCCAACCAGGTGCCACCTTACTCATATCGCCAGAATGCAACTCAATAGGAATACCCACCGCCATTAACAACTCACCTGCTCTAGACTCTGCGGTATAACCATCCATCTCGGCAAACTCCATTTCCAATTCAGCGACCTTATTACCCTCTTCTTCGCTCATCTCTGCTAGAGCGTAAATCCGATCTCGCTCTTTTTTGACTTCCCATAGCTCTGGATAACCCATGATTACGGTATTAACCACGTTCACATCCTCATAGGCGAACTGATCTTGATTAAGTTTACCGATACGCTCGTTAGGAGTGACCGAAACATTACCACTGGTTGGTTCCAATGAACCTTCCAATATTTTCATAAAGGTAGACTTGCCACTGCCGTTTGCACCTATCAAACCATAGCGATTACCATCACCAAAATTAACGGAAATATCTTCAAACAAGGGTTTATCACCAAATTGCATGGTGACATTAGAAGTAGAAATCATAAATAAGTGTTTTGATGTAAGGCAATAAAGTTGGCGGTATTGTACTTACTTGCATCACTTCAAGAAAGACACTTAGAGCAAAATCACAGGCACTAAAAAACCGGTATCAGCATCGCTAATACCGGCTATTTATGTAGGACTTAGATGAAACTTAAAAGGCTACTTGAAATCGCACGCGAAATTCACTGCCATCATCATCGGAAATATTGCTGTCGCCTTCTTGGAAGCTGGCATTAATCCGCACAAAATCGTTTGCATAATAGTTAACACCCAGCGCATACGACGTTGCATCTGTGTTGCCCAGTTCAACATCTCCAAAACCGCCATCGCCATCTTCAAAGCGAGCAACTATTTCCCAAGCACCCGATTTTCTTTCTGGCTTGATTTTCTTGAACGTGCCGTTTTTATACGGGCGCTTCTCACCGGTTAAAACATACCCAGCCTGAATATAATAGCCGTCTATGTCTTGTTCGCCGCCGTCGCCATCGAATTCATCGGCACTGAAATATTCACCTTGAATATGAAAAGGACCAACGACTGCCGCGGCTTCTAAACCGAAGCCTTCTTGCTCTTCTGTGTCTTTATAAGACAAACCTAAATGGACCGTATTTAGAGCATCTTTTACGGGTGCCCAAGCTACTCTTCCAGCAATTCCATTTTGATCATCAGAATCGTCTTCAGTAAAAACTCCTACTGCATAGTGCAACCGCTCAAAATTACCATGCAACTGAACACTCTCTCGACGACCAATTAAATATCTCTCAACAATGCCAGGGCGCTCAGAAATGCCTACATCTTTTGATGAAATTAATTGCGAAAGCGTAAATGGTTGATGCTGATTACCTACCGTGACTACCGCACCTTTGCCGAATCCTGTATAGCGAAGATATAGATCTTCAAAGCCATCACCTTCAACATTCCAGTTAACTTTGTAAGCCCAATCCTTAGCGACCTTACCACTTACGAATAAACGCGCACGTCGCGCATCAAACTCGTCTTCGTCAGTTTCACCATTTAGCTCAGAACGATTGTAGTCGTATTGAATTCGACCACCAACTTTTACTTCGAAATCTCCGCTCGTGACCTTCAATCCACCCTTGGTAGACACTTTGACTTCTGCCTTGGCCAAGTCTGCACCCATAAAACTTATAAAAAGCAAATATATAACTGTTTTGATTTTCATTGAACCTTACCTATATCGCTGACCTTAATTCAGCATTCATAACACTATTGATTTTCGCGGGTGCACGTATGCATCCAAGATAGGTCGCTATTTTGGCTGGGTTTGGTTACAGAATTATGACATTTTGTAATTGCGAAGCAGGATCGACAAGGACTGCGATCCGCATTAATCTAGCGTATTTTAAGATCCATCACTTCTTGTATGAAGCCGATCTGTACAACGAACACCTAAAAAGGTTTACTCGCTATCTGCTTCTTGGGCTTCTTGTGCTGCCTGTCGACGCCTTTTTTGCCACTCATCATAAGAAATGACTTCTTCTGGGTCTGCTTGCGGTTGCTCGACTCGCTCTTCGCCAATTAGTACCGGCGGCACAGTGATATCAGGCCCTGAGTCTTCGGGCTCCTTTTTGGTGAAGCTACCGCACGCTCCAACTAATAAAAGACTAGCCATCAAGATCACTAAATGAGTCACTCGTCCACCCATGCCGCTATTTAGTTTTTTGTTTTGCCCATCAATAGAGGTTCGTACCATAGTCTTTATCATTGTGAGAGTTGTTTCAATTTATCAGCCTGCTGTATCAGGACTTATTTTTCGCTGAACATCATACCAAAATCGCGCCAGTAACCAAACGGAATTAGTTTTTTAGAGTCGAGCTAACAGTGTTTACCTCTGTTTAATCATAACTATTCTAAAATGTGACTATTAACACCCCTTGCTTACCGTTACTTTCTCAACATTTCACGGTAACATTACTAACCAATACCAATTAGCTAGCTATTAGATCGTTGACAAATAGCAGATTCAATTGAGGAGAACCCTCTTACTATGAAATTAGGCGTGATTATGGACCCGATTGAGTCCATCAATATCAAGAAAGACAGTACTTTCGAGATGCTTTGGCAAGCGCAGAAGCTCGGTTGGGAAATTGATTACTTTGAAATGGATGATCTATCAATCGCCAATGGTATCGCCTTGGGTCAAGCGCGCTCTGTGCAAGTAATGCAAGACGCAAATCATTGGTTTGAACTGCAGACTGAGCGAGAAATTGAACTCGGCTCATTAGATGCCATATTGATGCGCAAAGACCCACCGTTTGATATGGAGTTTGTTTACTCTACTTATATTCTCGAATTAGCAGAACAACAAGGCGCGCTAGTTGTTAATTCCCCAAGTGCCTTGCGAGACTGTAATGAAAAAGCCTATTGCGCGTGGTTTCCTAAATTATGTCCAGAAACAGTTATCACGCGTTCAAGCGATCAGTTCAAAGCATTTCTAGATCAGCACAAAGATATTATTGTTAAACCCTTGGATGGAATGGGTGGCACCTCGATATTTCGAGTAAAAGAAAACTCGCCAAACATCAATGTAATTATCGAAACCTTAACTAACTATGGCTCACAATACGCAATGGCGCAAACGTTTATTCCTGAAATCAGCAAAGGCGATAAACGAATTCTAATGGTTGACGGTGAGCCTGTACCGTATGTCTTAGCTAGAATACCCACTAAAGGAGAAACTCGAGGAAACCTTGCCGCTGGCGGTAAAGGGGTAGCTCAAGCGATTAGTGATGACGATCTTAAAATAGCCAAAGAAGTTGGCCCTGAGTTGCGTAAACGCAATATTTTATTTGCCGGCTTAGATATCATTGGTAATCGTTTAACTGAAATCAATGTCACTAGTCCAACATGCATAAAAGAGATTAACGCCGAGTTTAATACCAATATCGCCTTAGATTTGATGCGCGCGATCGAGAATAAACTGTCCTAACTACTGAAAGTCTATTTTTTATAAGCTTATTGTGTGCAAGCAATTTCTCATACCAACCCACAAGATCCCAACCTGATACCTAAATAATGGAAACTACTGAAAATCGAGATCTGCTCAGTGTTACCGCTTTTTTCTCAGCGTTGATTCATGTGGTTCTTATTTTAGGCATCAGCTTTAAACTGCCAGATATTGCTGCACGTAACAATACTGACAACTACCTCGACGTAATATTGCTCAACTCGGCAAACAACGAAGAACCCGTTGAAGCTGAAACGGTATCCACCAATAATAACGAAGGCGGTGGTGAAGATGACCAAGAAGCGACCTCTCCCGTACCTTTTGAAGCAGTAAAACCGTCACCCATACAATCGACTGTAAAAGTAGCCGATCAGCAGCCAGTTAAAAAAATATCGCCAGATCAGTTTATTACAGCGAACAAAGGAGAAGTATCAGTAGCCCGCTTAGCACCAGATAAAACTCGCCTAGAATCTAAAATAGAACAAAAAGGCCCCGATATATTTACGACTAAATCTCAACGTCAATTAGAGCGAGAAAGACTAATAGCAAAAATTAGGCAAACTGAGAACGACTACAACAAAAGACCTAATAAAGTATTTTTGTCGCCAACGACCAAGGCACATGGTGCTGCAAAGTATCTGGACGATTGGCGTAAACGTGTAGTAAGCACGGGTAATGCCGACTACCCCTTACAAATCAAAGCTAAAGGCTTAACTGGCACGCTGATTTTGTCCGTTTCGATCAACCCAAATGGCACTGTTAACGATATTGATATTCTGACACCATCTCCGCACAAATTGCTAAATGATGCGGCCAAACGTTTCGTACGCGACGCCTCACCCTTTAACGCATTCCCGGACGATGATTATTTTAGAGATATTGATATTTTGGTAGTAACGCGCTCGTTCCACTTTTTACCCGGCAACCGCATTACGAGTTCTGCTGCACCAAGGCCCTAAAGTAATCAATGAGAAAACAGTTAATTTGTGAAGCATAAGAAACAACAAACCGTATTAGCTTTTGATATTGGCCTTAAAAGAACCGGTGTTGCCTGCGGACAAACATTCACCAAGACTGCGAACCCAGCGGGGCAGCTTACGGTTAACAACGGTCGATTTGATTGGTCCAAGTTGGATAGCCTTTTAAATGAATGGCAACCGCAGCTAATTGTGATTGGCGACCCGCAAGCTACGGACCCACATCTCAATAAAGTTGTTAATCGTTTTAAAAGCTATATTCAACAGCAGCATAAAATACCCATTGTGCAAGTGAATGAAACCTTAACTTCAAGCGCAGCTAATACTGAACTCTCGGACAACCAACTCCAAGGCAAGCTGACAACTGAGCGTAAAATTAAACTGCGCGATCAAGTAGCTGCTTGCTTGATCTTAGAGAGCTATTTTCACTCTCTAAACTAAAACTATTCATATGCGAGTCTGTGATATTCTTGTGTCCGTAATATTCCGACAACGCTGGGCTGGGTTGTCTATAACTTTTTTTATAGGTTTTATTAATGCTGCCTTTTAAATCCTTAATCTCATCCTCACAGCTCACTCCTGAGATAATTCTAAATATCTTCAAGGCCACCGATCGCATGGCGCATGATGTATCAGCCTTCGGTCGCACTGAGGTGTTGGACGATAAAATAGTCGCTCTACTGTTTTTTGAGCCCAGTTCACGCACCATGTTGAGTTTTCAAACCGCCGCGCAGCGTTTAAAAGCCGGCACTGTGTTCGCACAGAATGCCAGCTCCACCTCTTTTGAAAAAGGTGAGAGTATTGAAGACCTAATTCAAATTGTAGCAAGTTATTCAGATATTATCGTGATGCGTCACGCGCAACCGGGCAGTGCCGCCATTGCCGCCGAAGTCAGTGATGTACCCTTTATTAATGCCGGCGATGGTGGTAACGAGCATCCAACACAATCGCTAATCGATGCCTATACAATTTTTAAAGAAAAAGGTCGTTTAGACAATCTAAGCATCGCCTTCGGCTACGACTCTCTGCAATCACGCAGTATTCATTCGCTTAGCCTCTTACTGGCCCAATACCCTAATAACCAATTTACATTTATGGGCCCAAAAGAACTGTTTCCTAGTGCTGAAATGTTGCAAAAACTAAAAGACTTGGGCATCAAATGCTCGGTGCAAAGTGAAGTAGATTTGCGCGATGGTTATGACATAGCCTATGTCAACAGACTGCAAGAAGAACGATTTCCAGACCAGCAACTGTTCGAAAAAAACCGAAAAAAATTCAGGTTGACTCGAGCAGATGTAGAAGACACCGACACGATTATCCTCGACCCGTTACCGCGCATAGATGAAATCAGTACCGATGTGGATTCTTTGCCAAATGCGCTGTACTTCAATCAAGCCAGTTATGGTGTGCCGATGCGCATGGCATTATTGGCCATGTTACTGGGTAAAGCTTAGGCTGCTAGGTAAGAGCTAGAATTCGTCATCCTCTATTTCAACATTCGCTAGAGTTTCACCGAACTCAGTGCTGGCTGCGTCTTTACCACGTAACTTAATGGCTAGCCTTAAGTCGTTCTCCGACTCTGCATTTTTGATTGCGTCATCATAGGTAATCAAATCACGTTCGTGTAGATGGAACAATGCCTGGTCAAAGGTCTGCATGCCCCACTCGCCTGACTTTTCCATTGCGCTACGAATTTCATCAATACGATGATCTTTAATCATGTCGGCAATCATCGGGCTATTAATTAATATTTCGACTGCAGGAACACGACCCTCACGATCTTTAACTGGCAACAAGCGTTGCGACACTAAACCATATAGGTTTAGAGATAAATCCATGGCTAATTGATCTCGTCTATCGGCCGGAAAAAAGTTAAATATACGATCTAGAGCCTGATAGGCGTTATTAGCATGCAAGGTAGCAATACATAAATGCCCAGTTTCTGAAAACACGACCGCCGCATCCATGGTTTCACGGGTTCGAATCTCTCCAATCTGAATAACGTCAGGTGCCTGACGCATGGCGTTGACCAATGCATTCTCGAAAGAGTCTGTATCTACCCCAACTTCGCGCTGCGTAATAATTGATTTTCGGTGCGTGTGCAAATACTCGATAGGGTCTTCAATAGTGATAATGTGATCTTGCGAATTTCGATTTCGATAATCAACTAATGCCGCCATCGAGGTACTTTTACCAGTACCTGTACCACCCACAAAAATAAGCAAACCACGCTTTTTCATGATCATGGTTTTGAGTACATCGGGAATTTGCAACTCATCAGTGGTTGGGATATTAGTTTTGATTGCCCGCAGCACCATCCCTACTTGGTCTTGCTGAATAAATACATTAACTCGAAAACGACCAATCTTTTTTGGGTGAATCGCAAAGTTACATTCTTTTTCGCCCTCAAATATACGCCGTTGTTCTTCATTCATGATGCTGTAACAAAGCTCTTGCGATTCTTTACCAGACAAAGGATCGCCAGCAATTGGAAAAATCTTTCCATCTACTTTAAAGCTGGGCGTAGCATTAGCAGTTATAAACAAGTCGGATGCGTTTTTAACCATCATCGCACGCAACAGGTCGGCCATTTTGTACATAATCTATCTCAGTATTTAGTGAATATTATACGGGGGCTATATCTAGTTAGACTTTAAAGAAACTTACTTTTATCAACCGCGCGATGACGTGCATCACCCGCCGTAATAACTCGATTACGAAGCAAATTCTCTAAACATTGATCAAGCGTTTGCATACCATCAGATTGCCCAGTTTGGATCATTGAATACATCTGCGCAATTTTATCTTCACGAATCAAGTTTCGAATGGCCGAGGTGCCAATCATGATTTCATGCGCGGCAACTCGACCACCGCCCACTTTTTTAAGTAGTGTTTGTGCTATTACCGCTTGAATCGACTCGGAAAGCATAGACCGCACCATGGATTTTTCTTCTGCAGGAAACACGTCAACCACACGGTCAATAGTTTTAGGAGCCGAACTTGTGTGCAAGGTCGCCAATACTAAATGACCCGTTTCCGCAGCGGTCATAGCTAAACGAATAGTTTCTAAGTCACGTAGCTCACCCACTAGAATTACATCAGGGTCTTCGCGTAATGCTGATTTCAATGCGTTCTCAAAGCTATGAGTGTTTTCATGCAACTCTCGTTGATTGATTAGACACTTTTTACTTTGGTGTACAAATTCGATCGGGTCTTCTACCGTCAGGATGTGAGAATTCTGTTTCTCATTGATGTAGTCAACCATACCTGCCAAAGTGGTGGACTTACCAGAACCGGTGGGTCCAGTTACCAACACCAAACCGCGCGGCTTCATACAAATCTCACGGAAAATTTGGGGCGCGTCTAAATCTTCTAAACTTAGTACAACGGAAGGAATGGTTCTAAAAACCGCTGCTGGACCGCGATCTTGATTAAACGCGTTCACCCTGAAACGTGCCACACCAGGGATCTCAAAAGAAAAATCCACTTCAAGTCTTTCTTCGTAACTCTTGCGTTGATTATCATTCATGATATCAAGAATCATCTTCAACACAGTTTCAGAGTCTAAAACAGGTAAATTAATACGTTTTATATCACCGTCTACACGAATCATCGGTGGCAAACCGGCTGATAAATGTAAATCCGACGCTTTATTTTTCTGACTAAACGCCAGCAATTCTGAAATGTCCATGCCTTCTCCGAGGTTTTGTACGATACAATTATTATTATTATCGAGTTAATTTACCAATCTATTTGGTATTAAAGCCTAAGTATAACCACAAACCAAAGCCTGCAACATACTAAATGAGCACTTTAATGAATACTTTAGATTATCCCGATAAGATGTTGAATAAAATAAAAAAAAGGATTAGTGAAGCCGCACAAAAAGTAGCTAGGGACGCTTCACAGATAAGCTTGGTGGGTGCTAGCAAACAACAAACAGCAGAGTTAATGGCGGCATTTCATGCTGCGGGCTTGCAAGATGTGGGTGAAAACTACTTACAAGAAGCTTTGCTTAAGCGCGAATCCTTGGCTCATTTAAATCTTCAATGGCACTTTATTGGGCAAGTACAGTCCAATAAATGCAGGCTGATTGTCGAAAATTTTAATTGGGTGCATGGCCTAAACAAGCTAAAACATGCGCAACGTCTGGGTGCTAACGTCCGATCTGAAAGTCCAATCAATGTACTGGTACAAATCAATGCTGATCAAGAAGAATCAAAAGGTGGCGTTAAGTTTTCGCAAGCGGCCGAGTTCAGTGCACAAATTGCCGAAGTAGATGGTATTAACTTGCGTGGCTTTATGCTTATTCCAAAACCACGTGATGAACAGTTAGAGCAACGCAGAGTTTTTGCGCAAGCCAAAGAGTTACTCGAACTGAGCAATCAGCAATATGGTTTAAAAATGGATTCTCTATCGATGGGTATGTCTGGTGACTTAGAGGCCGCGATTATGGAAGGCAGTACGATTGTCCGTATTGGTTCAGATCTGTTCGGTGCTCGAACCTAGCCTGAGCATAAACTCGCATGTGGAATTTAAAATAGATTAATAGTAAAGGTTTAGCCAGCATGCTCAATAAGCAGTACAATTAAGGCTGCTATAACCCGATAAATAAATTACTCTCAAGGCGCACACACGTGAATCAAACCATAGGCTTTATTGGCGGCGGAAACATGGCTACTAGTTTAATCGGTGGCCTAATAAAAACCGGCAAGGTTAAACCAGAGCAAATAAAATTATTCGAACCGAATACGGATAAGGCCAAGGACTTAGCGAATACCTATGGCATTCAAATCACGGCCAGTAATTTTGAGTTGCTTGAACAAGCAGCGATAGTAGTGATTGCGGTAAAACCGCAAGTCTTGCAATCGGTTGTAACTCCCTTGGCTGAGGCGTTTAAAAACAACAAACCGCTTATCGTGTCCGTGGTCGCTGGAATCACTGTGTCTTGTATTGAGCAATGGTTGGACAGTGAGCACGCAGTAGTTCGAGTAATGCCAAATACTCCTGCATTAGTAGGCATGGGTGCCAGTGGCCTATTTGCTAACACCCGCGTCTCTAGCGAGCAGCGTGCAGACAGCCAGCAATTAGTAGACGCAATAGGCAAATCCGCTTGGGTAGAATCTGAACAACAAATTGATGCGATCACGGCCCTATCTGGTAGCGGGCCTGCCTATTTCATGCTGTTTATTCAAAGTTTGATAGACGCTGCAATTGCCGCAGGCATTGATGCCGATACTGCCAAAACTTTGGCCGTGCAAACAGCCGCTGGTAGTGCTAGTTTGATAGAATCAAGCGATGACGATCTAAAAACCTTAATCGATAATGTCACCTCACCAGGTGGTACAACTGAGCAAGCATTGCTATCGTTTCAGCAATCAGAATTACCCTCTATAGTAGACAAAGCGTTTAAGGCCGCGCAGCAGCGGTCTATCGAACTGTCTAAAGAATTAGCTTAAGAACTTTCCTCACTATGACTTATTTATTAAACGCGACTGACTTTTTGTTGCAAACAATTTTAAGCTTTGCATTGTATGCGGTTTTATTGCGATTCTGGATGCAATGGGTTAGAGCCGATTTTCGAAATCAGATCGGGCAATTTATTATTACTATAACCAACCCAGTAGTGCTACCACTTCGTAAAGTAATACCAAGCATCGGAACCATTGATACTGCGACTTTGCTGTTAGCCTATGTCATTGCCTGCTTAAAGATAACCACTTTATTGAGCTTGCGTGGCATTGATATTAATTTAATTAACATCGCCATCTTCGGCTTTGGCCAGTTACTACAAGCCAGCGTTTACTTATTTTTCGTAGCAATTTTCGTTAGCATAATAGCCAGCTGGGTCAGCCCACATAGTTATCATCCGATTCTCGGTGTCGCTCGTTCCATTAGTGAGCCACTGTTAGCACCTGCACGAAAAATAATCCCGGCTATCGGTGGCATAGATCTTTCACCGATTATAGTTATCGTATTTTTGCAATTAAGTTTACGGTTATTAGTAGCGCCACTTTTGCCATTCTCATTTTAAAAATTCATGAGTATTGCTGAAAATTCGATAGGGATAGTTAGCCCGCAGACCGCAAGATTTGACCAAGTTCTTGAACTGGAGAGCCAAGGCCAGCTCGCGTCCTATGACATTGTTTATGAGACCTATGGCACACTTAATTCGCAGGCCAGCAATGCGATCTTAGTAGCACATGCCTTAAGTGGCGACCATCATGCTGCTGGACATCATGATGATACGGGCAAAACTGAAGGTTGGTGGAATAATTTAATTGGCCCGAATAAACCGATTGATACGAATCGCTTCTTTGTTGTCTGTTGTAACAATCTAGGTGGCTGTGGTGGCAGCACTGGACCTTCCAGTATTAATCCCGCTACCGGCAAAACTTATGGCACGGACTTCCCCATAGTCACGGTTAAAGATTGGGTAGAGTCGCAAGCCCGATTAAGTGATCTATTAGGCATTCAGCAATGGGCAGCTGTGGTCGGTGGCAGCTTAGGTGGCATGCAAGCCCTGCAATGGAGTATTAGTTATCCCCAGCGTATAAGACACGCTATCGTTATTGCTTCCGCTGCTAAACTGTCAGCGCAAAATATTGGTTTTAATGACGTTGCCCGGCAAGCCATTCGCACCGACCCTGAATTCTTCGATGGCGATTACTATCAACATAACTCCTCACCCAGCAAAGGCTTGCGAGTTGCGCGTATGTTGGGGCATATCACTTATTTATCGGATGATCTATTAGCCAATAAATTTGGTCGTGATTTACGACAAAAAGCCAAATTTGATTACGAGTTCACACCCGAATTCGAAGTAGAAAGTTATTTGCGCTATCAAGGTGATCGCTTTGTTAAACGATTTGATGCCAATACCTATTTACTCATGACCAAGGCACTGGACTATTTTGATCCGGCCGCTGCCTACGATCATGACTTAGCAAAAGCCTTACAAAAAGTAACGGCTGAGTTTTTAGTGGTGTCTTTTAGCAGTGATTGGCGCTTTACCACAGAACGCTCTCGCGAGATTGTGCGCGCGCTGCAAACTAATAAACTCAATGTAAGTTACGCCGAAGTTGAATCGCCGCATGGCCATGACTCATTCTTATTTGAGTTAGAAGATTACGCATCTGTGTTACGTGCTTACACCAATCGTATTGCCGACGAGTGTGAGGGGGCTCACAATGAATAAGCGTCGTTTAAGTAACTCCACACTGACTCGACATGATCTACAAATAATCACTGATTGGATAGAACCGAATAGTCGTGTGATGGATCTAGGTTGTGGCAATGGCAATTTACTAAAGCATTTGCAAAAAGACAAAGGCGTAAGCGGTTACGGGATCGAACTGGATCCGGCTCTGGTAGCGCAATCAATCGACAATGGCATCAATGTTATTCAAACCAACCTAGATCATGGTTTAGGTCATTTTGATTCAGGCTCATTTGACTACGTTATTTTATCACTCACGCTGCAAGCCATTCGAAACCCTAAAGCACTGCTTGAAGAAATGTTAAGAGTTGGCAAACAAGGCATTGTCACGTTTCCGAATTTTGCCTATTGGCATAATCGCTGGCAAATCGCGATCGGCGGCAATATGCCGGTGAGCGAAGAATTGCCTTATAAATGGTATGACACGCCAAATATCCATTTGTGTACTCTCAAAGATTTTCATGGGTTATGCGAGCAACTTGGTTTTACTATTGAATCATCTATCGCAGTTAAACAAAACGGCAAGCAATCGATGACACTAAAACTCTTCCCTAACCTGTTTGGCGAAATCGCACTATGCCGATTCAGTGACTAACCTATATAGTGGCTAATGCCGCCTACATCATAATGAACAATAACGACATACTAAGACGCTTACGCTTCGCTTTTGATTTTTCCAACCAACAAGCAGTCGAGCTGTTTAGTTTAGACCCTAGTTCTAGCACCAGCATGAGCCAAGCCAATTTTCTTAAACGGCTAGCTAAAGATGATGACGACGACTTTCTAGCTTGCAGTGACGTCGAGCTATGCGCATTTCTAGATGGCCTAATTGTCTCTAAACGTGGCTTACGTGATGATGTAGCAAAAGACGCTAAAACTGAGGTTAAGCCAGATGATTTTAGAATGAGTAAAAACGATATTCTGAAAAAATTACGCATCGCCATGACATTTCAAGAACAACAAATGCTGGATACGCTTGAGCAAGGGGGCACCTCAATGTCTAAAAGTGAATTGGGGGCGCTGTTTCGCAACCCAAAGCACAAACACTTTAGAGCCTGTGGCAATCAGGTGTTGCGTAACTTCATTAAAGGTTTAACTGCTCAACTGCGTGGTGACACCAGCCTAAGCGAAAGCACTTAAAAATAATACTCGCAATCGAACAACTCAAGCTTCTGAAGGTGCCTCTTGCTTGTCATAAATTTGCACTAATAAGCAACCTAACAACATCATTACTGCGCCGACTAAGGCCGCTGCGCCCAAACGCTCGGTAAAGACCAAGTAACCGCCAAGCGCTCCGAACACAGCTTCTAAAGACAATATTAATGATGCCGCAAACGGTTCGGCATGTTTTAGAACAATCACTTGCAAAGTATAGGCGCCACCAACCACGATTACTCCGTTTATTAGCGGCCAAAAATAACCATCAAATGTTGCTGGAAATAATAGACCTTCGTATCCAACCGCAATAAGCGCACTGAAAGCCGCACAGACAACAAATTGATAAAAGGCCAGACTAAGTTGTTCTTGCTCGTCAGACAATCGTGCCAAAACTAACAATTGAAGCGCCCAGAACACCGCACCAATCAGCGCAAGAAAATCGCCCCATAGCGATAGCTCGGTACTTTGGCCTGTCATCAAATACAAACCAATAATCGCAACAATGCCACCCACCCAAACCATGACCGCATAACGATAGCCCATAAAGAAGCCAATCATTGGCACAATAATGGCATACAAACCGGTGATAAAAGACACATTGGCGAGACTGGTATATTTAATACTGATTTGCTGAAAAGTCGCACCAAAAAACAATAGCAGTCCTAAGATAAATCCCACTTTCAATGTCGCTGGATCACGCAAATTCGACCAAGCAACCGACTTCATCAATATTAGTAATGGCGCTATGGTTATCGCCCCAATAGCAAAGCGTAAGGCGTTAAAAGCCCCTGCTCCCACATATTCCATACCAAGGCGTTGTGGCACAAAACCAAAGCCCCAGATAAGGGCAATCAATAACAAGCACAAATTGACGACAATTGGGTTTTTCATCAGTGACTGCTTTTGAGAAGCTAATATTAGAAGGCTTGTTGTGGATCTGAATCTACTGTTTCATCACTATTATCAATGCGCTTAATTTTGATCATAAACCAAGCATAGATTAGCGTCATAATTGGACTAAGCAGATTGAAAAAACAATAAGGTAAATAGGTAAAGGTACCAATTCCCAACACAGCAGCATGATAAGCACCACAGGTATTCCAAGGAATCAAAACCGAAGTGACCGTTCCCGTGTCCTCTAAAGTGCGACTCAGGTTCTCAGAAGAATAACCCATATCTTTGTATACCCCAGAGTACATACGACCTGGAATAGCCACCGAAATATATTGATCAGAAGTACTAACATTCGTCACTATACAAGTTCCTGCCGTGCAGGCTACCAAGCTAAAAAAGCTGTTGGCCAATGATTTGATAGATTCAATCATGCGAGCCAACATGCCAGAAGCTTCCATCACGCCACCAAATACCATGGCAGCAATAATCAACCAGATGGTGTTCAACATACCTGCCATACCAGAAGCACTGAATAAATCGTTCAACATCTCATTGCCGGTGACAATGCTGACACCACCGAATAAAGTAGTCATTATCAACTTGTACAAGGCGTGATCTTGCGAGTCACTGAACATATCAGCAAGCAGCTCCTGTTGAAATAACAAAGCGAAAATCACACCAATCAAAATGCCAACAAATAATGCGGGAATAGCTTCCACCTGTTTATAAATCAAGCCCATGACGATTACTGGCGGTGCCAGTAACCATAAACTGGTATTAAATCGCTGATCTATGGCTCCCAACACTTCGCTAACATCCACCGCCGAGCTAGATGTATCAAGATTAAAACCAATTGCCGCAAATAGTATTAAACTGATCAGTATTGAAGGTCCGGTAGTAAGGAACAAGTAGCGTATGTGGTCAAACAAAGGTGTCTCGGTCACCGCAGCGGCAAGATTAGTGGTGTCGGACAAAGGTGAAATTTTATCGCCAAAATAAGAACCAGAAATAATCGCGCCACCAATTAGCCCATCGGGAATACCCAAAGCCCTGCCGACACCAACCATGGCAACTCCAATGGTGGCCGCAGTAGACCATGAGCTACCACTCACTACCGAGGTGACAGCGCAAGCAATACAAGCTGCTACTAAGAAGATGGTCGGATTTAATAACTTCACACCATAGTAAACCAGCACTGGCACGGTACCACATAACAACCAAATACTAGCCAAAGCGCCAACCAAAAATAAAATTAATATCGATGGCATGGCGGCGCCAATGGTGGCAACGACCGATTTTTGCTGAACGGTCCAAGACACACCTCTGTATAAGCCGATGGCTGCAACTAAGCCGGAGATTAAAATAATAATCATTTGGCTAGAGCCACCTAAAGCATCATCGCCAAACACATACACGTTCCAACTAAGTGCGATGATTAAAGCCAGAACTGGAAACAAGGCTAGACTGAGGGGCATTGATGCGGGGTTTTGAATTGCATCGTCTGCGGCGCGATTGGATTCAGGATTCATAATCAGACTGTTAGTTTTTTCTAGTCAAAACGCGCAGCGTTTATACAGAGTATTGCGTGAATATCTTTATCTACGTAACAAATAATTAAAGAGAGCAGCGCTGCCATTAGGTTATTCAGCGAAGCATGGCGTATTCATTAACTAATGGCAAGAGCTTCGCTTGAATACAAATTAATCCACGGTTTTCGTCCGTGTCTGTGGTCAAATTCTTACTAAATTCGACGAAATTACGCAGATTTCATTAAATCTATCACTTTTACTAGACGTAATAGCCGATAAAACCACCAAATATGCTTGTTCATAACCGATACAGGGAGTAGTCTGGGATAGTGGTAGCTTCGCTTTGTAATAAATTTACAAAGCGAAGCTATCACTATAACTACTTAAATTATTTATCAAAAAATTTGTACAAAGTGAATGCAGTTATTGTTCACAGGAGAGATATAATGAAATTGATACAAACTCGGGTTACCGCGATTGCGCTGGCTTTAACAGCGCTCAGCGGTATTACTACACCCACATTTGCACAGGAAGAAGTGATCGAAGAGATCGTGACCATCGGTAGTCGTCGCCAAGCGCGTTCGTCAGCTGACACGGTTGCGCCAGTAGACGTTATCAGCGCCAATGATATCCTCGACCAAGCGTCAAACGATATTTCTGATCTGATTCGTACTGTTGTTCCTTCTTATCAAGTAAACACCCAGCCGATTTCTGACGCGGCTACGATTGTTCGTCCAGCAAACCTACGTGGTCTATCTCCGGATAACACGCTCGTTTTGCTAAACGGTAAACGTCGTCACCGTGCTGCGGTTATTTCTTTTCTTGGTGGCGGTATCTCTGATGGCGCCCACGGTCCCGATATTGGCGTATTCCCAGCCTTAGGCCTCAAGCAAGTAGAAGTACTGCGTGACGGTGCATCATCACAATACGGTGCTGACGCAATTGCAGGTGTAATCAACTTCCAGCTTAAAGATGCCCGCGAAGGCGGTACAGTTGCAGCCAAGTTCGGCTCTACCTATGATGGCGATGGCGACAATTTCACAATTGGCGCTAACTTCGGTTTACCTCTTGGTGAAGAAGGCTTTTTAAACGTAACCGTTGAAGCTGCTGAAGCAGACGGTACTTTCCGTTCAGTACAACGTGATGACGCCGCTGCATTGATTGCCGCCGGTAATACAGCGGTACAAAGCTTAGCAGTAAACACCATTACTGACGAAACTGTTCAGTATTGGGGTCAACCTGATGTTGAAGACGACAACAAAATTTTCTTTAACTCTGCCTTTAAAATTGCTGAAGGCGTTGAAGGTTATGCCTTTGGTAACTATGCCGAACGTACGGTGACTGGTGGTTTCTTCTTCCGTAACCCTACTAATCGTGGTGGCGTATTTGAAGGACCAACTGTAGATCCAATTACAGGTGCTGCTTCATCTGCCGATAATGCTGTCGCATCAGTACTAGTTGGTGACCTATCTGTGAATGACGCAGGTGATTGTCCAGCAGGCATCCCCCTTACTGGCAACGCAGGCTTGATTCCTGATGCCAATATCTTGAATCAGGTTATCGCTGACGATAACTGTTTTTCTTTCGTAGAAATATTTCCGGGCGGTTTTGTACCACGTTTTGGAGGCGAAACAGAGGATACCAGCTTAGTACTAGGTGTGCGCGGTGAGCTGAATAATGGCCTTGGTTATGACGTAAGTTACACCTACGGCGAAAACGATACAGCGTTCTTTATTTCCAATACAATCAACGCAAGTTTAGGCCCCAACACGCCAACGTCGTTCAACCCTGGCACTTATATTCAGACTGATAATAATTTCAATATTGATTTGAATTATGCAGTCCCGGTAGCTGGCTTTGCATCTGACTTAAACATTGCGGGTGGTTTTGAGTATCGTGAAGAAAACTTTGAAATCATACCTGGTGATCCAGCGTCTTTTGAACTCGGACCTCTTTCAGCTCCTTCTTCGGCGTTCCCAACTGGACAAGGCTTTGCATCTAGCTCAAATGGCTTCGGTGGCTTTGCTATTCCAATCGATGAAAGCCAAGACACTACTGCCCTATATGTAGACCTTGAAGCTGATGTGACTGACGCTGTTACTTTACAAGCAGCAGTTCGTTACGAAGATTTCAACACTTTTGGTGACACTACCGAGTTTAAGTTAGGAGGTTTATTCCGCGTAACTGACACTACTGTAGTACGCGCTACAGTTTCTACTGGATTTCACGCACCAACAACGGGGCAAGCCAACGTTACTAACGTAACAACAGCATTCGTAGGCGGTGTACTATCAGATCAAGGAACGCTACCTCTAAATACGGCTGCGGGTCAGTTCGTGAATGAGCAATTAGGTAATGCCTTTTCATTAGGCCCTGAAGATGCAACAAACATTTCTTTGGGTGTGGGTTTTGAAATTGGCTCAGCTAGCTTTACAGTGGACTACTTCAACATTCAAGTAGATGATCGTATCGCTATTTCTGACCAACAAGATTTCCAAGGCTTATTGGCTGGCGTAGCAGCGCAAAATGGTGTTGCTGTACCGACTAGCGCAACAACTAGCCAACTATTAATCTCATTAGGTAATGCAGGTATTCTAAACACTGCTGACTTTATTGGTTCTGAAGATTTGACTACATTCGCTTTCTTTGCAAATGACTTTGATACAGAAACTCAAGGTGTCGATATTGTTGGTAACATTCCAGTTGATCTTGGCCGTGGCTCAAGCTCAATTGGCATTGCGGTTAACTATACTGATACCGAGGTTACACGTCGTGGTGGTTTAAGCGATACGCGTCTTCTTCAACTAGAAGAAAACCTTCCTAACCTCAAAGGGAACGTAAGTTTTCGTCATGATGAAGAAAAGTGGCGCTTTCTAGCAAGAGCTAACTTCCATGATTCATATGTTGAAGCGCACTTAGATTCAGGAGATCTAGTGATTGAACCAGGTGGCGAAATTACTTTTGATTTGGAGTTTGGCTATAACATAAATGACAATTTTAACGTCACTGGTGGAGTACAAAACATCTTTGACGCGCTACCTGATGAAAACGAATTTGCAGGTATCGCAGGATCACTATTCCCTGCGACAGCGCCATTCGGTTTCAGTGGTGGTCAATGGTACCTACGTGCTAACTATGATTTCTAATATATAGTTATAGTATGTATTAGCTTTGAAAATAACCGCAGCTTTGTCTGCGGTTATTTTTTGCCTACAATTTATCGATTTATCGGACACCCAATTTCCGATATAGTCTATTTACAACTAAACAAACCACCCAAAATTATTATGGAAAACGCCGTCAATTATATTAACAATATTGTTTGGGGTACTTGGGGATTAACGACCCTGCCCGTGTTAGCGATTCTGTGCTTGCTCGCTGGATTGTTTTACACGATACAAACCCGCTTTGTGCAAGTCAGATTATTCTCAGAGATGATTCGTTTATTGCGTGCCAACAAAAGCTCGGAACGAGGTATTTCTTCCTTCCAAGCTCTGACCGTATCACTCTCTGGTCGAGTCGGTACTGGTAATATAGCTGGCGTTGCTACTGCTATTGGTTTTGGTGGTCCTGGTGCGATTTTCTGGATGTGGATGGTAGCTATTCTGGGCGCAGCAACCGCCTATATTGAATCTGCACTTGGGCAAATATACAAAGAAGAAGATGAGGTCACTAAAGAGTACCGTGGTGGTCCTGCGTACTATATCGAAAAAGCCATGGGGCAAAAATGGTATGCCTGGCTGTTTTCAATCGCCACTATTATAGCTTGTGGTTTATTGCTACCGACCGTGCAATCTAATGCGATTGGTAACGCGGTTGTGCAAACACTAGGTGCAGGCGACACCATCGAAACTGGCTTAGGAGTTTTTAGTTCAACCAAAGTAATTACCGGCGTGATTATTATTAGTCTGTTGGGTTTTATTATCTTTGGCGGCGTAAAGCGTATCGCTAACTTTGCACAGGTGGTTGTTCCATTTATGGCCTTGGTGTATATCTTCATTGCGCTGGCAATTATCTTTTTAAATATTACTGAATTGCCACGTATTTTTGGTTTAATCATCGGCGATGCATTCACACCGATGGCGGGCATAGGTGCGGCAATCGGTTTGGGTGTAAAACGAGGTGTCTATTCAAACGAAGCGGGCCAAGGTACGTCTCCGCATGCCGCTGCAGCTGCTGAATGTGCTCATCCAGCTCAACAAGGCTTAGTACAATCATTTTCTATCTATGTGGATACCTTGTTCGTTTGTACAGCAACGGCATTCATGATTTTGATTACCGGCATGTTTAACGTTGGCTCCGCTGATGCTGGTTTTATTATTCAGAACATCGCTGCCGATGTTTCTGCCGAAGGCCCAGCATTTACACAAATGGCGATTGAGAGCGTTATGCCTGGCGTAGGCAATCCATTCGTTGCTATTGCCTTATTCTTTTTCTCTTTTACTACCTTGTTGGCCTATTATTATATTTCTGAAAGTAACGTGGCTTATATTCGCCGTACCATCAAAATTCCCGGCGCGATGTTTGCTCTAAAAGTGTTAATTCTTGTCGCGGTATTCTATGGCTCTGTTAAAGAAAGTGGTCTGGTTTGGGCCATGGGTGATATCGGTCTAGGCATTATGGCTTGGGTTAACATCATCGGTATATTGATCATATTCTTTATGGGCAAACCAGCCATAAAAGCGCTTAAAGATTATGAAGCTCAACGAAATAGCGGTGTCACAGATTACACCTTTGACCCAATCAAACTAGGAATTAAGAATGCAAAGTTTTGGGAGAAATAAGAGCTCTGTGAGAAGTAAAGAGCTCTGTAACAAAGCGCTCTAGTTAAATAAAAGAAAAGCCCTGTTAGTGATCACTAGCAGGTTTTATTTATACTGCCACTTAGCCTAAATGACGTTTCGCCACTCTTGCTTTATCGCGCTACGACCTACGGCATTCAATATCGCATTCAGAGTAGCCCCAAGAATATCTCGGCTTTTACCAGCCCCACAAATGCGTTGCTGATCAATACTGATCTGCACATAGGCCATAGCCTCTGACCCTTCGTCACTACCTAAGGTATGCTCATTGTAATCAACGATCACAAATGGCTTGCCAAACTGTTCACTCATACCGGCAACAAAAGCTTCTAAAACGCCTCGACCTTCACCCTGGATAGTATACTCAGCGCCATCCTCAACTAATATAGCAGTCATAACATCAGCACCGTCTTGACGATTTACCTGATAGCTTTTCAAGCTCATATTGTGATCAATATTTAAATAGGTACGATTAAACAAGTCGTGAATTTGTGTGGCGCTGACCTCCGCTTCAGTATTCTCAGCTTCTTTTTGTACTACCGGGCTAAAGTCAACCTGCAGCCAACGCGGCATTTTAATACCATGCTCTTGTTCTAACACATAAGCCACACCGCCTTTACCCGACTGCGAATTAATGCGGATAACTTCTTGGTAATTACGGCCCAAATCACGCGGATCAATTGGCAAATAGGCCACCTCCCAAGTTTCGCCCTCTTTATACAACGCCAAACATTTATTAATCGCATCTTGATGGCTGCCTGAAAAGGCTGCAAAAACTAATTCACCTGCATAAGGGTGGCGCGGATGCACTTTTAATTGTGTGCACTTCTCTACCACGCTAATTATCTTATCCATACGCGAAAAATTTAGCTCGGGGTTCACGCCCCTGCTGTATAAGTTCATTGCCATGGTAACAATATCCATATTACCCGTACGTTCACCATTACCCAACAAAGTGCCCTCAACACGATCGGCACCAGCCAATACGCCAAGCTCAGACGCCGCCACACCACAACCGCGATCATTATGCGTATGCAAACTTACAATGATCGAATCACGGTTTTTAATATGGTCACAAAACCATTCTATTTGATCCGCATAAATATTTGGGGTTGCTACCTCTACAGTAGCGGGCAAATTAAGAATTATTTTATTCTTGGGTGTGGGTTGCCACACCTCTGCGACCGCATCACAAACTTCAACCGCATAGTCGACTTCGGTGCTCGTAAAGCTCTCAGGAGAATATTGAAATTGCCATTGGGTGTCTGCTTGCTTGGCCGCGCACTCTTGCACCCAGTTTGCGCCGTCCACCGCAATCTGTTTAATAGCGTCTTTAGAAAGTTTGAAAACCTGCTCGCGCTGAACAGTCGAGGTAGAGTTATATAAATGGACTATGACTTTTTTAGCACCCACTACAGACTCATAACTACGCTCAATTAACTCTTTTCGAGCCTGCGTTAATACCTGAATGGTCACGTCATCAGGTATGCGATTTTCGGTAATCAACTTACGCACGAAATCGAAGTCAGTTTGTGACGCGGCAGGAAAGCCAACCTCAATTTGCTTGAAGCCAACATCCACCAACATCTCAAACATTTCCAGCTTTTGTGATGAGGTCATAGGCTCAATCAATGCCTGATTACCATCACGCAAGTCTACGCTGCACCACATAGGCGCTTGTTCAATGGTGCATTCTGGCCAACGGCGATCGCTTTTATCAACGGTCGCTATCAAAGTGTATTTATTGTGGTTGAATTGAGTCATGAGAATTTTAGTTTAATGCTAGTTTTGCTCAGTATAACGCTCAAAAATTCAAATAAATCACCAAATATCGCATAATATTGACTAATATTAGTTTTAATATCTATAATTTTATATTTTAATAGATTAACTAACTATTAAATACCGCTATATCAAGAGATTAAATGCAATTAGATAAAATAGACAAGCAAATACTGCACTATTTACAAGCCAACGCTCGTATTAGCAATCTGGAGTTAGCCGAGCTAGTTAATCTGTCGCCTACTCCTTGTGCAAGGCGCGTTAAGCAACTCGAAGAAGCCAAGATTATCAAACAGCACGTGACTATATTAGATAACCAATTATTGGGTTTAGACTTAACGGCTATGATTAGCATTACGATGGACCAACATACTGGCGATCGATTCGACAAGTTTGAATCAGCGGCCGCGGCATTACCTGAAGTGATGGAATGCTACGTTGTTACGGGGCAAGATTCTGACTTTCTGCTAAAAGTAATGGTTCGCGATATGAGACATTATGAAGAATTCTTACTGCGCAGGCTGACTAAGCTAGACGGTGTAAGAGGCGTGCATACCAGCTTTGTATTACGCCAGCCAATAAATAAATATCAACTGCCTTTATAAAAGTTATTATCAACACACTTTATGTTAAAAAAAATCCTTATCGGCCTATTAGTAACCATTATGATTCTTACTGCCCTCGCCTATATGACGGGCAATGGTTTCATAATCACCGCAGTGCAAAAAACTTATTTGGTTGGTTACAAGACCGCTAATGTCAATGACCATAATGTATTTGAAACACGGAAAATTGTAACGGGGGCAGCACAGAATTTAAGCAAGCACCCACAATACAATACGGCGCCGTTCTCAAAAGCCCTAACGGATAATCTAGAGCGCAATAACGCCATCGCATACTTAGTCTTAAAAGATGGACAGATACTAAGCGAGCATTATTTCAAGGGCTATACAAACCGTAGTAAAACCAATTCATTTTCCATGGCCAAAACAGTGCTAACACTAATGGTGGGCATTGCCATTGAAGAAGGTCATATTGAGAGTTTTGAACAAAGCCTTACAGACTTTATTCCTGAGTTCAAATCTGACCCTCTTGGAAGCAAAGCCACACTGGCCAATTTATCTTTAATGAATTCAGGCTATGAATGGACTGAAAAATATTACTCTCCTTTTAGCCCTACGGTAAAACTCTACTACGGCCCAGATGTAGAGAGCTTTTTGTTAGAAGGTGAATTCAGCGCCGAACCGGGCAGTTACTGGGAATACTCAAGCGCCTCAACCCAACTACTTGCTATCGCACTGCTGCGCTCACTACAAAAACAGAACCCTGAACAAACTCTTAGCAATTATCTAAGTAATAAACTATGGCTACCGCTGGGGATGAATGACGACGCCCTTTGGCATACCGATGAGCAAGGCTTAGAACTCACCTATTGCTGCCTTAATACCAATGCTCGCAACTACGCCAAGCTAGGGCAACTGATGCTCAACAACGGCCAATGGAATGAGCGACAACTGGTAGCGCAAAGCCATATTAAAAAAATGATACAGCCCGATGGGCATAGCGGTTATGGCTACTCCACCTGGCTAAGCATAAACCGCCAACCCAGCTACTATTGGTTTAGCGGCCACCTAGGCCAGTACATCATCGTTATCCCTGAACACAATACCGTGATCGTTAAATTAGGCGAAGCCAGAGAAACGATAGAAGCCAATGACACGTTCAGGGAAACTGAACTACCTACTCTAATTCAGGAAACGATTAAGACTTTACCCAATGGGGGCTAGTAATAGCTTTACGTTTTGCATGTAGCAGACTTAAACAAAAATCAAAACTCTGAACACATTTGAATGTCGGATAATTGCCCT
>CAZHEL010000030.1:0-29903 GCA_964531625.1 uncultured Gammaproteobacteria bacterium
GATCACTACTACGTACCTGATGCTAGTGCCTATCCATTCTTGTGTTCGATTGCTCTGTTTTTTATCGCCATGGGTGGTGCCAGTTATTTAAACGGCTACAGCATAGGCCCGAAAATGATGACCATGGGTGGCATCGTTATGGCCACGCTTTTATTTATCTGGTTTCGTAAAGTTATCAATGAAAGCCCAGACTACAATATGGACGTCGATAAGTCGTTTCGTATGGGTATGTCGTGGTTTATCTTTTCTGAAGTTATGTTTTTTGGTGCTTTCTTTGGCGCTCTTTATTATTTGCGCATGTTGGCCGTTCCATGGTTGGCTGAAACTGAGCTACTATGGCCTGGTTTCGAAGCTTCATGGCCATCTTCTGGCCCCGCAGGGGCGCAAGTCTTAGCTGGCACTCTTCCTACTGCCAACGAAGTTCTTGAAGGCACTAAATACAGCTTAGTTGATCCATTGCATCTGCCTTTGTATAACACCTTATTGTTATTAACTTCCAGTGTTACTCTGACTATTTCTCACCACGCATTACGTGCCGGAAATCGCCTACAAACTACACTCTGGTTGGCCATCACGGTTGCCTTGGGTGTATGGTTTTTAGCCTTACAAGTTGAAGAATATATTGAAGCCTATCAACACTTGGGCCTTACTTTAGGCACGGGAGTGTATGGTTCTACATTCTTTATGTTGACTGGCTTTCATGGCTTTCATGTGACCCTAGGTGCTTTTATTCTATTCGTGGTCTTATTGCGTTATATGAAAGGCCATTTCTCAGCAGAAAAGCACTTTGCATTTGAAGCCGGCGCTTGGTACTGGCACTTTGTTGATGTGGTTTGGGTAGGCTTGTTTATCTTTGTTTATATTTTGTAAATAGATCAGCATCTGATGGAACCAAAAAAGAGCGCTCTAGGCGCTCTTTTTTTGTGACGAAGCCTCCTTGGATTTTAATCGCGGGATTTTAATTGCGCTTACTTAGCATTATCGATCCGTTGCTGCTGTTCTTGATTAAAGCGCTGGGCATTAATTGAATTGCTTGGTTTTATCCAGCCCATTTGTATGGATAGATAGATAAAACCGAACAGCACTACCCATATACTAATACGCCAAGTAAGTGCTTTAACAACTTTGTCTCCAGTGTCTTTTTCATCCGGTGTTTTTAAAAGATGGTATAGCCCAATTCCCAGGCTTACTATCATTGCTAGCATTAGTACAATAATGACAAATTTAGTCATGGTGCTTACTCTTGTTTTGCAAATAATGGACGCGCTTATTAATAGTCGTCACACTATGAGCATTTAGAAATATAAATTGTGTTATGTTGCGCGGAGTTTAACCTAGATCAATCAACAAATTGCGAATGTCGAGCGTGTTTTCCAAAATTAAATTCCCCTTACTGCTGATATTCGCTATTGGGCTAGGATTGGGAATGTTGCGTTTAGGGATTTGGCAGCTTGATCGAGCACAACAAAAGAGCGACGTTTTAGACCAAGTAAAGACCCGTTCAGAATTGCCTTCGGTCGACCTACACAGTTTGATCACATCGTTCCATCAAGACTTGCGCTTTAAAAATGTGACAGCGCACGGGCGGTATTTGGCCGACAAGAGCATTTATATTGATAATCAGGTAGTGGCTGGTCAGGTAGGCTACCGAGTGTTTACACCTTTTTTAGTGAATGGTACGGATACTGTGATTATGGTTGATCGAGGCTGGATTTCGGTCGGTGAATCACGCGCCAGATTGCCAAAATTTGATACTCAATCGAGTATTCTAAGTATAGTCGGGCGGCTTAATACTCCCCCAGCACAACCGCCTTTATGGGATGCTAAATATTCGGTCTCAAATGGGGCTGTTTGGCAGTATTTGCCATTGCGCGAATATGCCACGCAAATGCAATTAATGGTTCTGCCTTTAGTGTTAGAATTGGCGCCCGAGGCGTCTGACCCTGAGTTTAAAATAGTCCGGGCAGAAATTAATGACGAGTGGGTTGCCAAGCATCATGCTTATGCTTTTCAATGGTTCACCATGGCTTTGGCTTTTACAATCGCCTGTTTAGTATTATTGCTGCGGCTTAAGCGAACTTCGCACAAAAGAATGACTGAAGATTAGTATTGCAAAATGAATGAACAAAAAATGTCAATGAATGATGCGCCAGATCCAAAAGTTCAGTTTTGGAATCGCGTGCAATTAATCTTAGTGATGGTGGTTTTCGCCGCACCAGTGGTCGGTGCCTTTGTTTATAAACCAAGAGCATTCAGCAATTATGGCGATATCTATACGCCAGTTCGTGTGGTCGATAACTTGATATTGAATGGTAAAGAAGGTCAGGTTGAATTAGATACCATGCGCCGTCAATGGATTATGCTGGTAACTGCAAATGCGGTTTGCGATGAAGCCTGCGAAAATAATATTTTAAAAATTCGGCAATTACGCTTTATGCAAAATAACAATATGGTGCGCATTCGGACCTTGTTTGTGCATACTAATTTGCCCGACGCGATAAGTGATGATTTGGCAGCCAAATACAGCCCTATCGAGAGTTACTCTACTAAGCTTGCCGAATTTGAAGCATGGACGCAAGTTTTAAAGCTTGAGAATACGCCTGCTGAGGCACAAAAAAACCGAGTTTATATTATCGACCCCGCTGGCAATTTGATGATGAGTTATCCCGCAGTCGCGGAACCTAAGCAAATACAAAAAGACTTAAAGCGATTACTAAAAACATCGCAAATAGGCTAACTCAAAGCTGATTTATGTCCCACGTTTCTACTTCACAAGCCAGCGACGGTTTAAGTGCTGCTTTTCGCCAGTACTACGACTTAACCAAGCCAAGAGTCGTCATGTTGATAGTGTTTACCGCTATCGTCGGGATGTTGTTGGCTGTACAAGGTATACCCAATTTATTTACCGTGCTTATGGCTTCTCTGGGTATTGGTTTAGCGGCATCCTCTGGTGCAGCGATGAATCAAATTATTGATATGCGAGCAGACGCCGTCATGGCAAGAACACAAGGCCGCCCATTAGCAACTGGAGGTATGCAAGTTTGGCGAGCTATCGTGTTTGCGGCGGTATTATGTATTCTGGGTATGTTAGTGCTAATGCAGTGGGTTAATACCTTGACTGCTATTTTGACCTTTATATCCATGGTCGGATACGGCGTGATCTATACGGTATTTTTAAAGCCTGCAACGCCACAAAATATTGTTATTGGTGGCGCAGCCGGCGCGGCCCCACCATTACTGGGTTGGGCAGCAATGACCAATGCAGTGACTCCGGAAGCATGCCTTTTGTTTCTAATTATTTTCGCCTGGACGCCACCACATTTTTGGGCCTTAGCCTTATATCGTCGCGAAGAGTATGCCAAGGCTGGAGTGCCAATGTTGCCTGTTACACATGGCGAAGAGTTTACTCGCCTGCAAATATTGCTCTATACCTATATTTTGGTCGCCGTTACATTGCTACCGTTTACTATCCATATGTTTGGCGGAATTTATTTATTAGCTGCTTTGTATCTAAATGCGCGCTTTATGTATTTTGTTTTAAAGTTGTACCGCAATTACAGCGACCGACTCTCACAAAAAACATTTTTCTACTCGATTAAGTATCTAATGTATTTGTTTGCGGTAATGCTGGTTGATCACTACTTATGGGATAAGTTGGTTTTATTGATTCTTTAAATTTAGCTAGGTGAAAAGTTAGCTAAGTGCTTAATCTTTACTTAGTTAAAAATTTCCTAGATAAGCGTCGAATAAATTGTCCTGAGCCTTTCATGGCCATTCCGAACTTCCCGGCGATTTCTTCCTGAGTTATATCCTGGTCAGTAATTAACTCTGGCGTTATTCGGCTTTTGATTTTTGTAATAGCGGAACGGTCTACCTGACAAAACTTTTTGAATATCCATTGATTGGGTAAATTCCAAGATTGCCCTTGGCAAAAACACGCTACCAGATCCACTAGTATAGGTTTGTTGTCGGCATTGATTAATATATTGGTAGGATTACGCAAATCGTTATGCGCGACGCCAGCCGCGTGCATTTTTTCGATAGCAATACTGAGCTCATCGTAAAACACTGGCCATTCAGGTTGCATCTTATCTATACGAGTTATTTGCTCTGACTCATGATAACTCATCAAAAACGAACGTTTATTGGGGATGCTCAGCAAGTTAGGTGTGCTCTCTAGCGTTGCTAGTTTCTTAAGCGCCTTACATTCTCGCCAATTTAAAATAGGGCCAAGCAGCGTGGCAAATAATTTATCAGCACCACTTTGATCTTTCAGTACCGCATTCTCACCTTCAATTTCTATAAGCAGCACGTCGGGACGTGAGCCTCCACCTTGGCGAAAGGTATGAGTCGCATGCTCGCGTAATTCGTCTAAGCTGTATTTAGGCCAATTGACTGACATATTTAGGGTGGCTTTCGTTGCTTCTCATTCGTTTGTAGTAAAGCAAATATGTTAACATTCGATTCTCTACCAGGTTGTAATTTTTATCATTTACTGCAAAACCTTTTGGCCAATATCCTATGTCTGATTTAACGCTTTCAGCGACCACCGCTCTGACCCCACTGGATGGGCGTTACGGCAATAAAGTTAAAGCACTGCGACCCATATTTAGTGAATATGGATTAATTAAATACCGCTCTTTGGTCGAGATTAAATGGCTGCAGGCCTTATCTGAGGAAGCTAAAATTGAAGAGGTTCCAGCTTTTATAAGTGAGACCAATAAACAGCTCAATGCAATTGTAGAGAATTTTTCGACGGCAGACGCAGAGGCTGTCAAAAAGATTGAAGCCACCACTAATCATGACGTGAAAGCGGTCGAGTACTTTCTTAAAGACAAGTCTGACTCAATTGCAGAAGTAAAAGCGGTTAGTGAGTTCTTTCATTTTGCCTGCACCTCCGAAGATATTAATAACTTGTCGTATGCCTTGATGTTAAAAGAAGCGCGTGAGCAAGTAATTTTGCCTACCTTTGCCAGTGTCGTGGCTGCTATTAAAGAGTTAGCTAATGACAATGCCGATACGGCTATGTTAGCCCGAACGCATGGCCAGCCGGCATCGCCGACTACGCTTGGTAAAGAAATGCGCAATGTGGTGGCACGCCTAGAACGTCAACTAGAGCAAATACAACAAGTTTCTCTATTGGGCAAAATTAACGGCGCCACAGGCAATTATAATGCGCATGTGGTGGCCTATCCTGAGGTTGATTGGCAAAAGTTCTCTAAGAGCTTTGTAGAGTCCTTAGGTTTGAATTGGAACCCTCTTACAACACAGATTGAACCTCATGACTATATGGCCGAGCTTTTTCATGCAGTAAGTCGATTCAATACTATTTTGTTGGATTTTGATCGCGATATCTGGAGTTATATTGCTATTGGATATTTTAAGCAACGAGTAGTAGCCGGTGAAGTTGGCTCGTCCACTATGCCGCACAAAGTAAACCCCATTGATTTTGAGAACTCTGAAGGAAATCTTGGCTTGGCGAACGCAATCTTTGATCATCTTGCTTTAAAACTACCTATTAGCCGTTGGCAGCGTGATTTGACCGACTCGACAGTTTTGAGAAACATTGGTGTTGGCTTCGGTTATAGCATGTTGGCATGCTCGGCTACGTTAAAGGGAATTAGCAAGCTAGCGGTAAACGATGCGGCTTTGGCAGCAGATCTAGATGATAACTGGGCCGTTTTGGGTGAGGCCATTCAAACCGTAATGCGTCGCTATGATATTCCCGAGCCGTATGAAAAATTGAAAGCGCTGACTCGCGGTAATGACGGTATAGACCAAACTGCATTAGAGAGCTTTATTGAGGCGCTGGAAGTGCCGGACAAAGTTAAGGCCGAACTCAAAAAATTAACCCCAGCGAATTATATTGGTCTTGCAGATCAGTTAGCCAAAGACTAGCCATATATGACTGAGCTGGTTCGTTTATCCAAGCTAATGTCGCAGCGTGGGCTGTGTTCTCGACGTGAAGCAGATAAGTTAATCGAACAAGGTTTGGTGCGGGTTAATGGTGCGCGAGTTAATACCTTAGGTATTAAGTTTCCCAGCGATGTTGATATTGAGTTGACTCAGCGCGCGCAAGCCATTCAAAACCGGCGCATGACAATCATGATTAACAAACCGGTTGCTTATGTATCGGGTCAGGCGGAAGACGGCTACGTGCCCGCAGTGCGGCTCGTCACCAAAGAAACGCAGTCGGAACACGATCGCACCGGATTAAAACTCAAAGCCGCACACTTTGATGGCTTGGCACCCGCTGGTCGTTTGGATATAGACTCACAAGGGCTACTGGTATTAACTCAAGACGGTCGAGTGGCCAAGCAACTGATCGGTGAGAATAGCGATATTGAGAAAGAATATTTAGTCCGCGTTGATGGCGATATTAGTGAAGAACAAATTGCTAAACTGAGCTTTGGTTTATCCTTGGATGGCAAACCGTTAAAACCAGCCAAAGTACGACAACTAAACCCAGAACAGTTACAGTTTATTTTAACCGAAGGCAAAAAGCGTCAAATTCGACGTATGTGTGAAGCGGTAGATTTGGCTGTTACTGGCTTAAAGCGAGTAAGAGTGGGTGAGCTACGCTTAGGTAAATTAGAAGAAGGGCAATGGCGTTTTGTTCTGCCCGGAGAGTTTCGTCATCGTGCTGTGACAAAACCAAAAACCGCATCTAGAAAACGCAGCGGTCGTTCTTTATATGCAAAAGGTAAGCACGATTAATTAATTTGTGAACGCTCGCGCATCTTCCTTGTTTATCGTGTTTACCGTGGCCATCGATGCCATGGGTATTGGTTTGATTATCCCTGTGATGCCAGAACTGATTCAGCAGGTGCGTGGCGCATCTATCGCCGAAGCGGCGTATTGGGGTGGTTTGTTAACGTTTACCTACGCCAGTATGCAATTTTTATGCGGGCCTTTATTGGGTAATCTGTCTGATCGCTATGGTCGCCGACCCGTATTGATTCTCTCATTAGTATTTATGGGTTTAGACTATTTTTTAATGGCGATTGCACCAACACTTGCGTTGTTGTTTGTGGCACGCTTTATTTCCGGTATCACTGGTGCCACTTATGCTGTAGCGGCGGCCTATCTGTCGGATACCTCTGAAAAAGGTCAGCGCTCTTCGAGCTTTGGTCTAATTGGAGCGGCTTTCGGTATTGGTTTTGTATTAGGGCCTGCCCTAGGCGGTCTAATTGGGGAGTTTGGTGCGCGCATGCCGTTTTTTATAGCCGGTGGATTGGCGCTAGCCAATGCGGCTTTTGGTTTATTAATTTTGCCGGAGACATTACCTGCCGAAAAACGCCGTCGTTTTGAGTGGCATAGGGCCGATCCATTTCGAGCCTTACTAAGAATTAAAAACCTACCTGGTATTGGTGGGGTAATGTTGGTGGTACTGATTCACTCAATTGCACAAAATGTATACCCCTCAGTTTGGAGTTATTTTACCATCGAAAAATTTGCATGGTCAGTCAGTACTGTAGGCTTTAGCTTAGCGGTTTACGGCTTATGTGCGGCATTGGTGCAGGTGTTTGTGTTGCGAATGATATTAGCGCGCTTTGGTGAATCGCCAACCGCTATCTTAGGTATGTTCATTAGCCTATTTACATTTATAGGGATTGTGTTTATTGAAAACAGTTTTGTTGTTTTTGCCGCCTTGCCGGTTGTGGCCTTAGGGGCGATGGTCGGACCTTCGCTGCAAGGGATTATGGCTGACCGAGTTGCCGATGATGAACAGGGTGAGTTGCAGGGCGTATTTGCTTCTATTTTGGCGCTATCGTCAATCATTAGCCCTTTGTTGATGACCTACACTTTTAAAGAGTTTACCCAGTCGAATGCCGCAATCTATTTTCCAGCGGCACCGTTTGTCGTGTCAGCAACGTTAACTGCAATAGCCTTAGCGATGTTTTTGCTGAACAAAAAATAAGCCGATATCAAAACGCTTGAAAGCGCCGAAAACTACCAACTACCACCCCCCAAATAGTTAGATCAGTCTCCGACTCGAAGCTTATCTCAGGGTAGGCCGAGTTTTCTGGCAACAGTTTTATGACACCTGAACGATGGTAGAGTCTTTTAACCGTCAACTCACCATCGATTGCGGCAATGACTATTTTGTTGTGGTTGGGTTTTAAGGAGCGATCTACAACTAGTACATCATTCGGCAAAATGCCTATGTCTTTCATGGACTCACCCTCGACTCGCAACATAAAAGTGCTGTCAGGGTGTTGCACCATATAATCATTAAGATCGAGTGTGCTTTCAATGTGATCTTCTGCAGGCGAGGGCAGACCTGCCGCTACTTTAGCACTGAAAATCGGAATTTTGAGTTTGCTGATAGTGAGCTTATTGCTCGACTCTGAGCTAAGTTCAGGATAGCGTTTTAAGTAGTCTTGAATAAACTTAAGGCTACCTTCAGGGACGCGAATAGCCTTGGTCGGCTCCTTATATTTTCCAGAACCTTTGGGTCGACCGGCACCATCTCGTCGGCCTCCATGATTAGAAAATCTTTCGCTCATATGATAATTGTACAACTATCATAATTTACTGTCTAGAAAGTGCACGATATAGACTTAGAACGTGGCGAAAGAGAGCTCTTAACCGCTAAATGGGTGGTATTTACTGCTCTGTAGGTTTTCTATACACAGCTTCACCATCAATATAAGTGGCGAGTATGCTTGTGCTCAGAATGTCTTCTGGTGCAATCTTCATAATGTCTGCGGATAACACCACAAAGTCCGCACGCTTGCCGACTCTAATAGAGCCTAAGTGCTCTTCTTGAAACGCAGCGTAAGCGGCGCCTTGAGTAAATCCATACAAGGCTTGCTCGCGACTTAAGCTATCGCCAGGGTACCAACCATTGTCTGGCCAGCCTGTAGAGTCTTGGCGTGTAATAGCGGCGTGGAAACCCAGTAAGGGGTCGGGTTGTTCAACTGGAAAATCTGACCCTAATGCCAATGGCACGCCTAATTCAACAAATCGTTGCCAAGCATAAGCGCCTTTGATTCGTTCAGCTCCAACCCGGTCTTCAGCCCAGTACATATCACTCGTCGCATGAGTGGGTTGGACAGAGGCAATCAAGCCTAGTTCTTTAAAACGATAAAAGTCCGTCAGCGCAACAACCTGAGAGTGTTCAATTCTATGCCGTCCAGGGTTATAGCTTTGTACCGATGCTTCTAATACATCTAATGTGACTCGATTTCCACGATCGCCAATGGCGTGAATATTGACCTGCAAGCCACATTCAATAGCGCGTTTGGCTAGCATAGTTAAGGTTTCTTGGCTCTCGATTAGTAAGCCCTTGTTGTTGGGTGCATCAGAGTAGTCCTCTAATAGCGCTGCACCGCGTGAACCTAAAGCGCCATCGCTATATAGCTTAACTGAACGGGCATTTAGCTTGCCAGTCGGCTCAATAGTCGTGCCATAACGACATAAATGATCAAGCATTTCAGCGTTGCCATCAGCCATGGCGTATACACGAATGTCTAACTCATCTTGCGCATCTAAGTTTTGTAATAATTGCCAAACGGTTAGCGAAGTTCCCGCATCATGCATGCCAGTTAAACCAACGCTAGCGGTTTTCTTAACAGCGCGTTTTAAGGCTTCGGTTAACTCGGCTTCAGTGCTAGCCGGAACCAGCGTTTGGATAATAGATACCGCATTGTCGATAAAAATACCTGTTGGCTTACCTTCTTTGTCGCGAACAATTTCACCACCGGCTGGTTGCCAATCGCCGCTAAGGTCTTGTTCGACAATAGACATAGCCGCACTGTTTGCCCAATTAGCATGACCGTCAACACGTTCTAACCAAACGGGTCGCTTAGGGAAGGCCTCATCAAGGTCAGCGGCAGTTGGTAGTTCTTTGCTTGGCCAATCATTTTGATCCCAACCACGACCTAATAACCATTGTCCTTCAGATAGTTCGCTGGCACTACTTACTAGTCTTTCAAGAACGTCTTGTTTACTCTCTGTGCCGATTAAGTCTGCATTTATTAGGCTTTCGCCGAGCCCAAGTAAATGGCCATGCGCATCGATAAAGCCCGGTACGACAGTAGCGCCAGCTAAGTCAATTTGTTCGGCATTGCGATAATTTGCATTGAGAGTCGCTAACTCACCGGTAGCAATGATGACGCCAGATTGATAGGCAAATGCCTCTATCTGCGGCGCGATATCGTCTACCGTATGAATGGTTGCATTGCTTACAATCGTAATTGGCCCCGTTGGGGCGGGAGGTGCTTGGTCTTGGCTGATACTCTCAACCGCATCTTCAACTGTTGTTTCGATCAGTTCAGCCGCCGTTTCTAATGATTCCCTTGCGGATTCAGCAGCGGATTCCGCAACTTGTTGCGGACTGCTTGAGTCTGAACAGCCAGCCAATACAAGCAGGCTAAAATAAAGAATAGAGACGTACTTTATCGATGCATTCATCTTTGCGTTGTTGGGGGTTATTTGTTGCTACACCCTAAGCATATCACTTACTCACTACAAAGCTAAAATCGTCCTTATAGTTTCAGCTCAAACAAAGACCTTCAATTAATATACCTAATGGTGATGCTTGGTGGAACAGTCTTCGTCATCACAAGTTGTGTTTTGACAGGCTCTAAAATTTAGAAAGTGTGAGTAGGCAAGTGTCAATCCACCAATGGTCGTGGCGATTTTTTCTCCCTTAATACCAAATGCCTCGTGACCATAAAACGCTGCTGTGGCAAGAATAGTCAAGCCAATTAAGCCGCATAGGACTATTGACAAGCGTTTGTGATTTCTACAGCCAAGGAAAAATGCCAGAATGCTGGTTGGCAAAACTAGCCATACCAACAATCGGTGAAATAGTGCATCCTCGACCAATAGGCTTGAGGAAAATATTGGTATTAGCGTCAATAAGCTAGGCGTTAGCAAGCAATGCACCAAGCATACCGCTGAAAGCGATATGGCCAATTTGTCCAATGTGGCAATTTTAAGCATGCTATTTAAATTGTGAGTAATTGTGAGTAAGTGCAACTGAGCATTATAACATCTAAAATGATCAATCTCGCGCACTAATACTTTATAAAATGGCTATCGGAAGTGGTATCGGGATCCGTTCTTTGCAACAGAGGGTTTTATTAAGTCTGCGCTAATATTTTCTGCATGCTGGCATGAATAGCATTGACAGCTTGTAGCGGGCGAACCATCACTTTGAACTCCGTGATCAGTCCTTCATCATTCCATTTGATCATATCCACACCGTTTACGTACTTGCCTTCTATTTCGGTTTCAAATTCAAGCACCGCACTCGATACATCGCTGATTTCTCTAAGATACTTAAAGTGATCATTGCCGAGCACGTGCGACGCTGCCATTAAATATTTGCTCGTGATCTTGGCGCCTAGCTGAGGGGTGTGTACGACTGGACTTAAAAAAACAACGTCGTCGTGGAGTATGGACTTTAGTTTCTCAAAGTCCTGCGCGGTAATAACTTCATGCCACGCTTTGAGCGTATCCACTAACGTAAGCCTTGATTAATATCAGCCAAAGTCTTGTTGCCAGGACACAACTCGTCTTGTTTTAAAGCATTCAAAGGCTTTTTTGTTACATTCAAAATGTCATGGAAATTATCGGAATCGGCCTCTACGTAAATAAGCCCAGTGAGTAGCTTTCCTTCGGACTTATGTGCTAATAAATTTGTAATTGCCGTTGCGCGATCGGTTGGATCATAGTCTTTGCTAAGTTTTGACAAACGCACCGAATCGCCGTTATGCAGATCAACCGTTTTAGTGGTGCCTGATACTTGGTCTAGAGTAATTTCTTGTTCAACCGGTACAAAGTCGACTACCGAAGCCGCTTCTATATGTTCGCGAGCATAGTCATAACTCTTGGTAGAGCCTGCGTGATTATTAAAAGTTACGCAAGGTGAAACAATATCAATTAAAGCAAAGCCTTTATGGGCCATAGCGGCTTTCATTAATGGTACCAATTGTTCTTTATCACCAGAGAAACTGCGAGCGACAAAAGTAGCGCCTAAATCTAATGCTAAGGCCACTAAGTCGATGGACTCGAAAGGATTAACCTTGCCTTTCTTACTTTTTGATCCTTCATCAGCGGTGGCAGAGTCTTGGCCTTTGGTTAGACCATAGCATCCATTGTTTTCTACCAAGTACACCATGTTGAGGTTGCGCCGGATTACATGCGCAAATTGCCCCATACCGATGGATGCAGTATCGCCATCGCCTGAAACACCGATGTATAACAAATCTCGATTCGCTACATTAGCACCAGTAGTAACCGATGGCATGCGGCCATGCACCGAATTAAAACCATGGGCCTTATTTAAAAAATAAGCCGGTGATTTTGAAGAACAACCGATGCCAGACATTTTGGCAACTCGATGTGGATCTATATTTGAACTCCATACCGCTTGAATTATCGCAGCACTAATAGAGTCATGGCCACAACCAGCACAAAGCGTGGAAATTGGTCCTTCGTAAGCACGCGTGGTAAAGCCTAATTCATTTTTTGGTGATTCAGGGTGGCGAAAATTTGGTTTATAGAAGCTCATTTTGTAATGTTAGTTTAGTCTTATTTTTAAACTCTGTCTTAAATTCGGTTACTTGAGCTAGGCAACGCTAGCATTTGATGTTTCACCTAGAGCTAGGTCTATCTGGGTTAAAATATCGCTGGCGCTAATAGGGTCACCGTCATAGTGCAGCACGGATTGCAATTTGCTTGGTGCAATCTGCAGTTCGTTGACCAATAAGCTCTTAAACTGCGCATCACGATTCTGTTCAACTACAAATACCTGTTCATGCCTTTCGATAAACGCTTCAACTTCATCATGAAACGGAAAGGCTAGTATGCGCAAGTCATTGGCTTTTTGACCACGCGTTGCCATTAAGTCAATCGCTTCATGAGTAGCCGCCATGCTAGTGCCAAAATGAATGATTCCAATGCTTGCGCTGGCTTCGCGTGTGGTTTCAACGGGAGCGGGCAAGTACTGAGGTGCAGTTGCCCACTTCACTTGTAAGCGACGCATATTCTTTTCGTACTCTTTGCCATTTTCGGTATAGATGCCATATTCATCGCGCGACGTGCCGCGCGTAAAAAATGAACCTTTGTCTGGGTGAACACCCGGGATCGTGCGATACGTAATGCCATCTCCATCACTGTCAAGATAGCGTCCAAAACGTTCTATTTTTTCAAGGTCTTCGGCAGAGTACACTTTGCCGCGATCATAGGCGCGCTTGTCATCCCATTCTAGTTCGTCGCATATATGCTGGTTCATACCTAAATCTAGGTCTGTCAACATTATGACTGGCGTCTGTAAACGTTCGGCGATGTCAAACGCATCAGCGGTAAGTTCAAAGCATTCTTTAGGCGTTGCTGGGAACAGTAGGACTTGTTTTGTATCGCCGTGAGATGCGTACGCAGAAATCGTAATATCCGATTGCTGAGTACGGGTTGGCATGCCAGTTGAAGGCCCAGTGCGCTGCACGTCGATTAGTACTGCCGGTATCTCAGCAAAATAAGCCAAACCTAAAAATTCACTCATGAGTGAAACACCAGGTCCTGAGGTTGCTGTAAAGGAGCGGGCCCCATTCCAGTTGCCACCAATGACCATGCCTATTGCAGAAAGCTCGTCTTCGGCTTGAATAATGGCGAATTTATTTTCACCAGTGTCTTTATTTACGCGCAATTTTCTGGCGTATTTTTCAAAACCTTCGGCCACCGAGGTTGATGGTGTAATTGGATACCAAGCGCAAACCGTGGCGCCACCATATATTGCGCCAAGACCGCAAGCCTCATTGCCTTCCAGCAATATTTTGCCGTCGTTTTTATTTAAGCGTTTAAGTTGCATTGGCAGCGGTTTTTTATAGGCATTTTCTGCCTCATCAAAACCCAATTGAAGCGCCTTAATATTTGGCGCAATCAATTTCTCCTTTGCTTTAAACGTATCATTAACGATGCTCTCTAACACAGAAAATTCAATGCCAATTAAGTAGGCCAGAGAGCCCACATAAATAATATTTTTAAATAACTGGCGTTGACGCGGGTTAGTGAAATTACTATTGGTAATTTCCGTCAGTGGCAAGCCAATATAATTAATATCGTCGCGAATCAGTTTAAAATCTAAAGGATAAGTATTGTCGTAGAAGAAATACCCACCTGAGCAAACATTGGCGACATCTTGCGCCATGCTTTGCGGGTTAACTGAGACCATCAACTCTACCTGACCACCACGTTTGCCCAAGTAGCCAGCTTCGCTGACCCTTACTTCATACCATGTGGGTAAGCCTTGGATGTTTGACGGGAAGATATTGCGCGGGCTAACGGGTATACCCATACGAAAGATCGCTTTGGCAAACATGCTGTTGGCGCTGGCTGAGCCAGAACCATTTACATTTGCAAACTTAACAACAAAGTCATTAACAACCGGGTCTAGCATCGGAGCGGCTTTTGTAGCACTCATGCGGCTTGCTCCTGAGCTTTATCTTTTGATCCCGATGATTTTTCAACGAGAATAGGCGCTGGCTGATTACCCGCCTTAGTAACTGTATACATAAACTGTTGCATATCCCATGCAGAGGTAGGGCAGCGTTCGGCGCATAAACCACAGTGTAGGCAGACATCTTCGTCTTTTACCATCACGCGGCCTGTAGGTAGATCCTCTGATACATATAAATCTTGTGTTAGGTCCAACGATGGGGCATTCAGCTTGCCACGTAGCGCGGCTTCTTCGTCATTATTGGTAAAGGTGATGCAATTTGTAGGGCAAATATCTGTGCAACCATCGCATTCGATGCATTTTGCTTCGATAAACACGGTTTGCACATCGCAATTTAAGCAACGTTCGGCCTCCGTAAAGGCAACGTCTACACTAAAACCTATCTCAGATTCGATTTTGCGACTGGATAAGGCTTGTTCAATGGGAAGGTGCGCTGATTGCTGACGATCATCGTCGATTACATTGCTGTCGTAAGCCCACTCATGGATGCCCATTTTAGTGCTGGCTAAATTGGTACCCGGCGCGAGTCGTTCTGCTTCGACAGATTTACCATTTAAGAACAAATCTATGGAAACAGCGGCCTGATGTCCGTGCGCGACAGCGGTGATAATATTTTCTGGGCCGAACGCGGCATCACCACCGAAGAATATTTTTTCATTAGTGGATTGGAAGGTGGTTTTATCAACCACTGGCATATCCCACTCGCCAAACTCAATGCCAACATTCTTTTCAATCCATGGGAATGCATTGTCTTGACCAATTGCTAAAATAACATCCGTACAATCTATGGTAACGATCTCACCGGTTTCTTTAATCGTTCTTTTGCCATTTTCATCGTAGCTCGATTCCACAACATTGAATGTCATTGCGCTAAGTTTGCCGTCATTGACAATAAATTCTTTGGGGCTGTGGTTAGCCAATATTGGAATACCTTCGCCCAACGTATCGTCTTTTTCCCATGGTGAGGCCTTCATGGCCTCATAGGTTGATCGCACGGTCACAGTAACATCGTCGCCACCGATTCTCTTTGCAGTACGGCAGCAGTCCATAGCGGTGTTACCACCACCAACAATAACGACTTTGCGGCCAATTTCTTCAGTGTGCTCAAATGCCACGCTTTCTAGCCAGTTTATTCCAAGATGAATGTTGTCATCTGCCTCATCACGGCCAGGGATTTTAAGATTCTTGGCTTTCGGTGCGCCAGTACCAACAAAGATGGCATCGTAATCTTTGTCTAGTATTTCTTTCATGCTATCAACACGAGTGTTGAATATTTGGGTTACTCCCATATCAAGCACGTAGTCTACTTCTTGGTCTAGTACGCCTTCGGGTAAGCGAAACGATGGAATTTGACTACGCATGAAGCCGCCCCCTTTGGCATTTTCATCATATAGGTCAATTTCGTATCCTAGCGGCATCAAATCTCGAGCCACGGTCAGAGACGCTGGTCCTGCACCGATTAGGGCAATTTTTTTACCATTTTTCGCGCTTGGTATCTGCGGCATATGCGCCGCTATCGTGTCATCGTTTTTATTGTCAGCAGCGACTCGTTTCAAGCGACATATCGCAACTGGTTCTTCGTCGACTCGGCCACGCCGACATGCAGGTTCGCAAGGTCGGTCACAGGTTCGACCAAGTATTCCAGGAAAAACATTGGATTCCCAATTAACCATATAGGCATCGCTATAACGGCGTTGACCAATTAGTCGTATATATTCAGGAACCGGGGTATGGGCGGGACAGGCATATTGGCAATCGACTACTTTATGAAAATACTCGGGATTGCTGATATCAGTAGCTTTCATCTTCTTCTTACGACTCGCTTAGGCCGTACAAATTTGTATTACTTATAAATAGTTTTCAAGATTCAGAGATTACTCGAATTTTAGTAATCGCAATAGTAAATTATCGGTGGTGTTTACACTTCCTAACGTTTATTTACAGATCATCGAAACTATGAGTATTCTCTCATTTTTTCAGATACTACCATGCGTGCAAGGCAGCGTATACAACTAATGTTTAACAGTCCTTACCACCAATATTTACCCCACATTTGAGGGTTAGCCCAATTATCTGCATTTAACCAATCAGGGGTCTTTTTATAATCATTGATATTGTATTTGAATAAGCCATATTCAACGTTATCCACTGTGTATGAGGCTACTTTCGAGAGGGCAAAGCTAAATAAGTCCGTGATCTGCCAGCTTTTGTCTACATTGTTGCTGTTAGAGGAAGATTGCAAGGGTAAACAAATACAGTATTGGGGGCATAACACATCACGCAATCTTGCTAGAACTTGTTCACCTCTACGTTTATCAAAGTGCTCAAACCAATTGATTGCGATGGCAACGTCAAACTTTTGTTGGAGTGCATTAAAGTCCTCTATTTGATTAACTCGTAATTGGGTTACTGAGCATGGCAGTTCTAGCAGCGCTCGTTGCTGCAAATAATTCTGTAAAAAAGCAGCATCACAATCACCCAACAACAAAATGCTCTGTGGTTGCGCTACGTTGATCAGAGTTTCAATATCAAACCAGCTATCGTTTGGATAGTTCATGCTGCCAATTGTAATCAATAGCGCCGATTTGAGGGTGATTTTTCTCAAGTTTATGTAAATACTGATTGTCTCACTGCGCCCCATTGAGTAGTCTTATCGACGAGCATTTTTATGCAGATTTCCATGATCATCTTGAGCAGTAGCTCAAAGCTTGAACAATAGCCCTATGCTTGAGCAATAGCGCTGAGCGAACATGGCCGATATTTTTGTATCTAGTGTGATCGTGTGACCCCAAAACATTCTGAGCATTAATTAAACTCGATAATGAATCAACATACTGAACAGCAAGCGTTGGCCGATTTTGCCGAGCAAGCTTATCTAAACTACTCCATGTACGTGATCCTAGATCGCGCCCTGCCATTTATCGGTGACGGTCTCAAGCCAGTGCAACGCCGAATCGTCTATGCAATGTCCGAGCTAGGCTTGCATAACGCCGCCAAATATAAAAAATCGGCACGAACTGTCGGTGATGTCTTAGGTAAATTTCACCCGCATGGCGACAGCGCCTGTTATGAAGCGATGGTACTTATGGCGCAGCCCTTTAGCTACCGTTACCCGCTAGTCGATGGGCAAGGCAATTGGGGCTCCACCGATGATCCTAAGTCATTTGCCGCGATGCGTTATACCGAGTCACGATTAGCACCCTACGCCCAAAGCCTGCTGTCTGAATTAGGTCAAGGAACCACCGATTGGCAACCTAACTTCGATGGCACTTTACAAGAACCAATAAATTTACCCGCGCGCTTGCCTAATATTTTGTTGAATGGCGGCTCTGGCATTGCCGTGGGTATGGCGACCGATATTCCGCCGCATAATATTCGTGAGGTGGTAAAGGCTTGTATTCATTTGCTTGAGCATCCTAAAGCGAAAGTTGAAGAATTGTGTAAGTACATAAAAGCACCAGACTTTGCTACTGAGGCAGAAATTGTTACCCCACAAGCGCAATTGCTAGAGATGTATCAAACCGGCTCGGGTTCGGTGCGACATCGGGCTCTATATAGTATCGAAGATGGTGACATTGTGGTTCATGCATTGCCGTATCAAGCTTCCGGTTCTAAAGTCTTAGAGCAAATTGCAACTCAGATGCAGGCTAAGAAGTTACCCATGGTAGCTGATCTGCGGGATGAGTCAGACCAAGACAATCCGATCCGCTTGATTATAGCTCCACGTTCAAATCGAGTGGATATTGAGTCATTGATGGGGCATTTATTTGCCACCACTGACTTGGAGAAAAGTTATCGAGTAAATATGAATATGATTGGCTTGGACGGTCGACCACATGTTTATGATTTGCGTCAATGTCTCAAAGAATGGCTCAAGTTTCGTATTGGAACGGTGCGCCGCCGCTTGCAATTTCGCTATGACAAAGTCACCGATCGATTACATATTTTGGAAGGTCTGCTAGCCGCTTTTCTAAATATCGATGAGGTCATTGAGATAATTCGTACCGAAGATAAGCCTAAGCCAGCCTTAATGAAGCGCTTTAGTATTTCCGAGCGACAAGCGGAAGCGATTCTAGAGTTGAAATTGCGCCACCTTGCAAAACTTGAAGAGATGAAAATTCGTGGCGAGCAGGAAGAGCTTGAAAAAGAGCGAAAGCGTTTAGAGAAATTACTAGGTTCTGACGCCCGCCTGAAAACGCTAGTAAAAAATGAGCTGAAGCAAGACGCGGAGGAATTTGGTGATTCACGGCGCTCGCCATTGGTTGAACGTGAAGCGGCTAAAGCAATTGACCAAAGCGAATTAGTACCGAGCGAAGCCATCACCGCCGTGATTTCTATGCAAGGCTGGGTTCGTGCAGCCAAAGGTCATGAAATTGATCCGCGTGAGTTAAATTATAAATCTGGCGACAGTTACCAATCTTCGGCACGCGGTAAGTCAAACCAAATGATGGTGGCGTTGGATTCTACTGGTCGTACTTATGCAGTGCCATCACACAAACTGCCAAGTGCTCGAGGTCAGGGCGAACCCTTGACCAGTAGTGTGAGCCCCCCGGTAGGTGCGGTATTCAAGTCAGTAATGATGGGCGCTGATAGTGATCAATATGTGATGCTTAGCGATGCAGGTTACGGTTTTATCTGCAATATCGAAGACATGCTTACCAAGAATAAAAAAGGTAAAGCAACACTAAGTGTGCCTAAAGGTGCGCAAGCTTTAAATTCACTAAAGCTTAATAGCATAGAGCAAGACTTTATTGCGGTGGTAACTACTTCAGGCTACTTAACTATTTATTCTGTGGGTGAGCTACCAGAGCTCGCAAAGGGTAAGGGGGTTAAGCTAATCAATATCCCGTCAAAGCTTTTAAAGGCCAGAGACGAGTATGTGTTAGGTGCCACTACTTTCAAGAAAGGCCAACACGTATTAGTGCATTCAGGTAAACGTTACCTACGTTTGAAAGGTCAGGACCTAGAACATTATATGGGCGAGCGTGGTAAACGTGGTCGTAAATTACCCAAAGGCTTTCAAGCGGTAAAAGCGATTACCACTGAGGCGGCTTCTGCCACACAAGAAGATATTAAGATTGACGATTAAGCGCTGTACTGGCAAATCATCGTCACCAATAACCTATAGCCTTTTAGCTTTAATTGAGGACTCTGTATGAATAAGCTGCAACAACTTAGAGAAATGACCGTGGTGGTCGCCGATACTGGCGAGCTATCAGCAATTGCAGAGTACAAGCCACAAGACGCGACGACTAATCCGTCCTTACTATTGAAGGTAGCACAAGACGCAAAGTACGAATCTGTTATTGATCAGGCTGTAGCCAGTGCTAATGGTGATTTAGTTGACGCTGTGGATAACTTTGGGGTCGACATCGGTTGCGAGATACTAAAGATCATTCCAGGCCGTGTTTCTACTGAGGTTGACGCGCGTTTTTCATTTGATACCCAAGCGACTATAGAAAAGGCCCACAAGTTGATTGGTTTGTATAAAGATCGCGGCGTAGATAGTGACCGCATTCTTATTAAAATTGCATCAACGTGGGAAGGAATCAAAGCCGCTGAGCAGTTACAGAAAGACGGTATTAATTGCAATTTAACGCTGTTGTTTAGCTTCGCTCAGGCGGTCGCTTGTGCCGAGGCAAATGTGTTTTTAATATCACCTTTTGTTGGCCGCATTTTAGATTGGCATAAGGCTAATGGCGGGCAAGAATCCTATGCACCTATAGAAGATCCAGGTGTGATATCGGTCACTAAGATTTATAACTATTACAAACAGCATGGTTACGGTACGATTGTAATGGGTGCGAGTTTCCGCAATGCGGGCGAAATAGAAGCCTTGGCAGGATGTGACTATTTGACTATTGGGCCAAATTATTTAGAAGAATTGCGCAATGATAAAGGCGACTTAGTACAACAATTGTCGACGCAAGAAACCGGAGCTGCACAAGCCAAATTATCATTAGACGAAGGAGCTTTTCGTTGGATGCAAAATGAGGATGCAATGGCCACCGAAAAGTTGGCGCAAGGTATTCGCAGCTTTGCCGCAGACCAAGTTAAGTTAGAACAACTAATAGCACCAAAATTGTAATAGAAAAGACCTCAAGCCATGATTTTGAGCAAATGGTGGTTGCCTGTATCGCTGCTGCTGTTAATGATTATTACGGCAGGGTCCTTACTACCCGTGCCGGCTGGCCCTCCTGGCAGTGATAAGCTAATGCATTTGGTATCCTATGGAGTTCTGATGTTCCCAGCTGCGTATGCCGCGAACAAGTATCCGTGGGTTTTTGCCATATTCTTTTTTCTTTGGAGTGGCGGCATAGAAATTATTCAGCCTTATTTTAATCGCTATGGTGAATGGCGTGATCTGTTAGCGAATGCCTTAGGCTTGATAGTAGGTTTTCTTCTGGGCCAGTTAGCGAAACATAAGCTAACTATAAATTTATAATGAGTAAACGTTTACCTTATTTCTAAAACCAAACTTAAAAATATGAAGTTATATCAATACCCAAATTGTTCCACCTGTCGAAAAGCCATTAAGTTTTTAAATGCAGCTGGTTGCGACTATGAGTCCATTAATATCGTTGAGCAAACACCCACCAAAACAGAGCTTAAAGCAATGTTAGCCAGCTATGATGGTGATATTCGAAAGCTGTTTAATACTTCTGGTCTGCAATACAGAGAACTAAATATGAAGGAAAAGCTACCGACCATGAGCTCGATCGAGCTTATCGATTTACTTGCGGGTAATGGAAAGCTAATTAAGCGACCGTTTCTGTTGAACGCTAAGAATCGGGGTGTTGTAGGATTTAAAGAAGCCATTTGGCAAGATTTCATATAAATGATTCTTCTGCAAGCCTGATATGCCTGCGCGCGCCAATATCACTGAGCTATTTGAAAACGTGGCGAAAGTTGCTGAAAATGTGCAGCGTAAGCTATCTTACTTGCTTGTTTTTGGCGTGTTTGCAACCGCTTATTTGGGCTACGAGCTTGTGTCAGCATCAATGCCGTTGTGGTGGAATATAGTAAAAGTTGTGCTTGTCGCTTTGCCTTTATTGATCTGGTTTTTTGTTTGGATGGTGTTGGGCGATTTGGTTCAGGCTCCCGGAACCATTGCTGAATTGGCTAGCAATGAATCGGACTTAGTGCCCAAGTTAAAAAGTTTGAATGAAAATCGACCCAAAAACTTGACCGGTATGTTTAGTGCTATTCGAACCTTGCACGATGATGAAGATTTAGGCGTGTTGTTTAGTAGCGTTGCCAGTATTAGTATTATTGCTAATCCATTATTTGCGATACTAGCGTTTATAGCGTTACCAATACTATTGCTGGTAGTGTTGGTGGCATTTATATTTTTGATTTTTTGACTAATTATTTTTAAAAATGAACTCAACTAGGTCGACTCTTGATGAAATAGGTATTCAACAATGGCGCTTGCGTAAGCAAGTGACAGTAGCTGACACTAGCGTGGCTGAAGCCAAAGTAATTGAAAGTGCCACTGAGCTTGAAAACGCAGCGATTGCTCTGTCGGTTGCGCAAAGCGAAGGCGATTCTCAATCTGAACAAAGCCTAGAAAAAAACTTAGAAAAAAACTCTGATAAAACTGACCTTGATTATATGGATTGGCCCGCCTTAGAGGCCTTAGTTAACTCTGGTGCGCAATGTCAAAGCTGTAGTCAGCATAATTCACTATTGGGTAGCGGCTCTCGCGAAGCGCAGTGGTTATTCCTTAGTGATTCCCCAAATAGTAAGGAGGTGGCCGCAGGCGCGTTTTATGATGGACGAGCAGGGCAGTTGTTTGAAGCAATGTTACAAGCCCTAAAGCTTGATCGTGAGAGTGTTTATTGCACTAGCATTTTTAAGTGCGCACCGACCGAAGACTTAAGTAATTCACCGCTATGTGGTGGATGGCTGCATAGACAAATCGAACTGGTGAAACCAAAGGTCATTGTTACTTTTGGTGAGTTCACCGCGCAAACCTTACTCAGGTCAAACGAAACTTTAGCTCAAATGCGAGAACGTACTCAAAAATTTAAAGGTTTAGATGCCATTGTTGTTCCTACCTATAGCCCCCGTAAGATGTTAGAAAATCCGAGTTTGAAGTCCCGGGTGTGGGTGGACCTTAAAAAAGCCATACGGCTTTAACTTTTTTTAGCACAAATTTAGTTCACACACGCTAGTGAAAATAGATAAACAATCGTTAGCTCGCTCAGAGCTCACTATGCGTGATATGCGCACCGCTGATCTGAGTCAGGTGGTATCAATAGAACGTAACGCACATATTAGTCCGTGGAGTCGATTATCGTTTGAGGAGTCGTTAACCAAGCAACATATTTGTCGTATTTTAGAGGTCAATGACGAGATCATTGCTTACCATGTGGTTTGTCCAATTCATGATGAGCTCCATATCTTGAATTTAGTCACCGCCCCACAAGTTCGAGGCCTTGGCCTAGGCCACCGTTTGATGCACGATGTTTTGGAAATAGCTCAAGTGAACACATCAGAGAAAATTTTGCTTGAAGTTCGGCTAAGTAACGAGGTAGCACAAAATCTTTATTCGCAATGGAATTTTCAACAAATCTCGATTCGCAGAGCTTACTATCGCAGTTCTCCTCAGACACATGACGAACGAGAAGATGCTTTAGTATTTATGCGTCCAGTAGAAAAAAGCCAGTAGAGAAAAGCTTATTTTAAGAAAACCAACAGCTTTTGATTAAGCGACAGTACTTGAGTGCTGGAAAGCTTATTCCAATTCATCAATTCTTGTATCTTCACTTTATAGCGTCGTGCTATTGACCACAAAGTTTCGCCTTTTTTAACTTGGTGAATAAGCTTTTTTGATTCGCTAGACCTTGTTGCGTTGTCCTTGCTAGCGATGCTTTGGTTCGCCGTTGAATTGGGTAAGCCGCGTATAGGGATAAACAGATCATGGCCTTCGCGTATATTGTTGTTGCTTAGCTTATTGCTAACTTTAATAGAGTCAACAGTAACTCCGTATTTTCGTGCGATAACGCTAAGCGATTCGCCACGTTTGATGCGGTGTTGCTGATAGTTTATTTTAGGCGCGGATGCTAACTGTTGACTGGCTAGATCCGCTTTATACGCATCTTGCAGGCGCACAATTAAACGATGCGGGCCGTCGGGCGAAGTAGCCCAACGTTTATGTGCGCCGTTAAGGTTTTTAAGGCTGTCATAATCGATGCCAGTATCAAGAGAGAACTTTTTTAGATCAATTTGCCCAGGTACATTTATGCTAATGATATTTCGTTTGTTAGCAATTTTTGGCAGTTCGATATTGTAGAGTTCGGGATTGGCTACTAGGTTTTTTAAGGCTATCAACTTAGGCACATAACGTCGCGTTTCAAGGCGTAAATTCAAGCTTTGATAATCGGTAGGTCGATTGGCGCGTTTGTTTCTCTTTATGCTTCTGAGGATGGTGCCTTGCCCGGCGTTATACGCCGCTAAGGTCAAGAACCAGTCTCCATCAAATAATGTATTTAGCTCGATCAAATAATCCAGCGCTGCCTGGGTCGAAGCGAATAAGTCACGCCGACCGTCATACCAATAATCTTGGCGCAGTCCGAAATGTTTGCCGGTAGATGGAATAAACTGCCATAAACCTGCCGCTTTTGATCTCGACACGGCATTAGTCTTATAGGCGCTCTCAACCGCTGGCAATAATGCAAGCTCCATAGGCAAGCCGCGCTTTTCTATTTCTTCAACAATGTAGAAAAGAAAAGGTTCAGCACGTTCAAATAAATTTCTTATATAAGTTGGATGTTCAGAACTCCAACGCTCTTGCTGATCAACATACTTAGAATCGATGTCAGGTAATCTAAAACCCTTGCGCATACGTGCAAGTAGGTCTTGTTCAATCACCACCACGGGCGCTTGGCTGGCATTATTATCGACACCACCAACTGCTTCTGGAGCAGATCTATCTTTTATAATTACAACGTTTTGTGAATCAACAACAGTCTCGGTAGACGGTTGTGTTTCAATCTGGCTTTCCTGTTTGTCTTGCGGGATTTCTTGTGTTGTTTTAGCTTTTGGCTTACGCAGGACTTTGGATAAATCGGGCGTAATATTTGGCAAGTGTCCACAGCCACTCAACAGCAGCATAAGGGCAATAATAAGGGACGCATTTAATTTCATTGGCGGATAGTAAAGAGTGCGCTCTACAAGGTCAATGTGAGATTGCTTATTATACCGAGCTTGTTATGCGCATATCGATCAAAAGCCGCAAAATAGTTATTTTTTCGAGGTTTTTTGGTTCCATTTTTAATCTGTGATGTACTATTGATACATGACCCAACTAGACGCTAAAAACATCGCTTGGCAGCGCTCCGATTACGCGCAGCAGCTATTTGCGGCAGAACGCTTAATTTTAGAGCTAGCAATGCGACAAGCGGTAGGGCCCAGCACGCTGCAAATAGGTGGCATGCTTGATGAATCAGTAGTAATGGATTGCGATTTGCCGTTTTTAATTCGGTCAAGCTTCAGGTCCAGTAACACTGATAAAGTTGTCGATATGTATTCTGACCCAGCATTCTTACCGTTTGCGCCTGAGTCGTTCTCGACCGTGGTGCTGCCGCATGTGATTGAAGGTCATGAACTGCCGCATCAAGTGTTGCGTGAGGCACATCGCGTATTGCAGCATGAAGGACATTTAGTACTAAGTGGTTTTAATCCATTCAGTATACTCGGAGCGCAGCGCTGGCTACATAAACGAGCCGCCTTTAAGGGGCAGTACTACAGTGCTCGACGAGTCATCGACTGGTTACAGCTATTAGGCTTTGATGTGGTTGCCAAGGCGACTTATCAATACGCGCCACTGAGTAAAAGTCCGCGTACTCGCAAAAGCATGCAATTCTTAGAGTCAGTTGGTCATCGTTTGTTGCCCATGACTGGTGGCGGATATATGATTACTGCTAAGCGAAGAGATGTTGGCATGACCTTGGTTGGCAAAGTAAAGTACAAGAACTCTAAGCGTGCTAGATTAGCGACCTCTGCAGCCAAAGCCGCACTAAAATAAATAATTGCATGCCTAAAAACTTGAGAAGCTTTGTGTAAAATGTCTAAAGGTGTTGAGATCTATACAGATGGAGCGTGTCGTGGCAATCCTGGCCCAGGTGGTTGGGGGGCAGTGCTGCAATATGGCGACAGAACTAAAGAGATATTTGGTGGCGAGTTAGAAACTACAAATAATCGTATGGAGTTAATGGCGGCGATTCAAGCCTTGCAATCACTAACTAGAGAATGCGACGTCACTTTGTTTACTGACTCGCAATATGTACGCAAAGGCATCACCGAGTGGATTGTTAATTGGAAAAAACGTAATTGGAAAACGGCTGCCAAGAAACCAGTGAAGAATGCTGATTTGTGGATGTTGCTCGATGAACAGGTTGTTCGACATGAGGTAAACTGGATTTGGGTAAAAGGCCATGCAGGCAATGCAGGTAATGAGTTAGCCGATGATTTGGCTAATAAAGGTGCGGATCAAGCGGAGAATAAGTAAACGTGACAAGCGAATTATCAAACTATGGACGCCAGATTGTATTGGATACCGAAACCACGGGTTTAGAGCATCGCCAAGGCCATAGGATTATTGAGATTGGTTGCGTCGAAATGATCAACCGTAAACTAACCGGCAATAACTATCATGTGTATCTGAATCCTGAGCGAGAAATTGATCAGGGCGCATTGGAAGTTCACGGAATTACCAATGAGTTTTTGAGTGATAAACCGCTGTTTGCTGATGTGTACACCAAAATGCTTGAGTATTTAAGTGGCGCAGAATTAGTCATACATAACGCCAATTTTGATGTTGGTTTTTTAAACGCTGAGCTACAACGAATACCTAGTCCGACCCCCGCTATAGCAGAGATATGTGGCGTGCATGACACTTTGATTCAGGCACGCAAGATGTTTCCGGGTCAACGCAATGATTTAGACTCATTGTGTCGCCGCTATGAAATCGACAATACCCATCGAGAGCTGCATGGGGCTTTGTTAGACGCGGAGATACTTGCCGACGTTTATTTATCCATGACTGGTGGGCAAACTCTATTGTCTTTGGATGTGGCCGAGGCCGCCAGTGATGAGAATAGTACTAGCGTAGATATTATAAATTTTGCAAATTTAGCATTACCAATCATTGAACCGAGCAGCGAAGAGCTGCAGAATCACGTAGACTGGGTAAAAAGATTGGATGAGAAGGTTGATGGCCAATGCGTTTGGTCTAAAATCAACAGTAACACCAAAAACTGAGCCGTCAGCGTTATGGACTGAGCCATTAGCGTTTTGCGCCGTCGATTGAACTAATATCTGGGTTATGGTTCAAGCGAAAATATAAAGACACGTATAATTATAGAAATGGGTGATATTAAAAAACTTGTTGGTTATGACCTTTCCGGATTTAGTCTGAAGGGGAGTGATCTAGCGGGTGCCCAGTTAGCGCAAGCCAAACTCCGGGGTGCTAATCTGGCTGGTGCCGATTTATCCGGCGCTGATTTAAGCGAGGCTGATTTAACCGGTGCCAATCTTTCTGGCGCAGACCTCTATCACGCTAAATTAGCTGGTGCTAATCTGAACGGCGCTAATTTCAGTCATAGTGATTGCACTGGGATTAATATGCTGGATGCACGTCTTAGTGGGGCTAGTTTTCATGCAGCGAAGTTACCCGATGCTAATTTGCGTAACGCCTCGCTAAGCGGTGCAGATTTTAGTGAATGCGATTTATCAGCCGCCGACTTTACTGGTGCTAAACTGAGCGGCGCTCAGTTTTACAAAGCTAATTTAAATCGCGCTAAATTTGACAATTGCAAACTGTTTGGTGCCAAGTTGCAGTCTGCGAATTTAAGCAGCGCTTCCTTACGTGGAGCCGACCTAAGTGCAACAAATTTGCGTAACTCAAAGCTCCAGAGTACTGACCTTTCGAATACCAAAATGTTTAACGCTGATTTGAGCAATAGCAATCTAATCAACACTAATCTCGAAGGCGCGAGCATGAGATCAGCAATATTGAGCGGTACGCACGGCGAAAAAGCGATTTTTGATGGTGCTGATTTGTCTAATAGCCGTATGAGTCGTGCTGATTTTTCACACGCTTCTTTAGAAGAATGTGACCTTTGGGGCTCGAAGGTATCAGGCAGTCAGTTTACTCAGGCTAATATTAAAGCGGCCAATTTAATGGCCACGGGTTTGAGTAAAAAATACACTCTAGAAGAATTCCCAGATATTACGTTTTCTAATAGAACAACCTGGGATAATGCCTCTTTCAAGCGCGAGGTGATTTCCAAAGCGCATGCGCAAACAATAGAAACCGAAGTTAAGCGTCGCAGCTTTTTCTCTCGCCTGTTCGGTTCGCGAAGTTAGAAGTTAATCAGAATAGCGACACCGCCGACAATGCTTAATACAATCGTGTAAGGCACCGCCATAAAAACCATTTTCATATAAGACAAGCGAATTAGCGGCGCAAGTGCGGACGTCAACAAGAATAAAAATGCCGCTTGTCCATTCGGGGTCGCAACACTAGGCAGGTTAGTACCCGTATTAATCGCAATTGCCATTTTATCGAAATGCTCACGAGTAATAGTGCCATTATTTAGAGCACTAACCATTTCATTGATATACACGGTCGCCACAAACACATTATCACTAATCATCGACAATATGCCATTGGCTGCGAACATCATAATAGGTTGGTTATCGATAGGCATACCCAACACAAAGTCAGTCACAGGTTGAAACAAATGTTGTTCATGAATAACGGCGACCACCGCAAAGAACACCACCAACAATGCGGTAAACGGTAAAGCCTCTTCAAATGCATGACCAATTTCACCTTCTTCGGTAATGCCATTAAACGCGGTTAGTAGCACAATGATCATTAAACCGATTAATCCAACTTCAGCCACATGACTCGCCAAACATACAATAAGTATAATGCCTACTAAGGCTTGTATAATAAGTTGCGCTTTATCACGGCCGGTACGTTTACTTTCTTGCTCGGCATCAAATTCTGACAGCACCGTGCGTACTTCGCTGGGTAACTTAGACCCATAACCAAACCAACCTAGAAACTCTAGAGCCACGCAAGTCAGTAAGCCTGCGGCCAGTACAGGCATAGTCACAGGCGTCATTCGCCAGAAGAATTCCATAAACCCCCAACCTGCTTTCTCCGCGATTAGTAGATTTTGTGGTTCGCCGACTATGGTACATACGCCACCCAAGGCAGTACCTACCGCGCCATGCATAATTAGACTGCGTAAAAACTTACGAAAATTGTCTAAGTGCTCGCGCTTATAGTCTTGCACTCCATCATCACCTGAATGGTCATGGTCATCGCCAAAGCCTTTGCCCGAAGCTACTTTATGGTAAACGCTATAAAAACCAACCCCAACGCTAATTAATACCGCAGTCACCGTTAGGGCATCTAAAAAGGCCGATAAAAACGCAGCTGAGAAACTGAATAACAACGATAGTATTTTCTTATTTTTTACCTTGATTAGAATCTTGGTAAAAGTAAATAACAGTAATTCACGCATAAAGTGAATGCCTGCAACCATAAACACGAGTAAAAGAATAACTTGCAGGTTGTTTTCTATTTCATGGTAGACCGTTTCGGGCGAAGTCATTCCTATAACCACGGCCTGCAGGGCTAATAATCCGCCTGGTTGCAATGGATAGCACTTTAGCGCCATGGCTAAGGTGAAAATAAATTCTAATACCAATACCCAGCCAGCAAGAAAGTGCAATCCTGAGAACCAAATGATTGGATTGATAATCAAAAACGCAATGATGACGTTTTTATACCAATCTGCTGAGCTTCCCAGAAAGTTCTCGCGAAACGAATTGAATACCATGGGTTGAGACATATTAAGTTCCTTAGCAGCAGCCTGTTTGTGCAGGCTAGTGATGATTGAATGTATAGAAATAGGCGGCTTTAAAAGCCTGCCTAATCATACCAATAGCCCAGCTCACGAACAATGAATATTAGCGCTCAGGAAGCGCCAATTAAACTATGCAGAGCTTCTAAGTAAAATCTCACCACTAATATCAAAAAAAACCATTATTAGGGCTTGACCAAATAGGTATCTGAGCGTAAATTACGCGCTCCTTCGAGGTCTGGGGCTATAGCTCAGCTGGGAGAGCGCTACACTGGCAGTGTAGAGGTCGGCGGTTCGATCCCGCCTAGCTCCACCAGAGAAGCTTTTTTATTAGCGAAGTTAGCTTTGCGAGTAAAAGTGTCTTAGACCACAGGTGAAAGTGAAGGAGCCCAGACGTCCCCATCGTCTAGAGGCCTAGGACACCGCCCTTTCACGGCGGTAACAGGGGTTCGAATCCCCTTGGGGACGCCATTAAAAAAGCCTTAGCGCATCGCGGTAGGGCTTTTTTAATGGTCGCTTTAAGCGTTTAAGAGACAACTCTGTGT
>CAZHEL010000031.1:0-10999 GCA_964531625.1 uncultured Gammaproteobacteria bacterium
CGCAATTCTTTACGCCATATGACTACTGGCCCGCTATGCTCTGTGGCTTCTACAGGCATGGTCATCACACCTGATGGAAATGCAGTAGCATTCATGCCATCTAAAGTTGGCCTCGCACCTGAACCACCTGAATTAAACGTTAACACTTCAGCTCGACGGCCTTGCTGTACGCCTTGAATATCAGTCCGCGGCCGCAATGAAACCTGAAAATTACATAAAGTGCCCGCGCCTTCGGCGGGTACTGTTTCTGGCAATATCTTATCCAAGGCATTATATACGGCGTCGGGAATCATGTGGCCAATCACATGCCGTAAAGCCACTGGTGCGGGATGATGCGCATTAACAATGCTGTTATCTGGCGCGCTGATAACAAACGGCGCTAAGGATGCCGCATTATTAGGTATCTCAGGCGCTATTGCGCATTTAAGTGCATAACATGCGTAAGCTTGGGTATATACCAAAGGCACATTAATGCCTTTTTTATCAATGCCAGAGGTGCCAGTAAAATCACACAACACTTGGTCTTTGGTGATTTCTAATTGCACCTTCAGCTCAATTGGCGTGTCATAACCGTCAATGGTCATTTCGCCGCTTGCTGAATTCTTTGGCAAAGCATTAATTTGTTCTAGCGTTGCTAGACGAGAATTCTCTAAAATAAAGTTCGCAATACCTTGCAAATCATCCAATGCAAACTCATTCATCATCTCTAGCAAACGCTGATGACCAATTTCATTACAAGTTGCTAGTGCATACATATCACCAACCACTTGGTCTGGCTCACGCACGTTAATCCGAATTAACTTAACGAAAGCTTTATCTACTTCGCCCCGTTCGGCAAATTTCATAATGGGTATGTATAAGCCTTCTTCATAAATAGAGGCGGCATCAGCGCTAAAACCGCGCCCACCAATATCAACAACGTGTGCGGTACAAGCGAAGAAACCGACTAATTTTTGATTATAGAACGATGGGCTAACAACCGTAATATCATGTAAGTGCCCAGTGCCTTCCCAAGGATCATTGGTTATGTAAACATCACCTTCAAAAATATTATCGCGCCCGATGCGGCGAATAAAATGACCCACTGCTGCTGCCATCGCATTTACATGACCAGGCGTACCAGTGACAGCCTGCGCTAGCATTTGCCCATCAACATCATAGACGCCGGCAGACAAATCCCCGGCTTCACGCACTGAGGTCGAGAATGCTGTTCTGATCAACGCTTGCGCCTGTTCTTCAACCACAGAGATCATGCGATTCCACATGACTTGATAAGTCACTGTGGAAGTTTTATCTTTCGAATTTTTGTTTTGCATATTATTCATATGTCTTACCTTTACCGTGCATCTCTAGCGTTTTACCATGATATCAATACAACCGTCGGCTTGCTTAATAGCATCGCGACTAGCGGGTAATATAATAGTGGTTTCATTTTCAGTGATTGCGGCAGGACCGGCAACAGTATGACCAATATCCATGGTTTTTCGCAGTACCACCGCGGCATCCTGTGACTTGCCTAACGCAGCGTCAAACATAGTTCGTTTTTCAACTATTGCTGCATGGCCCTGATCACTTTCCAATTCAACAGACTCGACGCGCTGGGTTGGCGTAGTGGCATTGACCGCCCATACGGTGATTTCGATATCCATACCATCAACAGGTCTACCAAACAAAGTTTGATAATCATGCTCAAATAATTGCTTAAATTGCTCTGCATTCGGGTTTTTAGCTTGTTCAGTGCTAAGCACGATTGGGATCTCCCATCCTTGCCCGCTGTAACGCATATAGACTTTAAACTCTGCTAAAATCTCTGATTTGGCATCACAGCGTTTAACAAATTGAGTAGCTTCTTGTTCAAGCTCATTTAGCAAGCTTTGAATAAACGCTGGATCAAAATCAGATAAACGCATATAAACGCTACGATTTGCTTCAAAGCTAAACGGCGCACGCAAGAAACCAATCGCCGAACCCACGCCTGCTCCAACTGGCACTAGCAATCGGTCTATCGAGAGCTTTTCGCAAAGGCGACCTGCATGCAAAGGCGCGGCACCGCCAAAAGCGATCATGGTGTAATCGGCTAAGTCCTCGCCGTTTTCTACCGCATGAACTCTCGCGGCATTGGCCATGTTTTCATCAACCACTTCTACTACACCATAGGCTGCAGTGAGCGCGTCCATGTCTAAGGTTTCACCAACTTCAGCGCTAAGCGCTTGTGCAGACGCATTCGGAGAAAGTACGATCGAACCACCCGCGAAATTATGCGGATCTAACTTACCTAATACTAAGTCAGCATCGGTAACTGCAGGGCGCATTCCACCACGATCATAACAAGCGGGCCCTGGTTCAGAGCCAGCTGATTCTGGCCCTACTCGAATTTGCCGCATAGAATCGACATGCGCGATGGAACCACCGCCCGCTCCAATCTCTACCATATCAATGACTGGAATCGAAATAGGCATGCCCGAGCCTTTTTTAAAACGATAAGTTCTTGCTACCTCAAACACGCGGCTGGTTTTTGGCGTTTGCTTGTTAATCAAACATATTTTGGCAGTCGTGCCGCCCATATCAAAAGACAGTACTTTGTCCAAGCCGTACTTTGCGGCAATAGTTGCCGCAAACACCGCGCCACCAGCCGGACCAGACTCCACTAATCGAACCGGGAAATCAGCAGCGCTATCGATAGATATAATGCCTCCACCTGAATGCATTAAAAAGATATCGCAACTCAAGCCTTCATCATTCATTCGGTCTTGCAATCGTCCAAGATAGCTTTTCATTAGGGGCTTGATATAAGCATTGGCAACGACTGTATTAAAGCGTTCGTACTCGCGCATTTGTGGCGATACTTCAGAAGAAATCGATACCATCACATCTGGTGCTACTTCATTGAGTACATCACGAATCATTCTTTCATGCGCGTCATTCATATAAGAATGCAGCAGCCCCACTGCCACACTTTGGTATTCGGCTTGCTTAACAAGTTGAGCTAATTGTTCTACCTCAGCACGATCTAATTCTACGTAAACTTCACCTTGGGCATTCACTCGCTCATTGACGGTGTAGCGCTGGTTTCTGGGAAGTAATGGCTCGGGCAGTGTTAGATTTAAATCATATTGCTCAAAGCGCGACTCGGTACGCATTTCAATTACATCTCGAAACCCTTGGGTGGTAATCAAGGCAGTTTTTGCACCACGCCTTTCTATCAAGGCATTGGTTGCTAGTGTGGTTCCATGAATTACTTGTTGTATGTCGGCTGGGGTGACCCCGGCCTTAGCGCAGACTTGATGCATGCCATCAATAATGGCGTCTTCAGGAGCCGCATAAGTGGTTAAGACTTTAGTAGAGTACTGTTGATCATCCACTTCAATAACAACATCGGTGAACGTGCCTCCAATATCAACGCCCATGCGGACTTTTTTGTTAGCAGTTGTTTTTACTTTAGACACGATTGTTCATCCTAGTTGGAACTCTAATTCTAATGATAATTATGAATTATGAATTATGACTCTAATTCTGAAAATCATATTTTAATAGACACATTTTACTTGAGCAGAAACGACTTACCTTGCCGTGTAGCCTCCATCGACGTTGAGCACTTCGCCAGTGATATGACGCTCTTGACTTAGATATACAATTGCTCGCGCTATTTCTTGCGCATGCGCTAATTGACCAATTGGAATTGAATCCAAATTATTTTGCGTAACTTGTTGGTCTTTAACATGCTGGGCATGCTTGGAATACAACATTGGTGAATCGATAGCACCAGGAGCTACTGCGTTTACATTAATGCGTCGTTGGGCCAGTTCAAGCGCCATAGTTTTAGTCAACATATTCACCGCACCTTTACTAGCACAGTAGGCGGCCAAGCCCTGCGCACCGACAGTGCCGCAAGTGGAAGACACATTTACGATGGCTCCGCCATCGGGCATTTGTAGAGCGGCCGCTCGACTAAAGTAAAACACACCGTTTAGATTAACATCCATTACTTGCTGCCATTGAGCATCGCTGGTTTGTTCAGCGCTACCGCGAAAAATAGTTCCCGCATTATTGATCATTACGGTCACTGCTTGATCAAAATGCGCACTGGCTTGCCCAATCGCTTGGTCGGCAAAAGCCGAGTTACTAACATCACCCGCTATAATCTGAATCTGCTTGGCATCTGCGTTTTTTGCTAACTCATCGGCCGCTGATTGTAACTTTGTTTGATCACGTCCGATTAGTACGACATTGGCCGCTTTGTCTAGAAACTGTTGAGCACAAGCAAAACCAACGCCGCTGCCACCACCCGTAATCACCACTACCGCGTTTGAAAAATCGCGAGCGGCGCCGCCAGAAGTGTGCGTTGAATCATTCATAGAGTTTTATAGTTTTGGTAATGGCAATTTAGCCAAACGACCGCCGTCAACAACAATTTCTTGACCACTAACAAAAGCTGAATCTTGACTCGCCAGCCAATAAACAGTGTTGGCGATATCTTCTGGTGTGCCAAGCCGACCGACTGGGTGCAGCGCTTGTATTTCACTATCGACCGCGACTCGATCTGGGTATTTATTGAGTAGAGCTTCGTTAAACGGCGTATTAATCCAACCTGGTGCAACTGCATTGCAACGTATACCGCTGGTACCATATTCTAGCGCAGTATTATGACTAAAAGCAGCAACTGCCGCTTTGGATGCAGCGTAAACTCCGTGCAAAGGATTAGCGGCCAAGCCTTCTATGGAACTTATATTTACAATACTCGCGTGCTCAGCTTGTTTGAGAAGTTCAAATGCATGCTTAGTAGTTAAGAATACGCCCTTAATATTAATTCCCATCACCTTATCCCATTGCGCCGAAGAGGTTTCATGAATAAGTTGCTCTACACATATACCCGCATTATTTACTAAAACATCTAGTTGACCGTACTGATTTTTTACATGCGACATCAGCTGTGCAACGCTTTCTTCTGAGGACACATCAGTTTTAACAAAATCAAAGCGATCATGTTGAGGCGCACCAAGGTCGGCGCATACTACAGTTGCACCGTCATCGTAAAATCGTTGGGCGATAGCCTCACCAATATTTTGTGAGGCGCCAGTAACAACAACAATGCGAGAGTTTTTCATTACTTAAATTTTATACTCTGCAACCGTAGAACGTTGACTACCCAACAATTCGATCTCAGCTTCCATCACATCACCTACTTGCAAGTATAGTGGCGGATCCATGCCATAGGCCACACCCGCTGGCGTACCAGTAATCATCACATCACCTGGCTCCCATGTCAGATATTCAGAAATATTAGAGATTAACTCGGCTACTGAAAATACCATATCGCTGGTATTGCTGGATTGCATGACTTGGCCATTCACTTTTAGCGAAATATCTAGAGCATTGGGGTTGGCAACTTCATCTTTAGTAAGCAACCAAGGGCCAAGTGGTTTAAAAGTATCGTGGCTCTTACCTTTGGCCCACTGCGTACCTCGCTCAAGTTGAAACACGCGCTCTGACACGTCGTTTGCAACGCAAAACCCGGCAACATGATCTAATGCATTTTCTACGCTTATATAACTTCCGCGCTTACCCATCACCACACCTAATTCAACTTCCCAATCAAGCTTGCTACCATCACGAGGCATCATTACCTGATCGTATGGACCATTGATTGCTGATGGCGCAGTAATTAGAAACATCGGCTCTTGGGGCAATTCCAGACCGGCTTCGGCAGCATGCTTTCCATAGGTGAGTGCGCAACCAATAAGCTTACCAACATGATTAACTGGCGCCGCTAAACGGGGTTCGCTATCAACAATCGGTAGACTATCTAAAGCTCGTTCAACCTTCGCTAAGCTGTCATTATCGAGGCTTAGTGCATCCCAATCTTGGACTATGGAGCTCGCATCTAAAATCTGCCCTTGCGCGTTCATGATGCCCGGCTTTTCCGTGCCTTTTTCTCCGAATCGTACTAATTTCATTTTTTCTCTGTTTTCTCTTTTCTTTTATAGTTCCCTAAGGACTAACTTAGGATTTAGTTACTAGACTTTCAAACAAGGCTGATAAGTCTATGCCTCTAGATTGCGCTTCTTGAAAGCTCTGCAAAGTATCACTCACGCCTTGTACAAAATTACGGCTGGTTTCCAGCCCAAGAAAATCATTTAACTGGTTATCATCTAACTCTGCTGGAAATGGCATGGCCTGACCTGCTGCCGTTAAAGATGTACTTGAGATATGTTCATTAATTGCTTCGATAACCTGTTCGGTGCTCGCGACAGCGCCGTTAAAATCGAATATCTGCGCTCCTTGGTAAGAGCCGCTTGCGGCTACGATAAACCTCTGGGCGGTATCTTCTACATGCACATAACTAACATCACCAGTAAATGGAATCTCATAGTCATGCCCTGTACTGGCAGCTAGCATAGCAATAGTCGGTGCGGAGCTCATGCCTTGATCTCGACCCGGTCCGTAGACTATCGCCGGGCGGATGCCAACACTGGGCACTTGCCAATCTTGCCAATACATTCCCGCCATTTGTTCACTGCAGACTTTGTGCGCACCGTATAAGGTAGCTAGCCATTCATTGTCACCCATAGCAGGTGCGGCAATGGAACTGGCATAACTCAGTCCACTAATATTATGTTGGCGTGCTACTTCAAGAATATTAACGCTACCCATAACATTAATGCGCGTACTTGCTATCGGATCAGCGATACAAAATGGCACTTGCAGGGCCGCCAAATGAATAATTGAGCTAATGTCATATTGCTTAACCACCTCAGACAAACGATCAAAATCTGAAACATCGCCTAGCTCCCAATCGACTTTATCGGCGTCTGCATAAATCAATTGTAAGCGGCTGCGGTTATCACTTATATCATACACAATTGGAGTTGCGCCTAAATCAGACAACATCTTAACCGTCCACGCGCCGATACAGCCACCTGCTCCAGTTACTAGAACGTTTTTTTTCGCTAGTGTTTGTTTTGCTCGTTGATAACCAGCAGTATTTTTATTTGGCATTGAGGTTTTCAGTGAATGCGTTAAGCGCATGCAATGCATGCTCAATTTTATTAGTGATCTCCTTAGGTGATTCTGAAACATTGAGCTCGTCAACTAAGGACAACAATCTAGCGCTTGCTCGTTTCATTTCAAAACGAGCCAATTCAGGCAACATACCAGGATCGGTCCAGCTCGACATATTGACCGAGTTAGTCATGTCATTTGCGGTGGCCGAAGCAAGTTCAAAGGAGGGTATCATGGTGATGCGCTCAGCTTTTTCCAATAAGCGACACGCTCTATGGAAAATCATATTTCCTTGCTGCAAAAACCCATAGCCTGCTGCGGGAAATTCAATAGTGCGAATACGTTCTTGTGGTAAGTCTCGGTTAATCCCTTCTTCACCGTGAATCCCAAGCAATTCTTGACCTTGTTCTTTGGTTCCAAGAAACGCTTGAAACTCACCACCTTTGAGCTCGCAGGGGTCACTTACCATCATCACCATGTCGTAACTTACTGAATCAACATGCCAACTATCTATCGCCTTATTAATATCGTCCGGCGCATAATTAATTCCACAAGCAACGGCCGGAACAGAATGCCGAATTAAAGATACACCAGAAATTTTAGAAACATGCTCAGCAAGTTCAGGGCTGTCACAAAAATCTCGAATAAACTTTGATCGATAGCCTGCGCCTCTAGCGTAACTACCAAGCCGGTTGTCACCGGTGCCAGTATCATCATTGCGGTTCTTATAAATCTGTCGGCAAACATCTATCATTGCCGCCACACCTTCATCCGATAACACACGAAAGGCGTTAGACAATCCAAATGAGGAGTCACAGACCGATAAAATATCTTCGCCATAACCAAGATCCGACAAAGAAATTGTTTCATTCGGCATCTCTAGCGCCAAATGAAGCTCAGCATTAAAAAAGGGTTCGTCTTTTAGTGGTAAGTATTCGCTTGGCCCAGGGTCTAAAAAACTCAGTGGCTGATCGAGGTTGTACATCATGATGGACTCTCACTTTTGCTTAAGTTAAATCTAATATCTGGTCTGGCACAGACCTAGATAAGCAAAATACTGCCTTTGATTAGCAGACAGTGCAAGTGAGTTTTAATTTCCCATCACTTGCATAAAAGTCATTTAGAAAAGCGAAATGCGACTGACTATCGCCTAATCTCTATTAGATCGCTCAATCTAACGATAGGCGCAATTGAGTGACATCTTTACTTCGATATGCTTATTCAATTGTCAGAGAATAAACATTATCGTCACTCCCGCCTGTTCGACCTGGAGCGAAATATGTTTGCGGGCCACCGAACTTAGGATTGACTGAACTATCAGACAGTAATATTTTAAATTCATAGTCGCCTTGCTGTGTGGGTACTCCAGATATTAGACCGGTATCGCTATCCAAACTTAGTCCGGGTGGCAATTCACCGAACACAACTCTCCACCGATAGGGTTCAGTGCCGCCCCAAGCCGTCAATTGAAAAGAGTAGGACTCACCTAAATCGCCATTTGGTGTTCTAAAGACAGTTGGCCCTAAACCTCGTTCCTTAGCAACTTGGTCCGCAAGCTCGGTTAACTGTAACTGAAAGTTCGGATCATCATGCAAACTGTTTTCTTCAAACTCATCAGAGCTCAAGTCATACAGTTCGGTTTCACCGATAGCGTTAATAATATACTTCCATTGCTCGGTCCTAACAGCAGACCAACTACCGTTTGCACCTTCATGATGTCCCCAGCCTTGCATCTGTAAGCGGTCACGCCATGGTGCTGTTGGATCTCTGAGTAATGGTACTAGGCTGCTGCCCTCAGATAGATTATTCAAGTTGGTCAATTCAAATATGGTGGCGCCAACATCTAAATTACCAGACACGATTTTAGATTCTGTTCTAGGAGCCACGCCAGGCAAATAAATGCTAAAGGGCACGCCGACCGACTCTTCATAGGCCATACCTTTGTTATAGACGCCGTGTTCTCCCCACATGTGGCCGTTGTCGGATAGAAAAATAATCACAGTCCTATCCATTCGGCCCAAGGATTCTATCTTATCAACCAGTGTGCCTATTGCTCGATCGACTGATAACAAGGATCTCAATTGATCTCGGATATAAGCATCGTCGTCAGGAGTCCCAGTATTTTTTGCCGACCGAAATCGATTTGGATTGGCTAACCAATCAGGCTTATCGGATAAATCGGTCTCGTTATAAGAACGACCACGAAACACATAAGTATCTAAGTCCACACCGTCCACAACAATTCCGGGTACAGTATCATCTGGATGCGGTGTTGCTGTTCTGTGTGGTGCAAAGACAGAATAAAACGCTAGGAATGCATCATCGTCTTCTAAATTATCCAGAAAACCTAGCAACTGGTCTCGATGGTAGTTTGTTACATATTGAGAAACTTCTTCTGTAGAACCAATGCCCGAGGTAGCACCACCCGCTCCTTTGGTAACCTCATAGTCAAACCAAGCGCCCGACGAAGGCCCTCTATTATTATTAACGAAAAAATCCCAACCTGGCGGAACATAGGGAGGACGATAATCGTTAAGATATTTACCGCCTGTATAAGCTGTCTTGTAACCAAGACTTTGCAAGGCCGTTGCAATTGTATCTCTATCTTGCTCGCCTCGAAAATTTCGCTCACCCCCGTTGTCTCCAATCACTTGCGTTATACCAGTGTTATACGGAAAGAAACCGCCTGACAGAAGACTAGCTCTAGCAGGACAACAAAGTGGCGAAGTAATAAAGGCATTTTCAAAAACAACGGATTTGGAAAATAAGCGTTCCTCTAGTTCATTCATAATCCATGTCGTATCAAAACGTTGATCATCAGTCATGATTATTAAAAAACTGAGTGCATCGTCAGGCGGCTCTGGTCGGCAAGCGCCTAAGGTTTCCATGTTTAAAGGCAAATGGCCGGCACTGCCTTGATTTGCACCAAGCTTTAACTCGCTAGGATCAATACCGTAAAAATCAATACAATTTGTGGCCCCATCCGTTGTATTCAGTTGCATACCATCAAACGAACGATTAGCAGCTGCAAAATTAAAACCGACTAAGTTCTCTGAGACAGTATCTACTACATCATTACTCTCAATACTGACATCAACAATATTAGTGAGTGGCGCATCAGAACTGATAGATCCTGACATTAGATTGGAACCACCACCGCCAGCAATACGCAATTCCCATGACCCATTTGGTACACTGCAATCACGCCATAACCATGGTCCAGTTTGTGTTTGTGGATCAATTTCAGGCTCGCCACACACGGCGATGGAAACTAATTGCTGGCTAATACATTCGCCACCAGAGTTTAATTCAAACGGTCCTGTCATCTGCGTGCGCGAAGCACCTACATAAACTTCACCGTCACTAGCACCGCCAAAGTTCAGGCACACATTGCTACTCGGCAATGAAGTAAAATCAATGCCGTCTTGGTTCGCTCCCCAGATACGCATGCCAAAACGGATATTGTTTAAATCGCTAGTGTTGAGTGTGTCATGCGATTCAAGCAGTGTTCTTGTTACGCTAGTAGGGTTACGTGGGTCATTAAATAAGGACACACTGCCAGAATATAATTCGCCTTGAAAATCAGCATCGCCTACTACGCGAAGTTTCCAATTGTTGTCGATGCTGGCGTTACACTCTCGCCAAACAAATACACCAGAATTTGGTTGCTGAGAAAAATCAGGCTCTCCACATGGATCATATGATTGTATGCCGATTGTTTGTGAAGCGACTTGCAAGGGAACCAGCAAATAAGTCAAACATAAAATAAGCAGCGCAACTAATCGAGTGGGCACAGTCCTTATGGAACTAAACCTAAAAGTAAGCCCAAACGAATTTCTTGATAATCTTGAAAAACAGCGCTGAAACATAACTCTTCCTCAACATAGAGTATATAACCACCAAACGCCTTGATTTACACATTGCTGACAACCCCTCAATTGGCTGATTAAAAATCAACCAATAAGACCCATTATAACTCTACCCAATACAGCTAGTCTAA
>CAZHEL010000031.1:11099-29851 GCA_964531625.1 uncultured Gammaproteobacteria bacterium
GCCCGTAGCAAAACGCCAGCAAATCAATGCAAGGTTGAAATGTCACTTAACCCGCCCGACTTTTAATGACATTTACAACATAAAACCACTCCAATACACTGTATTGGAAAGCGCTTTAGCGGTCAATGAGTTAAAGCCTTCATGGCCCAATTGTAATGGGGTTTAGATGATTACTGGTTGAAATGCACAATATGCGACATTGACTAGTTTAAGCACTTCAAACTGAAACTAACTGCCAGCGACCCAAATTACCTACATCTCATTATTAAAGTTACTAATAAAAACCGTGGTATGGGTATAAGATTTAGTTATTCACAGGCTAGCAAATAAAAGATGTGAACCAATATCCGTAAAGTAAACAATGACTTAGATTCTTTTACACCCTGTATTGATTAGCAGAACACGCGATTGCATTTTAAATGGGTAAACGAGTAGTCAATTGCCTGGCCTAGGTAAACTGGCTACTATTTATTTGTTCAACCATCGTATCGAGTCACATAAAGTGATCAAAAACAATTTTAAAGAGCTCTACTTAGGTTATACAAAATGACTCGTTATTCTGCTTGGAGCGTGTTTAAAAACGGACTCTCGGGCCAAAAAGATTGGGATCGTGTGTGGCGCGACCCCGAAGCAAAAACTAACTACGATACAGTCATTGTCGGGGGCGGTATTCATGGCTTAGCTACGGCTTATTACTTGGCCAAAAACCACGGCATGAAAAACATTGCTGTGCTAGAAAAAGGCTGGCTAGGCGGCGGCAATGCGGGCCGCAATACCACTATTATTCGCTCAAATTATATGATGCCTGGCAACCGCCAGTTTTATGAGCACTCCCTAAAATTATGGGAAGAGGTGAGCCATGAACTTAATTACAATGTCATGTTTAGCCAACGCTCGCACGTGTCACTGTTTCACAGCCCCGCTGCCAGAGATGCGGCAGCAAGGCGATATAACACTATGCGCTTGACTGGCACAGATGCTGAATTTTGGGATTTACAAACACTGCAAAAGGAAATTCCTCACCTAGATTATCAAAATGCGCGCTTTCCTATTATTGGCGCTGCTGTGCAAAAACGTGCTGGCACAGCGCGCCATGATGCAGTTGCTTGGGGCTATGCTCGGGCGGCCGATCAGCTTGGTGTGGATATTATCCAAAACTGTGAAGTCACTGGCGTTGGCAAAGCCAACAATAAAATTACCAGCCTGCAAACTTCACGTGGTGAGATAAAAGCCAACAAGGTAGGTTTTGCGGTTGCCGGCCATAGTTCATTATTATGGCAAATGGCCGGATTAGGTAACCTACCAATTGAATCGCATAAGTTACAAGCTTTTGTCTCTGAGCCAGTAAAACCATTGCTTGATCAAGTGGTTGTATTTGGGGTGGGTGGCGCGCATTTTTATATTTCTCAGTCTGATAAGGGCGGCATGGTTTTTGGCGGTGATTTAGACTGGTATAAGTCGTATGCGCAACGCGGCAACTTACCGATTGTGCAAGATACCTGTGAAGCGGCCACATCTATACTGCCCTGTTTAGGTCGTGTGCGTTTGCTTAGACATTGGGCGGGAGTTATGGATATGTCTATGGATGGGTCGCCATTTATATGCAAAACACCGATCAACAATTTATATCTTAACGCGGGCTGGAACTATGGCGGCTTCAAAGCCAGCCCGGCTTCAGGATGGTACTTTGCTGATCTAATCGCTAATGATAGGCCTGATCCGGTTATCCAACATTTTTCATTGGACCGTTTTGCTCGAGGCGTCATTATTGATGAACGCGGCGCTGGCCCTGATCCAAAACTGCACGGTTAATTGGAGATTTGAATGATCAGAATTAACTGCCCTTTTTGTGGACCACGCGATCACAGTGAGTTTAGTTATGGTGGTGATGCGTCCGTGGTTTACCCAGACTTAGATGCTTCTGCTGATGCTTGGCATGATGCGGTGTTTATGCGTGAAAACATCCGCGGTGTACAATCAGAAACATGGCACCACATTAGTGGCTGCCGAATGTGGTTGGTGGTAGAACGTGACACAGTCACTCATGAAATAAGCTCAGTTAAACCCGCGCATGTTGGCATTGCAAAAGCTTTGTCAGCGGAGCAAAAATCATGACCGCAAAACGCTTAGAAAACGGCGGCCATATTGATCGGTCGAAAGCACTGCAATTCACGTGGGATGGTCGAGCGCTATCGGGCTATCAGGGTGATAGTTTAGCCTCGGCCCTACTTGCTAATAATCAAAGTATTATTGCACGCAGCTTTAAGTACCACAGACCCCGCGGCATTATGTCCAGCGGCGTGGAAGAGTCAGGTGCCTTGGTCACGATTGGTACTGGCGCTTACCGTGATCCAAATGTTAGAGCCACCACTCAATCTCTGTATGACGGACTGGTTGCGACTGGCCAAAACGCATGGCCAAGCGTGCGCCATGACTTTGCCGCCATCAATAATGTTTTTGGGCGATTTTTAGCAGCTGGTTTTTACTACAAAACTTTTATGGGGCTGCCACCATTTGAGTTAGGCAAAGGAACTGGCATATGGATGCAGTATGAAAAAATTATACGCAAATCTGCCGGAATGGGTCGAGTAGAAAGAAAAGCAGACCCCGATAGCTACGAACACGCACACAGCTTTTGTGACCTATTAATTGTGGGTGCGGGACCAGCAGGCTTATCCGCCGCTATTGCCGCAGGCGAACTTGGCTTAGACGTGATGTTGGTGGAGCAGGACGAATTACTTGGTGGCGATCTTTTAGGTCAACCGAATTCTGATACCTTACGCAACGAATTGATTGCACAAATTGAGAGTAATGAGAATATTCGTATTATGCTGCGAACTACCGCGTTCGGCTTGTACGACTATGGCACGGCAGGATTAGTAGAGCGAGTGACCGATCATGTGTTAACACCCGAACCGCATCTTCCACGACAACGCTTTTGGACAGTCCGCGCCAAACAAACCATTCTTGCTACTGGCGCGTTAGAACGACATATCGCCTTCGATAACAATGATAGACCCGGCATTATGACGGCCACTGCTGGACGTAATTATTTAAATCGCTACGGTATACTGGCGGGTCAAGAAATAGCTATTGCGACTAATAACGATTCGGCCTACGCCACCGCTGCAGACCTATCAAAAGCCGGAGCCAATGTCACAATAGTTGATGCGCGCCGGGAGGTTGCCAATAGTCTTCAAGAGATCGCTTCAGCGCAAGGGATAGAAATTAGATATAAGTCAGCACCATTTTCGGCAATAGGCAGAGGGCATATTAAAGCGCTTGAATTGGCGCAAGGCTCACACGGTCATTGGCAAGCAAGTGGCTCTCTATCTTGCGATTTATTATTGGTTTCTGCAGGCTGGTCACCAGTGGTCAATCTAATTTCACACCGGGGCGTTAGACCAAGCTGGAACCAAGAGAATGCTTGCTTTGTAGCGAATCAAGATTTCCTCGGCATACAAACAGTTGGCTCAGCATCAGGCTTGTGGCAAACCAATGATTGCCAAGAATCCGCATCAATAGCTGTAGAGCAAGCAGCTAAAGCCATCGGTCACACCCCCAATAAGAATAATACTTCCACTGTGCTACAGCCAGGTGGTTGGGAATCGCCGATTGAACCGCTTTACGAAGTAAAAATCGCTACTAAAAAATCTAAGTCATTTGTGGACTTTCAACATGACGTGACCAGCGAGGATGTGCGCTTAGCGCACCGTGAAGGATATCAATCAGTCGAGCATCTGAAACGTTACACAACATTGGGTATGGCCAATGATGGCGGCAAGATGGGTAATATCATTGGCCTCGCCTTGATGTCAGAAGCGCTTGGCAAAGACATCCCTGCCGTTGGCACCACCGTTTTTCGACCGCCTTATACGCCGGTTGCGATTGGCGCATTAACGGGTCGCAGTGTTGATGAGCATTTTAGACCCTTGCGCCGCACCCCTATGCATGACTGGAATTTGGCGCATGGCGCTACCATGACCATGGCAGGCTTATGGCATCGGCCGTGGTATTTTGCACGAGATGATGAAACCATTAGCGAGGCCTATGTTCGCGAAGCCGATACCACGCGCAAATCAGTAGGCCTATGCGACGTAACCTCTTTAGGCAAGATCGCGGTACAAGGTCCAGATGCAACCGAGTTATTAAATCGAATCTATACCAACCCATTTGCCAAACTGCCGATTGGTAAAGCACGTTACGGCATTATGTTACGTGACGATGGCGTAGTGATGGATGACGGCACGACCTGGCGTTTATCTGAAACTGAATATTTTATGACAACCACAACGGTCCATGCGGCAAAGGTCTTGGCTTTTATGGAAGAGCTCCTACATACCCGTTGGTCTGATTTGCGAGTGCATGTAACTAGCGTATCTGAGCAATGGGCAGGCTGCGCAGTGGCAGGCCCAAAATCAAGAGACGTACTGCGAGCCTGCGTACAGAATCCAGCAATGATGAGCAATGAGGCGTTTCCATTTATGGGTGTGCGCGAAGGCTTACTAAAGGGCAATATCCCATGCCGTATTGCGCGTATCAGCTTTTCTGGTGAAATGGCTTATGAAGTTTATGTAGCATCAGATTACGCTCCTGCCATGATGGATTTACTGCATGATCAAGCAATAAGTTTTGATGGCTGTTTATATGGTCTCGAAGCCCTCGGCACACTGCGTATTGAAAAAGGTCATGTTACCGGTGCTGAGTTAGATGGACGAGTAACCATAGACGATGCGGGGCTTGGCAAGATGGCATCGCCGAAAAAATCATTTATCGGCAGCGCATTGCGACAAAGACCAGAATTAATGCGTACTGATCGTCCTCAGCTAGTTGGCTTCTTCCCCGTCAACAAAAATGAAATTTTCAATTCAGGCTCAGTGATCTGTGATCGCAATCAAATCTCTGGCATGGGTGAAGGTTGGATTAGTTCGGTTACTCATTCGCCTGAATTAGGACATTGGATTGGGCTTGGCTTTATTAGTGGTGGCCTAGAAGCGTGGCAAGGCAAAACCGCTGTCGCTGCCGACCCTGTGCGAAACAAGCAGATAGAAGTGGAAATTGTATCGCCGCATATGATCGATCCATCAGGAGAAAGAATGCATGGCTGATCGAATTTCCGCTCTTGACGGGCATATAACAAAAGGTCGATTTGGTCGGGCGTCTGCCGATCAAGAAAACGCTGGCGTAACAATAAGCTTGGTCGCTGACCTAAAGTTACACCAAATCGCTGCCTGGCCAGATAACATTAAACAGGTTGGCGATCTGGTCTCTAGCAGCCTTAAGCTGAATGACTTGATCAAGCCATGCAGTTCGATAGGGTCCGCCGATATGGGCGCATTGAGAATCGAGCCACTAAAGTGGTGGATAGTCGGCGCTGATGCGCCTGAAATAGATGCTGAAATAGGCGCTAATCTAGATCTATCGCACTCGCGAACTCGACTGCGAATTGCAGGTCCTGAGGCAACCACGCTACTTAACCGATTGTTACCTCTGGACTTGCGTGAAGCGAGCTTTAAAAACGGCGCTGTTGCATCATCTGCTATACATCATGTAGGTATAACTCTATGGCGCAATGAAGCCGGCTATGACATTTTTGTTCCACGCGGCTTCGCTTTGTCGATCTGGGAGCTAATCTATGAATCGTCCCTACAATTTGGCGTGGAAGTAGTCTAAAGAGTGCTTAAACCTTTAGTAAATACGCTTACTATTTAACAAATTGAACCGAGTCACCTAAATCGGCTCGGCCTACATCAAAATTGTTAATCGGGGCATCTGTCTCTGCATAACCAAAAGATAAACCAAATAAAATGCCGTCGCCTTCTGGCACACCCGCGATTTCGTACGCCGCATCTGGAAACATTGCTAAAGCTCCCTGAGGGCAAGATGCAAGGCCGTTCTCAACCATTAGCAACATCAACGACTGAAGATAGATACCCACATCAACCGCATTGACCGCCCCCATATCCTTAGGCATAGAGAAAAATGCTACATGCGGAGCGCCAAAAAATTGCCAATTACGCAACATCAATGCTTGGCGCTTGTCCTTTTCTTCATACTTAATATCCATCGCATCATAAAGAGAAATAGCACAGGCTATCTGGCGTTTACGAAACTCGTCTACCAGTCCACTATCGCCAGCCGGAAAAACATTACCTGGGGCTTTACCAGCCATTGCGTCCGCCACCATACGCTCTTCGATTTTTTTGCGCGCCTCACCAGACACTACTCGCACATGCCATGGTTGCGTATTGCAATTAGAAGGAGAGTCCTGAGCTTGTAGAAATATTTTTTCTATAAGCGCCTGATCGACAGGCTTGTCGAGATAGGCACGAGTCGAACGACGGGCTTTAAGAGCTTCGGAGACTTTCATGTTTTAACTTATTGGTAGTGAATTGGATATAGGCTATTGTAGCGCTTTACTTGCATCTGGCAATGGTAGAAAGTATCAGTAATCTACGCAAAAGATTGATACGCCATCAAACTAACTTTTCATATTTATTCGCACAGAATATTCAATCACTCTTAAGACAAAAATATAACCAATAATTATCCTTATGAACCTAAATAATAAAAATGTTGTCATTACCGGTGCCGGCGGGGGCATCGGCGCCGCCATGGCGCGCTTGTTTGCCAAACACGGTGCCAAAGTTGTGGTATCTGACCTAAACTTAGCAGCAGCCCAAGTTATCGCAAAAGAGTGTGACGGTCTAGCGATCGAATGTGATGCCACGAGTGAAGTGAGTATTAATTCGTTGATCACACAAGCTGAATCCCACTTTGGAGATATCGATTTGTTCTGCTCAAATGCAGGGCTTGCGAAAAGCGAACCGAGTCATGCCGCATCGGCACCCAATGATGATTGGACATTAAATTGGGAAATACATGTGATGTCGCATGTATACGCCAGTCGCGCCTTGCTGCCTAAAATGATCGAACGCGGCGACGGCTATCTATTAAACGTTGCCTCAGCCGCAGGCCTGCTCTGTCAAATTGCAGACTCAGCCTATTCAGCCACTAAAAGTGCCGCTGTCTCTTTTGCGCAATCACTGGCGATCACGCATGCTAATGACGGCATAAAGGTATCTGTAGTTTGCCCGCAATATGTAAAAACAAACATACTTGGTTTATCCGAAGAACAAAGTAAAGAACCACTACCCAATGTGTTAAGCCCTGAAGAGTGCGCGCAAGCAATTCTAAAGGGAATAGAAGAGGAAGCCTTTTTAATACTTCCACACCCAGACATTAGGAAGTATATGTCGTTTAGAGCAGCGGACACAGATCGATGGATTGCAGGTATGGGTAAGATGCGCCAAGGCTTAGTGGATAAGCACGGAAAGGTTGATTTAGCTAGGGCAGTAACGAATAGTTAAGGATCTTTAAAAAAGACCAATACTAAACTACCTAATAGCGCTTTTTCGATGTTCTAAAAGCGCTTTCAACCAAGCCTCCTGTGCAATATTAGATGCTACATGTTTGGCGCCTTTTTCGCTTAGGTGCGATTGATCGAATACAATCACATAACCATCCTCAGTGACACGCTGACAACCTTGCGCATTGCAAAAGCCGTTAACTAAGTCAAAATAGCGATAGTCGACCGCTGCCTGCAAAAGGCGCTCATTAACCTTTGCACTTTGCTGATCGAGCGGCGTACGAAGCTTGTCTACGTCTCTAGCAAAGGCATTCTTAGACAAAAACCAAATACCGTTATTAATCTGATTTTTTAGCCCTGAAACCAGCAACTGAGCTTCACTAATAGACTTAAGGTAACTGACCGTGGAGTCCACATACTTAAACCAATAGTCATCCCACCAATAAGACGCCAAAATAATTGTATCTGCTTGTGCTAACAATTTTTCTTGATTCAATACTTTTTGATGTTGCGCGCGGCAAAGCCCAGCACGATGCTGATATAAAACTTGGTATTGATCATCTGAAAGAGGAAAAACGCCTTTGCAATTATCGCCAATCACAATAGAACTTATATCAACTTTTTCAGCGTATTGACCTGCAACCAGTACATTCGAAATATCGGCCGCCATACTATCGCCAATAATCAAAACCTTAGGCTTGCCATTATCTTCGAAGGGGCGTTCAAACTCGTTAAAACTTTTCCAAAAGTATTCAGTGTAATCACCATGCTTATAGCTCAGTTGTGCAATTACATCACTAGGATAGCGCCACAACCACCCTCCAGAGCTGGCCGCATGAACACTAACCGAGACTAACAATGCAGCCGCAGTTAGCGCACTAAAAACGAATTTTTTATTGGTTTTTTTTGGTCTGCGAAAAGGCTGCTCGACAAAGCGATACATTAAAATGGCTAGTATCACGGAGAGCGTGGTCAAAGCGATCATCTCTAGAATAGAAAACTCTTTGTCGCTCCAATACTTATAAAATACAAAGACTGGCCAATGGATCAAGTATAAAGAATAGCTAATTAAGCCAACACCAACCATAAGTCGATTACTTAATAAACTCGTTAATCGATGCCCTACACCAGAATCAGCAAAGCCCGCCCCACTATAAATAATAAGTGCAGCGCCCGCGCAAGGTAATAATGCATTCCAACTTGGAAATGCTTGGGTACTGTCAAGCTGCCAGAACGACCACGCAATCATAGCCAAGCCCACTACAAAAATGAGTTCTGCAAACAAAGAAGAGCAATGGCGCTCGGAGCTATGCAAGCTTGTAAGCCACACAACAATAGCCCCTACTGAAAACTCAAAGACTCTAAATGGCAGCCAATAAAAAGCAGTTGCACTGATATCGAATGACTCAATGCTGCTAAAAATCGACTGAATTTTAGTTGGATGGGCGAAAAAAACGTGGTTCAGAGCAAGACTTGCTAGCCCCATAACAACAATAAAACCTGGGATCAAAAACGCCTTTTTTCTGTTAAATAAGAACACTAATATCATTGGCCAAACGAAATAAAACTGTTCTTCGATGCTCAAGGACCAAGTATGTAGCAGAGGTTTTAAATCGCTGTCTGAATCAAAATAATTAGCTACATCCCAGAAAAATATATTGCTAACACTAAATACAGATGCCACTAAGGACTTTGCAAACTCAACCAGATCAGCAGGCGCCAACAACTTAATTGCAAACAGTGAGCTAAATAAAAGCGTCACAAACAGCGCTGGGAATAAGCGACGCAAGCGGCGTAAATAAAAATTTCGGAATGAAAATGAACCGTTTGCTTGTAACTCCTTATAGATCAGCTTGGTAATTAAATAACCACTGATTACAAAAAAGATATCAACACCAACAAAACCACCAGGCAGCAAGCTTTTCTCTAAATGAAAAAGCACCACGCTAATTACCGCTATAGCGCGCAAGCCATCAATATCAGGTCTATAAGCTAACATTGTATAATTATTGATACCATCCAAGAAATAGATGAAAATTTATCACCGTCGCTTCAAAGATGATAATTTAGATTGAAACATATAGTGCGATTATGCCAGCCGCTGCTTTCTCTACCTAGACAAATTATTCTTGTGTGAAGTTAGATACTATTTTCTAGGCATTAGTAATCTCTAACAAAATAATCGCTTGCATGCGTTTTTTCTACACCCTAGTTCGTATACTACCCAAATGAATTCTTCTACCGTCAAACCTCACGCATGTGCGCAATCTGATAAAAGTAATATTATCGTCTATGGAGGCAACGGTTTTGTGGGCACTCATGTGGCCAAATGTCTAGTAGAGTCAAAGGCTACGGCTATTTGTCTTAGCCGCACGGGGCATAAGCCTATTCATTTACAAGCTGAGCATTGGAGCACCCAAGTATGCTGGAGTAAAGGTGATGCTGCTACTCCCGATAAAAAATTACTGGCCAGAGCGGATTGTATAATTTGCTTAGTAGGTTCAGCACCCACACCGACGTTTAGCAAAGAGAGCTTTGAACGCAAGGTTTTTGAAAACGGCGAGACCAATGCGCGTGCGATCGAAGCTGCTGGTGAAGCTGGTATAAAAAAAGTAGTACTGCTGGGAGCTCAAATTCCTTGGCCATTGCGCAATAATTTTTTCGCCTATAGCAAAGGCAAAGATCGAGCCCTTTGCGCGGCAAAACGTTTTACACAATTATCGGATGAACACTCTGCCGTTGTGTTTCAGCCCGGCATGGTTTTTGGGCGTCGGTATTTACGTAGTGGTAAATCTATACCCTTGAACAAGTTAGTCGGTCCCTTGCCCTACCTTTTACCTGGTCAATTTGTGTCCGTTGAAAAGTTAGCTAATCGTATTGTTGAAGTTGCGTTATCAGAAAATCCCTATTCTGGTGAACTTACCATAATCAAAAACTCTGATATATAAATTTATATATCAACCTCAAGTATTCTCAATAAATCCTGTGCATGCTCGGATGCGGTACGACCTAAATTAGTTAAGTATCCGCCATCACTTTGGGTAGTGAGGCCTTTAGTGTAGAGGCGTTCAGCGGCAGAAACTAAATTCGAATCGGCTGAGGAATGAACCTTGATCCCTTCTTGGGTAGTATCTAAATTAAACCGAGCTAAAATTTTCAACTCATCAATAATTTCAGGGGTATAGGGCATAATCTAACCTCGATTTAGAAAGTTATAACATAGTAGTAATCAGTGTACTTAGTTTAGTCGTCACTGCAACCAGCACCGGTTTTTTGACCAGAGGTGTCGGTAAAATCGCGCCAGTGTACCCAGCCTTTGGGGCAATAAAAGCCCCATTCCCGCTCTTTAGGAAAAGTAAAAAACAAAGTATAGGCATAATCACTTTTTAATCTTAGACGATGCGCATAGTAAGCGCTGCGATATTTAGGCCACCAAAGCCACAGACGCCTTTCTCCGCTATCAGTAACCTCATACAATTTTCCCCACAACAGTATGCCGATACTTTTCCATGGATGATCGTGCAGAGCGCGATCATCATCACTGCCAATATAACGATGTAAATAGAGATTATGCCTGCCAATTTTGCGACGTAAATGCCAACGGAACATATAACGCTCGCCAATAACTTCGTCAGCGCTACGCCATCTGAGATTAAATGTTTTAAAAATCACAATGGAAAACTGTTAGAGGGTTATTGAACTAATGTATTAGAGAAATGTGGCAATAGAGAAATGTGGTAAATCAAAATAGTTCGCAACATACACACTATAAACTGAGATAATGTAGGAATATAAACCATATTAGCGATCTCCGCATGGCTGAAAAAAACTATTCCATATTACTGCGGCTTACGCATTTTTTATTACGCTATAAGGGCACTCTAGTTGCTGCTGGTGTCGCCCTAATATTCACCGCCATTGTCACTCTCGCAATGGGGCAAGGAGTGCGAATATTAATCGATGATGGCTTTGTAGCAGGATCACGCCAACAACTAAATAACGCGGCGATCCTAATTATATTTATTGCCATATTAATGTCGATCGGCACTTTTTGTCGTTTCTATTTAGTTTCGTGGCTGGGTGAACGAATATCCGCCGATATTCGAAGAGATGTGTTTGATCATCTAATCGCCCTCCACCCAAGCTACTTTGAAGAAAACCGTAGCGGCGAAATAATGTCGCGCTTGACTAGTGATACTACTCTATTACAGACCGTGATAGGTTCCTCCGCATCCATGGCATTGCGCTCAGTACTAACCTTTATTGGAGGCTTGCTTATGTTGCTAATAACCAACCTCAAGCTCAGTTTATTAGTGCTGGCGTGTGTGCCTGCTGTGTTAGTGCCTATTCTGATTTATGGACGGCGTGTGAGAGCTTTATCGCGAAAAAGCCAAGATTCGATTGCCGATGTTGGCAGCCATGCTGGAGAGATGATTCGCCAGATTAAAACCGTGCAAAGCTATACTCAAGAAGACAACGAAAAAGCAGCTTTCGCCAATCATGTAGAAGAGGCTTTTCAAGTTGCGCGACTACGAATAAAACAACGCGCCCTTTTGATTGCCATGGTGATCAGCATGATCTTTAGTGCGGTGGCGGTAATGCTATGGGTTGGCGGCAATGATGTAATTAGCGGAGCGATGACAGCCGGTCAGCTTGGCGCATTTGTGTTCTACGCCATCATTGTTGCCAGTGCTACCGCCACGATTTCAGAAGTTATCGGCGATGTGCAAAGAGCAGTAGGTGCTGCTGAACGCTTGTTCGAACTCTTGGAAATAAAGAGCATTATTAATGCGCCGACAACGACTGTTAATACTGCAGACTTAGAGTCACAGATTGATCTAAAAGATGTCACCTTTTACTACCCTTCCCGACCTGATTACGCGGCTTTAGACGCGGTAAATTTGACTATAAAACAAGGACAATCGCTTGCCCTTGTTGGTCCATCGGGCTCGGGGAAATCTACTATCTTTGAACTTTTACAACGTTTTTATGATCCGCAAGAGGGTCAAATCACACTCGGTGGCACAGAATTAGCTCAAATAGATCCGCAGAACTTGCGTCGACAACTAGCGGTAGTGGCGCAGCAGCCCAGCTTATTTAGCACTGATGTGATGCACAATATTCGATATGGAAATCCAAATGCAAACGAGCAACAAGTAGTTGAAGCAGCCAAAGCCGCATTCGCGCATGATTTTATCCAACAACTCCCAGATACGTATCGTAGCCAATTAGGTGAGCAAGGTGTGCGACTTTCGGGCGGACAACGTCAGCGAGTTGCCATTGCTAGAGCCATTCTTAAAAATCCGCGAGTGTTACTTTTGGATGAGGCTACCTCAGCGCTGGATGCGGAAAGTGAACACAGAGTACAACAAGCCTTGGACAATCTAATGCGTGGACGAACTACGGTAATCATTGCACACAGGCTCGCGACTATTCGCAATGCCGATCAAATAGCGGTAATGGATCAAGGCAAAATCGTCGCCCAAGGCAAGCACGAAGAATTACTAGAAAGCTCTGAACTCTATCGGCGCCTCTCCGAGCTACAGTTTCAGGAGAAATCAAGAGCTCTGGCTTAAGTGTTTAGGATGAAAAAATGAGCCGCCGTGCTACTCAAGTCGGCAACACCTTTATGTAAGGCTTAACTGTTACGCTGGCATAAATACCATTTAACATAAAAGGGTCTTGCTCTGCCCAGGCTTGAGCAGCTTGCAGGGAGTCGAAATCAGCGATAACTAAACTGCCTGTAAAACCCGCGTCGCCTGGGTCGTCAGAGTCGCTTGCTGGATGTGGGCCCGCGACTAATAGCCGACCTTCGGCCTCTAGATCTTTGAGTCGTTGCAGATGCGCGGGGCGATGCACTTTGCGCATGACTAAACTGTCGTCGACATCCTGACTAATAATGGCATACCACATTATAAAACTCTTATTGGATTACTTGTTGTTATCCCTGTGGCTACTAGTGATATTGTAAGGAGACAGTTAGTGCTATAAAACTAATGAAGTAAACCGGCTTCACTGGCCTCTTGGGCATCTTCTATACGTTGATATTGAATTTCGCCAAAACGTTCAATACCGGCCTCAATCATCGCTTTACCAATATTCAATTTATCGGCTGGTAATAAATCTTCAACCGCATCAGAGAATTTAATGGTCACCAGCGACTGCTCAGGATTCTCCGAATCGCGCAGCACAATATCCCCGTTAGGAAGTTGTACTAGTTCAATAACCTGTTCTGAATCTGACATAAATTACCTCGAGCCTCTATGATAACTCAGTTACGCTTGTGCATCGACGACAAATAAACAATTGCTATCATTTGTTACGATTACTTTCATTTATAATTCCAATTTGCAGCTTTAATTTATTAATTAACTACTTACTTATTGGTTAATAGTACCAGCATATTGGAAAACAAGAGCATAAATAACAATTAAAAAAATATGAGTATTCCTCCTCGAGCAATATTTTTTGATCTAGATGAAACCTTGATCGAGAACCGCCATTCAATAGCATCGCTATTTGATGAAACGTTTAAGCAATTTGACACTCAGTTAGGCGAACATAAGCGTGATACTTTTTTCTCTGCCCTAGGACAGCACGCCAAGGGGCTATGGGACACCATGTTTGAGCACGATATAAGCCCCGAAAAACAATTTACAAACTGCTTTGAACAATCAATTATTAGCACGGAATCAGTATCTAAAACAGATGCCGCGATTCTAGCAAACTCAATGTTCGAACACTTTACACATCTAAGCTCAAACAATGTGACACTGCACCATGATTCTTTGAGTACTCTCGCAGAATTACGCCAACAAGGCCTTGTTACTGGCATCATTACTAATGGTATCGAAGAACTTCAATTGGGGAAGATCTATAAACTAGGTCTACAAAACAGGGTGGACCACATTATTGTCAGTGCCCAAGCGCGTGCGCATAAACCTAAACAAGAAGTATTTGATCTGGCTTTATCTAAGGCCAAGGTAGATGCCAACCAAGCGTGGCAGATTGGTGACCATGCCACCAATGATGTTGCGGGTGCCATTCGTGCTGGAATGCAAGGGGTGTTCTATAATCCTAATCAGCATGAAATCGCGGAAAGCTTTGCCACACTGCTTGAGCGCCCTAGTCACGTTATTTCAAACTTAAGCGAAGTTATAAAACTAGTAACTCAGGACTAACTAAATAAACCAAACAACGTCCAGTTTTGCGCCTCTTTGATTTTACCCTTAGATTCTACTAAATCGTCATGACCGATAAAGCGTCGTGACCAAAAAAAATCGGGACTGAAAAAACTCTATACTGGGTGAAAAGAGGTTAAATCTAGTTTAGATCAATGCTCTTTCTGGGCCATGGCCTTTTGACGCTCTTCTTTGTCTTTCCGTTTTACATATTTTTCAAAACGCTTTTTGACCATCTCATCAAGCTCCATCTCTACCGCGTCTCGGTCTGTTTGCTGAATATGCGATTCAGTATGACTGGTGGCAAAATCGAAATCCATATCCTTATTGCCCGCGGCTTTTCCAAAGCCACCGGCTTGCTGACCCTGCAAACGCATAACCTTATCCATTAACACCGCGTTCTTGGCCGCTAACTCGTCCATTTTGGCACGCGTACGCTGCTTATATTGCTTGGTCTCTTCCTCCATTTGAGAAATAACTTTATTAGGTACTGAGTACAGGGGGTTTTGAAACTTTTTAGACCAGCGCTTTGCGTTCGCTATCAACGTCGCAATATGATTATTCGCCTTGGTAAGCTCCTGCTCTTTTGCCGCAAGATCTTTTTCCAACTCTTCAATTTTCGCTTCTAACTCAGCTTGGGCTGCTTTACCGAACATAATATTTTTATTGTTATTGCTATTGTTATTGTTATTAATTATTTTTTTATGTGCGTCAAACTATATAGTTTTATAGCCGACTTAACAATATGGCTCGCCTATGGGTACTCAAGCCATAAAGTAACCGAATCCGTATGATAAACCAACTATTTATTATGGAGCAAACGATTTTTTCGACTTAACATATGTAAAACGTGATATTTCCAGCGAAATTGTGATTTTTTTGTGGGCTTCAAAACTGAGCGTTATGACCTAAATCCTACGATCAGGCTAGGTTTCAGCATTACAGATAATTAATTAGCTAGGTATTATTTACACCCACTTGTATGAATACGGAGTACAAACACACATGTAAATTTAGCTAACATCTACAGTAGCTTAGCAGCAGAAATAGGCTTTTATCGCGTTTTTATTAGTGTCCCTACACCTTTATCCGTTAACACCTCTAGTAACAATGCATGGTTTACGCGCCCGTCAATAATATGCGCGGTTTTCACTCCATTTAGAACCGCGTTTAAGGCACAGTCTACCTTTGGCATCATGCCACCCTGAATGGTGCCATCATCCTTCAAACTCCGAATTTGCTGCGCATCTAAACCGGTCAGTAGACTTCCTTCTTTGCTTAACACGCCAGCCGTATTGGTCATCAATATCAGTTTTTCAGCGTGCAGCTTTGAGGCTAGCGCGCCCGCTACTGAGTCAGCATTGATGTTATAAGTATCTCCGGCTTGCCCTGCACCAATTGGAGCTATCACTGGAATAAAATCCTCTACTTCGAGAGTCTCTACTAGGCTTGAATTGATGCTGGCTACCTCACCCACATGCCCATAATCTACGTCTACGTTAGACGTGCTAATTTTCTTAGCCTTGATCATATCGCCATCTTTGCCAGTTAAACCAACCGCTTTACCACCATGCGAATTAATTAAGTTCACAATTTCTTTATTAACTAATCCACCCAAAACCATTTCAACAATTTCCATAGTTTCAGTATCAGTCACTCGCAAGCCGTCAACAAACTGACTAGATTTACCGACTCTCTCTAAAGTACTGCTTATTTGCGGCCCACCACCATGCACCACCACTGGATTCATACCAACTAGTTTCATAAGCACAACATCGCGAGCAAAACTCTGTTTCAGCTCATCGTCTATCATGGCATTACCGCCGTATTTTATAATGATGGTTTTGCCGTGAAAGCTCTGAATATAGGGCAGAGCTTCAATCAATATATGAGCAACTTTTTGGGTGTTCTTTTGAGTAGTTTCTGACATATTAGTATGGTAACAGTTTAGCCGCCAAATTCAGCAATATCTTATGATTGGGAGTGTATCACTCTCAAAATTTATGATCGATAGTCCTTTTATCGTCTATAAATTCATAACTTTTTAACAAAAATAATAATCACTGCTATTTTTAGTCATTTTATTGACAGGATTATCAACAAAATGGCGTATCATTGAGAGTAATACGATAACTTACTGGACGAATTGTAGCTTAACGGCTGCAAATGCGTGTACTTGCGATCAGTAGCTACTACTTAATACACCTAATTTAGACTTAAGAACACTAGAAAATTAAGAGCATGAAAGCATTTATCAGCACTAATCTAACCGCAGCAACTAGCATTTCTGCGCGCAGTAATCACTGGTGGCCACTCATGCGCATACCACAGCTTGGTCGTGCAGTGTCTTACGTTTTTGTTTGTGCAGTTTTGGTTGCATGTACACCAAGCCTTAAAAATCTGCCTAAGGAAACTGAAATCGAACTCCCCAATGAATGGCAGGGTGCATCTAAGTCTGAAGAAGTCGAAGAAACCGAAGAAATAGTGGTTGAAGAACCAGAACCGGAGCCTGAACCGGAGCCCAAGCCAATTAACAATGCTTGGCTAGGTTCCTTTGAAGACCCTCGGCTTAACAACTATGTTCAGGCCGCATTGATTAATAATCCTGACCTATGGGCATCGGCAACTCAGCTTAAAAGCGCATTAGAAGAAGTTCGAGTTTCTGGTTCCGCACTATGGCCGACTATCGCGGCCAGCTTAAACACAAATCGAATTGAGAACGATACGGGCGCGGTAACCGCTGGAGTCGCAGCCGGCGGCGGTGCCACCTTCACGGACAGTGCCGTAGGTGCCAATAACGTCAGTACTATTACTACTGAAATTCGCACCATTAGTGCTACTTTAAATATCAGCTGGGAAGCCGATATTTGGGGCAAACTAACTCAACGCAAACGCGCTGACGTCTACAATGCGCAGGCACAAGCTGAACTTTTCAAAGCGGCGGAGCTGTCATTGGTAGCGGGGGTGAGTCGAGCTTGGTATAACCTGGTTACCACCAAGCTACAGCTGGATGTGGCGGACAAACGGTTGGCGAGTTTCGTACGCACAGCCGCAGTAATTGATGAGAATTATCAACGCGGGTTGCGCTCGGCACTTGACGTGTACCTAAGTCGCAGCGATGTTGAAGTACAGAAAGCTCAGCGAGCGGATTCCGAGTTTGATTATTTACAAGCCCAACGCACATTAAAAACTCTGCTAGGTGAGTACCCTGAAGCGCAGATGCAAGTTGACTCAGAATTACCTGAATTGAATGCTTCAGTTGCTGCCGGCCTACCTGCCCAATTATTGACCAGACGGCCCGACATCAAAGCAAGCCAGCTGCGATACAAAGCGACTCGTGCACGTGCAGCGGCGGCACAAAGAGACTTATATCCAAGCCTTACCTTCAATGGTTCTATCGGCGATAGTCGCGAAACCTTTGCTGAGCTATTCGATGCTGACAATATGATATTGACACTCGCCAGCGGTTTGGTGGCCCCCATTTTTGCTTCTGGTGCACTTAGGTCTCGCAGAGATCAAGCTGGATATCAGGCCGAATCCGCTTACGCTAATTTAGTAAGCACCGCACTCACAGCATTTGAAGAAGTAGAAAATGCCTTGTCGCAAGAGGCTCTTTTGATAGAGCAACGAGAGGCTATCACTAAGGCCGTTGACTTTGCCCAAGGTGGTTTAGATCTCGCCTTGGATCAATACAAATCAGGCATTGCAGATTATACGACAGTGCTTGAATCGCAACGACGTTTGTTTGATTCATTGCGCAATCAACTCAATATAAAAAATGCCTTGGTGCAAAACCGTATCAGCCTCCATCTCGCCTTAGGTGGTAGTTTCACTACACCAGTGGCCGATGAAAAAACTAAAGATCGCTTACCCGAAATACCACCCAGTGAAGAAGACTTAGAAAAAGTAGAAACGCTTAAAGCTGTTGAAAAAACCGCTAGCTAATCTTAGCTAAACAGGACACATACACGTACTAGATTTATAATTATTATGAATGACGAATTTCAATTAAATTTTGATGAGAATGGCGAAATAACATCAAAAACCAATAAGCGAGGTGGCTTACTGGGTGTTATTCCTCGTAAATTACGCATCGTTGCTAGCATCGTGCTAACAACCATCATTGTCATTTTATTGCTTAATTTCTTTAAGCCACAGGCACAAAAACGAGCCATTCCTGAAACGATTGTTCGGGTAGAAGT
>CAZHEL010000032.1:0-4392 GCA_964531625.1 uncultured Gammaproteobacteria bacterium
TTGCTACCGCCATTGGCTCTTCAATTAAATATACTTCACGAGCACCTGCGCCATAGGCTGACTCTCGTATGGCACGTCTTTCAACTTGCGTTGAGCCGCAAGGCACACAAATAATAATTCGTGGACTACCTTGTAGAAAACGATTCTCTTGTACTTTTTTAATAAAATACTTGAGCATTTTTTCAGTAACGTTGAAATCGGCGATTACACCGTCTTTCATCGGACGAATTGCTTTAATTGAGCCAGGAGTTCTACCAAGCATTTTCTTTGCTTCAGAACCCACCGCTAAAATACTTTTGTTATTTAAACCACCACCCGGCGAATAGCGAATAGCTACCACGGATGGTTCGTTTAATATAATGCCCTTCTCTTTGACATAGATAAGCGTGTTGGCGGTGCCAAGGTCAATGGCTAGGTCATTTGAAAAAAGGCCTAAGATGCTACGTAACATAGATTAATTTATTTATTCGCTAGATCGATTTATTTCGATGCTTAACTGATTTAAGCCAGCATACCTATCAAATTTCATAACCTGCTTAATTCCCAAAACAGATTTTACTCCGTATTTATCGAAGCTTGAAAACTCGAGCCATAGGCACAGTTCAGCATTATTATTTTGCGGATGTATTGTACCCTTTAAAGCGCAGGTACGCTAATCAAGCACCCCTCTTAAGCTAGTAATTTAGCACTTTAGAGGGAAATTCTGTCCAGAAGCTAAATCTTAGCGCAAAAACGCGTTTATTTTTGGTTTTAAAGGAACAAGCTTGTTAAACTCTGGTGATCATAATCACCGAGCGCCCACCCTCGCTAGTAGACCTTACTAACTTGGATTGAGCCCATCTACTAAGCTAATACTTTATGGCCCTAGATACCGATACTGTACATACTATTGCTCGCTTAGCGCGCCTTAACATTACCGATAAAGAAGTAACTAAATACGCATCCGAGCTATCTAATATTTTGGAACTCGTGGAACAAATGGAAGCCGTAGATACCGAAGGCGTGGAACCCATGACCCACCCTTTCGACGCGAGCTTGAGGTTACGCGAAGATGCCGTTACACAAAGTGATCAGCGAGACAAGTTTCAAAGCTTGGCACCAGAGTCTGAACAAGGCCTTTATCTAGTGCCTAAGGTTATTGATTAGCAAGCTTTTCTATATCAAGAAGGAAATCAGTTTTGACAATTACTACTTTGGCTGAACTATCAGCTAACCTCAACGATGGTAAAACCTCCAGCGTGGAGATTACCCAAGACTATTTAACGCGTATTGAAAACTCCACGCACAATGCGTTTATTAGCGTTAATGCAGAGTTGGCGATAAGCCAAGCCAAAAAGGCAGATCAGCAACGCGCTAATGGCGAGGCATCGCCACTGCTAGGTGTGCCGGTTGCGCAAAAAGATATATTTTGTATCGATGGGACACAAACCACCTGCGGCTCGAAAATACTAGAAGGTTTTATTGCACCCTATACTGCCACCGTGGTTGAAAATATGCAGCAGCAGGGTGTGGTGAGTTTAGGCAAAACCAATATGGATGAATTTGCCATGGGCTCGTCCAATGAAACGTCTTATTATGGCAATGTTATCAACCCATGGGGATCCAATGATCAACGGTTGGTTCCAGGTGGTAGCTCTGGCGGTTCAGCTGCCGCAGTAGCCGCTCATTTAGCACCCGCAGCAACGGGCACCGATACTGGCGGCTCGATTCGCCAACCAGCAACCTTTTGTAATTTAACCGGAGTCAAACCCAGTTATGGACGCTGTTCACGCTATGGCATGATCGCGTTTGCATCATCCTTGGATCAAGCTGGGCCTATGACTCACACCGCCGAAGACGCGGCTCTAATGTTAAATGCCATGGTTGGTTTTGATCCAAAAGACTCGACATCACTCGACCTACCTAGTGAAGATTTCGCGGCGCAACTTGACGACTCTATTGATGGATTAAAAATAGGCTTGCCGACAGAGTTTTTTGGTGAGGGTCTTGATCCCGAAATAGCGCAATTAATTGAAGACGCCATCAAACAGTATGAAAAGCTAGGTGCAAGTATCAAAGAGGTATCATTACCTAACTCTCATTTGGCGTTGCCTAGTTACTACGTCATTGCCCCAGCCGAGGCGTCTTCTAATCTGTCACGATTTGACGGTGTTCGTTATGGCTTTCGCACTGAACAATATGACGACTTAATCGACATGTACACCAAGACACGCACCGAAGGTTTTGGCGCGGAAGTAAAACGGCGCATCATGATCGGCGCCTATGCGCTATCGTCCGGTTATTACGACGCTTATTATTCTCAGGCGCTAAAACTTAGACGATTAATATCTAACGACTTTGACAAAGTTTTCGCTGAATGTGATGTACTCATGGGGCCAACCACTCCTACCACAGCTTTTACCGCTGGCAGTCGCAGCGACGATCCAATCTCTATGTACCTAAACGATATTTATACTATCCCCGCTAATCTAGCGGGACTGCCCGCTTGTTCTATTCAAGCTGGTTTTACCAGTAAAGGCCTACCAGCAGGCTTACATTTAATAACACCGTATTTGCAAGAAGCTAAAATGCTGAACATCGCGCATAAGTTTCAAAAAGAAACCGACTGGCATACAAAAGTAGCACCCAGCGTTAACTCTTCTAGCACCGCTGAGGGAGGCGCCTAATGTTTACTTGGGATCAACGGTGGGAAGTCGTGATTGGACTTGAAGTACATACACAGCTTCAAACCAAGAGTAAAATTTTCTCGGGCAGTTCAATCGCTTACGGAGCAGAACCAAATACGCAGGCGAGCGCAGTCGATATTGCATTGCCTGGTGTATTGCCCGTTATGAACTTAGAAGCTGCCAAATTAGCGGTAAAATTCGGTTTGGCCATCGGCGCCGAAATAAACCAGCGCAATGTATTCGCTAGGAAAAACTACTTCTACCCAGATTTACCCAAGGGTTATCAAATCTCGCAAATGGAGCTCCCTATTGTGGGCTTTGGAACTATGGATATTGAGACTGCCGACGGCACCAAGACCATCGGTATAACACGCGCGCATCTAGAAGAGGATGCGGGCAAATCTCTGCATGAAGATTTTCAGGGACAAACTGGAATCGATTTAAACCGAGCTGGCACACCGCTGTTAGAAATAGTGTCCGAGCCTGATATGCGTTCACCCTCTGAAGCGGTAGCCTATCTGCGTAAATTACACAGCTTGGTGCGTTATATAGAAATATGCGATGGCAATATGCAGGAAGGCTCGTTTCGCTGTGATGCCAACGTGTCAGTGCGCCCTCGCGGGCAAAAAGAATATGGCACGCGCACCGAACTTAAAAACATTAACTCGTTTCGATTTGTGGAACGGGCGATGGAATATGAAATTGAACGACAGATAGATATTCTAGAAGATGGTGGCAGCATTACCCAAGAGACGCGTTTATACGACTCTGATAAGCATGAAACCCGTTCCATGCGCTCCAAAGAAGAGGCGCATGATTACCGTTACTTCCCCGACCCTGACCTTCCGCCTATGATTCTGGAAGACAGTTTTCTGGAGGATGTAAAAGCCACCCTACCGGAACTACCGACTGCTAAAAAAGCGCGTTTTGAATCGGAGTTTGGTCTATCTGCTGGTGATGCTGACTTACTTACGGCTGACCGTGAAGTCGCTGAATTTTTTGAGAATACAATCAAGGCCAGTAAAGCAGAAAGTAAAATCGTGGCTAACTGGATGATTGGCGAACTGTTTGCAAACTTGAATAAATCCGAATTAGAAATCTCTCAGTCGCCTATTAGCACTGCACAATTTGCTCTTTTACTCGATCGGATTGCTGACAAAACCTTGTCGGGCACTGCCGCTAAACAAGTATTCGCCGCGCTGTGGGAGAAACAAGGTGAAGTCGATGAAATCATAGAATCTAAAGGTCTAAAACAAATCACCGACACTGGTGCGATTGAAGCGATTGTTGATGAAGTAATTTCAGCCTGCCCTGACCAAGTACAGCAATTTAATGATGGAAATGAAAAAGTAATTGGCTTCTTAGTTGGACAAGTCATGCAAAAATCAAAAGGTAAAGCCAACCCGAAAATGGCGAATGAGCTATTGCGTAAAAAAATGTCTGCATGAATGACATTGATGGGAATAGCAGGTATGGAACACCAATGGTGATCTAATTATTAAGCTATCTTTTTATTAAAGTATCGAAAAGCACCAGTCCATCATTTATAATCACCGCACACCAAAAATTTAAAAAAACAACAGATTAATGCGTCCGTAGCTCAGCTGGATAGAGTAGTTGGCTTCGAACCAATTGGTCGGGGGTTCGAATCCCTCCGGGCGCGCCACAAACAACCCTCAGCCGTTGACCGACTGAGGGTTTTTCTTTTTTAAACCCGTGCTATTCG
>CAZHEL010000032.1:4492-11332 GCA_964531625.1 uncultured Gammaproteobacteria bacterium
CTTAGTTTTTATCATTTAATATCAAACTACCTTATCAATCTTGCTTACAAAAAAATGCCCCTCCATCCATGGAAGGGAGTTGTAAACCATTAAGCTTTATATCGCTTAGTTTTTATCATTTAATATCAAACTACCTTATCAATCTTGCTTACAAAAAAAATGCCCCTCCATCCATGGAAGGGAGTTGTAAACCGTTAAGCTTTATAATTGAAATATTGCCGAACCGCCATTCTCTGTAGGCACTACAAAAAACCCACCGCCTGGATCCTCTCCTTCCCATGCACCCACGTTACACATACTGGCGGGTCTCGGCTCGCCACGTTGATCTGTCGCTAAACAATTGTTACCGGTATCAAATGCAGCAGAACCTGAACCCAGCTCATGAGTCATGGTGGGTCCGCCATTATCCGCTAATGGCAGTAAATTTGGACTAATGCGAGTGCGGGCATTGCTTGAACAACCGACATCCTGATTGTTAGGGTTTTCAATGATGGTATTTGGATTAGCTATGAAATTTGAATTCGCAGTAACAAAGCAATCAGAAAAAGAAGAGCCCGATAGAATAGTGTTTTGCATACTAATAGAGCTATTGTTGGTCAAAATAAAACCGCCAATATTTTGATCAGCTGGCACGCTATTGTCAGCAATGGTACTGAAATTAATCGTGAAATTAGAGCCGTTGAGAAATAACCCACCACTGCTATTTGCGGTGTTACCAGATATAGTCGAATTTTCAATAGTTACTGACGATGAATTAACTGCCGCTAGCCCAGAACCTTGCTCTGCGATGTTATTAGAAATGGTGGTGCCTCGAACCGTAATGCCGTTCGAATCCCTAGCAAAAATACCGCCTCCAACTCCACCATTATTGCCAGAAATCGTAGAGTTAATTACTTCCAGAGTCGCTCCAGCGTCCAACAGAATACCGCCACCAAAATTTGCCCCTGCCCCCCCTAACTGCCCAACATTATTTGAGATTACAGAATTTTCGATCCTTGCTTGACTACCGGTGCCAGCCACGAAAACGGCAGCTGCAGCCCCAGCAGTGTTAGCCGTGATGGTGCTATTACTTATTGTTAGCTCTGCACCACCGTTCGCAAATATCGAGCTGCCGTACAACTGCGCATTATTACTACCAGTGAGTGTTAAGCCACCAGTGAGTGTTAAGCTATTGAGTATAACGCTTGTATTCGAACCCGTAATACTGAAACCTCGAGAAACACCACTAGAGTTAATACTCACATCTCGGTTATTTCTATTGAATTCCAGACTGCGCGACAAAGAAATACCCTCGGGGCCAAAAAGTGTCGATATAGTCTGACCCTCCAATCCAGCTCCAAACTCTATACGATCATTAGTACCAAAAGCAGAGCCAGAGCTAGTACAACCCGTGGCATTGCCATTAACCGTGGTACTAGAGCTGTTTATTGCAGCAACCGCTTCCCTAAGTGTACAGCTGCCACCCACAGAATCACTCAAGAGCTCATCGTCCGTGGTATTAACAAATATCGTTGCGGCATGACTCGTCGGGCACGACGAACCAACGGCAATGGCCACAGCCGTTAATGCGATGGCTCCTGATCGTAAAGTTGACTTCTTATCCCTATTCCTAGCAGATAATTTATTAAGCGAGCTAAGCCTAGAACCACCCATGCTCTTATATGAATCTTTCATATTCCAACCCTGTGTACAGTAAATAATTTCGACCCCGTCTTAGCACTGCCGAAACTTTCTTTTAACCTTCATGCCTCTAGGACAGATGTTTTTATTTAACTATACTACTGTAACGTAAAAATACGGGTTTGGATTGAGTACTAGTACTCAATCTACGAACAAAGGAAGTGTGTTATTTATAAAGCTGGCTTTATGACAAAGCCCTTCGCAATCTGTGTATAAGGCCATCTAGAGGGTTTAACAAAAGTTTATGGATCAAGATTTAAGCTTTCGCGTTATAGGGAGACGTTTAGTTTTAAGTGCTTTTTTCGCGTGCCTGTTATTTGCTTTACCCGTTCAAACGAGCTTTGCACAAAGTTCAGAGAGAGTAAGGCCAGTTACTATTAATAATCAAAAACAACTTGAGAATTTTGGTATAAGTGCAACTCAGATCCATGAACTGAATAGTAAGGTCGAGCAATTCAATGATCGTTATAAAACTCATGGAAGCTTAATTCCAGCTCTCTATCTAGTTGATTTAAGCGCCTTAGAGTTTGATAAAATTAAGCAGTACATTGTAATCATCGCTTATGCAAACACAGATTATCTACAGATATATCTTCCCGCGTATGATGGCACCTATTCCACTAGTACCTTAGGTGACGAATTAGCATTGGATCGAAAACAATCGCGCTATAGGTTACCAACCATAGAGCTAAATAATGACGGTCATATCCCCAGCTATTTATTGGTTCAAGCATTAGATACGATTGCCATCCCGTTCGACGTATTAATTGATACCCAAGCAAGCTTCAATAAGCGCATAGCGAGTACTCGGCTTAATTATGGCTTGTTCTTTGGTGCATTTATTACTCTCGCTATCTACAACTTCATACTATTTTTCGTTACTCGTGAACGCAGTTATTTTTGGTATTCGTCTTACCTTGTATGCATGATAACTCTGCTATTTACCAACAATGGCTTAGGTCAATCGCTGATTTGGCCTGGTAGCAATGGCCTTACTACTAAAATTGGTTTTTTGAGTGCCGGCGGGCTGTTATTGACGATGACAATGTTTGTCAGCTCCTTCATTACTCTCGACGCAAAACGGTTTCGATTTAACAAATTAGTCTCAAAAGTCGTGATGTCTGGAACAGCGGTGTGCATGCTAGTCTTATTGTGGATACACCATGGAGTATTGGATGAATGTTTCTTCATATTAGCTGCGATACAGATGATAAATATTTTGATGATTTCTTATCTAGCATTCAGACAAAAACAAACAGCGAGTATCTATTTATTCTTAGGGTATTTAATACTGTTTCCTGCAATAACGATTACCATACTCAAATTCACTGGCTTGTTAGGCAGTACTGCTCTCACAAATCATGCTATAGAAACTTGCTTGTTAATCGAGGCATTTATAATATCGATCGGTGTCGGTGAGAAAATTCGGCAAATTAGTACCAAGCAACTTTTCGCCGTTAATGAGTTACGAAGCTCTAAGCAGAAATTTCTGAAGGCTTTGATTGACGAAAGAGAACGGGAGAAAAAGGAATTTGGCGTTGTTCTACACAATACAGTGGTGCAAAATTTAGCAGTACTAAGAACTAAGTTAGAACGATCGTCTGAATCGTCGACTGATGAGCACAACTCAGTTATTGAAGTGGTGGACAATACGATTGAAGACGTACGAGAAATATCTCATCAATCGTACCCGTCTATATTAGAACAATTCGGTCTATCGGAAGCGGCGAAAAACTATGCTGAAAAAAATTTAGATGCGCGTGAGATCGATTGGAGTTGTGATATTGACGATAGCCGTTTGGAAAACGATCAAGTTCGAGTACTGTATCGAATTATACAAGAGTCGATTAACAATACTTACCGTCATGCCGATGCCAGCAAGGTATCCATTCAATTACAATTCTTGAACGGGCGTCACCGTTTGGCTATTCAAGATGATGGTTGCGGTTTTGATCAAGCTAAAGAAGGCTTTGGATTATCGCAAATCAAACAATATGCATCTTATCTAGACGGTATTAATAACATTATTAGTTCGCCTGATTCTGGCACTCTATTAACGGTTGAGTTTTAACCATGATTGTATTTTTAGTAGACGATCATCCCTTGTATCGAAAAGGCGTTAGCAGCCTTATTCGTGAGTCGAGCTCGCATACTGTGTTTGAATTTGAAGACATAAACTCATCACTTAAATACCTACCCTTAAAAAAACCGGATGTGGTTTTTCTAGATGTGGAACTGGCAGGCAGCAACGGAATAACATCTATCGAACATTATTTAAATTATTCAAAAGTCTGCCGCGTAGCAATTCTAACCAGTCACGATCTATCACTGTACATAGAACACGCTGAGCAACACGGTGCCTGTGCATACCTACTAAAAAATGATAACCCGGAATCCATTTTAACTTTTCTTAAAAACCCTCCAGCTGATCGCTTTTACCTCAGCCCGAAACTTAGAAAACGCAGAGCGCTGGAAGAACAATCGAACAACCCACAACAACTGACGCTGAAAAATTTAACCCAACGTGAACAAGATATTATGCATTTGTTGGCGAAAGACATGACCAGCAAGGAAATTGCAGAGCAACTTAACCTAAGCTTCAGAACTATACAGAATCACCGCGCGAACATTAAATCCAAATTGGGTCTTGTGCGTAACAGTCAGCTATTAAAACAAGCCTTACGCTTAAGTAAATTGTCTGAATAGAAAATAAAGTGTTGAACACTACGCTGCGCTGTGTTGAGAAAATATTGGCGATCATACTTACTGGTGGGCTGGTTATTTAGATAGGTGTGCTATAATTCTCTCTGCAAATTCTCTCTTTTATTGAGTCGGTGTCCTCGTTAGTCTTGCACACAGAACGGGGCTTCATCACTAAATTGTTAGTTAGTGTGTAATAGTATCCCACGCATATCTAAAACACCGTTAGTCCCGCTAAAAAGACTTACTGCTTACACAAAAACTATCACTTCAAAACTCTATAGTATTAATAAAAACATTATGAAAGACTCACTTCGCGATGCCGCACTACACTACCACCGCCACCCTGGATCTGGAAAAATCCGAATACAGGCCACCAAGCCACTCACTAACCAGCGAGACCTAGCACTGGCCTACTCACCTGGGGTAGCTGAGCCATGCATAGAGATAAAGAACGATCCACTAAATGCGTCGCTTTATACCTCGCGGAGTAATTTAGTTGGTGTAGTAACCAATGGTACAGCCGTCTTAGGCCTGGGCAATATAGGCGCTCTTGCCTCCAAACCTGTCATGGAAGGTAAAGCTATATTATTTAAAAACTTTGCCGATGTTGATGCCTATGATATTGAAGTCGATGAAACAGATGTGGACGCATTTTGTGATGTCGTCGCAGCGTTAGAACCGACATTTGGCGGTATTAATTTAGAAGATATAAAAGCGCCACAGTGCTTTGAAATCGAAGCCAAACTGCGCGAACGCATGAACATACCAGTCTTTCATGACGATCAACATGGAACCGCTATTGTCTGCTCGGCTGCGGTTAAAAACGGACTAAGAGTTGTTGGCAAAGATATAAGTAAGGTAAAAGTGGTCGTTTCAGGTGCTGGTGCTGCGGCAATGGCTTGCACAAACTTATTACTAGACACTGGGGTTGATATTAACAATGTATTGATGCTCGACAGCACAGGTGTAATTCATTCTGGTCGTGAAAATCTAACAGAAACTAAGCAACGTTTTGCTCAAGATACTGATGCGCGAAATTTAGCTGACGCTATGGTCGGTTGCGATGTTTTTCTAGGTGTATCACAACCCAATTTAATTGATGTCCCGATGCTCAAAAGTATGGCTAGTAAGCCATTGATACTGGCAATGGCGAATCCTGACCCTGAGGTAAAACCAGAACTGGTTTTTGAACACAGGCCAGACGCTGTGATGGCAACTGGACGTTCGGATTACCCAAATCAAGTTAATAATGTACTCTGTTTTCCATTTCTATTTAGAGGTGCCTTAGACGTAGGAGCAACTACTATTACCCGCGAAATGGAAATCGCCTGTGTCAATGCCCTGGCTGATTTAGCACTCTCTGAGAGTGACGAAAAAGTTGCTAGTTATTATCAAAATGAAAGCTTACAATTTGGTGCAACTTATATTCTACCCAAACCATTTGATCCAAGACTAATTACCAATATCGCACCTGCTGTCGCACAAGCTGCAATCGATAGCGGCGTCGCAACCCTGCCATTTGACAGTTATGAATCCTATCAAAAAAGTTTAGAACCACTCGTATATCGTACCGGTAACGTTATGCGCCCAATCTTTGAGAAAGCGCAAAGCACAACCCACAAAGTAATTTATACCGATGGCGAAAATGAACGAGTTTTACGAGCGATCCAAGACGTTGTAGACCAAAATTATGCTCGCCCAGTATTAATTGGTAATGCTGAAGCTATCCAAAATAAAATCAATAAACTCGGTTTACGCATCACTGAACCAGCAGATTATGAAATAATTACCCCTGATGGCAAAACAGAAAAAGACCGTATAGCACAAGCATGTAAACTAATAGATGACGGAGTAGTGCATGCTGCATTAACTGGGCCTAGTGTAAAACTTCATAAACAAATAGAGTCAATTGAACTTTGTTCAGGCACAAAACATGCCAATGAAAAATTGGCGGTAATGCATCTATTATTATTAGAAAACGGGTCTTACTTTATTGCAGACACCAGTATCCATGAAGACCCAACAGCAGAGCAGTTAGCTCATATTACGGTGATGGCTGCACAAGAAATAAAACGTTTTGGTATGACACCCTGCGCTGCATTGTTATCACACTCAAATTTTGGCGGTCATAAAAGTAAATCTGCTATAAAAATGGCTAAGACCAAAGAGATTTTAGCCGACATTGCGCCAGATTTAGAAGTCGATGGCGAAATGAAAGCTGGTATGGCGCTAAACCCTGAACTGCGTAGCAAGTCAGGAAAAAGTTCTTTATCTGCTAATGCTAATTTATTGATTATGCCTAACTTAGATGCGGCTAATATCACCTATGCCTCGATTAAAGCGCTAGCTAATGGTGTGTCGGTGGGCCCAATCATCCTTGGAGCAAACAAACCGATTCACGCAATAACCAGAACAACCTCCCCACGAGGCATCGTTAACTTAACTAGCCTAGTTAGT
>CAZHEL010000032.1:11432-28318 GCA_964531625.1 uncultured Gammaproteobacteria bacterium
AATAACCAGAACAACCTCCCCACGAGGCATCGTTAACTTAACTAGCCTAGTTAGTGCAAGTATAGTCAGTTAGAACACGTTAAAACTACGCTATAAAAATGCAAAGGAGTTTGACAAAGCATCTTTGTATTCTTAGTTAGAGTAACTATATTGCTTATTTTTTAAGGACTATTACTAGGACTATCAGTTTGAAGTAAGCGTATCTTATTAAAGATCAATCGATTAAATTTATAGATATTATTGCTAAAAACGAACCTCAAAATCAGTCCAGTATTGTTTTCTCTTATTTTCAGCATCAGCAAAGACATTGTCTTTTTTCTTTAAGTCTTTAGCAGCAACCTTATCGTTAGCATAAAGATAAAGTTTATCATCACGAATAGCGAATGATTCAGGGTTACCCTTTACTAATTTGTTACCTGTTAAGGAATGCGTACAAAAACCACCATATTGAGGTGTGAATTTTTCAGGATTAGATAAGAAAGCATCTCTATTTTCAGCAGAAGAGAAGTACCAAGTTTTATTTTGATACTCACAATTGTATTTCGCTGTGCCTTTAACGGCTTTTTCTTGATTAAAATAAGCCACTGTATCATAACCATCAAGAGCAACACCTTCTTCATTTGACTGAATTAAATTAGCATCGTTCGGAACCGGACTAAAATTTTCATTCTCGGAAACTGCTTCTTTAGCACTTTCTTTAGCACTAGGGACGAGCTCTTCAGCAAACAAGGACAGTGAAAACAGAAGGGATAAAATAATAATGAATTTCATAAATCAGTTACTCGGTTGAGGGTACTTTTACATTGATGGGGCCACTAAACTATTATAACTCTAATTTCATTGCATTAATAAAACCTATATAACCATAACACAAAACACCTATTTTTGGCTTAGCAGTCTATCATAACGACTTTAACTATTTTAATAAGAGCCTTGTTTACTAAGTATCGTGAATTTACCAGTATGGCTATACAGCACGATTGTTCCCTGTAAAGATAAACTTTTTGTACACCCATCGTTCAACCAAAATCCCAGTTAGCATACCTATGACTGCAGCCAAACTCGCATAGGATAATGTTGGCAAGCCCAACAATAAATGAGAGTCATTACCACCCAACGCCATTGCACCGCCAATACCCATCAAAATTCCAGCTGGTAAATGCCGCAAAATACTTTTAATCGTGAACATCCTAAACCGGAATTCATGATTACGAATCGCGGCAAGCCACATACCTGCCGATAAAGCCATTAACATTATGTAGCGTTGAAGCTCAGGCCAATCAACAACGTCAGGACTAAATATTGCCCCGCCCATATCTTGAATTAAACGGCTAGGCGGCCAATTTGGTTGTAACAAAAACAACGATGTAGCCAGCAATCCAAATACTAATATTCCAAACCATAAGTCACGTTGTTCAGGCTTATAAATCAGTCGCTGCAGTGTAATCGCTAAGGCAGGCAGAAAAAATAAAACAATAGTCTGGTTAGAAAAATGTTCTGACGTTTGATAAAACTCATTATCCCAATCAGATTGTAAGGACAAACCCATCCATAGAGTCCAACCAATAGCCCAACCGACCATGGTCATCATCATTGATAGATTACCTCTAGTCAGATGATTCATGGTTGATACCGAACAAGCCTGATTAATCCCAGCGCCGATCCCGAAAATAAACCCGCCAATTAGAAATATGGGATGATATGCGTAGCGCGGCAGATTGTTGGCCCAGCCAAAATAGTTAGAAACGAAAAAGTAAATCCAAAGCCAGCAACCACTAAGCAGTATTGCTAATAACAAGGCTGGATCGCCGTCAATTGCTTGACCAATGCCTCTAATCAGGCAAATGCCTATGCGTTGCGCGATATAACCAATAATCGCAATTATCAAAAATGAACTAAAAATTATTATCACAATACCCTAATCAATCGAACTAAATTTCAAACAGCTGTCATGTCATCAATCAGGACCGCGACAAAAACACCAAGTAAAATTCAAATAATTTGACCATTAATGCTCGTTGGCAATGACCAAGATCAATTCACTCTAAATTTACATGGATATTAAATGATGGGCGCGCATATCTCAATTATTCGTGAGGCAGATATTATGCATTTGGTGGCAAAAGACATCGCCAGTAAGGAAATTGTCAGAATAGAAAACTAAGTGCTGAACTATATGCTACGCTGTGATAAAAATAATATCCTTGGATGAGAAAACTACGGCTAGTTAGAAATAACGGTAGATCCAACGGAATTACCGCACTATAACCATGCAAAAAAAGGACCACTCAAAAAAGACCAAGCAAAAAACGGACCCCGATTTGAAAATATTGGCGATCATACTTTCAGGTGGAGCGGGTAGTCGTGTAGGTGGTGTCGACAAAGGCTTACAAGTATTCAAAAGTAAGACATTAATCGAACATACAATTTCGTCAATTGAGCCTCAGGTAGATGACATCATCATTTGCATTAATCGTAACGAGACTGAGTACAATAAGCTTGGTCATACGCTAGTTTTTGACAAGCAAACCGATTACCAAGGACCACTAGCGGGCGTTTCTGCAGCGCACGAGTGGTTGAAAACCAGTTCGCAAACCTACGACTACATATTGATCAGCAGTTGTGATTCACCATTGCTACCGCCTGACTATGTGGGCAAATTACTTTGTGTGTTAGAAGATGGAGACAAGCCCTGTGCTGTGGTCAACGATGGTGAGCGCACACAAAACCTTCATTGTTTGATTCGATATGATGCGTTAACTAGTTTGGTTAAGTTTTTTGATAACGGTGGTCGTGCCATGCATCGCTGGCATAAAAAAATCGGTCTGTCCGAAGTTGATTTTTCCGATCAGGCCGATTGTTTTAGTAACTTCAACTTCAGCGAACAATTAGCTAATAGTTAAACAATAAGCTAATTGTCCCAATTACCGATATCCGCCGCAGTACCTGTACCACCTGGCGCTCCGTCAGAACCTAAACTCCAAATATCATACGTCGTTGGATTATTAGTACCCGGTTGTGCGTACTGATAATCATTGTTCCACGGATCTTTTGGTAATTTAGGCAAATAACCACGCCAAGTGCTTTTACCTGGGTTTGTCACCAAGGCTTGAATACCTTCGGAGTTATTTGGAAACGCAAAATTGTCCAATTTATACATGGACATCTGACCGGAGATTGCACGGATATCGGCCTTTGCTTTAATCTCAAAAGCGCGATCTTGTTGACCTAGAACATTAGGTAAAATCAAGGTTGCGAGTAAACCAATAATAATCACAACCACCATGATCTCAATCAAGGTAAAACCCGATTGCTTATTAATTTGAGCCGACGAATATCTTTTATCTGTTTTCGTTTTCATCACACACCTACTTCCATTAAATATCTATATTAAAAATTATAGAACTATATTTGCTGATAGTTAAATACTAACAGGGTTACTAAACGTTAAAAATTTACGATTTGTTGTAAATTGAATACTGGCAAAAGAATTGCCATGACAATCGCAAATACTAATCCACCCATAATCAAAATCATCAAAGGTCCTAACAAACTCACCATCATTGAAATCCGAGTTGCCATTTCATTCTCAGTTGCCGTTGCGGCTTTATCAAGCATATGATCTAAGCGACCGCTGTTCTCACCGCTAGATACCATATGCACCAATAGCGGTGGAAAATTACCATTACGCTCAAGCGCACGCCCTATGGAAACGCCCTGAGCGACTTCTTCAGTAGCCATATGCAAATCTTTCTGTAGCACCTTATTAGTCATTACCCCTTCGCTGGCACGCATAGACGATAAAATCGGCACACCTGAACCAACCATAATTGATAAGGTACGAGACATTCGCGCCGAATCAATATTTTGCACCATCTTACGCACGCCAGTAATTTTTAAATACAAACTATGCAACCAGTATCTAGGCGAGTCTTGTTTAAAAATATAATTGATCAACAAAAGCAGAACGGCTAAAACCAGCCCTACAATAACGCCGTACTCGACAAGAAAGTCTGAAATCTTAATTACCACCACCGTTAACCAAGGCAAATCCTGACCAGTATCATCATAAACTTTGACTACCTTAGGTACCACCAAGGTAATCAACAACACCAAAATCGCGGTGCATACGAAAAATAGGAATATTGGATATACTACCGCTTGAGAGACTTTTTGCTGTAAAGCATGACTGTTCTCTAAATAGTCAGCTAGTCTATCTAGTACTTTGTCTAGCGTGCCTGACTGCTCACCCGCGGATATTGAGGCTCGATAAATTTCTGGAAAGCTATTTGGGTATAGAGCGATCGCATCTGACAATGAATAGCCTTCTGTCACCAGTGATCTAATATCACTCATCACTGATTTAATCTTATAACCCTCTGATTGCTTGACGCAGGCACTTAAGGTTTCTTCAACTGTCATACCTGATTCTAATAAAGTCGCCATTTGCCGAGTAAGAATCGACAAATCATTCGGTCTTATTTTGATACGCCGCGCAGCATTGCCTTTGCTGTCAGATTTATTCGCCGCGTACTCAGATACTCCTTTTACCTCAAGTGGTACCAAACCTTGCGCACGTAGTTCATCGCGGACTTGTTTCGCGTGATCGCCGGTAGTAACCCCTTTTACAGTTTTACCTGCTTTATCCAGCGCTTGATATTCAAATGCAGCCACGGGTAATCCCTAATTACAATTCCATTTAGGAAGCCTGAGTCACTCGGAAGACTTCATCCATTGTTGTTTCTCCCGAGAGCACACGATCAAAACCATTTTGCATTAAACTGCGTGACGTTTTGCGCGCATAATCGGTCAATTCTCCTTCCGAAGCTTGATCGTGAATCAACCTGCGCATACCGTCATCGATATTGACTAATTCGTAGATACCCAGTCGACCACGATAGCCTACCTGATCACAAGCTACACAGCCTTGCGCCCGAAATAGTTCAGTGGTTTCAGTATTGCTCAAGCCTAACAACTCACGTTCGACTTCGTCAGGTTGGTAAGCCTGTTTACAGTCAGAACAAAGCTTACGCACTAAACGTTGCGCCAGCACACCGACCAAACTAGAAGCAATCAAAAACGGTTCTACGCCCATATCCACTAAACGAGTGACGGCACCTACCGCGGTATTGGTATGTAAGGTTGAGAGCACGAGGTGACCAGTTAAACTGGCCTGCACAGAAATATCGGCCGTTTCCAAGTCACGAATCTCACCCACCAAAACCACATCGGGGTCTTGGCGTAAAATTGAGCGTAAGCCCGAGGCAAAGGTCAAACCAATCTTTGAATTCATTTGGGTTTGACCTACGCCATCAAGATCATACTCAACAGGGTCTTCGACGGTAAGAATGTTCAAACGTTTGCGATCCAAGCGGTGCAAGCCTGAGTAAAGACTGGTAGTTTTACCAGAACCGGTTGGCCCTGTTACTAGCAAAATACCATTGGGTCGATTAATCAACTCGACAAATGTGTCGAGGATTTCTTTCGGCATTCCGAGCAGTTCTAGATTTAAACGTGCGCTTTGTTTATCAAGTAGCCGTAATACCACTCGTTCGCCATGTTGAGTGGGTAGTGTTGAAACACGCACATCTACTGGATGTTCGGCGACGCGCAGTGACATACGCCCATCTTGAGGTAAGCGTTTTTCGGCAATATCGAGCTTCGACATTACCTTGATGCGCGAGACTAAGGCTCCGTGTAATTCACGCCGTGGTGCTAAAATATCTCTAAGTACACCATCAACTCGAAAGCGCACCACAGACTCATCTTCAAAAGCTTCTAAATGAATATCTGAGGCATTTTCACGAATAGCTTGAGTCAACAGAGCGTTAATCAAACGGATAATTGGCGCGTCGTCATCAGCTTCTAATAAATCCGTGGCTTGCGGCATTTCATCGGCTAACCTAGCCAAATCCAAACCATCATCCATATCATCCATCAACTGCGTGGCCTGACTCCCGCCAGTATCATATACAGAGCGTAACTGTTCATCGAACTCTTGCGCGGGCAGCTGATTCAAAACTAGCTTGCAATTAAACTTGCGTCGAATCTCAGACAACACGGAGAGCTTTGGTGTTTCAATACAAGTGACTTGTGCTTTGTTTTCATCTACGCGATGCACCAATACATTGTGCTTTTTAGCAAAGGAGTAAGGCAGCATGTCGTTTGCATAGCTTGATTCGTCGGCAGCATCAACTTGCGCTTGGATAACCTGCTCTATGTCTGCATCTCCATGCATGCCACTATCGAAATCGCTATTCTCGATAGTTTGATCTTCAGATTGACTAGTGCCGTCGGTCATTTTATTTTTTGCTCTATAACGCGAGTATCAATTTTGTACTTCAGCAGGTTTAATCAAATCGTCAGGCTGAATTACTCTAGATGGCTGCGGAATTCGATTAGAGTCTGACCCCCAATCGATACGACCTTCTTCTTCGCGTAGATCGCGCTCTATACGCTCTAAACGCTGGAGTTCGGCATCGTCTAACTCACCCTCAGTGGTAAAGTCATCATCATCAAGCGAGCTATTCGGCTGGCGACCCTTGCCAAAAATCAAGGCTGGAAGTCCACGACGCTTAGGCACGCCTTTTTTATACTTTTCAATTAACTCACGGCGCTGCTCATAAGTAAAAGATCCGTCATCAGCCACGTTTTTGTAATCATCTAATACTGGTAACTCTCCATCGTCGATAAAAAAGTCAGAACTTTTCAGACGAGCCAATTGAGTATCTAATCGAATCGCGTCATATTTACCTTTGCTGTACTTGGCTAGTTGATCAGCGGTGCGGATAATTCGCGGTTTCAAGAAGACCATCAAATTACTTTTATTGGCAGCCTTGGTGGTAGTTTTGAACAAGCGCCCTAGCACCGGTAATCTTCCTAAAAATGGCACCCGATTTTCACTGTCAGTCACGTCGTCTTGTAATAATCCACCCAAGGCAATCACTTGGCCATCGTCGACTTGCACCACGGTTTCAATAGATCGGGTATTGGTAATCAAGTCTGCCTGACCAGATATCTCGGTTGGCGCAACACTAGAAATTTCTTGCAAAACTTCTAACTGGATTGTGTCACCATCGCTTATCTGTGGAGTAATACGCAATAAGATACCGACGTCTCTGCGCTCAATAGTCTGAAAGCTGCTGCCAGTAGTCCCACCAACCGCATTGCCATCCGCATCGACCGTAGTACTATTATTGAAGCCATTATTAAACTGACCAGTCACAAACGGTACTTCTTGACCAACCACAATCTCAGCAGTTTCATTATCTAAAGTCAGCAAGGTCGGCGTGGACAAAACATTACTATTATTGTCCTGTCGTAAGGCCGTCAATATAAGATTGATATTAAAGCGGTCAAAATTCAATAATGAAAAATTAAGTCCGGAACCATTAAAAGCAACACTGCCAGTACCAATAATTTGATTAGGATTAGTACGGCTAACAATATTACCTACGGTGCTTGCCGTTGTAGCGGGCGTTGCACCTGCGCCATCTCCGTCGCCATCAGCGGGAGTGGCGGCAGTTGTACCTCCGAGCAAAGTTCGCGGACCGCCGGCTGCGACATCAATACCCAGATTCGCCTGCTGCATTAAAGACACTTCGGCAATAATAGTTTCTACAAAAACTTGTGCGCGGCGCAAATCAAGTTTTTCAACGACTCCCTTAACCGCTTTTAGCTGACCCGCCGATGCTTTAACAATTAACGAGTTAGTAGCTTCATCCGCTTGTACTGAAAAGTCACTAACCACACCTTCAGCGGAACTAGCCGTAACATCGTTTAAAATACTTACAAGATCGGTAGCATTGGCATGCTTAAGATAAATAACGTTAACATCCGATGCGAGTTCACGCTCAATATCGAGCTGGTCAATCAAGGCTTGAATTTTTGCGTACTCATCATCGGTGGCCGTAATTAACAATGCATTAATTGCATCTAGAGGTTGCACAGCTATAGACGGCGGCTGAACACCCGCCGCTTGCCCACCTGCTCCAGCGCTGGCGGCTAAAAGCTGGGTTAAGGACGCCGCTAAGTCGCTAGCGCGAGCATGGTCTAAATAAATTATACGGGTATTCGCTCTTTTATCTGGCACATCGATGCGGCGAATAATTTTAAGTACTCGCTGAATATTAGCGGCGGTATCTGTTACCACTACGCTATTGGAACCGATGTGCGGCGCAAAATGACTGCTTGGTGGTATCAAAGGTCGAATAATGGGAACTAAATCCTGCACTGATGCATGATCAAGCTGAATAATTTGAGTGATCTGTGAGTCGTTAGTATCTTCAGTAGGACTAAATAAAGTTGGTGTTGGACGTTGTTTAATCACATTACTGGGCAACACTTTAATCACAGTGCCCGAATCCACCGTGGCAAAATTGTGCACTTCTAAAATTGATAAGAATACATCGTAAAGTTGCTCAGGATCTAAGGACGCACCTGAGATCACTGAAACCTTACCTTTAACACGTGGATCGACAATAAAATTCTTACCGCTAACTTCAGCAACCGTATTAATTAATACTCGAATATCGACATCTTGCAGATTTAAAGTGACTTGCGCATCTTTGCCTTGGCCTTGCTGTTGTCCCGATTGTGCCAAGCCCACCTGTATACCCGACACCAAACTAAGTGCCATGCACACAAATGCTAGACAGAACTTTTTAAGTACAACCGCCTTAACCATATTGAATCCTCTTCCTATCGCTGGCCTGCGACCACGCAGTGACAAAGTCATAGATCACTCTTAATATGCTGTTGCACACAATTACCCGTGCCCAGCATTTTATTATTTATCGAGCTCCCTATCATACTTAAATTAAGCTTAAGTGACCATGCTTATCCGCACTCAAAAAGCCTGTTTTAGCGTATTGTAATATCACTATTTACAAGGATTTACCTATATTTAATGAGGTTTGACCTCAGCTTTCGGTCAATGATTGCAGTAAACACTATTTTAGGCGTTAAAATTGTCCGCAATATAGGATTGCACGGCCTCAATATCATCCTCTATAACCGTATAATTTTCAGTCCTTTGAAATAGACCTGCCATATGCACTGGCAAGGGTATTTCATGAGATCCCAGTGCTTTATTAACTGCATCTGGAAACTTGGCCGGATGAGCAGTGGCTAGACATATCATTGGCGTGTGCTGATCACGCCTCTTAGCCCGCGCTGCCGCTACCCCAATGGCTGTATGCGGATCCAATAAATAGGCTGAGTCTTCATACACCGATTTTATGACTGCAACCGTCTCATCATCATCAAGTGCATGACTGTCGAATAATTCACGTACTCGCGTTAAGGCATCTTCACTTAAGGTCATAGCGCCACCTGCAAACTCGTCCATCAAAGCCTGTATTGCTTGGCTGTTCCGATCATGCATATCAAAAAGTAGGCGCTCAAAATTGCTGGAGACCATAATGTCCATACTAGGTGATAAAGAATGTTGCAAGGCTTGTTTACTATGATCATTAGCACTAATACAACGGTGTAAAATGTCATTCTGGTTTGTTGCGACAATTAATTGTTCAATTGGCAAACCCATCTTATGTGCCAAATATCCAGCAAAAATATCGCCAAAATTACCTGTAGGGACTGAGTAGGAAACTGCTCTATCAGGGCCGCCCAAGGTTAGGGCCGAGTAAAAATAATAAACGATTTGCGCCATAACGCGTGCCCAGTTTATAGAATTAACCGCAACCAATTGTCGCCCTTCTGGCAAAAAGCTTTGATCTCGAAAACTCGTTTTCACCATATTTTGACAATCATCAAAATCTCCTTCAAGAGCAATATTAAACACATTGTCGGCAATCACTGTTGTCATTTGTCGGCGTTGTACTTCTGAGACACGATTGTGCGGATGTAAAATAAAGATATCGATATTGTCACAATGTCGACAACCTTCGATGGCGGCTGAACCTGTATCGCCAGAAGTCGCGCCCATTACCACTACTTTTTGTTGACGCTTAGCCAAAATAAAATCGAGTAAATGACCCAAAAATTGCAAAGCAAAGTCTTTAAAAGCCAGGGTGGGACCTTGAAACAGCTCCAAGATCCATTCTTGGTGGCCTGTTTGCACTAGCGGCGCAATCGCATCATGCCTGAAACTTGAATACGCTTTCGCAATAATGCCTTTTAGATCATCGTCTGAAATCTCACCATCGACAAACGGCGCTATAATATTAAACGCTAAATCTTGATAACTCAGGCCCGCCCAAGAGGCGATCTGCGCTTTAGAGAACTTAGGTAGTTCAGCCGGCACATACAAACCGCCATCACTTGCAAGGCCTGCCAAAACCGCTTCTTCAAAATTTAGAACGGGCGCATCGCCACGAGTGCTAATAAATTTCATATCTAACCAGTTCAGCCGCTATGTTAAATGCTCTACACGTATTTTTACTACGTCGCCTTTGATTTGATCAAACTCTTGAATCTTTTGAATAGCCTCGTCTATGCGACTTTCTTGCGTGCGTTGGGTCAGAAAAATAACCGACACGGTGTCTTGCCCCGCGGTTGGTTCTTTTTGGGTGATGCCTTCTATACTTATCTGCAATTCGGCAAATACAGTGGTTAGCTTAGACATAACCCCTGCTACATCATCGGCCTCAATACGCAAATAATACACACTATTAAATTGATCGGGTGTTTTGATAGTCTTATTGACGATAGCCGATTCTTGAAAACCCAGATGAGGTACGCGGGTTACAGCGTCCGCTGAAAAAGACCGTGCCAAATCGATAATATCCGCCACTACGGCAGACGCCGTTGGCTTACCGCCCGCACCAGCACCGTAATGCAAGGTATTCCCCACCGCGTCGCCCTTGACCAATACCGCATTCATTACACCATCCACATTGGCAATTAATCGAGTCTCGGGAATCAAGGTAGGATGCACACGTAATTCCAGCCCCTGTTCTGTGTTGCTGGCAATGCCTAGATGTTTGATTCGATAGCCTAACTCTTGCGCATAACCCATATCGATTAGATCGAGCGTGGAAATACCTTCGGTATAAACTTTACTGAACTGCAATGGAATACCGTAAGCAATGGAGGCGAGAATAGTCAACTTATGCGCGGCATCAATCCCTTCAACATCAAAGGTGGGATCGGCTTCTGCATAGCCCAAAGATTGCGCTTCGGCTAAGACATCTTCGAAGCTGCGACCCTTGTCGCGCATTTCAGTAAGAATAAAATTACCTGTGCCATTAATTATGCCAGCAACCAGCTCGATTCGGTTACCTGCTAAACCCTCGCGGATACTTTTAATGATGCTGATACCGCCAGCCACAGAAGATTCAAAACAAATCGCAACACCCTTAGCTTGTGCAGCGGCAAACAATTCATTGCCATGCAAAGCAATCAACGCTTTATTCGCAGTAACTACATGCTTGCCACTATCAATGGCCGCGAGCACCAACTCCTTAGACAAAGTTTCGCCACCAATTAATTCGACCACGATATCAATATCGGCATGATTGACGATCTCATAAGGGTCGTCAGTGAGGCTAAGGGAACTGCTATCGCAATCTCGCTGACGTTTTAAGTCGCGCACTGAGGCCATACTCACTTCAATAGCATGCCCGACGCGCCGCTGTATTTCATCGGCATTATCTTGTAATACACTAACGGTAGCAGCGCCCACCGTACCTAAGCCAAGAATGCCTACTTTAATTGATTGCATATTAAGTTTTTATTCGTTCGGGATGCCGCAGCATCGATTTAATATTGCGCAAAGCTTGACGTATTCGTTGTTCATTTTCAATCAAACCAAAACGCACATAAGCATCGCCATACTCACCAAAGCCAATACCGGGTGATACCGCTACTTTGGCTTCTTTGAGCAAAATCTTGCTGAATTCCATTGAGCCCAATTCAGCAAAGCGTTCAGGAATTTTAGCCCACACAAACATGGTTGCTTTGGGCCGCTCTACTGGCCAACCAGCGGCATTTAAACCATCGCATAAAACATTACGCCGCAACTCGTAGCGATCGCGTATTTCAGCAATCCAATCTTTAGCTTCGGGCGCTTCTAAGGCAAAGATAGAGGCGATCTGAATAGGCGCAAACATACCGTAATCCAAATATGATTTAAGGCGCGCCAAAGCTGCAATTAAGGTCGGATTACCCACTAAAAAACCAACTCGCCAGCCAGGCATATTATAGCTCTTGGATAAACTGAAGGACTCTACCGCTATATCCTTAGCACCAGGTACTTGCATAATGGACGGTGCAACATAACCATCAAACACAATGTCAGCATAGGCCAAATCTTGAATTATCCAAAACTGATGTTCGATCGCCATCTCGACAATGCGTTCGAAGAAATCCAGTTCCACACACTGAGTTGTAGGGTTGCTAGGAAAATTTAACACTAACATTTTTGGCTTTGGAAACATGTTCTTAAGAGCCAATTCCAATTCACCAAAAAAGTCCACGTCTGGCCCTATCGGAACATGCCTTATATCCGCACCAGAAATAATAAAACCATAAGGGTGAATCGGGTATGCCGGATTCGGCACCAATACGGAATCACCTTTGTCCACAGTTGCCATCGCCAAATGGGCCAAGCCCTCTTTTGAACCGATGGTTACTATAGCTTCAGTCTCTGGGTCAATATCAACATCAAAACGTTCGCCATACCAATTGGATATCGCTTTGCGTAAGCGTGGAACACCGCGTGACACTGAATAACGATGCGTGTCTCCACGCTGAGCTGCCTCACATAATTTATCGACTATCGGTTGTGGCGTGGGTTGATCGGGATTACCCATACCAAAATCGATGATATCTTCACCACGGGCGCGCGCTGCCGCCTTCAATTCGCCAACCGTATTAAACACATAATATGGCAGCCGTTTTATTCTTGGAAAATCATCCATATTTTAGTGACTTAGAAAAGTACAGTTTGGAAGCTTGGCTTGAAAAATTAGCTTTGAAATAGGGCTCACAAAAGCTTTTTTACGAGGATTAGAAATAGTTGTGTGTATTGTATCCAGACCTCAATTCATTGTCGCTAGAAAAGCAACAAATTATCTTATCTTTGGTAGATAACCCAGAGGATTAACTGGCGTTCCGCGCTTTCTAATTTGAAATTGCAATGCGGGTTCTCCACGCTGGTTGTTCCCCACTGAAGCAATTACCGAGCTTTGTTTTACCAGCTCACCTTCTTTGACAAACACTGCTTGGTTATGCGCGTAGGCGCTTAAAAATTCATCGTCATGTTTGATAATGATCAAATTGCCATAACCTTTTAAACCGTTACCAACGTAAACGACCTCACCGGCCGCACCTGCCATAACGCTTTGCCCTAAGGCTCCTTGTATATCAACACCTTGTTGTCCTTGGCTCAAAGCAAAGCGACGAATGAGTTTACCTTGCAACGGCCAACGCCATCCTGTCACCGAAGTACTGGGGGCTGGGGCAACGGTAGGGTTTCGTTTAGGTATCCCAACAATAACTTTCGGCGACTCACTACCCAACGGCGGCACGTTCGGCTGGTTCACAGTAGTATTGACAGTCGTGCTAGTCGGCCGGCTTACCACACTAGGCTTTGGCACAAAATTAAGAGGCTTGGTCAATCGCAGCTTTTGCCCCACTTGTATGCGATTATCCAATGACAAGCCATTCCAGGCGGCCAAGTCTTTTGCATCTAAGCCGCTGGCGAAGGCTAAACCATATAAGGTGTCGCCTGGTTGTACTATTCTTACAACAGCCCCACCAATTTTATCTGTCTGTTGCTTAACTCCTGTCACTTCGCGTTCAACTACCTCAGCAGGAACTATCGGCGCGCAAGCGCTGCTTAAGAGAACTGCCACGCATGCGACGATTACAATAGGCAATTTCTTCACAAGCTTATGGCCTACCAAAACTTATACACTCCAAAGCCAATAACAGCTAGAGCTAAGGTGCCCCAGCCTAACACTTCGATTTGTTTGTGGATTGTTTCTTCCAGCTTATCTCCACCCAAACGAACCAAACCAGCAACGAGAAAAAAGCGAGCGCCGCGACTAATCAAAGACATTAATATAAAGGGCACAATAGCGATACCGATGACACCAGACGCAATGGTAAAAACTTTATAAGGTATGGGTGTAAAGCCTGCCAATAGCACAATTGCCATACCATGCTTAAGGTAAGACGCTTTTACGTCTTCAAAAACTTCATGTGCGTGAAAGTAATTGAGCATTTGCGTCCCGTAACTCTCAAAAAAGAATGCACCAATACAATAGCCGAAAAAGCCTCCCAATACAGACATAACAGTGGTTATGGCAGCGAAGCGCCAAGCTTTAGACTTATCGGCTAACACCATAGGCGCTAGCATCACATCGACTGGAATTGGGAAAAATGAGGATTCAGCAAAACTTACCCCAGCCAAGTAACGCTCTGCGTGCCGATGCTTGGCCCAAGTTAATATCTTGGTGTAAATAGGTTCAAATAGAGTCATGTGTTTTATCTAATCAGCGGCAATTAAACATTAGCAAACAAAAAGGTGACGCATTAGCTTAAGCCCGCAAGCCTTGGAACAAATCGCACAGCCTCAAGCTCTTGTTCTATTGTGCCAGTGGCCGTTTTATCGATCACCATCAACACCTGAGAATCATCACCACCCACTGGCATTACGATTCGCCCACCTATGGCTAGCTGATCAACTAGCTCCTGCGGTATGTCATTGGAAACAGCCGCCGCTAATATACCATCGTAAGGTGCATTATCCTGCATACCCACAAAACCGTCACCATGGCGAAACAATACGTTACGTATGCCCATGTCATACAAACGATCGCGCGCCTGTCGATGCAACTTTACAATTCGCTCCAAGCTAACTAATTTTTCACAAAGCGGAGCCAGTACCGCTGTTTGATAACCACATCCCGTACCAATCTCCAAGATCTTGGCACGTGATTTATTAAGTAAGGTTTGGGTCATTAGACCTACGATATAAGGTTGGGAAATTGTTTGACCATGACCGATTGGCAAGGCGGTATTTTCATAGGCTCGACTCGCCAGAGCTTCGTCGACAAATATATGCCTGGGTAAATTTAGCATAACCCTGAGCACGCGCTCGTCCGACAAACCCATACTACGTAACTCATTGATAAGACGCTTACGCGTGCGCTCGGAAGTCATTCCAATACCGGCGTACTCTGGTTTACTAAACTGCTCGTTATACATGCTTTAAGTATAATTGAATTAGCTTGTTAAAGCTTATCTAAGCCTTAGTTTATCTAGGCCTTAAGTTCATCTAAGCTTTTAGTTTGTTTAACCAGTCCTGCACGTCTTTTACATAAGCATGATCATCAAATTGTGCAGTCAATGGGGTTATTGAGGCACAAACTTGTTGGACCGCTTCAAAGTCCTGCATAGTGCGCCGTTGACGTGCTAAAAAATCGCCAGCAGCAGACAGGCGATAGGTAAATTTGTTGGCCTTGCCCGATTCCTTTACAGGCTTTTGTGGCTCGCCACGAACTCCAAGTACGGTCGCTTTCAAACCGCGTAATTGACTCACTGAAACTTCGGGAACATTGACGTTGAGAACAGCTAACAAAGATTTGTATTTGAGCTGATCAATATTGTTAACCATTTGACTAGCGACATAGGCAGCCGTTGCGTAGTGCTGAGTTGTCGACTCAGTCATCGACAGTGCAATGCTGGGTATAGTCAACCTTCGGGCTTCCATGGCTGCGGCAAAAGTACCAGAATAAAGAATATCATCAGCTAGGTTGGCGCCGTTGTTAATGCCACTAATCACCATATCTACTGGCGCATCTATTAAGCTTTGCAATCCTAAATACACGCAATCGGCTGGTGTGCCGCCAACTATAAACTTATTCTTTTCAAGCTCTTCAACCGCAATAGATTTACGCAATGACAAACCCATACCACAGCCACTCATATTAGTCCGCGGCGCAACAATACTTACTTTGTGATGTTGATCAGATAATGCTTTGGCAAGTACATCAAGCCCTTGCGCATCGTAGCCGTCGTCGTTACTGAGAAGAATATGCATTTATGTTTTGGATAATATAAGGTAATCAATGAAAGCGGGTTTGCATAATGACAATGACCTGTCAGCACCAGTAGTTATGCGCTTTCAGGCTATCAAATTTTAAAAACATAAGCCTACTCAACTAATCGTTGGATAGTGGTCAAATTTAACAACGAGGGAAAAATTGGTCGGGGTGATAGGATTCGAACCTACGACCACCGCTCCCCCAGAGCGGTGCGCTACCAGACTGCGCTACACCCCGAACTCAAGCCGCGAATATAGCTGATTTTGTGATTACTAAAAAGGAATTTTTGCGGCTAATGTAGTTACTCAAATGATACTGACTGAGTAGCAATTGCTAGACGAGCACACGAGCTTTGCGTCAGCGACCCTGCCAAGCGCAATTAATGAATGGGGTAAAAAAAGTAGATCGACTATTCTGAAAGAATAGCAACCACTTCGTCGATTTCAGAAATCAAATCGGTAACAACGGCTTTCTTTACATTAGTCGTTGGCGATGCTTGACCACCCGCTTCCATTTCAATTTGGTTCTTAGCACCACTGATGGTAAAACCTTCTACGTATAATAGGCTGCGAATACGACGAATAAGTTGTACTTCATGACGTTGATAATAACGACGATTACCACGACGCTTCACCGGGTTAAGCTGTGAGAACTCCTGTTCCCAATAACGCAACACATGCGGTTTCACCAAACACAGTTGGCTTACTTCACCAATAGTGAAATATCGCTTACTAGGTATTGGGGGTAAGGTTGCGTTGTCTCCTTGGTCTAACATGCTCTAATCGTCTAATGTTTTATGGTTAATATGATTATTATTTTTAATTGATTAACTTTTAGTAAGCATAGTGTATCAGCCTAATCAATGATTAGTAC
>CAZHEL010000033.1:0-14025 GCA_964531625.1 uncultured Gammaproteobacteria bacterium
CTCCGACCGCCTGGTTCGTAGCCAGGTACTCTATCCAGCTGAGCTACATGCGCGTATCTCTTTCATAATTCTTTTCTAACTCCGCAATACGAACCATGTTCGTAGCCGCTTTGTTAGCCGCAGGCGCTTTATCCAACTAAGCTACATGCGCGTATCTCATCGTAAGTAAGTTGAAGTTGATACTTACTTGGGGTGCGCAAGATTAAGTGAATTTAGTGACTTAATCAAGCGTAGATTTTCCATTTACTGCAATCACCTGAGCAACGTATATATGGCGGAGAAGGAGGGATTCGAACCCTCGATAGAGCTATAAACCCTATACTCCCTTAGCAGGGGAGCGCCTTCAGCCACTCGGCCACTTCTCCAATATCTGTTTACCGTATTTTTTTACTACTTTTTTTTACTAATACTTATCACTTATTACCAACAGCGTCGTCATCGCCAAAGTAATCGGCACCCCGATAGTCGTGATCGCTACTGTAGTCGTCTGACCCCGAATCATCGGCGCCACCTTTATTCATACGTTCTTCACGCTTTATGCGTTGATATATCTCTTCTCGGTGCACAGGCACGTCTCGCGGCGCATTAATACCAATGCGCACTTGATTACCTTTAATGCCAAGTACTGTTACTTGGACATCATCACCAATATTCAGGGTTTCGTTAATACGTCGAGTCAAAATTAACATTACAACCTTCTCCAAATTTTATATTTTCCCTTTTTCTACTCTCTTGTTACTGCGCTCCACACTTATTCCTGCGATTCAATTTTTTTAATTTGCACTTGTACATTATTGAGTAATACCAGTCCCTATTTTCGATGGCGGTATTATAGGGATGTTCGAGCCGAATTCCACAAAAAGTAACCATTTTGTTACTCAAATTAATAAAAAATATCAAAGATCAAAAGCAGTGTGAAGAACTTGCACTGCGAGCTCCATATTACTTTCGTCAACGATCACCGAAGTTCTAATCTCAGAGGTGGATATCATTTGAATATTGATATCGTTTTCGGCCAATGTTTTAAACATTGTGTTGGCGACTCCAACGTGTGAACGCATACCAACTCCCACAATCGACACCTTTGCAATTTTATCGTCTCCTTTTACCTCTTTCGCGCCTAATGTTACCACAAGCCCCTCTAGTACTTCCATACAAGCTTGATAATCAGCGCGTGGCACGGTAAATGTTAAATCGGTATGACCCTTAGAACTGGCGTTTTGAATAATCACATCGACATTAATATGTGCCTCAGCAACCGGCCCTAAAACCTGATGGGCAATGCCTGGATGGTCGGGTAGACCCCGAATCGTTACTTTTGCTTCGTCGCGTTGAAACGCAATACCTGAAATCAATGGAGCTTCCATCGAATCGTCCTCATTGTCATAAGTAATTAACGTGCCCTCACCCTCCTCAAAAGAAGAAAGTACTCGTAAGGGAATTTTATATTTATTGGCAAATTCCACCGAACGTGTTTGCAACACCTTGGCACCAAGGCTAGATAACTCTAGCATTTCCTCGGCAGTGATACGGTCTAAACGTCGTGCATTAGGCACCACTCTAGGATCAGTCGTATAGATACCATCCACATCTGTGTAGATTCGACACTCATCGGCCCCAATTGCCGCCGCCAATGCAACTGCTGAGGTATCGGAACCGCCGCGACCAAGCGTGGTGATATCACCGTGTTCACCAATACCTTGAAAACCCGCTACTACGACAATTCTACCTTGCTCTAAATCAGCCTTTATCGGCTCGGCATCGATCGACTCTATACGAGCACGCGAATGAATATTGTCGGTTCTTATCGCTACTTGCCCACCTGTGTATGAGCGAGCTTGGTTTCCTCGCTCTTGCAAGGCCATCGCCAGTAGAGCGATGGTTACTTGTTCACCAGTAGACAGTAAAACATCCATTTCACGTGGCGCAGGTGACTTCGATAACCCTGCAGCGAGCTTAATTAGACGATTGGTCTCTCCGCTCATTGCAGAAACTACCACCACCAATTGCTCACCGTTGGCAAATTTGTTCATTAAATGATCGGCCACGGCATTAATTCTCTCTATAGAGCCTACCGAGGTTCCACCAAATTTTTCAACAATCAAAGGCATAGTAAGTGAATAGTTTGCGGTCTAAATATCGCAACGCTTGAGTCGAACTGGGTAGTTCATAACAAACGGCTGCTGTGCACTAAAGAAGTGCTTACAGCACCTCACAATTTCAGGCGCGATTAAACCTTGTTTGCGGCGCAGTGTAAATCATTTACGAACAGATATATGCGACATTTTATTTATACGGAAGGCGGATAGATTAGGCTTGCTCCAACACCCATTTTTCAGCGGCGGCTAAACAGCTTTCTAATTCACCCGCATCGGCAATACCTCCCTCAGCCATATCGGGTCGGCCACCGCCACGGCCACCAGCCAAAGCGGTAACATATTGGATTAACTTACCAGCCGGATATTGCTTGCAAATGCCCTTAGAAACGCCCGCCAAAATGGTAGTTTTTTCATTAATATTAGCGCCTAAAACTATGATTCCATTAGAATTTTTATCCTTAAAGCTATCTATAGAATTACGTAACATGTCTTTGTCAGCACCTTCCATAACAGACGCCAACAGCAGCACATCACCGACTTCTTTAGCCTTCGAAGTCAGGTCTTGAGTACCGCCACCATCAGCCAAGATAAGCTGCAATTTCTTTTTGTCCAGTTCTAGCGTTTTGATATTAGCTTGCAGCTGTTCAATGCGCTTAGTTAGGCCGGGCGCATCTACCTTTAACAAACCACTAGCGCTGCGCAATTGACTCTGTTGCTCGTCGACCCACTGCAATGCACCTGCGCGCGTTAATGCCTCAATTCGCCGAACGCCTGCTGCCACACCTGACTCAGCAACAATTTTAAAAAATCCAATTTCCGAAGTGTTTGCCACATGCGTTCCACCACAAAGCTCGAGAGAAAATTCTCCCATCGAAATCACCCTCACTTCGGCGCCGTATTTTTCGCCAAACAGTGCTTCAGCACCGGCTTCTTTGGCTTGATCAATAGGCATAAGCTCAGATTCAACATCTTGATTAGAAAATATTTGATCATTCACCATTGCTTCAACTTCTGCTATTTGCGCTGCACTCACCGGGGCGTCATGCGCGAAATCAAAACGTAAACGCTGATCATTCACCATTGAGCCTTTTTGAATCACATGATCACCTAATACTTTTTTCAGCGCAGCATGCATTAAATGTGTGGCGGAATGGTTCGCTGCCGTCGCGTATCGGCTTTTACTATTAACTTGAGTGGTGGCGCTATCGCCTACATTGACCTCACCACTTAGCACTTTACCCATATGTACAAAAGCGCCATTCGGCATTTTTCGGCAATCAGTCACTTCAATTTGCGCTGAACCAGCTGAAATAACGCCTTGGTCGCCGACTTGACCCCCACCTTCGGCATAAAAGGGTGTGGAGTCCAAAACAAGTAGCACGTCATTATCTGCGCCTACCTTGGATACTTGCGCGCCATCAGCTTGTAAGGCGAGCACTTTAGCTTGTCCCTTTAGATCTTGATAACCGACAAAATCGGTAGAAGAATCAAGCTTAATGACGACGTCGTCTTGCGACGCAAATTGACTACTGGAACGCGCCCGCTCACGCTGCTGCTCCATTAGCGCATCGAAGCCTTTATCATCGATGGTTAAATCACGCTCGCGCGCTACATCAGCAGTTAAATCAGCCGGAAAACCATAGGTATCGTAGAGCAAGAACACTAGATCACCCGGCACAATTCCACCTTTTAAAGAGGCTGTTTTCTGCTCAAAAATCTTCAAACCTTGATCTAAAGTCTCAGCAAATCGCTTTTCTTCTTTTTCTAAGGTCTTTTCTATAAGAGTTTGTTTTTCATGCAGTTCAGGGTAGGCATCTCCCATTTCTTTGGCTAATGCTGATACCAATTTATGAAAGAATGGAGTTTGCCCTCCCAATTGATAGCCGTGTCGTACCGCGCGGCGAATAATGCGGCGCAGTACGTAACCTCGGCCTTCATTCGATGGAATCACGCCATCGACCACTAAAAATGCACAAGAACGAATATGGTCTGCAATAACTCGAACCGAGTGATGCTTTGGATCATCAGTGCCGAGGACCTTACAAATTGACGCAATCAGACTGTCGAATAAGTCGATTTCGTAGTTGTTATTAACATGTTGCATCACAGCAGCAACCCGTTCTAAGCCCATGCCAGTGTCTACTGATGGTTTCGGTAACGGGGTTAAGGTGCCGTCGCTACTGCGGTCATACTGCATAAATACCAAATTCCAGATCTCGATATAACGGTCACCATCTTCATCAGGCGTTCCCGGAGGGCCACCCCAATATTGTTCACCGTGATCGTAGAATATTTCGCTGCAAGGTCCACAAGGACCAACATCACCCATCGACCAAAAGTTATCTTTAGCGCCAATGCGAGTCACACGATCAGCGGGCACACCGATTTGGTTTAGCCAAATAGCCTCAGCCTCGTCATCCTCTTCAAAAACTGTAACCCATAACTTGTCCTTGGGTAGCTCTAGCGTCTCAGTTAAAAACTCCCATGCCATGGTAATGGCACCTTCTTTAAAGTAATCACCAAAACTAAAATTACCCATCATTTCAAAAAACGTATGATGCCGCGCGGTGTAACCAACATTTTCAAGATCATTGTGTTTACCGCCTGCGCGCACACAGCGTTGTGAAGTAACGGCGCGGTTATAGTCAACTTTCTCGTTGCCCAAAAACACATCTTTAAATTGAACCATGCCAGCGTTGGTAAATAATAGCGTTGGGTCATCGCCTGGCACTAAGGAGCTGCTGGCAATTTTGCTGTGTCCGTTTTTAGCAAAATATTCTAAAAAGTTATTTCTTAATTCTGCGGTTTTCATTACCCACCGTTATTTTTACAACACTCTATACTTGAGTATTATAGTCACCCATCCTTTATATGCATACTTTTTATAGACTTGCTTTAAACAAACTATCGCAGACTGTCTAAGGTGTGAGCTTATGGTAGAAAGCTTAATTGCAATAGCACCTAGTGAAACTATCTCAAGGTGTTAATAAAAGAATTTAGAAGTCGTATATGCTGTTTATATTCAATAACTTAAATTCAATAATAAAAGCAAATTATTACTCAAAATATTCAACCGCTGGTAGGCTGCCCTGAATTTGTTCAGCAGTGAAACCTCTACTCTGCATAAATCGTGCACGCTTAGTCCATACTTTGTAATCAGCAATAGCTCTATCTGTATACTTTTTCTGATACTGATCACGAGCATTATCTAACCAAATAGCGGAACTCACATCTAAGTGGTCGCTTATAAGTTGATTACTAATTCCCTTCTTGTTTAGTTCAGCTCTGATTTTAATCGGCCCAAAACCACGGTTGGCACGCGAGCGGATATACGACTCAGTAAAGCGTTCATCAGACACATAATTATTGGCAATCAACTCATCTAACACCTCGTTGAGCACATCCTGTGAAAGCGCTTTTTCAGATAACTTGTTAGTCAACTCATAAATACTATGTTCGCGCATTGCAAGCACACGCATGCCTCTGGCCATCAAGGCATTAAACTCCTTCTTCGCGGGGCTAATGTTATCCGAACTTGATGATTTTACTTTCTCTGAGTTGCCATTGGTCGGCTTGCTAGTCGACTTACTAAGCAATTTTTTAAGCGGCTTACGCCTGGACTTTTGAATAACATCGGCATTTCTTTCAGTTGTATCATCGGAAAAAAGAAAATCGCCAGACTCACTATTGGAATCTGACGATAAAGGGGTCGAACCATCCTGGTTCTTAGTTCGCGCTTTACGCGCCGGCTGAATAATCCGCATCTAGCTCATTTCCTATTATTTAAGTAATAGTAGTAAAAAACTGTATAACAAAGAGAGTAAAACAAAGCCTGTAGCAAAACGCCTGTAGCAAAACGCCTGTAGCAAAACGCCTGTAGCGATAAGACAAAAATTAACCCTAGGAGCTTGGAAATACAGTTTTAAAACCTATGTGTAAAACTTAAGCAGTGTAAAAATCAGTATCCGCTTAAGTCTCATCAGCGTCTGCATCTGCAGTAATATCAGCTTCAACAGCAGGCTCATCTTCACTAGCGTCCTCTACGGTAAGTTCACCATAGCCAAGTGCCGCTCTGACTTTAGTTTCTATTTCTTCTGCCATCTCGACATTCTCTTTTAAGAATTCGCGGACATTGTCTTTGCCTTGACCGATTCGCTGACCGTCATAGCTGTACCAAGCACCCGATTTTTCAACAATATCATTGTCTACTCCAATGGCGATCAATTCACTTTCTTTAGAAATACCTTGGTTATATAAAATATCAAACTCGGTTTGTTTAAATGGCGGTGCTACTTTGTTCTTAACCACTTTAACGCGGGTTTGATTACCGTATATCTCGTCACCTTTCTTGATTGCGCCGATTCTACGAATATCTAGACGAACCGAAGAATAGAATTTAAGCGCATTTCCGCCAGTGGTTGTTTCAGGATTACCAAACATCACACCAATCTTCATCCGTAATTGGTTAATAAACACCACTAGAGTATTAGATTTTTGAATGTTAGCAGTAAGCTTACGCAGTGCTTGCGACAATAAGCGAGCTTGTAGACCCATATGAGAATCACCCATATCACCTTCAATCTCAGCTTTTGGTGTGAGTGCAGCGACTGAATCCACCACAATCATGCCTACCGCTGCCGAACGCACTAACATATCTACAATTTCCAGTGCTTGTTCACCCGTGTCTGGTTGAGAAACTAATAAGTTATCAATATCGACACCGAGCTTTTGTGCATAACGCGGGTCTAAGGCATGCTCAGCATCGATAAAGGCACAAGTTAGACCTTTTTTTTGCGCCTGAGCAATCGCTTCTAAAGTCAATGTGGTTTTGCCTGATGACTCCGGACCGTATATTTCAACCACACGCCCCATTGGTAAACCACCCACACCAAGAGCCGCATCAAGGCCAATTGAACCTGTTGAAATGGTGTCAATTTGCTCACCATTTTTAGGATCGTCACCAAGACGCATGACAGATCCTTTGCCATATTGTCTTTCAATTTGGGTTAGCGCAGCCTCGAGTGCTTTTTGCTTATTGTCGTCCATTATTGTCTCCGAATTTTTAATTCTCAGCTAACCATGCGAAAGTGGGGTTAGCTAAATACTTTCGTAATGCTGGTAATTTATACAGTGTTTTTAAGATTGTCAACCAGTAGTTTAAATTTCATTAAATATATATATATTTCAATAAGTTAGATTACCACGAACTAACTATTAGCCTAACAGCAAGATTAAAAAACTGTTCAAATTTAGTAATGTGGCGGCTTTTCATCCAGTATTTCAGCACTGCCCGACTCATTATCCTGTAGCGAACGATACTTATTTAACAGCACACTGTAATTTGACTTCAAAACATCCAATTCTTTTTGCTGGCGATAAAATTCATCACTCAATTGACCTAATGATTCTTCTAGAAATGCCACTTTCACTTGTAAGTCTTCGATGCTTTTTTGAGAGTTCTTACTCATCATCAATATCAATCCATTGTTGACTGCGTTTAACCGCTTTATGCCATTGCTTTAATAAGCTTTGTACCTGTTCATTATCCATTTTAGGTTCAAACGTTCGCTCAATTTCGCGCACCTTAGTTAAGTCATCCATACTCCAATAGCCCACTTTTAAACCCGCTAAATAGGCCGCTCCCAAGGCAGTAGACTCAAGAACCCGCGGCCGAATTACAGGCCTCAGCAATACATCTGCTTGAAACTGCGCTAAGAAGTCATTGGCGATAGCACCGCCATCAACATTGAGCTGGCTTAACTCTATACCACTGTCTATCTGCATGGCTTTGAGCACATCGTAAATTTGATATGCCAGCGATTGTAGGGTGGCTTTGGCGATTTCTGCCTGCCCCGAATCACGAGTAAGACCAAAAATGGCTCCGCGCGCATACATATCCCAATACGGAGCACCTAAACCAGCAAAGGCTGGCACCACGACCACATCACTCTCTGGATTAGCCTGCATAGCCAATGCTTCTGAATCGCTGGCCGATTCAATAAACTTAAGTTCGTCGCGTAGCCATTGCACCGCCGCACCGGCAATAAACACACTGCCCTCTAGCGCATAAGTGATTTTCCCACCCATTGACCAAGCAACTGTACTGAGCAAGCCTGATTGACTATCAACTCGCTCATGGCCAGTATTCATCAACATAAAACAACCGGTTCCATAAGTATTCTTGGCCATACCCTTTTCAAAACAAGTTTGCCCAAACAAAGCGGCTTGCTGATCACCCGCAACGCCGGTAATAGGCACATCCTGACTCTGAAATGTGACACTACCAAAATCATCGGAACTGTCTTTAAGCTGCGGCAGCATAGCGCGTGGAACGTTGAATAATTCAAGCAGCTCATCGTCCCAATCGCCCGTATTTATATCCAACAACATGGTGCGTGCGGCATTGCTACGGTCAGTTGCATGAACCGCCCCTTCAGTAAGCTTCCAAATCACCCAAGTATCAATAGTACCGAATAGCAACTCCCCGGCTTCGGCTTGCTGACGCGCACCATCAACATTGTCCAATATCCATTGCACCTTAGTGGCTGAAAAATACGCATCAATCACCAGCCCTGTTTTTTGTTGTATCTTATCTTTCCAACCAGCCGCAGTTATCTCATCGCACTTGGCGGCAGTACGTCGATCTTGCCATACAATTGCGTTGTAAACCGGTTCACCGGTGGCTTTATTCCATACCACGGTAGTCTCACGCTGATTGGTTATGCCAATAGCGGCGATATCGGTTGGGCGCAGTTGATTATTCGCCACCAAACGCTGCAACACACCAAACTGTGAGTCCCAAATTTCATTAGCATCGTGCTCAACCCAGCCTGGTTTCGGAAAATGCTGAGTAAATTCCTGTTGTGATACATCAACAATATCCGCCTCAAAATTAAACAGTACAGCGCGGGAACTCGTGGTGCCTTGATCTAAGGCGATAATCATTTTTTCAGTCATTATTTGGCTACAATTCTAGGCACGATATGCAAGTAATTATTAAGTACACTATGGCAGGAGTAAGTCGAATAAGCTTAACGGATTTTCAATGCCAAACCAACTGATCTACAATGACATGCACTGTGATAACTTAAGTAATATGAAATATATGAATTTAAAATTCGAGACCCCAGAATGACTAAAAAGGACACAATCAGACTGTCTAGTTTCGGTGAAAAATTCACTCGCCAGTCGGGCATTGGTCAACTAATGGTTGATCTAGGTGAGGCCTTCCAATCTAACCATCCCGACTTATGTATGTTGGGTGGAGGTAATCCGGCATTTATTCCTGCAGCTCAAGAGTTATTCAGCAAGGAAATGAAAACCTTGATCGACAATAACTTGTTTGAGAGCATGGTTGGCATTTACGATGGCCCGCAGGGCGAACAATCGTTTCGGCAGGTATTAAGCAAGTTTTTGAATGCGCAATTCAATTGGTCAATTGGTCCTGAAAATATTTCGCTCACTAACGGTAGCCAAAATAGCTTTTTCTATCTATTTAATGCGCTGGCAGGTGAAATGCCAGATGGTTCTTTTAAAAAGATTCTATTCCCCCTCTCGCCCGAGTATGTAGGCTATGCCGATGCAGGTATTTCAGAAAATATGTTTGTGTCCAATCGGCCAAACATTGAGCTACTTGAGAAAAAGCAATTTAAGTATCGAGTGAATTTTGATGAGCTAGAGGTTAAAGACGACATTGCCGCTATTTGTTTGTCACGCCCAACCAACCCAACTGGCAATGTGGTTACCGACAGAGAGTTAGCCAAACTTGCAGAGCTTGCCGAACAACATGGCATTCCGCTAATTGTTGATAATGCCTACGGGCAACCATTTCCGAACGTGATTTATTCGCAAGCCTCCCTTAATTGGAACGACAACACCGTGCTGTGCATGTCTTTGTCTAAATTGGGGCTGCCGGGCGCTCGCACTGGCATTGTAATTGCCAATGAAGCTATTACACAAACCATTGCCGCTTTAAGTGGCATTATCACCTTAGCACCGAATAGTGTGGGCGCTGCATTAATGACTCGCATGATCGAAGATCAAGAAATAAGCCATCTAAGCAATGAGATTATTCGCCCGTTTTACAAACAGCGATTAGAGACAGCACTTAATATTTTTAATGAGACATTAGGTGATCTACCGGTACTAATGCACAAACCCGAAGGTGCTTTTTTTATCTGGTTATGGTTACAAGATTTACCAATTTCAACTCAAGAACTTTATCAGCGCTTAAAGCGCAAACAAGTGTTTGTGATACCAGGCGAAGAGTTCTTTATCGATATTGATCCTAGCTGGGACCACACCCGACAATGTCTACGCATAAACTACGGCCAGCCTGAAGAGCAATTACGCGCTGGATTTACGGTTCTAGCGCAAGAGTTACGATCGCTGCATCAACAGAGCTAGGCAACTAAGCGTTCACTGATGGCTATAATTGATATCCTTGGCTTAAGGCTATAATTGATCCTTAGCTTAAGGCTATAATCCGCGCAACTACTGCACCCACTCACCGGTAAATAAATTATGTCTGCTCCAAAAATCGGCTTTATTAGCTTAGGCTGCCCCAAAGCCTTGGTCGATTCGGAACTCATCTTGACTGAGTTACGCACTAATGGCTATGACATTGTGCCTAGTTACCAAGACGCTGATATGGTGGTAGTGAATACTTGTGGTTTTATCGACTCTGCCAAAAAGGAATCCTTAGACACCATTGGCGAAGCTTTAAATGAAAATGGCAAGGTCATTGTTACCGGCTGCATGGGAGCAACTGAATCAGACATTACCGATATACATCCCAGCGTGTTAGATGTGTCTGGCCCTCATGCCTATGAGCAAGTACTTGGCGCAGTACAAAAACACCTACCCTACGAGAAAGACTTCAACCCTCACTTAGATTTAGTGCCACCGCAAGGCATTAAGCTAACACCAAGACATTACGCCTATCTGAAAATATCTGAAGGCTGTAATCACCGTTGTAGCTTTTGCATTATTCCGTCAATGCGTGGTGATTTAGTTAGCCGCCCCGCGAATGACGTTATTGCAGAAGCCGAAGGCTTGATTAAATCAGGTGTAAAAGAGTTGTTAGTAATCTCACAGGACACTAGCGCTTATGGTGTTGATACTAAGTACCGCACCACCTTTCATAACGGCAAGCCAGTTAAAACTAAGATGTTGGATTTATGTCATGCACTAGGCGAAATTGGCGGCGATCAAGCACCATGGGTGCGTTTGCATTATGTTTACCCTTACCCCCATGTCGACGACATTATTCCGCTAATGGCCGAAGGTAAAATCTTGCCTTACTTAGATATTCCATTTCAGCATGGCTCACCCAAAATACTAAAAGCCATGAAGCGTCCTGGTGCTATTGATAACACCTTAAACAGAATCAAAGCTTGGCGCGAAGTTTGCCCTGACATCACTATTCGCAGCACGTTTATTGTTGGCTTTCCTGGCGAGACTGATGACGACTTTAAATTGTTATTAGATTTTATCGAAGAAGCGCAACTCGATCGTGTTGGTGCGTTTACTTATTCACCTGTCGAAGGAGCAAGCGCCAATAAGCTAGACGACCACATTGTGGAACAATTAAAAGAACAACGACTTGCCGAATTTATGGGTTTACAGGCAAAGATCAGCACCGCCAAATTAAAACAAAAAGTGGGTAAGACTATCGATGTAATTATTGACGAAGTTGATGAACAAGGTGCAGTGGCTAGAAGCCAGGCTGACGCCCCTGAAATCGATGGATTGGTTTATCTAAACGACGAAACTCATCACAGTGTTGGCGATATTGTTAGTGTTAAAGTTCATGCCAGCGATGAGCATGACCTTTGGGCTAATGAGTTTTCCTAAGCTAAAATCTTATTCAAGCTGAAGGCTTTTTATTCAAGCTGAAGGCTCTTAATCGAGCTGAAGGCTAATCGAGCTGAAGGCTCTTAATCGAGCAGAAGGCTCTTATTCAGTCAGCTGTGCATCAAAAAAACGGATTGTTTGTTCAACAATTCTATCCATTCGCTGCGGATCTTCACCATGAATACAGTGCCGCGCATCCGCATAGTGAGTAAGCTGACAGTTTTTTAAAGATTCACAAAACTGATGACTCTTTTCGGTAGCAACTATGGTGTCGATACCTGCGGTAAACATCATTACCGGTTGAGTCAAATCATCCATATATCCTTCGGACAAAATCAGTTCTGTGGAAGCCGCAGTTTGGCTAAGAAAGCCCATGGTCACACCTTTTACGCGTAGCGTTTCGTCTAATGCAAAAAGAGCGCTTTGTCGCTGTGCAGTTTGCGGATTTGAATTGCAATCGTGTGCCTGCCCAAACACTAAGGGCAAATCTGGCCACTGACTCTGACCCGGTGCGTACAAGGCCGACAAGCCCACGGCAGACGCGGTATCGGCCATTAGCTTACCCGCGCCATAAGGCACTGGTGTCAAATTCATTTTGATCAGCGGCACAAGCAGCGCGTAAGCTCGAGCATCTGACTGTAACTCAGCAGCCATACGCATAGTAATATGGGCACCCATGGATTCTGAAAAGAAAAATAAGGGTTTATCTTTTATGCGCACAGTCTCGGCATAGGCAGCCAAGGAACGCGCACGCACTGCATAACTCTTAACATGGCCTTTCTCTGGGTGCGGCAAAAGCCGAGTCGATTTACCCTGCCCTCGGTATTCAATATGCGCCACCCGATAACCCGCTTTATTCAGAGCAATCATGGTACGCATACTCAATTCTGCGAAACCTGTCCAACCAGGCACCACAACGATTGTACCCTTGGCGTTTTCAACATCTAGAGAACCGGTTCTTAAATTTATTTCTGGTTCTGGGCTGAAATCCTCCCACACCCAATTACTCGGCACGGGAGCGATCTTGCCTTGCAAATAGGCTCTAGCCTCAGCTTTTTGTTCGACAGAAGTGGAATAGTATTCGTGGCTTTCTAATTGTAAATATAGAAACGCACTAAGCCATGATAAAAAAAGAATTAAAAATACAAATACAAAGGTCTTTTTCAACGAATACACCGTAAGTTTGAAATCAATGATTTAGCTTATGAATAATAACAATTACAGAAATACACAAATATTGGTATCGCTCATTCTGTATGCTATGGCCGATTACGTAAAGTAAAGACAGTAAAGAAAGTCACACGATAAAACAAACTGCATTAAACGATAGTCAAAACACCAAGTGGACGAATGTATAAAGGCGAATTTTTCAACAGTATAAGCCATTTAATAGGCGCAGTTTTAGCACTAATTGGCGCGTCAGTCCTAGTTACGCTAGCCTCGATTGAGGGCGATACAACAAAGTTGGTCAGCGTTACTATTTACGGGATAAGCCTGTTTGTTCTATACCTCTCATCTACGCTGTATCACAGCTTTAATGGGCAGGTAAAACTTTTCTTTAAGCAGGTGGATCATTTCGCTATTTACTTGCTAATTGCCGGCACCTACACGCCCTTTGCTTTATTGGCAGTTAAAGGCGCAGCTGGTTGGTGGTTGCTAGCCAGTGTTTGGACGCTGGCTATAGTCGGTATTGTTGTTGAAAATCTACCCATCAAAGGCCCACGAATCATACCCGTAATTATCTGTGTGGCTATGGGCTGGTCTTGCATATTCACCATAGACTCAATGATTAACGGCATGTCTCCCATGGCGTTTAATTTGCTGCTCGCGGGCGGCGTCTCTTACAGCATCGGGGTAATTTTCTATATTTTAGATCACTTCCCAATACCGCATATGCACCAAATATGGCATGTATTAGTTATCGGTGGCAGCGCTTGCCATTATTTTTCTATTCTTATGCTTTAGATATTGGACCTATCAAAAGCCGTCTCTGATAAAATATCAGGACCGTTTTTTCCTTCAAGCTATACCTTCAAGCTATACCTTCAAGCTATACCTTCAAGCTGCACCT
>CAZHEL010000033.1:14125-25858 GCA_964531625.1 uncultured Gammaproteobacteria bacterium
CCTTCAAGCTATACCTTCAAGCTATACCTTCAAGCTATACCTTCAAGCTGCACCTTAAAGTTAGGGGCTTTATGCGGCTCGTTACAACGCTTGCTGCGCTTCATTGCTGTGTAACCTTAAAATAGTGTCCATGTTCAAAATACTTCGTATCGCCGTTTTACTGATAATTTTGATGTCAGTATGGACCACCTTCCTACTACAAAAAAATGTTAGCCGACATTGGCAGGACTCAATTGATATAAAAATCATTCCTGTCGTCGCCGACACAGCGCCGCAAACTAAAAAGTTTGTGGCGCAGCTTAAAGAAAAGCACTTCGCCAATATTGAGCGCTACTTAAGCTCGCAAGCTAGGCGCTATCAGCAAGACCTTGAGTCGTCTATTCAAATTAGTATTGGCGAACTTATCGACGATGCTCCTCCTAGCACACCTAACTCGAATCAAAGCACGCTAGATATTATTTGGTGGTCACTCAAATTGCGTTGGTGGGCGTGGCGTAACCAGCCGGATGATTACCATGACACGCAAATTCGAATGTATGTTTTGTATCAAAGCCCCGAGAATGATAAGCCGCTGCCCCACTCTACCGGCCTACAAAACGGCTTAATTGGCCTCATACAAGCAAGAGCCGACAGCAAATATCGTAATTTACATGCCACTACCATCACGCATGAACTACTGCATATTTTCGGTGCCACCGATAAATACAATATTGCAAGTGGTCAACCGATATACCCGCAAGGCTACGCCAATAGTAAAAATGGCTATAGATACCCGCAAAATCGTGCCGAAATTATGGCGCGCGCTATACCTCTTAAGAATGGCCAGTTTGAAGTCGCCACGCGTTTGGGGCAAACTGTCATCGGAGCAATCACTGCCAGTGAAATAGGCTGGATTTCTAACGCAACTTCTAACACAAGAACAACCAGCGAATAAACTACGCCATGAATCCAGAGTATCTTACCGCCACCAATATAATCGTTGCTGTTACCTGCCTTATATCCTGGTTCTTAATGCAGAATCGCGAAGCTAAATCCAAGCTTTTGTTTCACCCCGTTACTATTAAACAGCATCATCAATGGTATCGCTTTCTGAGTTCTGGACTGATTCATGCCGATATGATGCACCTGCTGGTAAACATGTTTGTGCTGTGGTCCTTTGGTAACGCCATAGAAACCGCGTACTACCCAGGCTTTTTGGGTGAGAATAGTCTAAATTTATACCTACTCCTATATTTCGGCGGCATTGCGGTAGCGTCAATTCCTAGTTTTTTGCGCCACCATAACAACCCTAATTATGCGGCTTTAGGGGCTTCGGGCGGCGTATCGGCGGTGGTGTTTGCGATTATTGTGTTCGCCCCTTGGCAAAACCTATATCTGTACGGCGTGATTGCAATTCCACAAATATTGGCAGGCGTCGCGTATCTGACCTACTCATGGATTAAAGACCAGCGAGCCGAAGATAATATTGGCCATATGGCTCACTTTACTGGCGCATTGTGGGGTTTCTTTTTTACCATCGCAATGGAGCCTAAGTTGCTGAATCGCTTCATTACGCTAACGCTTGAAGGACCTAGCTGGTTGCAATAAATTAACACTCATAAGATAAAACTCTAAGACAGCTGATTTTCTTAATCATTACTGGATTTACGTAGCCTATTTGACTACTATTTAGCCACGCAAAACGCGGGTCAGCACAATCTGAAAATACAAATTGTCGCAAATTTCAGAACGAGTTTTTACTGACGCTTTAACGCATATTTAAATTAGGGTTCTCCCATCAAAAAAATATTCTTTTTCGCGATTCTAATTGCTATAAATTATGTTTTCGTAGAACTCATTTCATACGGATTTTATCGCCTTAAATTCGGCGACTACACTAGGCATAGCCTGCAATTAGAACGCGTCGATACCATCAATTCGGTCGCGCAAGGTGGCGCTTATACGGGTCAAGACTTTGGTGACAAACCAGTTGTCGTTAAAGAGATACTCCACCCTTACATTGGCTACGCGGTAGAAGGCCAACTGCGCCAAGAAGACTGTACTGGCGACAATTGTTATAGCCGCATCAAACAAGAATGGGACAAGCCATTCTTAAAACGCAGTGACGACAAACTGATTGTAGGTGTGCTTGGCGGCTCAGTGGCGGTAGGCACAATACACGGAACCATTCCTGATTATTACCAAAAAAGGCTCAAACGATTGCCAGAGTATAGGGACAAAGAGATAGTTATATATGGTATGGCCGGTGGCGGCTTGCGGCAACCGCAACAGTTGATGTTACTTAACTATTATTATTCACTGGGTGCTGAATTTGACTTAATTATTAATATAGACGGTTTTAATGATGTCGCCATACCGATTACCGAATACATAAATTTTAAGTTACACCCAAGTTTCCCGCGTAGCTGGGGCAGTCGAGTCGCAAACACAGTCTCGCCAGAGTTGATTAGTTTATACGCTGATAAAAAGGTGTTACAAAGCAGCCATATAAGTTCGGCTAGGTTTATGTCGAACCCTTGGTCACGCAATAGCCCATTATCAAACTTAATTTGGACTATAAAACATAATCGCTATGGTAATAAGTTAAGCCGCCTCGATCAGCAAATAGCCACTCATAGCGATCGTAAAGATGGTCAACGCAGCTACGAAAAAACAGGCCCAGATTATACTTTCACGGACTGGGATAGCCTGTATGAATATATTGTAGAGATGTGGGCTACTAGCTCTCAATTAATCAATGCGGCTGCCCAAGCTAAAGGCGCTCGCTACTTTCATTTTCTACAACCCAACCAATATGTAGAAGGCAGTAAACCAATAATGAGTGACGAAGAACGAGCCGTGGCTTTTGTCGAACAAGGCTATGGCACGGTATACAGAGTGGCTCACCCATTTATACAGAAAAAAACGGCTTGGTTTGCCGAAAATGGCATTGCTTACCACGACCTTACCTATTTATATAAAGAGGTCGAGAACCCGGTTTATATCGATAATTGCTGTCATTTCAACCATCTAGGCTCTGCTATGATTGTGAATAAAGTGGTAGACACCATACATCAAGCAAACCTGGCCGAAGCTAGCGCTAAATAGCCGCATTGAAGACCAATATGAGTTCAGAAAATAATCCCCAATCTTCAGCTCCTAATGCCTTAGATAATCGCGTTTTTGGACTAATCTTTGCCGCTATTTTTGTGGTGATAGGCTGTTGGCCATTATTGTTTGGTCATGGCGGCGCCCGCCTGTGGGCTTTAGTTATTGCTGGCGCGTTTACCGTACCCGCATTATTGTTCCCAAAAGTCTTATCTCCATTAAACGCACTATGGGCAAAGTTTGGCATGCTGATGCACAAAATCGTCAACCCGATATTGATGGGCTTGATATTTTTTGTCACGGTATTGCCCACAGGAATAGTTATGCGCTTATTGGGCAAAGACCCTATGCAGCGAAAATTCGATCACGACTCGAACAGCTATTGGATACAACGTGAACCTGGTTCGCTTACTAAAGCTAGTTTTGACGAACAATTCTAGTTACTCGCACTCGTAAAATATTATGGATTTAATTAAAGAATTATGGCGCTTTATGAAAGCGCGAAAAAAGTTTTGGCTACTACCTATTATTGTTTTTAGTTTGGTAATCGGTGGCATAGTGATATTTGCAGAGGGCTCAGCTCTAGCACCATTTATCTACACCTTGTTTTAGTCAAACAAAGCAAGACTAATCAACATGTATATATTGGGAATTTCTGCATTCTACCATGATAGTGCTGCGGCCATCATTAAGGACGAGCAGATTATTGCGGCCGCGCAAGAAGAACGCTTTACTCGCATTAAGCACGATCATTCTTTCCCAATTAACGCGGTTGAATATTGCTTAGAAGAAGCTGGCATAGGCATTGATGATCTCACCAATGTGGTGTTCTTTGAAAAACCCTTTATTAAGTTTGAACGTTTACTAGAAACCTATGTATCGTTTGCGCCAAAAGGTTTTATGTCGTTTAAACAAGCCTTGCCGTTGTGGATTAAAGAAAAGCTATTCCAAAAGAAAATAATTCGCGAAATGATGCAGCGCTTTCCATCCAGCGAGGGCGAAGCCTACGACTGGGAAGGCAAGCTTAAGTTTTCAGAGCACCACCTTAGCCATGCGGCCAGCGCGTTCTTTCCTTCTCCGTTTGAAGAAGCAATTGTGTTAACCCTAGACGGCGTTGGCGAATGGGTAACCACATCGGTTGCCATTGGCCGTGGCAATCAGTTAGAGATAAGCAAAGAAATTCATTTTCCGCATTCGCTCGGCTTATTATATTCAGCCTTTACCTATTACACTGGTTTTCGAGTTAACTCAGGCGAATATAAGGTCATGGGCTTAGCACCCTATGGCGAACCCAAGTACACACAGATCATTCTGGAAAATTTAATAGATGTTAAAGACGATGGCTCGTATCGTTTGGATCAAAGCTACTTTAATTATTGCACTGGTCTAACCATGACCAACAAAAAATTCGACGATTTGTTTGGTCGACCTGCCCGCCTTCCTGATGAGCAAGATCTAGAACAATTTCATATGGATATTGCCGCTTCTGTGCAAGAAGTAACGGAAATAATCGTATTAAAAATGACCCAAGCTCTGGCGCAAGAAACCGGTATTAAAAATCTATGTTTAGCCGGCGGTGTGGCTCTTAACTGTGTGGCTAATGGCAAAATTGAACGCGCAGGATATTTTGACAATGTGTGGATTCAACCTGCAGCGGGTGATGCGGGCGGTGCATTAGGTGCCGCTCAAGCAATAGCGCATATGGTGCATGATCTACCCCGCAATGTTAAAGCTAACGATAATATGCAAGGCTCCTACCTTGGCTGTGCATTCAAGACACAAGATATAAAACAACGCCTAACAAGCGCCGGTGCGGTGTTTGAAGAATACTCGCAAGAGCAAATGATTCGCACCGCGGCGCAAGCACTGGCAGATCAAAAAGTAGTAGGTTGGTTTCAAGGGCGCATGGAGTTTGGACCTCGCGCGCTAGGTGGTCGATCTATTCTTGGAGATCCAAGGTCTGCTGAAATGCAAAAGAACTTAAATCTTAAGATTAAATACCGCGAATCCTTTAGGCCGTTTGCACCCTCAATTTTACGAGAGAAAGTTAACGACTGGTTTAATCTGGATGGTGATAGCCCGTATATGCTGCTGGTTGATAAAGTAGCAAACGATCAATGCTTAGAGATGAGTGACGACCAAAGCAAATTATTTGGCATTGAGAAACTTAACGTCGCTCGATCAACCATTCCTGCAGTCACGCACGTAGATTATTCTGCCAGGATTCAAACCGTGCATGCGCAAACCAATCCGCTTTACCATGCCCTGATTAGCGAATTTGATGTATTAACAAACTGCCCCGTGGTGGTAAATACCAGCTTTAACGTACGCGGTGAACCTATTGTTTGCACTCCTGAAGATGCCTTTAATTGCTTTATGGGAACCGAGATGGATGTCTTGGCGATTGGCAATTTAATACTGCGCAAAGAAGCGCAAGACGAGTCACTTAAAAAAGATTATAAGCACGCCTTTAAGCTTGATTAATCATCTTTCCAAAATAGATTTTCTTCTAAATTGGGTGGCTCGCCACCATATTCTTTTAAGGTCTGAGCACAGGCGTAAACTTTTACAAGGTCACAATCATCAGATATACCAAGGCACATATAAGACTGAGTAGAATCTTCAGGTTTAACATCTAGCGGAGAGGCTTCATTGTGGCCCTCGACTGGATCGAAATTAATAATTTCACCCCGATAAATCACCTCTTCCCTTTTCTTAATTTCGACACTTTGATCCGTATTGATGCTAACAGTAGGCGTCGCAGATAATCTCGGAGAATACGAGCCATAAGGAAAAATACACCGAGCCTGAGCATTGTGATGCACCAAAATAAAAAGCAAGAAAAATAATTTAGATAACTTCATATGACTGGTGTTTTTAAAACAAATACGTGATTTGGCTTACGAGATAAAATGGTTTAGTCATGGTTAAGCTCACAACATTTTTCATAAATCATCATACTCGTCATTAAATCCAAATGTGCACCACCCCCATTTTTAAACACTGTAATTGATTCTTTAGAACCTCTTCCAGCTTTGTTTTTACAAAGTTCATAGAAATCGCCGCGTATATTCTCAAGCGTGATTGTTCCTGCATTCAACGGAATATCAATTTCACCAATATGGCCAATGGTTGTGTCACGTAAATCAACAAAGAGTTCAGATTTCAATAATAAGGCATCGTCGGCTTCACGCATACTCGGTGTAAAAGCGCCAATCAGATCCACATGAGTACCGGACTTTATCCATTCGCCTTTCAGTACTGGCCCACTAGCCATAGTTGCACACGTGATGATATCTGCCTCGCCACATGCCTCACCAAGACTTTCCATAACCTCAATGCCTGCTACCCTATGCTGCATTGTTTCCGCTAACTTATGAGCGTTGGAGATACTTCGGTTGCAGATGATAAATCGATCAATACACGGAAACACCTCACTATAGGCATCTATTACAGAGGCCGCGACCGTACCGGCGCCCACCACCAGGTGAGTTTTGGGTAAGGGGTTTGCAAGCAACTTCGCCCCCAAAACAGAGTCACCAGCAGTTTTCCATTTAGTGACGAGAACGCCATCGATCATGGCAATCAAGGAACCGTTCTTGTCATCAAAAAGCAAAACGCCGCCCTGGACACTGGGTAAGCGAGGATTAGCGGATACATTTTGTGGAAATACGCTCATCGATTTTAACGCCATTCCAAGACCAGGTATCCATGCTCCCCTATTAAGCAACGCATTTGGCTCGACTTGAAGCAGTAAGTCACCAATTTCTGCCTTTGCAAGTTGGTGCCCTGCGTGTAATGCGTCGCTAACCAAATTCCACGTTAGAAGTGGGTCTGCTTCTTCAAAAGTAATAGTGCGCACGGTTAATTCACCTTGTAACTCTTATAAAAATACCTCCTGATTATGACTGAACGAATAAGCCGAGACCAATTCATGAGCGCAAAATCTTTTCCATAGCTTTCCTCTAGCAAGCTCATCAATCAATTTGTCTAGGTATCGAACCTTGCGCATCAGTGGGTCCTCGACCTCTTCAACCGAACATTTTGTAATCCCCCCATTTCTAACCGCAGTTTTAAGTAGAAGGGTTAAGCCGCGTTCAATATTAGCACTCAAGCTTTTGACTAAGAATTAAGTCAATATCGAACAACTTAGTTACCAACCAGACTCAGTAAATCAATAATTAAATTAAAAATGATTCGGATATTGTTTTCTAGCAGTGAATGTCATTTTTGTGTTGTCAGTAACGATAAAAACTAGCTAAAGACTCATGAAATTTGAACCTTTAGTTGAATCAAAACCGAAAGTTTATTTCTTAGAGTGGCTATCCACTATGATCGTTCTATGATCAACAAAAGCGTCAAAGTTCCATTACTATAATTTCACTAAATACACTAAAAGTACTTAAAAACACACTAGAAGTGCTTAAAAAAACAACATAACATAATGATCGAGTATAAAAATATATTGCGGCTTTGCATGAAAAAGAACCTTAAATTAATTTCATTGGCAGCAGTAATCGCTTTTTGTTCCGCGTTATCTTTTCCACTTTCTTCTGTCGTTGAAGTGGCATTCGCGAGTAGTAGTAAATCGGTAAAGGACGTACTACCGAGTGTCTACGGCTTGTTGTTTGATAATAACTTATTGTTTGATGATGATAATAATGACTGCGCGGTTAGACAAGCCTGTTACGATATTGTCTATGTGCGTTACCCAGATCGTGATGGTGGCATTGATGAATTCATATCCATTCCACAAGGAGAGAGGCCCTATACTTTAGCCATAGGCGCCGATCTAATGTTGTTAAAAAAAGACGGCTCTGAAGAATTGCTGGTTGATTGTACAGATTGCAGCGTTATGGATCCCACCATTTCATTTGACGGCACCACTGTTTACTATTCTTTGAACACTCAATTCAGACCCGAAGGCCAAAGCGGCCAAGATAGCTTTCACAGCTATATTTACAAAATTGATCTCACTGATCCGTCGTATCGCCCAGTTCGTTTAACCTTTGATGATGGTTTTGATTCGATAAATTACGCTGGCAATCGCCAAACAAATGGTTTGATAAAAGCGTTTCACGATCAGGGCGACCTTCGAGAGATTCGTGATATGGCACCCACACCGTTGGCGGACGGGCGCATCATGTTTACCTCGAATCGTTCGGCATTGACCGCCTTTCGTCCGGGCACCAATGCCCACTCTCAATCAAGCGTACAACAACTTTATATTGTTGACGACCATGACGGCACGGCGGTTACTAACGCACTGTCAAATTTGCACCGCGTTGAGACCGGCAACATTCACCTAGTACAGCATCCGATGCAACTGAAGGACGGTAGAATACTGTTTTCAACGTGGCAAGCAATCGGAGTTAAATTTCGGTATGCAATGACCACACTGTTTACCGTTCACCCAGATGGCTCGAACTTACAACAGTTTACTGAACCGCACGATGATCATAGAAATGTTGATCATTTTATTTCGCAACTCGACAATGAAGACGTTGTATGGGGTTATTATTACCCATCCTTTGATTATGGCTTCGGGGTGATAATGCGCGCACCGTTAGACCCAGCGGGCGCTGATTTTATTCGTGCTGTTGATACCAGCGTAAGCTTTCGCGAATTTGAGCGTGTCGGCGCGGTCAATTTAACACCTCACACGACGCCTGCTGATGTACCGGCCCCAAACCAATCAGGAAAATATTCAATGCCCTCGGCCACTGTCGATGGTGGTTTGCTAGTCGCTTATTCAAAAGGGTATGTTAATCATTTTGATGCTGCTTGCAGAGCCATTCAAGGAGTGCGCCCTAACCGATGTGAAAGGCTGCGCTCTGGTATTTATTTGATGACAAACGCCACGGGTAGCTCAAATCGGTTTGCGAATCAGTCAGATCTTATTCAAGACCCAGATGCTCAGCTGATTAAGATTAAGGATGACGACGGCTTCAACGAGATATGGCCGCGACCAGTATTAAGTTATAACGATATTTACGGAGTCGCCCATCCTGCAATTTTAAAAGATTTACGCCAACAGCAACCAGATAGCACTCTTTTAGCGGCAGGTGAAGCCGCCGGTCTGGTAGGGACATCGTCGATGTACAATAGAGAGCCTCTGGATGAGCAAAACCCTGATCCATTTCAGACCAGCACGTCACGCGAGTTAGCGGACGACAATTGGTTAAAACAAGGTGCTGACGCTGGTGTTTTTAGCAACGCAGATATCCATGGCGTTCGAATTGTTGCAACACCGCCCAAACCTTTTACCAGCATTATCTCTCGTTTTGACCCTGGTAATGATCGCTGGGAGTCTATCACTCGACATTTACAAGACATTCGTAACGAACGCGTCGTTGCACGCTATGGTTCTGCACATGGTGAGCGTTGGGAGATTCTCGGCGAATTTCCAGTGAGAAAATCTGGCGCAGTCATTACCGACAGGCTCGGTGACCCTGATACCTCTTGGCGAGCTAAAGTGCCATCAGACACTCCTTTTTTATTGCAAACCATCGACGAAAATGGAATGACCTTAGTTTCGGAGCTCACCTGGCGAGCAGTGAAATCAGGCGAGGAGCGTACTGATTGCGGAGGGTGTCACGCACACTCCACCGACGTTGAAACACTTGATTTCGCAACCACGGCGGCTGGTAATTCAAGACCGATCAGTGGCATTTCAGGCTTAGATGAGCAGCCGCAAGTAGTGGCCGAACACCTTTGGGACTTAACCTTAAATCAAGTACCTCTGTTAGATGAAGACGGTGTTCAGTTTAAGGCCGGACATAGTTATGGGGTTGAATTTAATCGCGACGTCAAGCCAATCCTTGAAGCCAAGTGTGCATCTTGCCACACCAGCGGCGGTAACGCGGAGTTAATGATATTAGATGGCTCAGGTGGACAAGATGCTTGGTCGGTAATATCAGAGACCGGTAATTTTAATTTACCTCAGATAAGCCGATATATTCGAACCCCACAAGCGCGTCAAAGTCTATTGGTTTGGGTTGCTTGGGAAGAACGTTTAGACGGCCGCACCAACCAAACTCGAAATGATGATATTGACTATCCTAATGACCACCCCGCCATTGGCTTGAGTGATGAAGATAAGCGAACCATTGCTCGCTGGGTAGACCTTGGTAGCCCGATCGACTTCCCTCAAACCGATGGTTTTGGCTACACCGATGACTATCAGTTACCGATCGTCAATATTTTCACTCCAACAGCAGGAAATAATGGCAACTCAATTCTTAGAGCTGGGTTTAACGACGCGAAGTCAGGACTTGATTATAGCTCGCTCGACGTTCGCTATGTTGCTATGAACGGCGCTGTTACGACGGCGCTCTCACAGTTGGAAAATGCGACTGATTTTGAACAAGCCCTAGCACAGGTACGGCAATTAATCGTTAATGCGAGCATCCCAGTTACCATTAATGTTGGAAATGATATTGACGCTAAACATGTACTAACCAAAAACCTGCCGCTGGTAACAGGAGAATATCTATTGTTCATCTCAATCAAAGATATGGTTGGCAATACAGGAACGGCTTCTCGGCGATTTTCAGTTAACTGATTCTTAAGCAAACAATAAATTGGACACGCGACACAAACCTTGATAGTGCGCACGGTTAAATCACCTTGTAACTCTCCTAAAAGTACCTCCTGATTACGACTCCGAGACCAATTCATGAGCGCAAAATCTTTTCCATAGCTTTCCCCTTAGCAAGCTCATCAATCAATTTGTCGAGGTATCGAACCTTGCGCATCAGTGGGTCCTCGATCTCTTCAACACGCACCCCACACACCACCCCTTTGATAAGAGATGCCTTGGGGTTAATTGCCGGTGCCTCAGCAAAAAATATGGCTAAGTCATTCTCACCCGCTACCTGATTAGACAGGCCATCAGAATTATAACCAGTGAGCCAACAAATGATTTGGATGACTTCCTTTTCCGATCTGCTCTTCTTCTCAGCCTTTTGAACATAGAGAGAATATATTTTTGAGAATGCCATAGAGAAAACTTTGTGATCAGGCATTTCTTGATTTCCTGAGTGTGCTAACGCTTCGCATCAGTGGCGGGCTGCGCAGCAGGCCGTCCATCTGCGTGTGCTTGTTATGCGGTTGCTATTCATTTCCAAATTTTGATTTCTTAACTCGGTAAACAACTCGCCCTTTTGATAATGATTCGACATCAAACAATAGGCATGGCACTCCCAGTTAAATCTTTCACAGACATCACCAAGAATCGAAAGGTATAACTCACAATCAACATCTGAATCATAGATGTCCTCACGCCGGTCACCGCGTGAGGCGACATGATACAACGCGCCTGCAAATTCAAGTCTGAGTGGTCTTGCCATATAAGGATTGTAATTCCTTACAAATCATAAATAAAAGACCTGACCCCATGATTTCCTTGTGTGACCCCATGATTTCCTCATGACCCCATGGTTTCCTTGCCTAAGCATCATCCCAATGGTAGGTTAGCATGTGAGAACTACAAGACTGCAATTTTCTGTGTTATCCCAATTCGCCACACACAGCCAAAAATAGGAGACCCTATGGCGCACTCAACCTTCTTGAAACTCGCGGGCGCACTCGCTCTGTCGATGATGGTCCATCCCGCAGCAGCGCAGAACGCACCCGCAGCAGAGC
>CAZHEL010000034.1:0-3379 GCA_964531625.1 uncultured Gammaproteobacteria bacterium
TAATATCAATGAGGCGCTAGTATGTTGCAGAAACACATGCGCCAAACCACTATCAGCCTTTGACTCGCCAATAGCAGCATTTACTTTATCGGTAATTTCTACCAAACTGCGCCCGGCAGTGCTTATCTGAATTGAAGACTGTGACAGCATACTAAGACAGCGGCTTAAGCGGCGTATCTGAAAACGTTAAACCAGCAAAACCAGTACGTATAAATTGTCGAATATTTTGATGGTCATCACCATCTGGATTAAGTGCTACCGCATCGCGGTAATGTTCAGCGAACAAACCCAATGTTTGGGTTTCAGTTAAATTATGCAGCAAAGCAAAACTAAACACCTTGCATGAACCAGAATTTTCGCCCGCCTTATTAACAACACCGCCATTCGCAAACGCGGTTTCTTTAAATTCGTAATGAGTATCGATGAAGGCAATAATCTCAGCAAACTCAATGCTGCTAAGCTTAGTGTCGAGCTGGTCTAATAATAATTTTACGGAAGCTGCCATATAACTAACTTAAATCTAGAACTTACCGTATTATAGGGCGCATATTGCCCTAAACCCAGCACCTTAAACCGTTCAAGTACTTGTAAAATTCAATATCAGACCATACACCCAATAAACCCTAATGAAAAATATTGTAGAACTCAGCAACGAAACCCATAAAAATTTAAAAGTACGTGAAGGCGCAACGCTGGAAGCGATTAAGGATCAGCACATTATCAATATTCAACTGCAGGAAGCCTGCATTGCCGCCACTAACTTCCCGGTGTTTTTGATGCCTGTCCCCGATACAGACCGTTGGTCGCTATCAGCCATCATGAGCTATGAAACTGGTAAAAATTTATTTGTTAAAGGCGATAAATGGCTAAGCACTTATCAACCCAATGCCCTAATCACCTACCCTTTATTTGTTATGCCAATAGCAGGTCAAAAAGGCGGTTTCACGGTAGGCATCGAAGAGCAAGGTTCTGCTTTTTCAGAAAACGAAGGCACGCCACTATTTGAATCAGACGGCAAAGCAAGCATTTACTTGAGTCGCGTTATTAAAATATTAGAAGCGAGTGGACAAAACGAAATGCATTCCATAGAGTTCGCCAAAACACTTAATGAATTGTCCTTAATTGTGCCCGCCAACATTCAACTAAAGTATGAAAATGAACAAGCTCGCAACCTTACTGGCTTGTATACCATCGACGAAAAAGCACTAAACGATCTCGACACAAAGCAATTTGAGATGCTGCGTGAAAAAAACTATATAGCGTCTATTTATGGGATCTTGATTTCAAAGTTCCAGCTTAAAAATCTACTCGACAAAAACAATGACGTGGATGGCAATAAAAAATTACTTGAAGTCAATATGACGACTGAGCAAGGCGACCCTACAACAACTGAAAAAGAACAGCAGAATTAAGTAACTGTAAGTAGTTACAAGATACAGTTTATCTAACAAGGCTTAGCTTGATTCACGACGGCGACGACGCGCATTGGCACGCGTTCCACCACTAACCGAGCCACCTTCCACACTCATATCTCCACTGAGTTGCGCTTTGGCACCAGCGGATACTTCACCCAAATTGGTTTCAATATAATCCAAACTGGGTGAGTCACCTTTAGTATGATTATCAATAGCATGTCGCATAGAGGCGACGTGCTCTGGTGTCGTGCCGCAACATCCGCCAACAATACGCGCACCGGCATCAATTGCCATGCCAGCATAGGTCGCCATTAACTCGGGCGTGCCGCTATAACAGATCTCGCCACCGTGCCATTCGGGAATACCACAGTTGCCTTTAGCAATTAATATATCTTCTCGCCCGGCTTTTTCACTGGCCGACTTCATATTAATAATTGCCGCGATCACCTCAGCCGCGCCCAAACCACAATTGGTTCCATAGGCACTCAGAGGCGCCGCTAAATCAGACTGCATAGCCACCATATCAGCAGGCGTAACACCCATCATAGTGCGACCGTTAGTATCAATGCTCATGGTTACTATTATAGGCAGGCCTGTCTCACTAGCGCCTAATACAGCCGCCTGACATTCTTCTATTGACGATAGAGTCTCTATCCAAAGCATGTCTGCACCACCATCTTTAAGGGCATTGGCTTGTTCCGCAAATGCCGCAGCGGCCTGTTCTATGCTGACATCACCCGCTGGTTCGAGTATTTCTCCAGTCGGCCCCATAGATCCAGCCACAACCACATCACGACCGCTGTCTTCAATTTGCTGGGCAAGAATTTCAGCAGCAGCGCGATTAAACTCATGCACTCGATCTTGTCCATCGTGCAGCTTTAATCGATAACTCGTGCCACCAAACGTGTTGGTCAGAACGATGTCAGAACCCGCATCAATAAAGCTACGATAGTGCTTGGCCACTCGATCAGGATAATCTACATTCCAAAACTCTGGCGAGTCACCTGATTGCAGGCCTAAGGCAAACAGATTGGTGCCTGTTGCTCCGTCGATTAATAAAACTGATTTTTCTTCAAGTAAACGTAAAAATCGATTATTCATAACATTAGGGAGTCTCAGCTCGTGGGCAGGCGATTACAAAAATTCGCGAGCCATCATAACAAACAATCGGTCTCAATTAATTCTAATAATTAAAAAAGCATAAAAAATGACCACTAGCACCAAGCTAGAGTTAGAATAAAAGGGAATTAAGTACTTTTATCTCTCTACCTTTTTTCAATATGATATCCACAATCAGCACTGCGATTTAGATGAATAAAACCAACACATTTGCGCAAACTTTTGATCAACTGCCTAGTACTCTGCCTATCTTTCCTTTAAGAAACGCGGTGTTCTTGCCAGGTGGGTTTCTGCCTCTAAATATATTCGAACCACGTTATTTAAACATGGTGCAAGACGCCATGCGCAAGGACCAATTAATTGGCATGATCCAGCCACGTGACGATGGTGATGAACCGAATCTGTATGATATTGGCTGTGCTGGACGAGTGATTCGCTATGAAGAAACCAACGACGGTCGCATACAGATCATGTTGATGGGGCTATGTCGTTTTTCAATTCAAGATGAACTAGCAACCACACGGGGCTATCGTTTGATTCAAGCTGATTGGTCAAAATATGCTGATGATTTTAGCGCGCCGAAGGAACCTAATGATGAGGCGCTATTATCATTTAAAGGCGTGTTACGAACGTATCTCGAGCAAAATAAACTCGACATAGATTGGGATCAACTGGACGAAGTTAAAGCTGAAGATTTGGTAAACAGTCTATTTAGTGGACTGCCTATTGCCGCGCAAGATAAGCAAATCCTGATAGAGACCGACACACTCAGCAATCGCATAATAGCCTTTACCGCCATACTCAAAGCCGCCGTAGAAGAGCCTTCAGCCAAGCATCATTGATGC
>CAZHEL010000034.1:3479-25315 GCA_964531625.1 uncultured Gammaproteobacteria bacterium
TACCGCCATACTCAAAGCCGCCGTAGAAGAGCCTTCAGCCAAGCATCATTGATGCCATAAAGAGCCCTCAGCCAAGCATCATTGATGCGCTAATCGACCCTTATCTGCCTCGAATTAAGCGCATCAAAACACACCCCTATAAAAATAATCGCACCGCCAATTAGGGTCGTATAAGAAGGCACTTCGCCAACGCCTAGCCAAACCCAAATTGGATTTAATACCACTTCCAACATCGCTAGCACCATGAGTTGCGCGGCCGGTACATGTTTCGAGCCTTGAATCAGCAGTAAAATCCCACAAGCTAGCTGAAACACACCCAACAACAAACAAATGATTAAGTCTTTTTGCGAAACCCACAAATCATCTAAAGCAAAGCTCAAACCAATAATCAGAAAATAAGAAGATAAGCAAACCGCGGGTAACATATCTTGATCCTTACCCCATCGCAGCGCTACCGAAAATGAGCCATAAAAAAACACCGCTAAAAATGCGTAAGTAATTCCCAAAGCACCGGCGGTTGAAATAGCTCCATCTATAATGACCAAAACACCTACTAATGCGATAGCAAAGGCGATCCAAGTAGTTTTTTGAACTCGCTCTTTAAGAATCAACCAAGCCAAAACACCCCCGACCAACGGGGCTAGAGAAATAATGAACATTGCGTTTGCAACAGTAGTGGTTACCACCGCTAGGACTAGAAAAATAGAGGCTCCAGAAAAACACATAGCCGACACGAGACCGATTCGACCGGCTTGTTTAAACTCTTCGACAAACCCAATTTTGGTTTTATACAGCATCCAAACAGTCACTACTACCGCCAAACTAACCGAACGGTAAAGCACTATGTGTAAGCCGCTAGCCGAGTCCATTAAACGCGTACCCAAACCCAGCGAGCTAAGGAAGATGCCGGCGAATATCACCATTACTACGGCGCGTTTATATTCAGTCATTCGGATCTACTTGGCAAATCGAAAACAGTCTGTCATGTGGTCGTTGACCATGCCCGCAGCTTGCATAAAAGCATAACAAATGGTGCTGCCGACAAATTTATAACCTTGCTTTTTTAAGGCTTTGCTCATGGCATCGGATTCTGGAGTATTTGCCGGCACGTCAGCCATTGACTTGGGCTTGTTGACAATTGGACTGCCGCCGACAAAAGACCAAAGATATTCAGAAAAATCTGGCTCGCCACTCTCTTTAGAACGTTCTTGATGTTGCAAATACAGTTGCGCATTAACTATAAACGCATTGACCTTTAATTTGTTACGGATAATGCCAGAGTCTTGCAATAGTTTTTCTCGTTTGGCCTGATCGTAGATGGCTATTTTTTTTGGATCAAAACCGTCAAACACTTTACGATAGTGCTCACGCTTGTTGAGTACGGTGATCCAACTCAAACCTGCCTGCGCACCTTCAAGATTGAGCATTTCAAACAAGGTTCTATTGTCGTATTCAGGTCTACCCCATTCTTGGTCATGGTAGTCTCGATACAGCTGACTGGACTCACACCAACTGCATCTTATTTTCGCTTTACTCATCTGCGTCGCTAGTCTCTTCACCCTGTTCAGCTTCTTCAATCAGTGCCAAAACTTTATCGCGAAGCATAATTCGATTCATGTCTTGAGGCGACACCGGTTCGCCGCAGGAAACTGTAATCCGTTTCATAAAAGCAGTAGGAAAGCTGCTAAAAGCTCTGCCCTTATGGCGTGAACTCCATGTTCCCCAAACACCGTGCATACCTATAGGAACGACTGGCACGGGCGTACGCTTGATTATTTGTTCAATGCCGGGCTGAAATTTGCGTACCTTACTGTCCTCAGTAATGCCACCCTCAGGAAAGACCACCACTAATTTACCAGCTTCAAGCTCTGCCGCAATCTGGTCAAATGCCTGTTCAAATAGTTCTGGGTCTAGTCGGCGCGGCATAATAGGAATCGTTTTTAACGCTTTAAATACCGATTTCGCAATCGGCACATTATAAAAATCGCCAAACATCACAAAACGTGCTGGTCGCGGTATCACTGGTAGCAAAATAGCAGGGTCAACAAAACCCGCATGGTTAGCCACTATTAAAGCGGGCCCAGTCGCCGGAATACGATCAACATTGTTCTTTTTGATACGGTAAACACTGTGTACTAATATCCAACTTATCAAACGTAAAAAGTAATTTGGTAGTAAATAAATTATATAAAAAGCCGCAATCAAATTGGCCACTGCGGTTACCACAAAAATATCCAATACGGACAAACCAAATTGCAACATTACAGCCGCAGAAATACCTGCCACGACCATAAATGCTGAGTTAATAATATTATTGACCGCAATAGTTCTAGAACATTCTTCTGGATTACTTTCTACTTGCATAAAGGTATACAAAGGCACAATGAATAAGCCTGAGGAGAACGCCAGCATCACCATATTAAAAACAACCCAGCCAATACCTGGCACCTGTAACATCTCAGCAATAGTGCGCAGCTCTTCTACTGGTGGCAGCTGACTAAGACCTAACTGCCAAGTAAAATAACTAATGCCCAAGGCGCCAAATGGAAGCACACCTAACTCCACTCTATCACCAGACACCACCGAACAAAACCAAGAACCAATACCAATGCCGATAGAAAAGGTAGCTAGCAGAGAGACAGCCACCGTCGCGTCACCGCGCAATACACCTTCTGCAAACGCTGGGAACTGAGTCAGTATGATGGAGCTAATAAACCAGAACCAAGAGATACCGATAATAGCTAAGAACACGGGAGGATTGGCTCGCACCATTCTAACAATGCCAACGGTACTGCTCCAAATATTGAACGACAGTTTCAAATCTGGCGCTGCTGCAGGCGCCGAAGGGATGGATCGACTGACCCACCAACCCAGAACCGCGAACCCGACCAAACAGCTCATTAGTATGAACTGATAAGACAAATGACGCGCGAAATAACCGCCCACGATCGTGCCCAACAAAATTGCAATAAAAGTCCCTGCTTCTACATACGCATTGCCTCGCAGAATTTCATCTTCGCGCAAATGTTGGGGCAATATACTGTATTTAATTGGGCCAAAAAAAGCCGATTGCGCACCCAGTGCAAAGAGTATCCCTAACATCATCGGCACCGACTGAAAATACAAGGCCAAGCAGCCGGTCAACATAATTAGGATTTCGGCAATTTTTATTCGGCGAATCAGCCATGCTTTATCGTATTTGTCAGCAAATTGGCCAGCGATAGCTCCAAATAAAAAGAACGGCAGGATAAATGCAATTAGAGCAAAATTCAGCATCAGCCCTTGGTGTTTAACGACGAGGACATAAGTCACTAAAATGGCGAAAGCATTACGATAGATATTATCGTTAAACGCACCTAGAAATTGGGTACAAAAATACGGCAGAAAACGCCGTTCTTTGATTAAGCTATTGGACATCGAAAGGCTCGTATTTAGACGATAGACAAACTTATTATAATTTGAAGATGATAGACTATCACAACCTAGTTTTGCATTGCGGTTTAAGCCATTCAAAAAATTCTTCCATTCTATGTGCACACTCACCCACGACTATCTAATTATCGGCCAAGGCTTGGCTGGTAGCATACTCGCGCTACATCTAATTAGCGCTGGAAAGTCAGTTATGGTGTTGGATAACAATCATAAAGCAAGCTCATCCATGGTCGCTGCCGGCATTATAAATCCGGTGACTGGCCATCGCTTAAATATTACGGAAGGCTTCGCTGAGTTTTACCCAGCGGCACAAGAATATTATAAGAGTCTTGAGCAATTATTAAACATTGAAATTTGGCGACCCGTGCAACAACTGCGGTTAATTAAAAACCAAGGGCAGCTAGACTACCTAAATAAACGACGCAACGACGATGAGTATAAAGGTCTAATCAGTGAGCTAGAACATAATAAGTATTTTCCAGATGCTTCTTTTGGTGCAATTCGGATAGCGAAAACTGCCGCAGTTGATGTATCGGCGCTACTACGAGCCAGCAAACAATGGCTGTTAGAACAAAAGTACTACGAGTGTAAAAAAGTTGATTACGCTAAGTTTGAGTTTCGCGAAACAGGGGTCGTCTATGAGTCACACAATGCATATAAGGTTATTTTTTGCGAAGGCTATCAAGCAATTAACAACCCTTGGTTGCAACAGCTACCATTCAAGCTATCTAAAGGCGAGATCTTAACAATTCAAACCGATGATACCTCAAGTCATACACAAGCGAGCGAACTACTAAATTGGGGCAATTGGTTGTTGCCAAACGCAACTGATGAAAACCATAAACTGGGTTCAAACTATGCATGGAACGACACCAGCTTAGAGCCGTCGACTGCGGTAAAAGAACAATTATTAAATAGCCTAAAGGAGACAACTAAGCTGACAGGCAAAGCGGTTAATCACGAAGTTGGTATTCGACCCACCACTAAGTATCGCAAACCTTTTATCGGCTCCTTAAAACAAACACCACATGCACTGTGTTTTAATGGCTTTGGAAGTAAAGGCTGTTTACTCATTCCTTATTATGCAAAGCTACTCACTGATCATCTTCTAACTAACAGTACGCTGGCAAATGAATTAAGCGAATGTCTCTAACGCAATTGGCACATACATTGATTAGTAATCACGCTAATCAATATCAAAAAAATTTGGCGGTAGATGCCACCTGCGGCAATGGCCATGACACTGAGTTTTTAGCCAAATTGGGCTACCAACAAGTCATTGGCTTTGATATTCAAGAACAAGCCATCGCGGCAACTAAGTTACGCATTGAGACAGTAGGCTTGCACAACGTGAGCTTAGTTAATCAAGGTCATCAACATTTAACAGCTAATATAAAAAAACCAGTAGACTGTTTTATTTTTAATTTTGGTTACTTACCCACTGCTGACAAAACGATCACCACATCAAAAACCAATAGTCTTAAAGCCTTGAACGCAGCCAGCACTTTAATCGCAGATAAGGGTATTATGTCGCTACTGTGCTACCCAGGGCATCCCAACGGACATGAGGAAACCGCAGCAATAAAAACTTGGCTTCAATCACTAAACAATCAATGGCAAATTGATACACATATATCAATCAATGCAAACGACACAACTCCTGTTCTCTATTTTCTTACAAACCAATGACAAGCAATAAAAACTGGCCACAACGAATTATCTGCATGACCGAAGAAACGGTTGAGACTTTGTACTTGCTTGGCGAGCAAGATCGCATTGTTGGCATCTCTGGCTTTACCGTTCGGCCACCAGAGGCTAGAAAAGAGAAACCCAAGGTGTCTGCTTTCACCAGCGCAAAGATACCTAAAATCTTAGAGTTAAAGCCCGATCTTGTATTAGGCTTTTCGGACTTGCAAGCCGACATTGCCGCCGAGTTGATAAAGCATGGAATTGAAGTCTATGTTTTTAATCATAGAACGGTTGATGGAATCCTTAGAACAATTAGAACACTCGGCAGACTAGTTGATGCAGCAGACAAAGCCGATGCACTGGTCGCATCTTATGAAGCGAAGATACAAGAAATGCGAACGACTACCTCTAAATGGCGGCTTAAACCAACGGTCTATTTTGAAGAATGGTGGGATCCAATTATCAGTGGTATCGGCTGGGTAAGCGAGCTCATCGAAATTGCCGGTGGCATAGACTGCTACGCAGAAAATGCCAAACACCAAGGCGGTAAAGATCGAATCATCGCGGATCCGCTAGAAGTCGCAAAGAAGAACCCCGACATTATTATTGGCTCATGGTGCGGCAAAAAATTTCACCCTAACAAAGTGGCTGACCGAGATGGCTGGGCCGATGTGAATGCTGTGGTCGATAAGCAAGTGTACGAGATTAAATCAGCTTATATCTTGCAACCTGGGCCAGCAGCACTCACTGATGGTCTCGATCAAATTTTTAAGATCACCTCAGCATGGAACCAATTGAAAGCCCGCACCAGTGAGGTGCAATAAATTACTATTTAATGATTTTAATCATCTGACCCACTGTGGGTTCACGATCAGGATATAAATCATTGATCAATCTGATTTGTGCTTCGGCGTATTTGTCTAAATTAGATTGCTTGGCAAGACTGGCAATCGTATCGCCGCGTTTGGCCCTAATCACTTTAATGGAACGTCCGGTCGCTAGTTCAGTTTCATTGCCTTTTAAGCGGCGCACACTTTTAGTGACATCAAAGAAAGTTTGATTGGGTAATGAGTTCTTACCAAGGCCAGTAAATACGAATGCCTGATTGCCTCGCCCTACAGCACTCACGCGAACGTTTTGTTGTTGATTATTGCTGCTAATTGTCGCTACACCCGCATATGCCCGATCCTCCGCGGTGGATAAATTTTGTCCATCTCGAAACGCCGAAAATTTGGAGCTCAAGTATTGAGAAGGTTCTCCTTGTAGCTGATCCATTCTCATAATAATCGCTTGGCTGCTGTCAGGAGAAATTGCAGCGAACTGGCTGGCGCCGTTTTGTAGGGTCCAGCCTTGTGGAAACTCAACAAATAAATTTAGACCCTTGTGATAAAACTTGTTACCGCGAACAATACCTTGGCTTTCACTTTCGCCATAAGCCATACCATTGGTTAAGCGCAAAAACTCACCATCATCGGGAACCGGTTGACCAGTATCACGATATTTATCGGCGGCTTTAATCACTTCCTGTAAACGTGTATCGTTCTTTGGATGAGATGCAAACAAACCATGATAACTCTGCGGCTCCTTACCTTCGGCTCGTGCGCGTTCAGCAGCGAACAATTCTTGGTTCTTTAAAATACCGATCACGCCAATCATGTCATCGACAGGATAATTATTTTTAGCAATATACTCGGCGCCAAGACGATCTGATTCAAGCTCTTGCGAGCGACCATAGCCGCTCATTAAAGCGCCACCCAAAGCTTGAGATGCCTGACCAACTGTATTGCTGCCAGTTAGAATTGTCGCAGCGGCAGCCCCTACCCCAGCAATTTGTTGTTGTGCGGCTCGTTGTGCGCCATGTCGCCCCGTAACATGACCGATCTCATGACCGATTACACCCGCCAGATGTGCTTCTTTAGTCATATAAGCCATGATGCCGCGCGTGATATAAACATAACCACCAGGCAAGGCAAACGCATTTACTTGAGGACTGTCGAGCAGAGTAAAAGTAAACGGCAAATCGCTGCGATGACTGGTTTTTGCTAGACGTTGGCCAATATCATTAATATAAGCCTGCAATGCGGGGTCATCATAGACGGTATATTCCTTGAGAATTTCTTGATGATACCGCGCGCCCGCACTTAGCTCCCAAGACTCAGATAGAGCAAACTCTCTCTTACCAGTAACTGGATTGGTCGAACACGCCGAAATAAATAATAGGACAATAACAAGGCTAAAAAAACGTGATATCAACATAACAAACCTCTTTCATAGAATAGATTCAAATACATGGTTTATCGAAATGGCGCTAACAGCATTTCATCAACTTTCTCATACCGCTGGCTTGAGTCTTTTAAACCAATAGCCATTTCAACATGGCCCTCCTCAGGGGCTTTAGTATACGTGCCAAATAGCTTATCCCACCAAATTAAGAAAAAACCGTAATTTGTATTTTGCTCACCTATTTTGGTTGAATGATGGGCACGGTGTACATCAGGAGTGGCGATAAATAATCTAAATTTAGCGTCTAACCAGCTAGGTAAGGCTAAATTACTATGGTTAAACGCGGGCCCCACAAATAACAGCAGTTCAAAAATAACGACCGCCAACACAGGTGCGCCTAATAATACCACCACGACTGATTTATAAAGCAGTGACAAGATTAGCTCAATGGGATGAAAACGAATAGCGGTTGTCACATCCATATCATGATCTGCATGATGTACTTTGTGCAAGCGCCACAAAACATTCCACTTATGGGTAGCAACATGTTGCCAATAAATAGCGAAGTCTAATGCAATAACACAAAGCAATACCGAAAACGCAATGGCGAAGGGTTGACTAGCACCTAAGGCACCCAACAAACCCCACTCATTTAGATTTGTATGCGCGGCGACCGCCACTAAGCCTATGGGCACAATAAAGCGCATCAGCACGCTGTTCACAATGAACAAAAACAGGTTATGAATAATTCGCCGATGGCCGCTTTTATTTAAAGGCCGACGAGGCAGTAAGCTCTGCAGAATAAATAAAAGGACAAAACAGGCAAAAGGAATAATACTTACAAGACTAACATTCACCGCTTTACTTTAAGACGCGCTTTCCTTCTAACCAGTTAATAATAGGCTTCCACTCAGCCATGTCTACTTTCGCATCTGCTACTGACATTTCAAAAATGCCTACTCCGGTATCAGCAGCTTTTATATAATTTTGTGAATTACGCAGGGCTCCTACAAAAGGTACATCTAGTTTTTTCAGAAAATTTATTAATACTTTGTAGGACTGATAATTTTTTTGAGCTCGATTAGCCACCACACCAATGATCGCATGTGAGTTGTTAGCGCGCACTCGTGTTACGATGTCGGCGACAAAGCCAGCGGCAACTCGCATATCGATTGCACTGGGTAGCACCGGAATAATCACCACATCAACCAGCTTAATTAATCGAGCGACTTTGGCAGAGTCGGTTCGCGCTGGCGCATCGTAAATCACTCTTTGTGTATCAGTATTGGGGAATATTTTGCCCTTTAAACCATTAAAACCTTGAATAGAGTTTTCGTCTTTAGGGCGATACCTCAACCAATCCATACTGGATTGCTGAGGATCTAAATCAACAAGCGCGGTAGAGATATCCCATACCGCATAGTATGTCGCAAGATTGGTTGCAATTGTGGTCTTACCGCAACCGCCTTTAGGATTTACGACTAATATTGAACGCATGGTAGGTGCCCTATTTTGTTGATTATCAGTACTTGTGTCATTCAGGATACTATTTTTTGATTTTATTGCCAAACATAACGTGGAATAAGCATTTATTCATGTGCTTAACAATTGTATAGCGCAATGAGTAATATATCGTCACCTATGCGAAAATCCAGCGTATTTTGAGTGGTTTTAAGTCTCGCCTATACGATTTGAGCAGCGACAACTATCGAAGTCGTCTGCCAATAAACGAAGAATTTACAATGCGGACAATAATCCAAACCAAATGACACCGCCCACCCAAGCATTATTAATAAAGGCTTGAAAGCATGCATTGCGTTCACGGTCTCGAATCAACCATTGTTGATAGACAAACAAACCGACAACCATTAATAGACTAATAAAAAATACCGGCGACAAATTTAAGTAATGCATTAATAAGCTCCATAGCACCACAATACATATTTGCAGTAGTGCCAAAACCAATTTATCAAAGCGACCAAAAAGAATAGCGCTAGATTTGACTCCAATTTTTAAATCGTCTTCTCGATCAGACATTGCGTAGACAGTGTCAAACATTAATACCCATAAAAAATTAGCAACGAACAACAATGAAAAAATATGATCAAAAGGTTGCCCGCAAGCGACATACACCATTGGGATACCAAACGAAAACGCCAAACCTAAGACTAACTGCGGTGCTTGAATAAAGCGTTTCATAAATGGATAGGCAATGGTAATAATGACCGCCGGAATCGACCATGGCCATACACGAGCCGGCAACAATAAAAGTAAGCAAAGCGCAAATAAGCACAGCACTACAAATAAGCCTAAGGCTTGTTTCGATGTAAGCTTACCTGACGCCAATGGTCTGAGTTTAGTTCGATCAACTAAATGATCAATATCTCGATCTGCATAGTCGTTAATCACACAACCTGCCGACCGCATTACAATAACGCCTAGCGTAAATATCCAAATATACAGCCCACTCGGTTGTCCATCATTGGCTATCCATAGCGCCCACAAGGTAGGCCATAACAATAACAACCAACCTATCGGTTTTTCCAAACGCATTAGTGCCAGATAATGTGGTAAGTTTTTAAACATAGTCGAGATTGGGAGAGAGAAACTTAATTGACCGTACTATTCACAGGCACGAAATTCAAAGACGCAAAACTTAATGACGCAAAACTTAAAGCTACAATACTTAGAGAAACAAAAATTAGGCATTGGCATAATTTTCTTTACTGCCGATCCAACGTTCAATCAATGGCTCGATGTGCTCCGGAGTTTTGTTCGCCAGCTTAGTCGCACAACCATCAATAATCGGTAGTAAATGTTGGTCACGAATAAGATCTGCTACTTTAAAGCTTATGCTGCCAGTTTGTCGAGTACCTAACAACTCGCCCGCACCTCTCATCTCTAGATCTTTTTCGGCAATAACAAAACCATCGTTGGTTTCACGCAAAGTTTGCAAACGAATTTTGGCATGCTGACTCAGCGGAGTTTCATACAAAAGAATACAGAAAGATTGCTCGCTGCCTCGTCCTACTCGACCGCGTAATTGATGTAATTGAGCCAAGCCCATACGTTCGGCATTTTCAATAATCATTAAACTGGCATTAGGCACATCCACGCCCACTTCTATTACCGTTGTGGCTACTAGTAAATCAATTTCTGCCGCGCGAAATGCTGCCATGACGGCTTCTTTGTCTTTGGGCTTCATGCGCCCATGTACCAGCCCAACGCGAAGCCCTTGTAAACGCTCTTTTAGCTCTAGCTCAGTGTCGGTAGCGGCCTGTGCTTCTAAAGCTTCAGATTCATCAATCAATGGACATACCCAATATACTTGTCGGCCTTGCTGGCACGCATTTTTTACGCGTTGTATAACTTCGTCTCGACGACTTTGCGCAGGTATCACAACCGTCTCTACCAACTTTCGATTCGGTGGCAGCTCATCGATACTGGAAACGTCTAAATCGGCATAGAATGTCATAGCCAATGTTCGTGGTATCGGGGTCGCGGTCATTACCAATTGATGAGGCACTTGATCGGCGGGAGTTTTGCTACGCAATGCAAGTCGCTGCTCAACACCAAAACGGTGTTGCTCATCGATAACTACCAAACCGAGCTGCTTATACTCCACCGCATCTTGAATCAGCGCGTGCGTACCTACCGCTACCAATAAATCTCCACTAGCAAGACTGGCAAGCGTTGCGTTCTTTTGTTTAGCCGCCGTTTTGCTAGCCAACCAGCCAACATCAATACCGAGCTTATTAAACCAATCCCCTAGAGTTTTAAAATGCTGCTCGGCCAATAGTTCGGTAGGCGCCATTAACACAGTTTGTACGCCGGCACTAACCGCTTGCAACATAGCGGCGGCGGCTACCACTGTTTTGCCAGAACCCACATCGCCTTGAATTAAGCGCATGGTTGGAGATTGTTTGGCTAAGTCGGCGGATACTTCAGCGCACACCCGTTGCTGAGCGTCGGTCAATGTAAAACCAAGTGACGATACAAAGCGTTGATGCAAATCAACATTGAAATTAAGTAAGGGTGCTTGCTCATGTTCTCGCAACGCGCGTGATTTACGCAAACTAAAGTGATGTGCAAGCAGCTCTTCAATAATCAAACGTTGATGAGCCGCACTGTTGGCTTCTTGCATGACAGTTAAATCAACCCCCGCCACTGGTCTGTGTAATTCTTGTAAAGCTTGTTGCAAACTGGCAGCCTGATAAGCATCGCGTTGCTCTTCGGGCAGGCACTCCAAATCAACTAATTCTCTGACCTGTGGCAGGGCTTCTTTAAGAACTTGATCGGTAATCTTGCGCCACAAGTTTTGACTAACGCCTTCAGTGGTCGGATATACCGGCGTTAAAGTTTTGTCTAAACCACCTTTCGGCTCTTGCGCGCTGACTCGATATTCAGGGTGGATCATTTCGAGGCCTTTAAGCCCGCGGCGCGCCTCACCAAAACAGCGCACCCACAACCCCTTTTTAAATGCTTTTTCTTGGGAACGATTAAAATAAAATAAGCGTATGGTTAAATTACCCGTTCCATCACTAATGCGAACTACCAAACTGCGGCGGCGACCGAATACTACTTGAGCAAGATCAATTTGCCCAATGACTACGGTCGATAGGCTAGGTATTAGCGCGCCTAGCTCAGTGACCGAAGTGCGGTCTTCATAGCGAATGGGTAGATGAAACAATACATCCTGCACGCTATTCACATGAACACGTTGCAGTTTGCTGGCTAGCTGCGGGCCAACACCGGCTAATTGAGTGAGCGAACCGTCAAATTTAATAGTCATGCGCAAAGTCCATTTGCGTTAACAATAAAACAAATTTTAAAGTTTAACTCACGCACAAAATAGCATCGATCTCGACACTTACGCCTTTAGGAAGCGCAGCAACCTGCACTGCAGCGCGAGCAGGAAACGGTTCAGACACATGGCGTGACATAATTTGATTGAGCTCGGCGAAATCATCGAGATTGCTTAGGTAAACCGTGAGCTTAACCGCATCAGCCAAGGAACACCCTGCCGCTTCAGCAACGGCTTTTAAGTTTAAAAAAACTTGCTCTGCTTGTTCAGAAAAGCCGCCTTCGACCACCTCCATGGTTTGCGGATGCAATGGAATTTGCCCTGAAACATAAACCATGTTGTCGACCATTACTGCTTGTGAATAAGCACCAATCGCTTGCGGCGCGTTTTCGGTTTGTATGATTTTTTTCATCGGCAAATTGTCGCACTAGGTATTGCACAAAACAAGTCGCTCAGGATGCTGTTTTTTGATGGCTCATTAACCCCTTTGGCGGATGGCTCTAACCTTTTTGGCGAATGACTTTTTCTACGCGTGTCAGTCGATAAATAGACTTGATCACTTTGGCTAGATGAACTCGGTCTTTTACGTCTATCAAAAAATCTACCTTAACAAACTCATCCGCGCCTGTGTGAGTGTCGACATGATTAATATTAGTACCATTTTCAGCAATGACTCTAGCGACCTCAGCAAAGGCACCGGGTTCATTAACCAAGCTGACCTGTAATTTCGCCATAAAGGTCTGATCGAGCTCCTCGTCCCAATCCACCATCAAAAACTTATCAGGCTGCTTGCGCAATTCTGCAATATTCGGGCAATCAGTTGTATGCACGGCCAAACCATGACCAGCCGTAAATGTGCCAAGAATTGCATCACCAGGAATAGGACCACAACAGCGAGAATAAGTAATCAACATTCCCTCCGACCCTCTAATAACCAGAGGTTGAGAAGTAAAAACCTGGTCGCCCTCGGTATCGTTGTTAAGAATAGCGATCTGCCTTGCGACCAAATCCGGTGGCCGCCGACCTAAGCCAACATCAATGAGTAAATCCGACCAGCTCTCCAACTCAAGCTGGCTGAGTAATGCATCTTGTACCGTCTTAGATATTTTACGGCGTCCAAACAAGCGCTGTTTAGTCGCACCAGCCAATAGGCGCTTACCCAACTTAAGTGCCTCTTCTTGAGTTTGCTGCTTAAGGAAATTAAGAATGCGAGTGCGCGCCTTGGCGGTGACCGCGTAATTTAACCATACGGCATTGGGCCAGCTATTTTTTGAGGTGGTAATTTCTACCGTGTCGCCATTATGCAATACGGTGGGCAGCGAAGCCATCACTCGGTTAATGCGCGCACCGGTGCAATGGTTGCCTACGTCAGTGTGTACGGCATACGCAAAATCCAGTGCGGTAGCACCTCGAGGCATCTTTTTGATATCGCCGGTAGGTGTAAATACATAAACTTTATCGGGGAACAAATCGGACTTGAGGTGTTCTAAAAATTCACCAGGGTTACCTGTCTGATGATCAGGATCAAGCAAATCTAACAACCATTGCCGAGCTAACTGGTTATTACCTTCGACCTCTAAGCCCTCGGTCTTATATATCCAATGCGCCGCAACCCCTGCTTCCGCAATTTGGTCCATTTCTTTAGTGCGAATTTGCACCTCGATATTATCACCCAAGGGGCCAAATACAACGGTGTGTAAAGATTGGTAACCGTTTGCTTTTGGAATTGCGATATAGTCAATAAACTTAGTCGGGATGGGTTTATAGGTATTGTGAATAATGCCTAGTGCTCGATAACATTCATCCACGGTGTCGACGATAATTCGAAAGCCATAAATATCAAACAACTCATTAAACGATCGGCGCTTACTGACCATCTTACGATAAATGCTGTAAACCGATTTACGCCGACCGACTACTTCATAGTCTTTTATAGGCGAATCACTTAGTGTTTTGTCCAATGACTTTTTAAGCTTATCGATAATCAATTTACGATTACCTTCGCGCTGTTTAATCGCTTTGCCTAGGGCAGAATGGCGTTTTGGGTACAGATAGCTAAAACACAGATCTTGCAACTCGCCAGCCCAATCGTAGAGCCCCAATCTTTGCGCAATGGGCGCGTAAATCTCTAGAGTTTGGTTGGAAATACGCTTTTGTTTTTTTGGTCGCATAATGTCCAAGGTGCGCATATTATGCAGGCGGTCGGCCAGCTTAATAATCATAACGCGCACGTCTTTGGACATGGCTAACAGCATTTTGCGAAAATTCTCGGCTTCGGCGTGCTCTTGGGAATCAAATTTGATTTTGCCGATTTTTGTAACGCCATCGACTAGCAAGGCAACGTCGGTACCAAATTGACTCTCAATATCATCTTTGGTGGCCTCGGTATCCTCAAGTACATCATGCATTAAAGCAGCCATGATGGTACGCGAGTCCATTTTAAGCTCACCCAAGGTGTCGGCTACTTGAATAGGATGATGAATGTAGCTTTCGCCAGTACGACGAGATTGGCCGCGATGGGCTTTCTCAGCAAACAAAAAGGCTTGATAGACATCGTCTATCGCTTCCTGACTCAGATATTTAGCCAGCCGTGTTTTACACACAGCTCGTATGGCTTTTTCAGGAGACGGCGAAAAAAACCGTCGAGTTACACCAGACGCGTCACTCACGCTGCTTCACTCTCGCAAATTTGCGCCTTTTGTAACTGACCTGAGACTCGCTGACTGCAAGACTCATATTAACGGTCGATAAATTAATTGCCGAGCTATTACTCGGCTGCAGAATCCGCTTCTGGCGCTGGCGCGGCTTCTTCCGCGCTTTCTGCGCTGGCAAGTTCAGCTTGCAATGCCGCTGTTAGAGCATCTAACTCGTCAGTTTCAGCGGCTTCTTCCTCTACAAACTCGAGAATTTCTTCTTCGATCACTTCGTCAAGAATATCGCGGGTTACTAAGCCTTCTGCTATTTCGCGAAGTGCGATAACTGTTGGTTTATCTTTCTCTTCGTCGACATACGGGGTCGCTCCCAAAGAAATTTGACGCGCACGCTTAGTCGCAACCAACACTAGTTGGAAGCGGTTATCTACATTGGTTAAGCAATCTTCAACCGTAACTCGGGCCATGATTAACTCCTAAATTCTATAAAATCGGTTTATTTGGTAATTCTTTATAACTTTTCTATAACGGATAATTACAATATTAACATTTTAGATCAAACACTTAGCGCATTATTAAGGCTAAATAATCTTAATTTCAAACTTACATCATCCAAGCTCAGAGCTCAACAATTGGTCAATATCCACCGTAAGGGGGCGTAGTCTATCACTTTGGCCCACCAGTATCAGCGATAAATCATCTAAAGCATCATTAAAATTATCGTTCACAATAACAAAGTCCGATTCGCTGCAATGCTTCATTTCATCCACTGCTTGGCGCATCCGGTTCGAAATGACATCTTCAGAATCACTACCACGCGATCGTAAGCGCCTTTCTAACTCTTTTATTGACGGCGGCAATATAGAAATACTGATCGCTTCTGGTATGGCCGAACGCACATTACGCGCGCCCTGCCAGTCAATATCTAACAGTACATTTAAGCCTTTGGTCAAAAAATTTTGCACCGCTAGTTTAGAGGTTCCGTAGTAGTTGCCATAAACTTGCGCGTATTCCAAAAATATACCTTCATCGACCATTTTCAAAAACTCGGGCTGATCAGTATAAAAGTAGTCCTGGCCGTGCACTTCATCCGCTCGACGTTGCCGAGTCGTGTGCGAGACAGACATAATAACGTCGTCGTTATTGGCCGCCAGCGCGCGGGTTAAGCTGGTTTTTCCAGCACCTGATGGTGCTGAAATAATAAAGAGTTTGCCAGTCACTGTAGAAAGGAAATAAGTTAGAGAAGTTAGTTCTGATTCTATAAGTTTTTAGCCTATTAGTTTGGCTGGCGATATTCTACTCGAAACCAATGCAATGATGATAGACCCGCTCAAATAAAAGCGCAGAAGTTTGTATCTATTGAATTGTAAATCATTAATCGAATTGTCGGGCATCCTGCGCTATTATATTGGTCAACCATGACCTTGGGTCTTGCGTTACAATTAAGCTCACAAAGAAATTACCCGTTAATTTGTCGTCCAACCTTTTTGATAGCCAAATATATGAAAAATTTACCTCTGATATTCGTACTTACCTTATCTATTTTAACTACCGGTTGTGCTACCACTAAGGGGTCAACCGCCGCTGAAAAACGCGCCGCTATTGATGAAATGCGCAACAAAGTATTGACAGAGCTGTATCAAGAAAAGCCCGATGTTAGACAGCAAATTGCCACTGCTGAGGGTTATGCGGTATTTAGCAACCTAAACATCAGCTTAATATTAGCCAGCTTTGGCGGTGGTTTCGGGGTTGTCAAAGACAATCGTTTTGCCACTGACACCTATATGAAAATGGGCGAAGTTGGGGTTGGGCTCGGTGCCGGTGTTAAAGATTTTAGAATTGTGATGGTATTTCACGATAAAGAAGCGCTAGATCAGTTTGTCAATAATGGATGGACTGCGGGAGCGCAAGCCGATGCGGCAGCCAAATCTACTGACAAAGGTGGCGCTGTTGGTGGCGAAACATCAATTCGCAACGTATCAATCTACCAACTTACTCAGTCAGGTTTAGCTTTGCAGGCAACCGTAAAAGGCACTAAGTTCTGGAAAGATAAGTCGTTAAATACGTACTAGTAGAGTATTTGCTAGCAGCGTTAAATCAAATACCGACTGTAGACACTAAAAGGGTCGTTCTATAAAGAACGGACTTTAAAAGACCGACCCTTGATTTTTCCGCTCTGCAGCTTTGTTAATGCCTGTTTGATTACGCCGCGCTTAACAGCGACGTAGGAACTCATGGGCGTTATCTTAATTTTTCCTACATCACTCGCCTGCAATTGTGCCTCGCCGGTTAAGGCTCCCAAAATATCCCCAGGGCGTATCTTGTGTTTTTTACCACCATTGATCTGCAGAGTAATCATCGTGGGTCTTGGCACGGTTTTATTTAATACCGTTTTAGCCGGCAATGGTTCGTTCTGAATATGTAAGCCAATTTGCTCGCCCAACGTTTTTAATTTAAAGGCATCGGCATCAGTATACAAAGTGAACGCCTTGCCGGCGCTGCCCGCACGCCCTGTGCGACCAACACGGTGCACATGCACTTCTGACTCACGGGCTATCTGATAATTGACGACCATATCAACCGCGTCTATATCCAAGCCTCGCGAAGCCACATCTGTGGCCACTAATAGTGAGGCGCTTTTGTTTGCGAAGCGCGTTAATACTAAGTCTCGATCGCGCTGTTCAAGATCACCATGTAAAGACAACACAACAAAACCTAAGTCATCTAGCGCCTTACTTAGATCTTGAACCTCTTGTTTGGTATTACAAAAAATAATGCCCGACTCAGGCTCATGCTCCATCATTAGTAAGTGGATCGCCTTGAGGCGGCCACCATTTTCAATTTTGTGAAAACTTTGCTCGATATCCAAGTTGCCCACCAAATTATCAACCTTAACCATTTGGGGTTGTCGCATCACGCGTTTGGCTACTTCTTCTATAGAGGCTGGAAACGTGGCACTAAACAACAAGGTTTGGCGTTGCTTGGGTATTTCATCGACAATGGCATCTAGCGAGTCTTGAAAACCCATCTCTAACATGCGGTCTGCTTCATCTAACACCAGAGTATTAACCTGACTTAGGTTAATCGTGCACTTACCAACATGGTCTTCTAAGCGACCTGGTGTGCCCACCACAATATGCGCACCCGACTCTAAAGAATTAGCCTGAGGCGCAAATGCGACACCGCCGCAAATACTCATCACTTTTACATTAGGAATCGCTCGCGCTAATCGGCGAATCTCATTCGCCACTTGATCCGCTAATTCACGGGTGGGGCAAATCACGATGGCTTGAATCGAAAAATTTGTTACTTCTAAACGAGACAGTAGCCCCAAAGCATACACCGCCGTTTTTCCTGAACCCGTTTTGGCTTGACCTATCAAGTCACCGCCATTCAAAACGGTTGGCAAACTTTGCTCTTGAATCGGTGTCATCTGCTCATAACCCAGCGAATCCAGGTTACTCAGTAATGCATCAGACAAGCCAATAGATGAGAAAGACGCTCGATTCATTTATTCATTACCAAGATTCTTAAATCGCTTAACATCATTGGACTCCTTAAGCGCCGCTTTGGCCTCTTTAGCCGCCGCCGTTTTATCGGCTCGACGAGAAGATCGCTGACGCTTTAGCTCTTCATTTTTCTTTCGTTGCTCAGCATGTCTACGATTGCTGGAACTTTGGGTAGCCGTAAACTCAGCCAACGCCGCCTCACCCCAATCCATGGCCTCTTGTTCAGAGGTAAAATCACACTGCTCTTTTGATACATGCGTTTTTTTAGAGCTAACCTGCCGCACAATTTGCGCAGTCCAAGTGTCGCCGCGCTGAACGATAATACGTTGATACTTCTTGTTACTAGCCATGTTAAATGCCTTTTATGAGTCAGCGCAGAGGCTAACACTTTTTCTCAAACAAACAACTTAATTTGCTGCTGTTTTATAGCGATTCATCCACGCAGTGTTGATCAATAGCGCGCACAGTCAATAATTTCACCTGTTCTTTATTCTGGACAAAATACAATTACATTTGTTATATATGCATAACAATAATACTTATTTATTAATTTCGATATAACTTACTCACCAACTACCAATGAGCGCAAACATCCTAAACACATTCCAACAAGCTCGCCATGACGTATTAGTCACTGGCGACTGCGATGACATCGCAAGACAAGAGTTTGTCAAAAGTCTCAAAGGCGCAATACAGGAAGATATGTTGCCGGTGATTACCAACGCGTATTTTCAACGCGCATTACCAAATTATGCCGCTGAACATGGGGACCCACCACAAGACTATAAAGCAGCGCGTAAAGCGTTTGCCGAAGACCCACTGTTTAAAGCTTATTTGAGCATTAACCGCAGCAGTCAAGAACTACAGTGGTTTTCTGTGATAGACGCCATAGAAGATGATATAGAAGCCATTGAGCAAAATATCAAAAACATAAAACCCGCTGGCGGCAGTCTACACATAGATCCAGACTTTGAGGTTCCTAAGTACGTGTCATCATTAGACATTCACTGCATGCCGGGCGGTTATGTCGGCCCAGAAGGCGCCAACAAATTGCACGCTGGCGCGTTGTACGATAGAGGCGTTTACCTTTACGCCATGGGTTATATGGGCCCTTTCAACGATGATATGGGGCGTTCGGTATGTAACTACCTAAAGCGTAATTATACCGACTTTAAACCAAGTAAAATTCTCGATATGGGCTGCACCATTGGTCACTCTACTGTGCCCTATGCCGAGCTATTTAACGATGCGCAGGTGCATGCGATAGATGTAGCAGCATCGTGCTTGTCCTATGGCCATCATCGTGCCGAAAGCATGGGTCATGCCGTGCATTTTAAGCAAGCCAACGCTGAGCGCACCGACTATGAAGACGAAAGCTTTGATCTGGTTGTGTCGCACATTCTGCTGCACGAGACCTCGCAAAAGGCCATGCCAAAAATCTTTGAGGAGTGCTACAGACTGTTAAAACCAGGCGGTATGATGATTCATGCTGATCTCCCGCCGTTTGATGATATGGATGCCTATACACAACTGATTCTTGATAACGAAACATGGTACAACAACGAACCATTTTGGACTGCTATGCGCAATATTGACCAAGTTCAAATGGCCGCCGACGCAGGTTTTAATAAAGAAAATGTCGCCTTTGACACGGCACCCATGGCCATCATGGAATTCGCGGCGGCCGACGACTCTTACGAATCTGAAAAAGCGGAAGAACTCACTGACAGAGAGTTTGTCGCGGGTGAATACGCTCCCGGCGGTGGTTGGGAAGTATTAGTCGCACGCAAATAAACGGATTAAGGAATCAAAAGTTATGTCTAACAAAACCATCAAAGGTAAACGCCCGTCTTTCTATGAAACCGAAGGCGTAGACTATTTAATGCACATGGTCATGGTGCTCTCGCAAGAGCTATCAGTCACACGCGACCGCCTCGACACCTTAGAACACTTGGTAGCCAACAAAGGTGTGTTAGAGCGATCGGAAATAAGCGCCTTCGAACCAGATCAAGCTTGCTTAGAAGAACGTGAAGTACGACGCCGCGCACTTTTATCTGGGCTATTCAGTGTCATGCAACAAGAAGCCGCCGAGATAGAACGAAAAGACGACAAGAAGCGCTTCGACCAGGTAATTGCAGAAACGGCTAAGGGCTAACTATAATGAGCACTTAGCTATGCTCACTATAGGCGCTGCAAAATAGAAAAGACTAACTATTCGAATTCGTATCCATTTTTATAGATGCGAGCAATCTTCCTAGAATCTAAAATATTCTCGTCGGGCTTACCATCAAAAACAACGAGGTCTGCACGCTTACCCACCTCAAGCACACCTCGATCTTCTAAACTAAAAAGCTTACTGGGAATACTGGTTGCTGCTTGCAGCGCTTCAGCAGCGGTGAAGCCAGCGTTAATAAAGTGAACAAATTCGTCATGCATTGATACACCGTGTGCGGTTCCCGCGTTGGGCGCATCGGTGCCAACTAATAAAGGAACACCCTGTGCTTTCATTCTGCGAACATTTTCGTATGCCACATCGATGTCAAAGAACTTTTTTTGCCCGGGATAAGGTGAAAAATCGCTTGTAAGAGTATGCTTTTGTGATCGACTCAAACGCAAAGGGCCGGTTTGTTCGGTAGCCCAATGTTCTGCGTTACTCTCGCTAACCACCGATGCCGTAACACTTAATGTTGGAATGACAAAAGTACCTTTAGCTTGCATCAATTCGAGTAGCTTATCGTCGATAACTTTATCGGAAAATATATGTACAAGGCCGTCAGCACCGGCTTCTACGGCGTCGCGCGCGGCCTCTAACTTTGAAATATGCACCACCGCAAGGCTGCCCTGCTCATGCGCAGCGCTTATCAGCGCGGTAAGCGTAGCTTTATCAACCGAGGTTAAAAAATCATTGTCGGTTTCATAGGCTATTTTGATCCAGTCTGAACCTTCTTCAAGCCTCGCACGGATATGTTCTTGCGCTTTGGCGGGCGAATCCACAGTCGGGATTTGAGCGCCATTCTGAGTTCCGTGCCCGCCAGGTGAGGTTACAATCATTCCAGCAGAATACAGATCAGCATATTCTGTTTCTTCTAGCTCGCTGCGTTGCTCGCGTTGGTCGTTCATAAAACCAACGTCTGTGGACATATCTAACTGAGTGGTTACGCCAAACCGAAGTGAGTCTAACAAATGCGAATCAACAAAGGTATGCGTGTGCGCATCAACAAAGCCAGGGGTCACGGTTTGACCATGTATATCGATCACGGGCAAACCAGAGTCTTGTGCTACTTTCTGACCAAGCTCAGTAATAATGCCATTTTCGACGCGCACAGCAGCGGGCGCTATGATCCCACTAGCGGTGAAAACGCGTGCATTAACAAGTACGAATGAATTGCCATCATCTACTTGCTGACTTTCACTGCGAGCATCTGACGAAATTAAAATCAAACTAAGCACAGCAACCATGGCGGGCTTGGTCAGTTGTGCAAAAGCTGTGGTCAAAGCGGTTGTAACAATATTCATAATCCGGCCTCG
>CAZHEL010000035.1:0-17327 GCA_964531625.1 uncultured Gammaproteobacteria bacterium
TCGCGGTAGGGCTTTTTTAATGGTCGCTTTAAGCGTTTAAGAGACAACTCTGTGTGTGTTAAAATCGAGCCGCAGGGATATATGATCGTTGCACTTGTTTTTATGCTTTTTCCCATTTTAGAAGCAATTTCTAATTTGTTCACAACACCGTATCGGTTTTATGCAAACTAAGCCCCAAAATCAATCTAATCGGCTTTCGCATATTGGTTTATTTGCGGGTCCGCTAGTGGCTTGTGCGATACTGATATCAGGTGCCCCAGCTGATTTGGTTCAAGCAGAAGGTTTTTCTGGGGCTTGGGTAACACTGGCTTTGTTGTCGCTAATGGCAATATGGTGGGTCACCGAAGCCGTGCCTATTCCGGTTACATCTCTGCTGCCATTAATTGTATTGCCGTTGTTTGGTATCAGTTCGGTTTCCAAAGTGGCCGCTCCCTATATGCACCCAATTGTTGTACTGCTAATGGGTGGGTTTATTTTTGCCAAAGCCATTGAATATTGGGGGCTGCACGAAAGAATTGCTTTGCATGTAGTTAAAAGGGCCGGCGGTAGCCCCATGGGTTTGATTGGCGGCTTTATGCTGGCTGCAGCGTTGTTATCTATGTGGATTTCAAATTCAGCTACGTCGATTATGATGATGCCGATTGCGCTTTCGGTGGCTGCTGCAGTGACTGATGCTGATGGAAAAACCAGCCAATCATTTACCCTCGCACTGCTTCTTGGTATTGCCTACGCTTGCTCTATCGGAGGCTTAGGTACGCCTATTGGTACGCCAACGAACTTAATTGTCATGGGTTACTTAGGTGAGCAAAGCGGGCGCGAAATAGGCTTTGCTCAGTGGATGATGATTGGGATTCCCGTGGTGGTACTCTTGCTGCCATTGGTTTGGATTACGTTGACCAAGTGGGTGTTTACATTGCCTACCTCGGGCGCCGACGCGGCGCGTGCCAAGGTAGTTAATAGGCTCGACGAGATGGGTGGTATCACTACGCCTGAGCGACGAACTTTGTTGGTATTTATTGTTATAGCCGCACTTTGGATGTTTCGCCGCATTTTAAACGGCTTAGAAATCTCATTTGGCGGTGAAACCTATGCACCGTTATCTGGACTGACAGATCACATGACTGCTATTTTTGCCGTTTTGCTGTGCTTTATTATTCCAGCGGGTGGTCAAGGTAATAAAGGCAAAAAGTTATTAGATTGGCAAGCCGCAGAATCAATTCCATGGGGAGTACTTCTGTTGTTTGGTGGTGGTATGTCTTTGGCATTTGCCATCTCGTCGACAGGCTTGAGTGCTTATATCGGAAAGTCCTTGTCGGTATTTGCCGAGTATCCGATCCCAGTATTGATTCTATTAGTCACAGCCGCGGTACTTGCACTTACTGAGATTACCAGTAACGTTGCAACCGCATCTGCCTTAATGCCAGTGCTGGGTGCGTTGGCTATTCAAACTGGATTGCCGATAGAAATGATGGCAGCCCCCTTAGCAATGGCAGCCAGTTGTGCCTTCATGTTACCCATGGCGACGGGGCCTAATGCCGTTGTGTTTGCGACCGGGCAGGTAAGCCTCACCACAATGGCTAAAACGGGTTTTCGTTTGAATTTAATTGCCGCAGTGGTGATTTTAATCGTTTCTTATTATCTTGCGCCTTTTGCCTTGGGCTGAAGGCTCTTGCCTTGGGCTATTTATGCGCTAGGCGGCACAAAGGTATTACGAAGTCTTAGCTATTTTAGTGCGAGTTAGGGTTGGCTCCATTTTTATCGCTGAGTGAAATATTTTAAAAATGTGCGCCAAGGATGAGAGAAGTAATGATTTACTGGCACTAGTTATTCGATATTCGATATTCGATAGTGTTCTGTTTGACAATCTTTCATTTAATATGCTGATTGCTTACTCATTTAGGCGAATGCTAGAGACTTAAGCAGGGCGAGAAGCGATAGTCGCCTAACGATTAATACAATTGCGTCACTGCATGAGGGAAGAAGGCTGTTGTGCGGTGGCGAGGGAGGGATTTATGGGTAAAAGTGCAGTATGTGTAAAGACTAAGCCAGTTGATCTGGCTGTCGAATTAGGAAAATTAAGTCTGTGCCAGCATCTGCCGATACCGTTTTTTTTGGTAAACGAAGATTTTAATTTATTGGAAATGAATCCAGAGGGCGAAAAGGCACTCGACAATTATTGGTTGGGAATAACAGCGAACAAACTTCATTTTAATAGCCGACCCAATGATTTGTATGTGAAACGAATCGCCGAGCGACTTCAATCGGGTTTTGCATCTCAGCAAGAAACTACTAAATACTCGGAGAGTTTCATCTTGAGATGCTTAGATTCTGGTTATCGCTCGTATACCTTGTCAAAAGAGTCGGTGCACACATCCAACTTTGTATTGATGATTAACGGCGAAATATCGGACTCACAATCTAAGTTAGAATCGTTATCAAGAGCATTTTCATTGTCACGCAGCGAAAGTCAAATCGTCAAGATGATGGTCAATGGATTAAAGCCAAAGGAAATCGCATTTGAAGTCGGAATCTCACTTAATACGGTACGCTCACACTTGCGAACTCTTTATGCCAAAATGCAAGTAAGAGGTTATGAAGACGCGCTCACCTTAGTAGTTCGGTTGCTAGTCTAACTCGTTTAGTATGTGTTTACTTAGGGGGCATTTAGACAAGTTAGCGTGGTTCTTTTGATAATCAAAATAGCCGACTTCTAAGGGCTTGTGTGGAAAGCTATAAAGAAGTCATCACAATCGAAGTTCGACTGCGATAGATTAATATTGGCTTTTGCTTGTTTGATTTTATCTAACAGGTTTAAACTCTAAGCATATAAATATTTAATGGTTTAGAGTTCGATGAAGATTACCCAAAAGCGATTGGACTCATTGTGGATGCCGTTCACGTCCAATCGCGACTTCAAGCAAAACCCTCGCGTGATTGTTGGTGCGCAAGGGCACTACTATGAAACCGCAGACGGTCGGCAGGTATACGATTCGTTTTCAGGGCTCTGGTCCACTGGCTTAGGACATAGCCATCCAAAAATAGTCGAGGCAGTGCAGCAGCAAGTTGCCAAGCTAGATTACAGCATGTCATTCCAAATGGGCAACGACAAAGCCTTTCAGTTGTCAGAAATGCTGACCGATATGGCTCCTGAAGGTTTTACTCGATGCTTCTTTACCAACTCTGGTTCAGAGTCGGCTGACACCGCACTGAAGATCGCCTTGGCTTATCATAGAGCGCTAGGCCATGCCGAACGTACTCGCTTGATTGGTCGAGAACGCGGCTATCATGGGACTAATTTTGGCGGTATGTCGGTAGGCGGTATTCCTGCCAATCGTAAGGTGTTTAATGCCAGCATGATCAATAATGTTAATCATATTCCACACACCCATAATCTAGAGCATGCTGCGTTTAGTAAAGGCCAACCTGAATGGGGTGTGCATCTAGCGGATGAATTGGAGCGCGTGGCTACCTTGCACGATGGTAGTAATATTGCTGCCGTTATCGTAGAACCTGTAGGGGGTTCTACCGGGATTTTGCCTCCTCCAATTGGTTACCTAAAACGTTTACGCGAGATCTGCGATAAGCATGGTATTTTGCTGATCTTTGATGAGGTGATTACCGCCTTCGGACGAGTGGGCGCTAATTTTGCAGCCGAGCGATTTGAGGTTATTCCAGATATTATTACTACCGCCAAGTGCCTAACCAATGGGGTAATACCAATGGGCGCGGTGTTAGTGCGTGAAGAGATATACGATGCCTTTATGCAAGGTCCAGAAAGTCTAATAGAGATATTTCATGGTTATACTTACTCAGGGCATCCAGTGGCAGCTGCAGCGGGTATCGCTTCGCTAGAGGTATTTCAAGAAGAAGGCATTGTAGAACAATCATTAGCATTAGAAGGTGTATTAGAAGAGGCGATTCATGCGTTGGCAGATCATCCCCTAGTCATCGATGTGCGAAACTTTGGCATGATGGGTGCGGTTGAAATGGCTCCCCGTGACGGCGCTGTTGGATTACGGGGGCTGGAAGCCCATAAGAAATGTTTTTGGGACGAAAACTTAGCAGTTAGAAATGGTGCAGATACACTGCAATTTTCACCGTTTTTAAATTCTAAACCAGATGACATTAAGGCTATTTTTGAAAGTGTTAGACGAGTGATAGACAGTCTCGACTAATAGTGCTTATAGAAACCTGGTTTGATAGTGCAAATTATTTTGTTTTGCTTAATGGTTCCTTTTACATCGCCACAAGCAATTCGATTAAAGAAAAACGCCAACTAGATTGCCGGGCGCAGCAAGAGCTAAAACTGGTAAATACGAATCGACTGAGCAAAGTAACGGCGCATAACTTAGTCTTATAGGTATTGGTGACTCAGTTATTGTGGCTATTGGTATGGGTACACCAGGTTACTAAGTAATATTCTAGCTGTGTGACTTTTTCACTATGCGACTTTGGCTACTTCAACCTGTATTTTATCAATGGTGTTTTTAGTTCCCACTCCATCTGGGTCTTCGTACTGTTTAAGTAGTTCTGCAAGTCGATTTTGATAACTCAGGTAATTGTCATGCTTTACATGCCCAAAACCTCTTACTGAATTAGCGAGTTCAACGATTTCTATAGCTAAGGCTTTGTTTGCGTCGTTGAGTCTTGGCAGCATTTGATCAATTTGCATAATAAAGTCATCGCGCAATTGCCGCTCCATTCGCCGTTCTGCTGTGTAACCGAAAATATCGAATGCACTGCCGCGCAAAAATTTAAATCGTCTTATAAGTTTAAAAACATTAAGAACCCAGGCGCCAAATCGGATTTTTCGAGGCTCGCCGGTGGTCTTATTTGCCCTGGCTAACAAAGGTGGCGCCAAATAGATTTTTAATTCTTTAGGGTTAACAAATGCGTCATTGAGCTTTTGCATAAAACGCCCATCAGTATAGAGGCGCGCTACTTCATACTCATCTTTAATAGCCATTAGTCGATACAAAGACTTAGCGACACTTATACTTAGGTCAAGTTTACTCCCTAATTTAGCTTCGTGATTGATTACCTGATTGATGACAGATTTGTATTGCTCAGCGTAATCTCGGTCTTGATAGTTAAGCAAGTCTTGAAACCGGTGAGCCAAGATATCGTCTAGAGAATCAAACGACTGTTGCTCTCGCATGTTGGCTAAGTCAGCTGCTTTTTGTGGATCACTTGCGGCTAACCGCCCCCACTCAAATGCTTTTTGGTTAAACTCAACTTGCACGCCGTTTAGCTCTAACGCTTTATGAATTGCTTTTGCACTTAATGGTAATAGTCCTTTTTGAAAAGCGAACCCGACTAGAAAAAAGTTACAAGCAATTGGGTCACCCATTAAACCTTTAGCGAGATCGGTAGCCGCAAGAAAGCTTGCTCGACCATCGCTTAGCTCTTTCTCGATGCTGCGTTTCATTGGATCAATGTGAAAGGTAACGTCCGGATTAGAAAGAAACTCGGCGTTTGCCGTGAGTGAGTCATTGACCACTGCGTAGCTTCGGTCTCTACGCATCTTAGCGAGTGAGTCGTCACTCGCTGCAACCATTAAGTCAATGCCCAACACCAGATCAGCATCGCCCGCAGGTATGCGCACAGCGTAAATATCTTTCTGTTGCTCGGCGATACGCAGATGGCTAACCACTGGACCGAACTTTTGCGCCAAGCCTGTCTGATTCATTGTCGATACGCCTTTGCCTTCAAGATGAGCAGCCATCGATAATACTGAGGTTACTGTTAACACCCCAGTGCCACCAATGCCTGCAATTACCACATTCCAAGGTTGATCAAGCTGTCGCGGCTGCGGGTAGTCTAATTCAGTTTGTTGTGAGTTAACAACCGCTTCAGGTCGTCGCAGATCACCTTCAACTGAAATAAAACTCGGGCAAAAACCATTCACGCAAGAATGATCAAAATTACAAGCGGCTTGATCTATTTTTCGTTTGCGACCCAATTCAGTTTCCTTCGGCACAACCGATAAGCAATTCGACTTTTTACTACAGTCACCGCAGCCTTCGCAAACTGCGTCATTAATAAAAACTCTAGGGCGTTTCTCTACATAAGAACCTCGCTTTTTACGGCGACGTTTTTCTGTGGCACACGTTTGTTCATAGATGAGTACAGTACAACCCTGGGTGTCACGCAGTTTTATTTGTACTTCTTGTAAATCATCTCTGTGGCTTAAACCAACATCTCGCAAATCTAATTGGTGATGTCGGGTAGGTTCATCAGACACTAGTTCAATCCCTTTAACTCCTTCACTGCGCAGCTGATTAATGAGTTCTTGAACAGTTAATGATCCATCAATTGATTGCCCACCCGTCATGGCAACTGCATCGTTATATAAAATCTTGTAAGTGATATTGATCTTGGCTGCAACAGCTTGGCGAATCGCTAGAAGCCCAGAATGAAAGTAGGTGCCATCGCCCAAATTTTGAAAGATATGCTTAGTGTCACTAAATGGTGCGATACCCACCCATGGTATGCCTTCGCCTCCCATATGGGTGAATGTTTGAGTAGGGCGTCGTTCGTTCATGGTAGCAAGATAATGACAACCAATGCCGCCAGCCGCTATTGAGCCCTTTGGTACTTCAGTCGATCGATTATGCGGGCAGCCTGAACAAAATGTCGCTTGCCGTTCAGATACTAAACGTGGTTTTGATAGGACTTGTTCTTTACGTTCGATAAAGGCAATGCGATTTTCAATGCTTTCACTAGTAAAGAAAGGTTTCAAACGTAGTGCAATCACCCTCGCGATCATTGCTGGGGTTAACTCACCTAAGTTTGTAAGTAAATCATTGCCGTCTTCGTCGTATTCCCCAACCACTCGAGGTCGTTCTTTTACTGACCAGTTATAGAGTTGACCGGTAAGTTGGTCTTCAATCACCGAACGCTTTTCTTCGACAACTAAAATTTCAGACAGGCCGCGTGCAAATTCATGCGTACTCACCGGCTCTAGCGGCCAAGGCATGCCAACTTTAAAAACACGTATGCCAATTTCACTGGCTTGTTGCTCACTAATGCCTAAATCTTCAAATGCCTGTAAGACGTCAAGATAACTTTTGCCTGAAGTGATAATCCCAAACTTTGGTGTTGGTGTATCAATGACGATTTTATTGAGCTTGTTGGTGCGAGCGAACGCTAGGGCGGCATAGATTTTATATTTGTTAAGTCGTTTCTCTTGTTCCAAGGGTGCATCAGGCCAGCGCACATTTAGTCCGTCACTAGGCATCTCAAAATCAGTAGGTATTTGAATTTGAACACGGCCTGGGTCTATTTCAGCCGAGATTGCAGAATCCATATTTTCAGTAATGGCTTTTAAGCCAACCCAACATCCGGCGTACCGCGATAATTCCCAGCCGAACACACCTAAATCGAGCACCTCTTGTACGTTTGCAGGCGCCAATATCGGCATCGATAGGCTCATAAAAAGATGTTCAGACTGATAGGGGTAGGTCGATGATTTGCACCCGTGATCATCACCCACTACCGCTAATACACCCCCATGTTTGGAAGTGCCAGCAGCATTGGCGTGACGAAAGGCATCAATAGATCGATCAAGGCCAGGTCCCTTACCGTACCACATGCCGAATACGCCGTCGTATTTGCTGCCAGGGAACAGTCCCACTTCTTGAGAACCGCGTACCGCAGTAGCGGCTAAGTCTTCATTAACACCAGGCACGAAATGAACGTTGTGCTTATCTAAAAATGGCTTGGCCTGCCACATCGATTGATCAACACTTCCCAGCGGAGATCCGCGGTAACCCGACACAAAACCTGCTGTATTTAAGCCTCGTTCAAGATCACGTTGATGCTGCAACATAGGCAAACGTACCAGAGCTTCAATGCCTGTAATATAGGCGCGCGTTGCATGCAAAGAATATTTGTCATCGAGTGACACATCAAGAAGTTCTATAGACTCGAATTTTGAGTCAGTCGTAGCGATTCTATTCATGCTCGTTCCTAAGATTAGTTACTTAATTAGTATAGACGCGGCGGCATGCAAACTTTATTCTTACATTTTCATTAAATCTCGTTAAAAGGTCTAAAATAGACCTAAAATTACAATAGAAAGAATAAAAATATGGAATTATCTGAACAAGACGTCAAAATATTAGATTTGCTACAACGCGATTGCGATCGCAGTTCCGCAGAAGTGGCGGAAGTTCTAAATATGAGTCAATCGCCTTGCTGGCGGCGCATCAATAGGCTTGAAAAGAAAGGAGTGATTCAGAAAAAAGTAGCAATTTTAGATCGCAAAACGCTCAATATGGACTTGGTGGCATTCACCACTATTAATCTATCTGAAGTTGGTCGACGCAATATGGAATTGTTTGAAGAAGCGGTAAGCCAACTCTCTGAAGTGGTCGAGTGTTACACAATGACTGGTTCTTGGGATTACATGCTTAAAGTGGTAGTAAAAGATATTCGCCAGTACGAACAATTTGTGCGCAATAAACTATTAGAGGTACCTATGATTGGCGAACTGCATTCGCATATATCAGTGACCGAAATAAAAAACACCACCCAACTTCCTTTGCGGCAACTTTAGTTTAAGGCTATTGCACTAGAAGACAGCTTTTGTACTTTTCTAATTGACCCTATGTGAAGTAAGCTTGAGGCATAAGGCAATGACTAGGTGGCAATGTTCCATGGCGATGTTCTATATTGTATCTAGCTTTGCTTGTTGAAAAATTAAATTTACGCGCCGGTGATTTATCACGCATTTACACTCTTAGAGGTTTCTTATGTCTTTTTGTTTATCAATTACTCGCAAAATCACGCTCTCCATAATTTTGAGCATGATTGTCTCTTCTCAATTGGTCGCACAATCAAGCGATCAAGTATTCGAGCAATTGCTAGAAGATCATTGGAGTTCGAATCTTGCGGCTAACCCTGAATTTGCAACCAGTTTAGGAATTAGAGACTACGAAGAATTACTGAGTGATCCTTCGCTAGAAGCCTATGAAGCTCGCATAAAAGAGATGGCCTCATTTTTACAGCGTGCTAATGCAATTAACGACGAAACCCTATCATCGGCTAACCAACTAAATAAAGCACTTTTAGTTTTAGAGTTACAAACCGAAATTGATGCGGCTGACTATGGTGGTAAGTACATGATTATGACTAATCGTGGCGGGCCGCATTTATCACTTACTAACCTGGCAAGCCGACTGCCATTTTTTACTTTGCAGGATTATCAAAGTTATGTAGCTCGATTAGAGGCTATGCCAGAGTACTTGAGTAAAGCCACTGAACGACTTGCCGCGGGACTGACTGCGGGTTGGGTACAACCATGTGAGCCAATGCTGGGATTTGAAAAATCTATTCAAACGCATATTGTTGATAGTGCAGCCGACAGCGTTTTTATTGCCCCATTTGATAAGCAAGCTAGCAAAACGTTTGTTGAGGCCTTATCAGCACTAAAACAGACTGCTGAGCAAATTATTGAAAATGACATTATTCCTGCCTTCGAAGTGTTTAACGAATTTTATGTAGAAAGGTATGCGCCAGCATGTCGTGAGCAAGTTGGCACTAACGGTATGCCAGGCGGCGATGGCTATTATGAGCATCGTGTAAAGCGCTTTACCACTACCGACCTGAGCGCTGATGATGTTCATCAATTAGGATTAAGCGAAGTTGCGCGGATTCGCAATGAAATGCTTGAAGTAATTAAAGAGGCAGAATTTGAAGGTAGTTTTGAAGAGTGGTTAATTTACCTACGTGATAACCCTGACTTTTATCCTAAGACGGCCGCACAAAGAATGGAGCAGGTGGCGGTTATTTCGAAAAAGATGGATGGCAAGTTGCCAGAGTTGTTTGGGAAGTTGCCGCGCATGCCTTATGGCTTAAAAGAGATACCTGCTGATATTGCGGAGAAAACCACTACCGCATATTACCAACGCCCGGCCGGCGATGGCTCGCGAGCCGGGTTTTACTATGTTAATACCAGCAAGCTGGAAACTCGCCCGCTGTATCAACTCGAAGCCTTATCCTTGCATGAAGCTGTGCCAGGTCATCACTTGCAGCTTGCCTTAGCGCAAGAACTGGAACTGCCGAACTTTCGCAAATACGGCGGTATCACTGTATTTATTGAGGGCTGGGGTTTATACGCTGAGCGACTTGGATTAGAAGTCGGCTTTTACGAAACTCCTTACACTAACTTCGGCCGCCTATCGTACGAAATGTGGCGTGCTTGCAGGCTAGTAGTAGATACAGGCTTACACAGCAAAGGCTGGACTCGTCAGCAAGCGATTGATTATATGGCCAAAAATTCAGGCCTCTCTATGAATAATATTGTCTCAGAAATTGATCGTTATATTACTTGGCCAGGGCAGGCATTGGCCTATAAAATCGGTGAGCTGAAGATTCGAGAATTACGCGAACGCGCTGAAACAGTGTTAGGAGAAAATTTTGACGTGCGTAGCTTTCACGACAAGATACTAGAGAACGGCGCGCTTCCATTGTCAATTCTAGAGTCAGTTATAGACGCATGGTTGCGAGGGTTACGAGAAAGGAAATCTCAGAACTAAGAAAGCGATTATCCAAAGATAAATTTAAACCCCGTACTCGCGATTTTTTGCGAGTGCGGAATTATTTAATCTTCAGTTTAGATCCGACATCTTAATAAACTATGACTGACTCGCTAGCCAGTTATCAACCCGCCTATCAAGCATATTCAAGGGCAGTGCGCCGCCACCTAGAATGACGTCGTGAAAAGTTCGAATATCGAACTTATCACCCAAGGTATCTTCCGATTTTTTGCGCAAGCGTTGAATCTCGATCATGCCCACTTTATAGGCTGTCGCTTGTCCCGGTGTGGTGATATAACGACGAACTTCTGTTTCAATAGTGCCTATAGGTGCAGGAGAGTTTGCAGCGAAAAAATCAACCGCTTGCTGCTGTGACCATTTTTTATGGTGCAATCCGGTATCGACCACTAATCGAATCGCACGCCATATCTCACTGCCTAAGCGACCAAAATCAGAATAGGGATTGGTGAATGTGTTATTCATTTCTTTTGCGAGTTTTTCAGAATACAAGCCCCAGCCTTCAGAGTAAGCTGTGAAGCGTGCTTGCGTTCTAAATTTGGGTATTCCCGTTAATTCTTGAGCAATGGCAATTTGCATATGATGACCAGGTAAACCTTCATGGTAGGCGATTACCTCGAGCTCATTTTTTGGCATGGTGCTCATATCGGATAAGTGCGCGTAATAAACTCCTGGGCGTGAACCGTCTGGCGTGCCTGGGTAATAGTGTTGAGGTGCACCATCTTGCTCGCGAAAAGATTCTACGCGTTTAACCACCAAACCACCTTTTGGCAAAATACCAAAATAATTAGGTAACTCTTTTTCAATATTATCGATTGCCGCAGTAGCATCATCGATATAGCCTTGGCGGCCCTCATCGGTGTTTGGATAATAAAACTGCTCGCTGTCTCTGCTATCTCGTATATAGCTGAAAAAAGCTTTGAGATCGCCCTCGAATCCCACTTGCTCTTTAATCTGTTCCATTTCGCCACGGATACGCGCTACTTCACTTAAACCCAATTCATGGATTTCGTCGGCGGTCATATCTGTGGTTGTCATTTCTTTTAAACGATAATTATAAAATGCATCTCCTTCAGGCAATGCATGTACACCTTGAGCCGCCTCGCTGGTGTTGCCCATGTCTTTATCAATCATGCTAATAAGTCTTTGGTAAGATGGTTTAAAAACATTTACTAAGGCGACTCTAGCTTGCTCTGTAAGTTCATCCGCTTGATCTTGCGTGATTAACTCTTTGTTTCGTAGTTCGGCAATTTTGTTGGTGGCATCATTCCACAATGATGATTTTTCATCGCCATCCTCAAACGGTTGACCTGAAATAATGTCAGTCGCTTGTTTGTGGACTATTTCATAAGCAAAGCGCGGTGGGCGTACGCCTTCACTAATGCCTAGTTCAGCACGATCGATCAATTGATTCATAGCACGGCCAACCTCAGAAAGACGCGAAATATAGGCCTGCATCTCGGACAAATTAGCCACTTTGTGAAAGCCCATTAATATGGTTGGGAAAAAAGAATGCGTGCCGCGCATTTGTTCAAATACATAAGCACGACGTTTGAATTGCTCTCCCGCAGCGGCGCGTTCATATTGATAAGCCCAGAGGTCGTAGGACATTTTTCCAGCGTCGCTTAGTTCGTTGTAATCGAAAGTCGCCTTCATAGTTTCCACCGACTTTCTTTTCCATTCTAATTGCTCAGCCTCGGCGGCCTCGCTCATATCATCGATTTCGCCATAACGCTCTTTGCGCCCTTGAAAGGTCAGTGCGATGGGGCTCATCATTAATTCTTGCTCGTATTGATCGGCAAACCATTCATTGAGCTTATCGGTTGTAGTGAGCGAATTGGCATCCGTGGCAACTCTGTCTGCCGATTGGGCATCCGCGTTGGTACTGGTATCGTTGTTGGAATTGTTGCTGGAGTTATTGTTGCCACTGTCATCTGTCGCAGAGCAAGCAACCAAGGCTAATGTCATCAATGCCGTCAGTAGAGGCTTAATCATAGGATTCTCCTAAGGTTGTAGAGTTAGGTTGTAGGTTCGTGAATCATAAGATCACTGTATTTGATAATAGCGCTGCAAGTGGGCTTGCTAGCGAGACGATACCAAGGATAGCAGAATGCGCAATATTCTGAATCAGTTTAGCTAATTGAGTGAACGATTATTAATTCTTTTAGGCAAGCTCGAACTAGTCTAAGCTACTGGCTCATCTTTGTGTTTATTGCAACTTTTACTAATTTATAGACAACTAACCATGAAAATTATTATACGTATCTTTTCGATTATTTTAACGGTGTTACTGTTAAACGCTTGCGATAACAATGGTCTTGATGCAGCAAAAGATCAAGCAAGCAATGATACAGCCCTTATCTCGAATAAGGACTATCATTCGTTTTCGAATCCAGAGCAGGTAAAAGTTACCCACGTTTCTTTGGATTTAGCGGTAGATTTCGAGCACAAGGTATTACGTGGAACGGTCGCGCTTGATTATCAAAAATTGGATTCGAGTACCAAGGTTTTAATTCTTGATAGCCGCGATCTCATCATAAATAAAGTAAGCAGCGATAACCAAGAGCTTGCGTTTACGCTCAAGGCTGCCGATTCTTTCTTGGGCTCTGCGTTGGAAATAAGTTTGCCTGAAAATGGTGCTCGCATCGTCATTGATTATGCAACCTCACCGCAAGCCAGTGGTTTGCAGTGGTTAACGCCAGCACAAACGGCGGGTGGTAAGCATCCGTTCCTTTTTAGTCAAGCGCAAGCGATTCACGCGCGTAGTTTTATTCCCTTACAGGACTCACCGCAAGTACGTATTACTTATGATGCGGTGATTCGCACGCCTAAAGAACTATTGGCGGTTATGAGCGCTGCGAATGATCCCGATACCGAACGCGATGGTGTTTACGAGTTTAATATGCCGCAAGCGGTGCCGTCTTATTTAATCGCGTTAAGTGTGGGTGATTTGCACTTTAGAGCGATGGGCGAACGCACTGGCGTTTACGCGGAATCTTATATATTAGACGCTGCAGCGACCGAGTTTGAGGATACCGAGTCAATGCTAATAGGCACTGAGCAAGTCTATGGTCCCTACAGCTGGGATCGTTATGATTTACTGATTTTACCACCATCGTTTCCATTTGGTGGCATGGAAAATCCGCGACTGTCTTTTATAACTCCTACTGTAATAGCGGGTGATAAGAGTCTAGTGTCTCTAATCGCACATGAGCTGGCCCACTCATGGTCGGGTAATGCTGTTTCTAATGCAAGCTGGCGTGATCTGTGGTTAAACGAGGGCTTTACCACCTATCTAACTTATCGCATTATGCAAAATGTATACGGTACCGATCGTTTTAATATGGAGGCCGTGCTTGGTTACCAAGCCTTAGCAGAGGGACTCGAGACTTTGGAGCCTGAGGATCAAATATTAGCGATAGATTTACGCGGCCGAGACCCAGATGACGTATTTTCAAACATACCCTATGAAAAAGGCGCACTTTTTTTACGTGAGCTAGAGCAAAAAGTAGGTAGAAATAATTTTGATGCTTTTTTAAGAGGTTACTTTGAGGTTTTCGCTTTTCAGAGCATTAGCACCGACCAGTTTATCGATTATCTAAAGACTACCTTGTTACTCGACTACTCAGAACAACTTGATCTGGCACGGATCAATCAATGGATATTTGAGCCGGGCTTGCCTGATGGTGCGCCTGAGCCAAGTTCTAATGCATTTAGTACCGTAGACTCGATTCGATCAGACTGGCTAGCGGGGCAGTTACAAGCTAGCAATATTAATACGGATAAGTGGACTGTGCATGAGTGGTTATATTTTTTGAATAATATGCCCGAGGCAATGAGCAGCGATAATATGAAAGCCCTAGATGCCGCATTTGATCTAACGAGTTCAAAAAACAATGAGATAGCTCACAGCTGGTTGTTGATGTCGGTAAAAAACTGGTATGAGCCCGCTTTACCACGAGTGCATCAATATTTAACTAGCATAGGGCGTAACAAATTAGTTAAACCGCTATACCGTGAGTTAGCTAAAACTGAAAAAGGCAAAGCATTGGGGCGTAAAGCTTTCGAACAAGCTAAAGCTGGCTATCATCCATTAACCGTAAAGGCTAACCAACAATTTGTAGAGTGATTTGCGCTTGTCATGAGTGAATTAATAAGAGCAAATAAAAAGGCCGGTATAAAACCGGCCTTTTTATTTTTTGAATTAACGACTGTTTTAGAAATTATAGTCGACAGTCAAACCGACTTCTCGCTTTCCGCGAAAACCGACGGCAAAGTCATTGATGCCAGCCGCAATGAAAGGACTGAAGTTGGTAATATCTTCGTCTTCAGCAAGATTTTTACCCCAAACAGAAACGCTCAGGTTTTGCGCAGCGTTGGTCCATCTGATTCTAGCACCAAAGTCGGTGATAGTTGGACGTAATAGCGCATCAGATTCTTGCAGTACACCGCCAACCACTGTGAAGCGGTCTCTGGTTTGGAAGAAAACATCGTCTCTGCCACGCACGTCAGCGCGAAAATCCAGAGTCGAACCGCCAGCCAATGGTAGTGTATAGTCCAATGCTAGGTTGAATGTCCAGTCTGGCGCGCCACCAGGTCGCAGGCCATCAAAGCTAACAACTTGACCCGTTGCAGGATCAATCAAGCCGCTCGGATCAGGCGTATTGCCACCGATTTCCGAATCTTGCAATGCGAAACCACCACTAATTGTAAGGCCTTCGGCTATTGCAATAGCACCGTCAAACTCAAGACCCGTGGTAGACACTTCCCCGACATTACTGATTAAGCCAGCAAACGCACCTTCTGTACCGATAGCTACTTGGTTTACCGTCTGCACGTCATCCAAGGTTATATCGAAAACAGTAATTGCATATCGAAAATAGCTACCTTCACCTTTTAAACCAATTTCAAAGTTAGTTGACTCTTCTGGTTCGGTAACAACGGATGCTTGATCTGCATTAAGGGCATCAGGCTGGAACGCGCCACTTTTAAAACCTTCAGAAAAAAGAGCGTATGCGTTTAAGGTGTCCGAAACCTCATAGTCAATCGAGAGCTTACTTATGTAGCTGTCCCAGGAATCACTAATAGGGAAATCTTCAAATACGAGTAATGGGCATACTCCACCACCACAAGTTACAGGTGCGCCCCCAGCTGGAGTGCCAGGTACGCCGTTGATCTGTCCAAAAAAGCCTTGGCCAGAAGCACGAGAAACATAGTCTTTTTGGTCGTCTAGATATCGTCCACCGTAAGTAATAGTTGCTCGCTCAGATAGATCATAGCTTATCTCACCAAACACCGACCAACTGTCAGTCTCGTTTGTGCCGCCTCTAAATAATACCGTTGGAACAAATGGTGGACCTCGTTGATCTCTTTGTGCAAAGTTCAAAGTTTCAGTTCGAGTTTCTTCGTCAGTCAGAAAATACGCACCCGCTAACCATCGTACTGCAGAGTCAGTACCAACGTTATCGATACGAATCTCTGTACTCAGAGAATCCCCATCGTTAGTAACCGCTTGCCAGTTGATATCAGAAGCTGTGCCGACAATATCGGAAAGATTATCTGTATCACCGTCTTGAAAGCCAGTTACTGAGGTAATATTTAGACCGTTATTTAGTGTCCACGAAAACTCGGCAACGGCCGTAAAAATATCACGATCTAGTTCAAAGTCGACGTCGTCAGGCAAACCTAGACCCGTATCAGGGTTTTGCTGAACCGTATCATTGCTTTCAGAAATAAAGGCTTGAAATGGAGTATCGCAAGCACCGTCAAGTGTTGCTAATAGCTCAGGAGTAGCGTTTAAACCAAAAGCTGGGCCACGAGTCGCTGGACCAGGGTCACAAAGTTCACGAATAGGTGATTCGTCTCTGTCCGCGCTGAACTCAAGTTTAAAGTTGGCGCTAAAGTTATCGCTTGGCCGAAGTGCTAGCTGCAGCCGTAAAGAGGTATTCTCTTCGCCATCGATGCCGCCTATGCTTTCAATTTGTTGATTCGCTTCATTAAAGATAAAACCGTTGGTTTGGCCATCTTCTTGTTCATGATTAAACGAAACACGAAAGGCAGCCGTATCGCTTAGCGGCACATTGTAGTGACCATCGACTTCAAAACGCTCGTCAGAACCTGCTGTCGCAGATACAGCACCGGAGGTTTCATCAAAGTCTGGGCGTCTATTTACAAAATGAAGCAGCCCGGCGGATGCGTTTCGACCAAATGCCGTGCCTTGAGGACCACGAAGTACTTCTACTCGCTCCAGATCGTACAGAGGTGTGCCCTTCATAAAGTCTTTAGTAACCACGACGCTATCTATAACGGTCTGAATCGAAGATTCACTAGACGGGTTACCTGGTGTTGGAGCTGTAAGCCCGCGCAAGGAAGCAGTAGGTTGTAACTTACTGAAGGATTCGTAAGTAGCGCCTGGCGTGTAGTTGAAAATATCGTCTTGACGATCAATGCGATTGTCATCTAAAAACGATTGGCTTAAAACGTTAACGGCTACTGGCGCATCCTGCACCGATTCTTCGTAGCGACGTGATGTTACGACGATTTCTTCCAACGTTCCACCTTGAGCATAAACTGCGGAGATTGGAGCCAGTGAGCCCATTCCTCCGATAGCTAGCGCAAGTGTACAGCAGGTTGATAGAAGTGGTACCTTACGGTGACCACCGAAAAATATATTTTTCATGACTAGATTCTCCTCGAATTGCTAAATTTTGGCAGTAGTATTTATTGTTTTATGACGATTACTTCCGCCGATTTTACCTAAGTGATTTT
>CAZHEL010000035.1:17427-23572 GCA_964531625.1 uncultured Gammaproteobacteria bacterium
GATTTTACCTAAGTGATTTTACCTAAGTGATTTATTATACGTAATTATACGTATAAAATGTATATGAATAAAATCGATGTATCTTCCAGACTATCATAAATATCGATAAAAATAGTGAAAAAAGCTGATAAAATATTTTTCACTAAGTTTTCATTAATTTATCAGTGAAACCGATAATAGCTGACCCACCACTTAGCCGGAGCCACAATGTCAGTAAAACTTTATAACTTTCCCCAATCAACTTGCAGTCAAAAGGTTCGTTTAGTGCTTTGGGAGAAGGGCATTGAGTTTCTCGATAGGCCAATAGACTCTAAAGCGCAAGAGCACCTCTCTAGTTGGTATTTAAAACTCAATCCAAATGGTGTGGTTCCTACTATTGAGCATAACGGCGCAATTATCATAGATTCATCCGTGATAATAGAATATCTAGATGAGGTCTACGATTCCGTACCATTGATTCCTATTGATCCGATTGGCCGAGCACACATGCGTAAATGGCTAAGGTATTTTGAGGAAGTGCCAACGCCGGCTATTCGAGTGCCGTCTTTTAATCAGTACTTAAGTAAGCGATTTGATAAATTATCCGACGCTGAATTTAAGGACTTTGTTGATAGTCATCCAATACGTAAACACTTTTTTAAGAAGATGCGCAAGGAACAAGGTTTCGACGACTTTGAAACGGAAAATGCGATTGATCGTCTGCGGCAAACACTAAGAGTGATGGAAAGGGGGCTCACTAGTAGTGGCGGGCCTTGGCTGATGGGGGCGAACCTGACCTTAGCCGACTACTGCATTGCACCGACCTTGGACCGAATGGCCGATTTAGGTTATGCCTGGGTTTGGGATGAGTTTTCTAAAGTCGGAGCGTGGTTTGAAAACATACAAAGCCGAGATGCTTATCGCAAGACTTTTTATAAAGGAACCCGCCTATCAGAAATATACGATGGTAATGATTTTGCAATGCAAGCCAATTCGGCAGTAGTAGTGCGAGACTAACTAGTAGCGTAATTAGCGCATGATTGGAATTAGGAAGTGTGGGAGCGCTGCGGGGAGAACGTCTGGGAAACTTAAGTCTGAGTAGAACGTAAGCCAACTCGAAAGCTAGCCAAGCTAGCTTTCGATTTATAATATCGATTTAGTAATAGTTTATTACTTTAGAAGTGTTTTCTTGCCTGGGCCAGTAAGGTACAGCGCCACACAGCAGAGAAATAGGAAGATGCCATATTCCCAGCCGCCGTCAGGTTTGCTGGTGTAGTTCCAACCGTTCTCAAAATGCACCGCGCCAGCGCCAAAAGCTACGCCGGCAAGGCATGGCAATGCTAGGCGAGTTTTGATGCCTAAAATAAGCATGATGCCACCCACCCACTCGATGAATGCGGCCGGATAGATGAACCAACCTGGAATCATATTAATGTGCCAAACGGTATGCGCTTCAAAAACTTGGTAGCCGCGGTCCAAACCAAAAGTGAATACTTTTAGCCAGCCGTGCGCGATAAACACGATGCCTAGTGAAACTCGTAAGATAAGAAGTCCTAGGTCACTATTTTTCTCTTCGTTCATATATTCACCTAATTTTGTTGATGGAAGATTTGTTTTATTTGAATTAAGTCTTATATACCGTGTATGGCTGCCAGCGTTATTGCTTAGTTAACAATTGCAACTGGTTTATATCGGTAAAAATCGATACTATCACGAAATATCGATAATGCAATTGGGCTTGGCAGATTGCTTGGTTGTATCTAATCATAACTCTAAAATCCATTTAAACTTAAAATAAGCGTAATTAACATGCATTCATTTCCCCATAACTACAAAGTAAGTGCTCAAGCGAGCAGCGAAGGTGACGTCGTACTCAGTGCTGATAGTCTAACTGATATAGTTTCACAGCCACCTGTAGAATTTGATGGCCCGGGTGACCGATGGTCTCCGGAGTCCTTACTGATGGCAGCCATCGCTGATTGCTTTACGCTGTCTTTTCGGGCGATAGCAGCGGCTTCAAAAATGCCGTTTACCGATTTGTCGGTAAATGTTGAAGGTGAATTAAGTATGGTAGAGCGCAAGATGCTTTTTACGGATGTGCAAATTGCCGCGAATTTGACTGTTCCTAGTGATGTAGATGCATCTAAAGCAGAACGTTTATTGACCATGGCTGAACAAGCATGTTTGGTGACAAATTCTTTAAATGTGGAATGTCATTTGACTAGTAAGGTCAGCCAAGCTTAAGTTTTAGAATTACACCGTAGTTCCCTGGAAGAAAGCCTAAGTCTGTTGTGGCCAAGGCATTGTTTGTTTAGGCTGTTGATTTTTATCGCTCAAGGCTGTTGATTTTTATCGCTTAGGGCTATTTTCATCGCTCAGGGCTGTTGCAAAGCGTCGATGTGGGATTGGTCTAATTGGTGAGTGAACTTTGATATTAGGATGCATAGGGTTACAGAAACAACGCCGCCTATGGTTGCTGCTGAATAAGGGCTGGCAGCGTAATAATCAAACCATCGTGCAAATGAACCTAGTGAAGTATCGTATGCCCATTGCGCACTGAACCAGCGTGAGTGTATTAGTACAAAGCTGATCGCACCACCCCAGAATCCGCACACGGCGGCGGCTGGCGTAATGCCTTTCCAAAGAGAACCAAGCACCAGAGGCCCCATCAGTGCGGCGGTGAAGCCACCGACGCCTGCCCATATTAGTAGTGTGATATTTAAGTGCATGATTGACCAACCCAGCGCTATCGCACCAAGCAGTGTTAGCACCGTCACTACACGGCTTATGCGTAACACAATTCGATCAAGTTCGTGTTCGTCTAAGTGTGCTTGCCAGCGTGGCGCAATACTTCGACGATAAATATCATTGGCAAATACTTGTGAGGTAGATATCAATAACCCATCGGCGGTAGACATAATAGCGGCCAGCACACCAACCCCCAGTAAGGCTGCTAGCCATGCAGGGAACAGTTGTAAAAACAAAGCAGGTAGGGCGGTATTAGCACCATTGCCGAGTAACTCTTCGCCTAAGATTGCTCGAGCAAGCAAACCACCCAGTGCCATCATGGGTAAGATCATGCCAAAGATAAATGCCAGTATTAAAAAGCGTGTCCTTAATGATTGGTCTTTAAGCGCCCACAACTTGTTGCCAATATGCGGTAATAGTCCCAGTGGTATGTGCGCGATTACAACAGTGATATAAGCCCAAGTAGATGATGTTATTGGGGTAGCTTTGTTGTAGTGACTAAGTAGTCGTGGATCTTGTTGTTTGAGTGATGCCAACATATTGTCAAAGCCGCCGGCGCCGAAGCCAGTAATGAATAAGATACCAATCGCAATCGCTAGAATAATCATTAAAAACCCTTGCGCGCCATCGGTCAAAATGTCGGCATGCGCGCCACCTAGAGTCACATAAGCTAATAGAACAACGGCGGTGATCGTCAGAGCAAAGGCTTTGGATAAGCCCAGCATCATTTCAAACATAACTAGCCCAGCGACTAATTGCCCGGCTAGGTAGAACAAGAGTAATAAGGAAAGAATCGCTGCTGAAATTCTTAGCGCTTCTGATTGATAACGTTCGCCTAAATATTCCGGAATCGACCTAGCACCTGATTCATTACCGAAGTGGCCTACGTTCTTTTGACAGATAAGTACGCCAAAATAAACGCCAATGGGGTAGAGGAATGCAATCCAGAGTACCGAAACACCATGCGTGTAAGCGAGACCTGGCACACCCAAAAAAGTAGCACCGCTAGCAGCGGTAGAAGCAAAAGCAAGAGCTAGTAACACCGGCCCATAACTTCCGCGAGCGGTGGCGTAATCATCGGCCCCTGCAATTTGGCGGCTGGCGTACACACCGAAGGCCAACATGACCGCCACATAGGCGGCCATGAAAATCCATGACCAGGTATATAGATGCACGGACTAGGCGGGTCTTTTAATAGACCATTCAGTAATTATTTTACTGCCCGACTGAGAAAAAACTTTGGCCACTGGGCAGTATTTATCTAGATCGCTTTTGAGTATCTCTATTTGTTCGTCACTGGCATTGGTAGTCATGTTGATGTTTAACAGAATCTCTGGGAAGGGCACCATAACCTCTTCTTGTAAAGTCACACCGAGACGATTGAACTGTGCATCTAAGTCAAAATCAAGTTCGTCAATTTCGATACCATTTTTGGCAGCTATTTTATGTGTAATAACATTGCTGCAAGCGATCAGTGCGCCTAGTGCCATTTCGGTCGGTGCAAAGCCTTCGTTAGTTCCGCCGCGCACTTCTGGTTCGTCTGATACATCAATCAAGTCGCGAGATCTAAGAAGGGTGCGACTATGGCTTTCAGCGTTGCCCGATAATTTAGTACGAACGTTTACTTTTTGTTTGTGTAGTGGTGTTACTGACATTGTGTTTTTGCAATATAAGTGATTACTCTAGTCCACTGGCGCGCGCTTGTTCTTTAGCTACCACAGCCCAATCTAATTTTTCATCGCCGTGTGCTATGGCGCCAAGCAAACGATCGCGCATAATACTGGCGCTTGGTAATGGCACCTGTGCAGATTCCGCCGCCTGCAAGGCTAGGTTCATATCTTTTAAACCAATAGTCGCAGTCGCACCGATACTATCGTAGGCCTCATCGACAATCATCTTTCCATACACTTCATAAGCCGGTGCGCTAAACAAACCTTCAGTTAATACTCGATGGAACATCGCTGGTTCAACACCCAGCTTACGCACCAAAGACATGGCTTCGCCCATGGTTTCAATGGCGCAGCCAAGTACAAAGTTGTTGGCAATTTTAACGGCTGATGCTGATTGTGGGTCAGTACCTGCAATCATGGTCTTTTTACCCAGTACATCAAACACAGCTTGTAGGCTTTCTACTACGTCACTAGGACCAGCGGGAACAATTGTTAGTAGGCCCTTTGCGGCAAGATCAGGGCGGCCTAGTACGTGCGCGGCGATAAAATTTTGCCCAGCTTCGCTATGTAACTTGGTCAGTTTTCGAATCGTTTCGATTCCATGTGTGCCCATAACTACGTGTGTCATCCCTTTGTTCATAGAATCGAGTAGACCATCAGGGTCACCGACTAAATGTTCTAGGGCGGCATCGCTAGGCAACATGCTAATGCATACATCTCTATTAGTGACGGCTTCTTTAACCGTCTCGCAAAGACTCGCACCAGCCTCTACTAAGCTGGCGGCTTGTTCTGGATAGAGATCAAATACATTCAGATCGTAGCCCGCTTTAACTAGCAGGTGCGCCATGCCTTGGCCCATGCGGCCAAGGCCAAGAAAGGTGATTTTCATTTATGTAATCCGGAGATAGTTAGGTTTGGTCTTGGCTTAAAATACCACTTTCGATAAGAATATCGGCGGTGATTTGGTAGTGTGAACAAAGAAGTTTTACGGCTTTATCCGCATTCCTTTCGAGAATAGCGTCACGAATGTCTTGATGTTCTTGTTCTTCATGGCCTGCTCGATATCGAACAACTTCAGTTAGGTTGCGATAGCGAAAAGATTGATCTCGAATTTGCGAGCAATAGCGTAATAGCATGCCTGAGTTACAGGCTGCCAAAATAGACTCGTGGAATTCTCTATGCAAATCTTGATGTTTAGGCGATGAGTAGTTATCACCACTAGAAACGTTTGGCCTTGATAATCTATGCACGGCTAAAACGATACGCTCGTCATACTGGTCATCGCCGTTTTTAATCGACTCGCGCAAAGCGATTTCTTCTAACCAGCAACGAGTTTTAACCAATTCTTGGAGTTCTTCCACACTCGCGGTGGAAACTTTGAAGCCTTTGTTTTCTTCACGAGTCACCATGCCATTGGCGGATAGGCGGTTGAGTGCTTCGCGCAAGGGGCTATTCCCAACGTTGTAGACTTCTTTCAAAATCTGCAGGCGCAACTTATGCCCTGGCTTGAGCTTGCCGGTAATAATGTCGCCTTTTAGTGTCGAATAAACTGATGAGGCGAGAGTTTCATTGCTGAGCTTCTTAACCTGCGCGCTTTTCTGTGATTGTCTTTGTGTCATTATGAGCTGCTTCTTTCTTTATCTTTATTTGCCTTTTGTCCATTAAATCGGAAAGGTCCTTTAACTCGAATATATTGATTAAAATAATCGATATATTCCTATTATACGACCAAATCGATAGAAATTGTT
>CAZHEL010000036.1:0-18746 GCA_964531625.1 uncultured Gammaproteobacteria bacterium
GCCGACACGGGGATTTTCAGTCCCCTGCTCTACCGACTGAGCTACCTGGCCATTTATCGCTAGTTTTTGCGGATAAATAAAAGGAAATGAGTTCCTTTTGGAGCAGCGCATTACAAAGGAATGCGCTGTTTGAGTCAAGTGTTTTTGCGGGTTTTCTGTGCTTTAAAACTCTTCGATAATGGGATCATCGGGGTTGGCTTGGGGTACGTAGTCGGCTGGCTTCTCGCTGCCTTCGCCAAATAAGAATTTTTCCATTTCGCCAACAATCATTTCTTTGGCTTTTGGGTCCATTGGATTAAGCCGATATTCGTTGATTAGCATGGTTTGATGGGCTACCCACTGATCCCAGGCGGGTTGTGAGATATTCTCGAAAACGCGTTTGCCAAGCTCGCCGGGCCAAGTTTGAAAGGCTAAGCCGGGGGCTTCTTTATTGAGTTTTTTACAGAATACGGTGCGTGACATATGGCGTTCTATTTTAACTGTAGAGCTCTAAGAGCTTTTTAACGGGTGCCGCGAGGCCCAAGGCGTCGGCTGAGCCTGATTTATACCATATATAGGAACTTTCAGCGACGCCTTGCGGGATTTCTAAAGTGGTGCAAGCCACGGGTGTGATTTCTAAATGGTAGTGACTAAAGCTGTGTTTTAGCTTGGGCAGCTCGTTCACCATTGTGAGACGCAGGCCGTCAATGTCTATGTGTGCCGCTAGTTTGCTCACTTGTGGTGGACACCACAGGCCACCCCAAATGCCAGCGGGGGGATTTTGTTGCAGCAAGAATTCGCCAGCGTCATTCTTAGCCAGCAGCATATAGGTCTGCTTGGTGGCTTTATTGGTTTTAGGTTTGCCATGTGGTAACTCGTTGACTCGTTGGTTGGCATAGGCTTGGCAGTCTGCTTGCAGTGGGCAGGCTTTGCAATTAGGGTTTGAGCGGCTGCAAAGAGTGGCACCAAAGTCCATAATTGCTTGAGTATAGGTATCCACTTGTTGGTCGGGTGTATTGGCTTCGGCTAACTCCCACAGTTTGTTTTCTACGGACTTTTTACCGTACCAACCTTCCACTTCGTAAAAGCGGGCTAGCACGCGTTTCACATTGCCGTCTAAAATGGCGTGGCGTTGTTGTTTGGAAAAAGCCAGAATGGCACCCGCTGTCGAGCGACCAATGCCGGGCAGGGCGAGCACGTGTTCAAACTGATCCGGAAAATCGCCTTGATACTCATCTTGAATAATCTTAGCCGCTTTATGCAAATTACGTGCGCGCGCATAGTAGCCTAAGCCAGTCCATAAATGCAGCACCTGATCGGTTTCAGCCTTGGCCAGCGTCGACAGATTCGGGAAGCGTTCTAAAAAGCGTTGGTAGTAGGGAATTACCGTAGTCACTTGCGTTTGTTGCAGCATGATCTCCGAGATCCAAATGCGATAGGCGTCGCGCGTATTCTGCCACGGCAAATCATGACGCCCAGCGTCTTGGTGCCATTGCAGCAGGGTGTTGGTAATTCGTTTCATTCAGAGAAAATAAGGACTCTTTTGTGCGGGTATCAATAGCCGCAAGCCTAGCGTAAAAAATCAAAAATTACATCAATGACATCGAGTGCGTATTCGGTAATTAGCGCTGGCTTCATTTAGGGTTTTTGCGTACTGTAAGCGCCTATGCGAAAACCCATGGACTCCATTGTAGCGTTGGCTCGGCTAACGTTAAGCTCGGCCGATGCGAGCGCAGCAAATAGATTGCTGGCTGAGGTGGTGGCGTGGCCAAACTGGTTGCAACAAATTGAAGCGCATGGTTTGTCGGGTTTGGCGAGCAAACACATTGCTGAGCACGATTTAACGATTCCCGCAGACATCAAAGTGAGCTTGCGTGCCCTAAATATACGCCATCGTGCCGCGGCGCAGGCGCGCTATCGCGTGCTTACAGAAATAGACGCCATTTTCAAGCAACATGATTTGCCCTATGTTGGTTTAAAAGGCGCGGCCTTGATGCCGCATTTGTATTTAGAAGCGTCGTTACGGCCTATGCGAGACATGGACTTATTGGTGCCTAAAGAACGTATTGATGAGGCCGGCGGGTTATTGAGGGAACTCGGTTTTACGATGCCAGACCATCAGCCAACTAAGTACATGCGTGATATGCATCAATTGCCCAACGCGACTAAAACCGTTGATGGTTTTACCTGCAGCGTAGAATTGCATCTTGATGGTATTTCTCGAGAAGTGCCGGGTCATTTGTATTATCCGGCGCAAGAAAATGCGTTTCAGACCATTCGCTGGAATGATCTAAGCTTTAAGGCCTTTGAGGATAAGCTGTTTTTGCATCAAGTGGCTGCGCATTTACAAGGCTTGCATCCGAGTGCCTTACTTAAATTAATTAATGTTGTTGATGTCGTTGTGCTGGCACAGCACATATTAAAGAAGGGCGATTGGGATGCCTTGCAGCAACAGTACCCGCATGTTGTTAATGTGTTGCGTTGCCTGCATTTATACACCCCTTTACCTAACGAATTGCAAGACCAGCTGGCGCCCATGCCAGTTAAGGCTGTTAAGGGCGTGGGTGAAATCATGGGTTCCTTGCGTAACGCCTTGGTGACCAAACGTGCCTTGAGTGATCGATTGATACTATTGTTTTTCCCATCTGACTGGTGGCTGCATTTGTACTACAATGTTGATCCTGATAAATCATTGATCTGGGTTAAATGCATCAAGCACCCATTACGGGTTCTGAATTGGTTAAGCCGACGGCTTTATTCCAGATTGCATGGTGGATAACGACTCGGTGCCCATTATTGCATGACCAATACTGAAACCTACTGCGCTGTAAGTGAATGCCTTGCCGAAGATATGGATGGCGAGTTGCTGATCTATAATCCAACAACCAATACGACCGTGCATCTGAATGGTTCATCGGCCGTGGTTTGGGGTTTATGCGACGGACAAAACTCCGTGCAAAACATTATTGAGCTGTTGGTGGAAACCTTTCCAGAGCAAGCCGATCAAATACCGGATGACGTTGCTGATGTCATTCGAAGTTTTAAGAAAAATAAAATTATAGAGTCGGTTCAACCGGTACGCGATTAACATGGCGAACTGGTTAATCGATAGGGCGGGTGTTCAGATTACGGTCAAGGCGAATTCTGAGCAAGCTCAAGAGCTGGTTGAGATTGCGTTAGGGTCGATGGGCGCTGAACCGGTAAAGAGCATTCATGGCATTAAGATTACGGTGCAGCATCAGGACGATGAATGGCATTTGTGTGATCACTCAAATAATATTGCTCGCAAGCTTAAGAACCCCGGCGATCTTATTTATCACTTAACCGATCGTATTATTTTTCATGTTGCGGATAAGGCCGTTGATGTTCATTGCTTGCACGCGGCATCGGTGGCGGTGGGTGCCAATGCCTTAGTTATTCCCGCCAACAGTGGCGATGGCAAAAGCTCGTTTACTACGTGGTTAGTGGCGAGTGGTTTTGCTTACCTTACTGACGAGCTTATTTTAATTGATCAAGCGCATAAGGTTCAGGGCATTGGCCGCCCGATACAGATTAAATCCCATGGTGCTAAGTCGGTGGAGCATTTGTTTAAAGATCAGGCGCAAGTACAAGCGGGTAAATTTGCCAATGCGGTGCCAATGAGTGCCTTGGCGGGCAAAGCAAGTGCGCTGGCGGAGCATGAGCTAAAGCTATTTGTTTTTCCTCGCTATAACAAAGGTGCGGACTATTCCTTAGAGTCTCTGTCATCGGCGCAAGCCGGAATGCGACTCATGGCGAACCATGTGAATGCACGCAGTTTAGAAGGGCATGGTTTTCGTCAGATGATGAGTATCATTCGCAACACGCCTTGTTACGCCTTGGAGTACGGCGGGTTCGCCAGTCTGCCGGCTGACTTTGATAAAATATTGATCGGCTTATTAGCGGGCGCGAGTACCCAATAAAAAACTCGAAAAAAAACCTCCAAGAACATTAGTTTGTTACCGTAGTTCTTAGAGGCTTTAAACAAACTCATACGTGGGGTCGTGTATGTAGTTTGGGTCTCAAATGAAAAAAACATCATGGATGCAAGTAGTTGACTACTTGCGCCCATGCACTAGTTATAACAAAGCCTGATAAATTGGGTGTGATTGTTAACCGCCATTAATCGAAATTTAATTGATTGTTAATATAAGTGCGAATTTGGTGAAAAATGTACGTGCCGTTTGGCTATTCGCGCGTTTATCTATCGTTAGTTTCGATAAGTGATGTCTACGATTAAGTAGTTCGTTTGCTCGCCATCAACCACAATGCTTACTTCGTCGTCTACGGACTTTTTCAATAGAGCTTTTGCCAAAGGCGAATCAATACTGATATCACCTTGTTGGGTATTGGTTTCGTCGGGTCCCACAATTCGATATTTAATTTCATCGCCGTTGTCTTTTTCGAGTTGCACGTAGGCACCGAAAAAGATTTTCTCGATATCGCCCACCTTATCAATTACTTTTAAATCAGGAACGCGTTTTTGCAAATAGCGAATTCGTCTGTCGATGCCAGCCTGTTCTTTTTTGCGGTAAATATACTCCGCGTTTTCAGAGCGATCACCTTCGGCTGCTGCGGCCGCCAGCGCATCATTAACAATTCGGCGTTTTGCCCAAAGGTCTTTGGTTTCTTGTTGTAAGGCTGCATAGCCTTCGGGCGTAATATACGGCGAAGATCTAGGAGCAGGAGGGCGCCATCGTGACATAATTATTTACTGTGCTATTTAATTGGCTGTTTTGCAAACTAATGCTAATTTGCTGTGGGTTTATTCTTGTGTGCTTGGCTTGTGACGGTCATACTTAGCCGCCCAGTTTTGAATAAGCACGCACAGTAAAATAAGCGCTAATAGATAGATTATCAATAAGGAACATAATGATAAACCGCGCGGAAGAATTATTAAAACACACCTTTGGTTATAGCGAGTTTCGCGGTAGCCAGCGTGAGGTGATTGAAGCCACCTTACTAGGCGATGATTCTTTGGTACTTATGCCTACTGGCGGCGGCAAATCGCTTTGCTATCAAATACCCGGTTTGGTGCGTGATGGTTTGACCATTGTTGTTTCACCACTTATTGCGCTGATGCAAGATCAAGTAGCGGCCTTACAACAATTGGGTCTGAAGGCGGCGTATCTAAATTCAACTTTATCGGCTGAGCAACAAAGCAACGTGCTGCGCAGTATTCACGAGGGTGAACTTGAAATTCTCTATATAGCGCCTGAGCGTTTGCTGCAAGAAAACACCTTACAACGACTAATTTCGCACGACATATCCTTAATTGCCATTGATGAAGCGCATTGTGTGTCGCAATGGGGGCACGATTTTCGGGTGGACTATCTAGGTTTGCATGTTCTTAAGCAAGCGTTTCCGGGCGTGCCGCGTATTGCACTAACCGCAACCGCGGATGAGCGCACTCGAGACGAAATTGTGACGCGACTCGACCTAGTGGATCCGCAGGTGTTTGTCAGCAGCTTTGATCGGCCCAATATAAGCTATACGGTCAAAGAGAAAGCCGACGCCAAAACGCAGCTGATTGGATTTATCTCAGAGCATAAAAACGAAGCGGGCATTGTTTACTGCATGTCACGCAATAAAGTGGATGGTATGGCGGCGTGGCTGCAGCAACGAGGGGTTAATGCCTTACCGTATCATGCCGGTTTAAGCGGCCCGGAACGAGCGGAGAATCAGCGCCGTTTTTTGCATGAGAATGCCGTGGTGATGGTCGCGACCATTGCTTTTGGTATGGGCATAGATAAGCCCGATGTGCGGTTTGTAGCACACCTCGATTTACCTAAAAGCATGGAATCGTATTATCAAGAAACTGGCCGCGCCGGGCGCGATGGTTTGCCCAGCGAAGCGTGGATGATCTATGGTTTGCAAGACGTTATGCGGATTGTAAAAATGGTGCAGGAGTCAAATGCCGACGAGCAATTTAAACGCGCTGAGCGAGCAAAAATAGACAGCTTGCTGGGTTGGTGTGAAGCCACCACATGCCGGCGTCGCGCCTTGTTACGTTATTTTGGTGAAACCTATGAAGGCGCTTGTGGCAACTGCGATATCTGTCTAAACCCACCGAAAACTTGGGATGCTACTGAGGCTGCGCAGAAACTGTTGTCTACCATATACAGAACCGGTCAACGTTTTGGTTCAGGTCAGGTGATCGATGTGCTGCGTGGTAAAGATACCGCTAAGATAAATCAGTTTGGACATCATAAACTGAGTACCTATGGCATTGGTGCGGAACACAGTGACAATCAATGGCGTTCTATGATTCGTCAGTTAATAGTACAGAACTATTTGTTTGTGAACGATGCGCAATACGGTGCAATTCAGCTCACTGAGCAATCACGAAGCTTGCTGCGTGGCGACATCAAGCTGTTTCTAAGACAAGATACTGCCAGTGCCAAACCTGCGCGCGCGAAGAAAAGCTCCACCAATATTGATGACAGTGATCGTGAGCTTTGGGAGGCGCTTAAAGCTTGCCGTAAAGAATTGGCCGATGCCGCAGGTGTGCCACCGTATCATATCTTTCACGATGCGACCTTAATGGAAATGATGCAACATCGACCCTCGAGTAATGACGAGTTACTCACCATTAATGGCGTGGGAGCGGTAAAACTCGAACGTTTCGGCGATGACTTTTTAGAGGTTCTTTCTCAGTATTAATGCAACCGCTTTATCTTTAGTGACAAGGCGGTGGCGACCAATACCCAAACTAAGGTTACGCCTAGGCCTGTCCATATCACGCCGCTCCAAGCAAAGCTAAACAACACCCAACCTGCCGCAAAGGCAGCCACACCTTGAAACGCGAATATCAGAAAATCATTGGCGGCTTGTGTTTTAAATTTCTCTTCCGGCGTATAGGCCTGTGGCAGCAATGCGGTGCTGGTCATAAATAGCAAATTCCAGCCCAGGCCTAAAATGGCTAATGCCCACCAGTAATGCAGTACGGCCATGCCGTTAAAACCGATCAACGCAACCACCACGTATAGACTCATGCCTGTAAATATCAAACTCTTGCGCAAGCCTCTTTTAAGCAATGCGCCAGATATAAGAGAAGGTAGAAACATGGCGATGATATGAGTTTGGATCACGAGTTTTGTATGGCCTAAAGAATGGCCATCAATTTCATGCATGCTGATCGGCGTGGCGGTCATGATAAAAGACATAACGCCATAACCAATGGCCGCCGAGCCGGCGGCTAGTATAAATATGGGCTGCATTAGAATTTGTTTTAGTGAGCGTTTTGCAACCGCGTTTTGTTGCTCTGCAATAGCCACATCCTTATACAGAGTCAAGACCAGTAGGGCAGCAATAATTAACCCGCCGGCAAATACAAATGAGCCCGAAAAGGCGGCGTCTCCGTCAATCAACTCTTTGCCATAGGCACCCAATTGTGGGCCAATAATCGCGGCCACTAAATTGGCCATTAAGCCTAGTGTTAAGCCGTCGGCGGCTTGTGCTTCTCCCTGCGCATTCTCCAAAATTATAAAACGCGCTTGATGTGTGAACGCGGCGTTCAGCCCCATGCAACTAGCGCCTACCATTAGCAAAACAAAGTTGGCGGTTTGAGCTGCATAAAAAGCGATAACGCAGCCACTAAGTGATACCACTAAGCCAATCGCCATACCAGCTTTACGGCCAAAACGTTGCATGATTAGCGCGGCCGGTATGGTTGCTAGCCCGGTGGCCGCTATCATCATTGCCATTGGCAAGGTTGCTAGTTCTGGCGATGGCGCAATTTGTGCACCGAGAATACCAGCCAAAAATACCATCATAGAAATGATGGCGAAGCTCAGCGCCATCACTAGAGAAATTACGTAAATATTCTTAGGCAGCTTAAACATGCAATCAATTAAGCGGGATAGAAGCCGCTTAATTGAGCGCCAAACAGTGTTTTAAGCTCAGCGCAGACCTGTTCTAGTTGCGCCTTACTATAGGGCACAGCTGGAGTATTCCCCCATACCGGTTTTGGCCATGCCGGATCGCTGCGAAATCGCACGATGTGGTGTACATGCAATTGTGAAACCACATTGCCAAGCGCGGCCGTATTTAGTTTGTCGCCTTGATAGTGTTGCATTAACAGTACGGATAATGTGCTGGATTCCTGATGCAATTGTGTTTGGTCTGATTCGCTTAGCTGGTAGCTCTCGCTGATCGATTCACGCATAGGCACTAAAATTAGCCAAGGAAACTGTGAGTCATTCATTAGTAGTACTTGGCACAGCGGCAACTTACCTAATGTAATGGTGTCGTTGGCAAGTTGTGGATCAAGAGTAAACATAAGTGAAACCAAAGTAGAAACTTAAGGTGGCCAGGCTTTAAGAGAATACACGCAAGCTCACCTTTCTACTAATTCTAAGTTTGTACTATCTCCATGCTGGGTTCTATATAATGCGGCTATGGGTAGATTAAATGACCTCGCAGAACAAATTGGCAAAGAGAAAATGCCACCAGTGCATCTATGGAAGCCTGTGCATGTGGGTGAAATTGATATACGTATCGATACGCAAGGCTTTTGGTTTCACGAAGGTGACCCTATCGCCCGTGAAGAGCTGGTTAAGTTATTTGCAAGTATTTTATGGCATGAGTACGATCAACATTATTTGGTCACGCCGGCGGAAAAACTGGCTATTGAGGTGGCTGATTCACCGTACGTGATTCATCAAATGGAACATATTACTGAGCAGGGCCAAGAGGCATGGGCGGCGGTTACCAATACCCATGAGCAGCTTATTATTGGTGAAGAGAATCCTGTTGAGTTACGCCGATATCAAGAGCAATGGGTGCCTTATGTCAATGTGCGCTATGACCTATGGGCACGAGTGAACCGAAGTATTTATTATCAGTGGGTGAACGCCGCGATGGATGCGCTCGAAAAGAGATCTCACAAACAAGAATCGCAAACCAGTTGTTCTGAAAAATTAGTGCTTAGCAGTATAGGTTATGAATTTGAGGTAGCACGCGATGAGTAGATTATATTTAGTTTTAAATTAAGTGTCGTCTAAGGCCAAGCCACGCGCTTGTTGATCAAGAATAGCCGTTTTAATACGCTGATAACTCTCAAAACGTTGGGTGCTGATTTCGCCTGCTTCAACGGCGGCATGAATCGCGCAGCCTGGCTCGTCTTCGTGTTTGCAATTGCGAAAGCGACATTGGCCCAAGCACTTGGATATTTCCACAAAGCCATGTTGCAATTGCGTGGTATCTATATGCCATAAGCCGAAGTCGCGAATACCAGGAGAGTCGATTAACTGGCCACCATTGGGTAAGTGAAATAACTTAGCCTTGGTGGTTGTGTGAGTGCCTTCGCGGTTCAGTTGCGATAGCTCACCCACCTCTAATTGGGCTTGTGGTAATAAGGTGTTTATTAATGATGATTTCCCCACACCTGATTGGCCCACCACGATACTGGTGCGCTGGTCAATCAACCCTGGCAAATTGGCCAGTTGCGGTTCTTGGTGGCGCGAGCTAACAATTTTAACGGTGACATAATCTAAGTCTTGGTAGCATTTTAATAGAGCCTCAATTGAATCGCGGTTATCCTTGTTGAGCAGATCACTTTTATTGAGCACCAACACGGGTCGTATATTCATCAACTCGGCGGCGACTAAATATCGGTCTATTAAATTTGGTTGTGGTGTGGGCTCGCAGGCAATTACCACCAGCATTTGATCGACGTTGGCTGCCACTGGTTTTAAATTTCCGAAGTTATCGGGGCGTTCTAAAATACTGAACCGTTCATGGCGCATTTCAATCACGCCAGTTTGATCTGCACCTGCTCGCCAAATGACTTTGTCACCAGCAACGATGGAGCCTAAATTAGCGCGCGCGACACACTGGTGGATGCTGCCAATATCATCACCTTCAAGCGCCTCAATCTCAAAGTGTTTACTGTACCGACAAATTACTAGGCCTTGTTGCTCGCTACTGAGATCACCAGATTGAATTTGACGTGATAGGTTACGCTCTTTTTTTAAAGCGCGCTCACTGCGCTCTTGCTGGATCTTTTCAGCGCGCCAAGTTTGCCGACGATTGAGTTTACGCTTACTCATCTAGTTGGGCTTGCATCACTAATGATAATTTTTGACGTCGACTTAGCTGTTTCAGTTGGTGTTCGCGTTGGCTGGCATGTGAGCGGTTTTCACAAGTTTCTTGACAAGCCAAATTAACGGGTCGGCGAGTTCGGGTGTAACGCGCGCCTTTTGTATTGTCACTATTGTGCTCTTCTAAACGCCGCTGTATATCTTTGGTAATGCCTGTATAAAGTGAATCATCAGCGCAGCGGAGCATATAAACGACCCAGCTCACTATTGATGCGCAGCAAGTGGTGTCGATCTAGGGGTGAGCGTTAGATTCATGCTTTTAAAGGGTTCAATCGGTTTTGGTCGTTATGCAAATTTTGCCAATAATTGTGGCTTGTTCGAGGGTAGTGCTCAACAAGTTTTTGTCTTTCAAATTACTGTCTTAATTTAGTGACAAAGCACCTACTTCGGGTTTTTCAAGGATAGCTAATTTGATGCATTGTTTGAAGAACTACCGCCTTGAATCTATAAAAATACAGATTTTAACGATGTTTGTGCAAACTAACATTGAAAAACAGTAGGTTAAGTGCGATTATTGGGGTATTATCTTAAGGGTGAAGCGCGGTAGACCATTACAAGCTGCGCTGCATTTCGTTGTGATATGCACAACTAATAATACTTTCAAGCAACCGTTTGTAGCCTGAAACTACTGTTAAGCTATTGTTTAACTTATGTTTTTCGCTGTAAAACTATAAGAGTGTAGAGAGTGAAAAATAATAAAAAGAATAAAAAAAATAATGATCACGAAAATAATGGTAATAGACGATAGTAATACTATCCGAATGACGGCTGAGACAATTCTTAAAAAAGAAGGGTTTGAGGTGTACACAGCTACCAATGGTTTTGAGGCAATGTCGGTAATTACTGATACTCGACCAGATATTATCTTTGTTGACATCATGATGCCCAGATTGGATGGCTACCAAACTTGTAAACTTATCAAGAATAATAGTCACTTCCGTAATACTCCAGTAATTATGCTGTCCAGCAAAGACAGCTTGTTTGACCGTGCCCGCGGTCGAGTTGCTGGGTCCGAACAACACATTAATAAACCTTTTACTAAAAGCGAGCTGCTTGAGGCTATCAGCCGCTTTGTTTGAAAATATAAGAATAGAGAATAGCCGGTTGGAAGGCTAAAAAAAATTATGGCAAATAAAAATATACTAGTCGTAGATGATTCGAAAACAGACTTTCTGTATGTAAAAAACATATTAGAAAAAGGCGGTTACAACGTGGCCTATGCTTCTTCAGGTCAAGAAGGGATCGAGTACGCTAAGGCGCATAAGCCTGACTGCATTCTGATGGATGTGGTTATGCCAGATATGAACGGTTTTCAAACTACAAGGGCGATATCTCGACAAGTCGAGACTGCCGATATTCCGATTTTAATGCTGAGTACGAAATCCCAAAAAACAGATAAGGTTTGGGCTGAGCGACAAGGTGCGAAAGATTATTTAGTTAAGCCAGCTAATCCTAAGCAATTGTTGTCAAAACTAAAGATACTTATGAGTTAATTGGTTTTTGATTAACACTATTAATTAACAAAAGAATTCGTCAATAACTATTATGTCTAATAACCCTGCTTTTGAGTTGCTTTCTAATATCCGCGATAAAGCGCGAGAGTTAAGCACGCAGAATCTTAGTTTCGCTGCGCAGGCTGCGGGCACTAAGTACATTGCTTATTCAGTTAATGGTGTGAACTTTTACAGCAATGCACTAGATATAAAAGAAGTATCGGTTTGCGAGAATTTAATGGTAGTGCCGCAAACCAAACGCTGGATGCGAGGCCTGGTAAATTCAAAGGGGACCTTGTATTCGGTCAGCGATTTGTCATTGGTGGCTGGATATGACCAACCCACATCAGTGAAAAACGGGCATTTGTTGTTGGTGAGCGATGAGGCTAGCCAAAGTGCGTTGTTAGTGAGTCGAGTGATCGGTTTTCGATACTTTGAGGAACAAGAACGCATGACTGATTTAGATGAACATCAAGAGACCCTAGATGGCCTAAGTACATTTGTGGGTGAGGCATTTACTGCCGATGGCAGTGAATGGTTTAACCTCGATGTTAAAAAACTGCTTGAGGCAGAACAATTTCTAGAAGTTCAATGATAATGATAATAATAGCGGTATTTTGAAATCGCTACGAGTGTTGGAAAAAGGTAAATGATATGAGTAATTCAACGTTAAATATTGATAATGAAACAGCCGATATCGATGATTTGATTGATCAAGCTGATATTGATGTAGAAGAACTACGTTCAGAGATTGAACTGGACATTAACAGCGACCTTGATAATGTCGACAATGCATTATCTGATATTGAAGAATTTGAAGAATTTGACGAAATAGATGATGACGCAGCCTTGGGCGTAGCAGGAGCGGCTGGTGCTGCTGGTGGTAAGAGTCGAGAGCGAATGTGGCTGATACTCACTATTGTGTTTTTCATATTGGCCTTATTGACGGGTCTCGCTCTTGGGCCGATGACTTCATCACAAGAGGGTCGTGTTGGTAACCTAGATCAGATTATTAAGGGTGTAAGTTTAACCAATACTTCAGCGCGACAATCGTTAACCGCCGGTGGTCGCTTTGAACCGCTATTAAAAAATATTGCGGATAGCGAGAGTGATGTTAATCGTCTGATTGGTGGTTCATCACCCTTGGCTGGCGTCTCTAATTTTTTGTTTGATAATAAAACGTTGAACGACCAGATTGTTGGAGAATGGAGCAAATACCAAACAGCAACTCAAAAATTTATTACCAATCAAAATGAATTAACCGAGATCAAAAGTCGCATTGCAAGATTAAGTAATTCGCTGAGCAATGTGGTAGCTGAAACTGTTGGCTTTGTAGAAGCTGTAGCGAAAGAGGGTACCAACAAGAACAGCGGCAAAGATAAAGATCGCTATTTATTTCTAACTTCTGAAGCAGCCAATCTTAATGGTATTTTGAGTCGTTTGAATGCGTCGGTTCGTGGCTATTATTTGCCCTCAAGTGATTTGCCAGCATTGGTTGATTCACAGACTAACTTGTCAGCCAGACTGCAAGGTACTTTGAGTCGAATCGTAAGTAATTCAGCTGCGGTCGTTGGCACGGTTGCCACACCCTTAAGTGAAAAATACAAAGTATTGGCAAATAGGTTTGCAGAAATTGGTGCAGGCACACCAACCTTAACGGAATCTCGCATTGCCCTGGATGAGATGCGTGATAGTGGTGCGGCATTAACCCAACGACTAAGCAATGCTAAAAGCCAAACTTCTGTGTCACCATTGATGAAGTCATTGGCAACAATTTTGCCGTTGCTATTGGCAATGTTAGGTGCTTTTTGTTTGTTTCGTTACTCTCGTGCACAGGCCACAGGCATGGTTGCGCATGATGCTGGTTTAGAATCAGCGCTAGCTGAACAGCAAGAATCTATTTTAAAACTGCTTGATGAAATGAGTGCACTGGCCGATGGAGACTTAACCGTTGAAGCCGAGGTGACCGACCAGATTACTGGTGCGATTGCTGACTCCGTAAACTTCGCGGTAATGGAGATGCGTGAGCTAGTAACACAGATTAACCGAGCGTCGGTGGAAGTGGCCAATGAGTCGGAATTGGCGGTGAGCAGTGCGCAAGCGGTATCGCAGTCCAATACCAGTCAGGCAGAAGAAATATCACAGGCTGCGAGTTTGATGACCAAAGTATCAAACGATATGCGTGAGATGTCAGAGCAAGCGAATAACTCGTCGGCGCTTGCTACCGAATCGCTACAAGTAGCAGAACAAGGCACCCAAGCGGTGCGCGACACGATTTCTGGCATGGAAAGCATGCGTGAGCAAATTCAAGAAACGTCTAAACGGATTAAGCGATTGGGAGAAAGCTCCCAGCGCATTGGTGACATCGTATCGTTGATTGATGATATTGCTGAACAAACTAATATCTTGTCTCTAAACGCTGCGATTCAAGCATCGATGGCGGGTGAAGCCGGTCGAGGTTTTGCGGTTGTATCGGATGAGGTACAGAGCTTAGCGGAACGTTCTACTGAAGCAACTAAGAAAATCGCTGAACTGGTAACCACCATTCAAAACGATACCAATGATGCGGTGTTATCCATGGAGCATGCCACGCAACAAGTGGTAAGCGGAACCAAAGTTGCCGATAGTGCGGGTAACGCACTGTCTGAAATTGAGACGGTGTCGCAAAAACTATCAAATTTAGTTGCTGGTATTTCCAAAGGCTCAACCGAACAAGCAGAGCTGGTTAACACGGTGTCGGAGCAGGTAACCAAAGTGAGTGAGTCTTCTACTAGTACTTCTCAAAAAGCACAAGACTCCGCAAACTCGATTGCTAAGCTTTTAGAGTTGGCAAAAGATTTGGAGACCTCCGTAACACGATTCAAGCTACCGAGTAACTAGAAAATAATCTCGACGTATAAAAATATAAAAACATAAAAAGAACTAGTCAGAGATCCAAATTATGTCAATCTATTCCAATATAGATATAGAAACCTTTAAATGGGTAAAAAGCGAAGTAGACGTCACGCTTGAACATTCTAGGCAAGAGCTAAAAGAATTTTCTGAGAGCGGTGATAAAACTGCGCTATATGGTTTAGTAAACCAGCTCCACCAGATTGTTGGCTCATTGCAGATGCTTGAGCTAAAAGCTCTCTCTACATTAATTTTAGAAAGTGAGCGGCTGGTTGAAAGTTATACTGCGGAAGGTAGTTCGATTGATAAGTCGACCTTGGAGACATTGCTCGACAGCTCATTTACTGCATTGCAAGACACCTTTGGTCGCATTGAGTCCGGTTTGCCTGAGAACCCAATCGATGTGGTGGAGTTAATTAATCAAATACGATCGGCCCGTGGTAAAGAAGAAATAGAGATATCTTCTTTATTTTCGCCCATGATCGATATTTTTCCTGAGGTCGATTCTCAAAAAGCACTGCGCGACGAAGTTTATATCCGCCGAGCTAAAGCACTGCGAGTTTACTATCAGTCCTTCATGTTGAATTGGCTGCGCGATGCTGATCATGATTCGATTGCTAAGATTCGTCTTGTGTTCGACAAGTTGTTACACATGAGCACCTTCGGCTCTGTGGCAAGATTGTGGTGGGTAGCCACAGCTTACATCGATTACATCCAATATAACGAGCTGCCAAATAGGGTGGCACATAGTCGTATTTTACGACAGCTTGATGACTTGTTTCGTGAGCTGGAGTTGCAGGGTGAATCCGCCTTAGTGCGTAACCCCGGCGAAGAACTGATTAAGCTTATGCTGTTTTACATCGGCGTAGGTGAAAAACGCACTGAAAGAATGGACGAAATAGTCGCCGCTTTTTCATTAGAAGAATACTTTCCTGCCTTAAAGACCAGCACTGAAGAGTTTGATGAAGTTTCTATGCAGGAAGAGGTTAAAAAGCTCAATCAGCAAGGGGAGCTGCCACTGCCTTTAATCCGTCAACTTGTTACGCATTATTTTGAAGTTGAGCCTACCGATAACACTGGGCTTGATGAAATAACGCAGCAACTAGAAGACGTGCGTGCTGCTGCTTCTAGTCACGAGCTTGGTGTGTTTGCACAAGTATTAGACGAATGTGCTGAGACCGTTGTCGGAATGCGCAATGGAATCGTAGAACGCAATGAAGACACGGGTTTTCACTTGGCGTCTGCCATGATGTTTGTTGAAAACACGCTTAGCGATACAGATGCGATAGACGAACACTGGTTCAATAACGGTAAAGCAAAACTTCGATCGTTAAAGGCTTTAAACAATCAAGAAGAAATTACGCCAGATATGGATGGCTCTAATTTGACAGGCAGCGAACGTAAAGTTCTGTTGGATGTGGTTAGTGTCGAAGTCGAAGAAAACCTTAAGGTGATCGAAGAAAATCTTGAGGAGTTTGCAAGAACACCGACTGAAAGATTGTTACTTAGTGGTATTGACAACAAAATACGTCAAGTTCGCGGAGCCTTACAAGTATTAGGTGAACATAAAATCGGTTTACTTCTAAAGCTTGCTGAAGAGCAGTTTACCGGAATAGAAAACAACGAAGTAGCCGCATCACCTCAATTGATTGAGGCTTTGGCGATTTCCATTGGCACCATGGAAGAATACGTTAGGGGCCTTAAAACTAATCGTCCTGGTATGGATGTAATGCTAGATCGCGGCATTACCGATTTAGAGGTTGCGATTGGTAAAAAAGTTTCTCGCGATGACGTTGAGGAACTAATCGATAATGCCACTGACTCTTTGTTTTCTTGGTTATCCAATCAAGCCGATTTTAATTTGTTTACTAAACTTAAATCGAGTTTGCGCGATCTAAACGTACTTTCTAGAAAAACCAATTTGCGCGATGTAGAAGATTTGGTTGGCGAGCAAAACCGATTGGTGGATGTTATTTCGCAGGAACCGGCGTTTTTAACCGACAATATTACAAACAATTTGCAGAACAATATGGCGGTTATCACGCAACAGATTCTGCAGCTATATGGCACCGAAGATACGGCTGAAGAAATTCAATCTGATGTTGATCTTCAATATATGAAGTCTGCGATCGAATCTTCTGATGATGATCCCAATGCGATTAAATTTCATGATGACATGGACGTATCGGCTTTGGACGAACAAGTTGAAGATCTGGACGGCCAAAAATCGGCTACTGAAATTGGCAAACAAAATGCGGTAGAAGAGTCGGAAGGAGTCGATCCTGCGATATTTGAGGTATTTGTCGAAGAGAGTGTTGAAGTTTTGGAGATGGCTAACGAGCAGTTTGCTATTTGCAGTAAAAACTTTAACGATCGCGAGGCTATTCGAGAACTCCGACGTGCTTTCCATACCTTAAAGGGCAGTGCCCGTATGGTGGAATTAAACAGTGCGGCTGAGGTTGCGTGGTTAAGCGAATCACTGTTCAACTACGTGTTGGATACAGAAAAACCGCTGAATAGTTCTATACTTGGATTCGCTCGCGATGCCTTAGACGAGTTTGAAACACAGGTAGAACAACGGTATGCACACCAGGGTGATATTGATGTTGATGCTTGGGGCCTGAAAACCGAAAGCGTTTCGCTTGATGGCGAGGTTGAAGATGCGGCGTTTGATGAAGCCGAAGAGCTATCTGACGATGACGATATACTCGAGGGCTTAATAGCGGATGAAGCTTCTGAAAATCCGACCGAAGATGAAATTCTAGAAGCTGATGACTTGCAAGAATATCCAGCTGATGATGACATTGAGCCTGCAGAAAATGATGATGCAGAGTTATCTGATGTTGCTGGGATAGCCGCTGGTGTAGGTGCTGTTGCGGCTGGCGTAGGTGCGATGTCTATTGAAGAAGATTCATTTATCGAAACTTCCATTGATGAACCCAGTGAGACCGAGACATCTTTCGACATATACGATAATGACCAAATTGAAGCGGAAAGTGTTTCTTTCTCGGTTATTGATGACCCGCAGATGCGTGAAGTATTCGCTCTTGAAGCAGATAATAATCTGCGCATAATTCGTGAACGGTTAGAAATGGACCCCATCGTTGTTGAGGAAGACGATGCATTGTCAATTTCTATTCATACATTACTTGGTAATGCTCGTACTCTAGAATTGGTTGCCGTTGCCAAAGCTTATGACGCAGCAGAGCGTTTATGTTTTGCACGTCAAGCATCGGGTGCACCGCTTAGTGGACCTGAGAAAACACTCTTGTCTACCTTAATAGAAGAAACACAAAGTTGCGTTAACCAGCGGCAAGAGATCGAACCCTATTTTCAATTCACTCATGCTCTCTGGTCATCCATAGCCCAGGGCCTTCAAACTGCGATCGGTTATCAGCCGGAAGCGGAGGACGAATCTGAACCAGCGGATTCTGATCAAGCAGCTGAGATCGACGATCCGATTGAAAGCACTACTGTTGAAATAGAAGTTGTTGAAGCAGCAGATAGTGGTGACGGCGAAGACACAGAAGAACAAACTGTAGAAGTTGAGATAGATTCTGTACTAATTAGTTCCTTAGACGCCAGTGATGAAATAGAAGTAGATATGTCCTTGCAGTTAGATTCATCAGCTCCGATTGAGTCAGGCGAGCCCGCTGATCGCGATGAGCAAGATTCCAGTGAACGAGTGGCCGCGGTATTTGAAAGTTTAGATCCGATGGATGATTTGTTGAGTAATGACGAATCAGATGATGTAGTCGCAGATAGTGAACAAGCGCCACTAGTTGACCAAGAGCCCGATCTAGAAGGCGATGATTTAGAAGATCTAGAATTGTCATTACAATCATTTACTTCTGAACAATCGCAAACTCCATTGCTAGATGATGAACCCGAGCTAGAAGATAAAGCCGCAGAAATCGATGAGTCTGAACTTGATGTGGACGCGGATATAGAAGCTCAAAACGAAAGTTTGATTCCAGATGATCTAACCGATTTATTAGAAGACGAAAGCGTGTCAGCTGACTCCGTTCTTTCTGAAGATAAACCCATGCTTGATGCGAACGGGGATATCGAAACGCACACTAAAAGTTTGATTCCAGATGATTTAACCGATTTATTAGAAGATGACATTTTATCTGAAGACAGCGGTGTGGCTGATTATGAATCTGAGGAAATTGATGATCCCGAAGAAATCGAGGAAATCGAAGATATTGAGATTGCAGAAGAGCCCTCAGCCGAAGTTAATGAAGAGCCCTCAGCCGAA
>CAZHEL010000036.1:18846-23101 GCA_964531625.1 uncultured Gammaproteobacteria bacterium
TAATGAAGAGCCCTCAGCCGAAACTAATGAAGCGCGGGAAACTGATCAAAAATCTCCATCTACTGATGGTGAAACAGAGGGCGATGAGTTAGATCAAGAATTGCGAGCCATTTACGTTAATGAAATGCGCGAACTGCAGACCCAGTTAGACAATGATGTAGCGCGACTCACATCGTTATCCGAAACGCCGGCTGCTATGAAAGAAGTGTTGCATCATTTGCACACCATTAAAGGCAGCTCATTAATGGCTGAAGCGAATGTGATGGGTGAGTTAACCCATCATATGGAGAGTTATCTCGAAGGCAATTTCATTCGTGATGAAGATGATCTTCGTGGGATACGCAATACATTAGAGATGTTCATTGATGCATTTGAAAAATCCACTAATGATTTTAATGCGCGCGATCAATTTACTATTCCGCAAGACCTTGGCAAACACTTAGGTCTTGAATCAGCAGTCTCGGTAGATACTGAGCAACTTCGTGCTGAAGCTGAACAAGAACTAGAAAGTGTTGATGCAACAGAGCTTGCGTATGATGAAGAAGACCTAGCAGAGCAACTTAGCAAAATTAAAGGCGATACACAGAGCGCTATTGATGCTTGGAAATCTGTGCGTGGCTGGAAAAAAGCACGGCCGAAAATGGTCGAACAATTTGCCGTGCTGCAAGACTTTGTTGAGCAAGATCAAAATTTGAGCGAGATGATTCCGCTTGCGGTTCACGCGCACAATTATGTTACCGACTTGAAGCCACGCAGGATAGTTGAGTTCGAACATTCTAAAGAACTATTGCAAGAGACCTATGATGTGATGGCGAGTAGCATTGATCGTCTTAATAATGGGCAAGAAATCGACGATTTTGATTATTTGCTCGTGCAGTTAGAGCCAACTGAAAAAGCGGATGCCGCGCCAAAACCGAAAAAAGCCAAAAAAGCCAAAAAACCGACAAAGGCGGATAAAAAGCTTACCACTACCAAGGTGAGTGGCAGCAAGTTTGTACCTGGTTCAACCCAGTTGGGAGAAGCAGAGCAAGAAGATGTGAATCGTCAAACCCAGGCCGCTCGTGAGCGAGCCGCTGCATTGCGTATTGATACTGAGACATTGGACAGCTTAACCAATTTCGTTGGTGATGCGAGTATGAATCGTTCACAAATGCGCGAAGACGTACTCTCGGTTAAATCTGTGGTCGATAATCTATATAACAACGTGCAGAGCTTTAATAGTCAGTTGCGTGAGCTAGAGATAGAAGCTGATAGTAAAATAACGTCGCGTTCCAAAGAGGGGCGTATAGCTGAACATGGTGAAGAGTTTGACCCTCTGGAATTAGACCGCTACACCAAATTGCAACAATTATCGCGAGGCTTAGCCGAGAACCTAGATGAATTGGGTGGTATACAAAATGCGTTAAATAGTTTTGTACATCGGGCAGAAACCTCACTGCAAAAACAAGAGCGACTGAACCGAGAATTGCAAGATGAAATCATGCAAGTACGGCTCGTCAGCTTTGGTGGTATCGGCCCACAATTACGTCAAGTAGTTAGGCGTACCGCGCGTGAAGTCGGTAAAAATGTTGAGCTGGAAATCATCGGTGCAGACGTACGCTTGGATAAAACTATTCTTGATGGGGTTGTTCCTGCACTAGAGCATATGTTACGTAATTCGGTAGACCATGGCATTGAAATGCCAGACGATAGAAGTAAAACCGACAAACCCAAAGTGGGTAAAATTACCGTTGAGTGTCGTCAAGTTGCTCGTGAAATTGTGATTTCGGTGCGCGATGACGGACGGGGTCTTGATTTAGAAAAAATCAGGGCAAAAGCGATTGAAGATAAGCTGTTGGGTCCAGACCAACCGCTAAATCCACAAGATATGATGGTGTATATATCGCAAAGTGGTTTTAGTACGGCATCAAGCTTAACCCAAATATCAGGTCGTGGTGTTGGTATGGATGTAGTGCAGACTACGCTGCGCCGCATGAGTGGAAGTATTTTGTATGACCTTGAGAATGACCAACCAGGATCTTTGTTTACGATTCGATTACCCTTGTCTCTGGCGGTATCGAGCGCAATGTTTATTGAGTCAGGTGGTGAGCAATTCACAGTGCCTGCACGCACCATTGAGCGTGTTGTGAACGTGGAAGTTGAAACGTTGATTAATTATCTAAAGGCCGATAAGCCAAAAATTGAAGTGGATGGCAATAGTTATTCCCTAATTGACCTAGCCGATTATCTTGGTTATGTGTCCGGCCTAGCGACTTTAAGTGGTAAGTTGTCAGTAATATTGGTGAATGCAGGTATGCAAAATATTGCTGTCATTGTTGAAAAACTTTTAGACACGCAAGAAATTGTTGTAAAAAATCTTGGCGGTCACTTAGGCCGTATACCTATTTATTCTGGCGCTACAATTCGAGCCGATGGTCGAGTGGTATTAGTGCTCGATTTGGTTGGGATTTCGTATTACGAATCGTTTGTTGCGATCCCTGAGCAGAATCTAGATATTACTCAAAAAATACCAACCGTGATGATTGTGGATGATTCTCTCACGGTACGTAAATCCGCCGAACGGGATATTACTGGCCTAGGTATTAGCTCAGTACTTGCTAAAGATGGTTTAGACGCACAAATTCAATTGCGGCAGGACACGCCCGATATGATTCTGCTGGATATTGAAATGCCCAGAATGGACGGATTTGAGTTACTCGAGTGGATTAAATCTACTGATGATTTAAAAGACGTTCCAGTAATTATGATTTCATCGCGTGCGACTGAAAAGTATATCGATAAAGCCAATGAGTTGGGTTGCTCAGGATTTTTAGGCAAGCCGTACCTATTAGATAGTTTGGTTGAAGTATTTAATGAATATCTCGATTTGGAATCTCCAATTGTGATCGAAAAAGCATAATAATGAGGTCCAACGCATATGAGTACTGACACCATAGATTGTTATATTTTACCTTCCGCACCATTGCCATTATTGTTGCCGACTGACTGTATTGCCGATGTGGTAGCGGAGCCGCAGATAGTTCCGCTTAAAAGTGGCTCTGCTGATTGGATGAAGGGCCATACCACCTGGAGCAACCAACGCTTGTCGGTTATTTCTTATGATGGCTTGTTGGGCGAAGATCAAAAAATACCCGAAGGCAAGCAAGCAAATTTGGTGGTGCTTAACCCTATTCCCGATGCGATTCGCAAAGCCTATTCGGGCATTGTATGCAACGGTGATATTCAAGAGGTTAGTCTCGATTCAGATATTCAGTTAGTAGACTTACCTGATGGAGTGGATAAACGCTATGTAGAAGGAACTATACAAGCCTCCGATCAAACATTTATTGTGCCCAAATTGGCTGCATTAGCGGTCGCATTCTCATATTTTTAACTGTTTGATAGTGCGTATTGCGATCAAGGATTGAAGTGCTACAGAGTTTTTTTAAATAAGTTGCTAAGAACGTTAGCGACTCTTTGTTTTAGGCAAAGCAAATTGCTATATTACCCGCTCTTGTAGGGGCAACAAGATTTCAAACGCGCGATCTGGTTGCCATTTTAATAATACGTCCCCCATTATTTAGCTATCTAGTAGCGGAGAGTTTGCTAATGCCATCACCTTCTCGCCAACATCTTGCCAATGCAATTCGCGCACTTAGCGCCGATGCTGTACAACAAGCTAATTCAGGCCATCCCGGTGCTCCTATGGGCATGGCAGACATTGCTGAGGTTTTGTGGAATGATTTTTTAAAGCACAATCCTGCTAATCCTAACTGGCACAATCGAGATCGTTTTGTACTTTCTAATGGGCACGGATCAATGTTGATTTACTCATTGCTGCATTTAAGTGGCTATGATCTATCCTTAGACGATATTAAAAACTTCCGTCAGTTACATTCGAAAACACCCGGGCACCCAGAGTTTGGTTATACCCCTGGGGTTGAAACTACCACTGGCCCATTAGGCCAAGGTATCGCCAATGCAATTGGTATGGCCATTGCAGAAAGAACCTTAGCTGCACAATTTAATACCTCAGAACATACTATTGTTGATCATCGCACTTATGCATTTATGGGCGATGGTTGTCTAATGGAAGGTATTTCGCACGAGGCATGCTCATTAGCTGGAACCTTAGGTTTGGGTAAGCTGATCGCATTCTGGGATGACAATGGTATCTCTATTGACGGAGAAGTAGAAGGTTGGTTTACCGACGATACTGCGGCACGTTTTAAAGCCTATGGGTGGCAGGTGATCGATGGTGTAGACGGTCATGACG
>CAZHEL010000037.1:0-6114 GCA_964531625.1 uncultured Gammaproteobacteria bacterium
AAGTATCTAAACTAATCCTCACCAGATCGTTTAAACCCTAAATGCGCGATGTCGGGTGGAAAAAACATCGCCCAGTTCCATTCCAAGAAAAGCCGAACCTTACGCGAGAAGGTCGGCACCTTAAGAAGGTACACACCGCGCCATAACATAAAGCCAATCAAGCCCGTGAAGCGCATACCAAAAATTTCAGCTACCGCTTTATTATGACCAATAGAGGCGAGCATGCCCTGCGGCTTGTAATTGAATTCTGCTGTAGGCTTACCAGCTAAGGCCGCTACAATGTTCTTAGCTAATACCTTAGCTTGCCGGTCTGCAAACTGTGCAGTCGGTGGGCTGAAATTTCCATCTTTGGCATTCGGCACCAAAGCACAATCTCCCATGGCCCAAACACCTGGCTGTCCTTTAACAGACATATCGGGCTGGGTTATAACTCGTCCTCGCTCAGTCGCTATGCTCTCACAGTCTACAAACGCATGCGCAACCGTACCAATGGTGCAAATAATAGTGGCGCCTTTTATCACTTCACCGCCTTGTAGGATGACGCGCTCAGCTTCCACTGATTCGGCACGGGCGTTTAAACGAATATCAATATCGCGTTTTTCAAAGTTCTTTTTGGTCACCGCGCCTAATTTCGGAGATAATTCGGGCAATAAACGATCGGTGCCATGCACCAGAATAATCTTGCAGTTTTCTAATTCGACATTTTTATAGAAGCGTTGCGCGGAGCGTAAAAAGTCTTCCAGCTCGCCGGCTGTCTCTACCCCGCTAAAACCCCCACCGAGAACTATAAAGGTAGTTAACTCAGCGCGCCGAACTGGATCCGGATGAATGGTCGCTTGTTCCAAACGCTCAATAATTTGATTGCGAATCAATAGTGCATCACCCACGGTTTTTAGCGGCAATGTGTGCTCATGTAAGCCTGGTAACATTTCAGTGTTGGCTTGCACACCCGCCGCTAAAACCAGCTGATCGAAAGCTAAACTGGCTTTTCTATCATTGTGGTAGTGCACCACCTTTTCTTGATAATCGATATGATCAACCGCAACCATACGAATGCGGGTGCGCTTTAACACCAAACGAAACGGCGCCTGCACATGGCTCGGTAATATTGATGCGCCGATAACTTCGGGTAGCAATGGGTTATAGGTTATAAAATTGGTTTTACTAAGGAGGAAGATATCCCATTCTTTCGGCAAGGTTTTCTCTAGCTTTTTAGCTAAGGTAAGCCCTGCAAAGCCACCGCCTATAATCACTAATTTCTTTTGCTCACTCTTGTTTTCAATAGGCTTATTCATTCCAGCAACCGTTTTAACTTTTATACACTATCTATTTCGACTTTTAGGTCTTGCCAATCGAACCTTGATATCTAAAATCATCACGCATCGCAATCCTATAATCCACGATTGGTCATATAGGCCTGCTAACCACAATGCGTTAATATAGATGGGTAACCAATCGCGTGCAATACAAACTTCCGCTATATCTGTGCTTAGAATAAAAACCTTTTCTTTACTAATAGTTATTAGCGTAGCCATTGATCAAAACTTTAAACTACAAGCCAATGCCAACTGGCTAGTCTGTGAAGAAGAATGTATTCCTCAAAAAGGACGCAGCAAACTACCTAAACCACTAGACGTTCAATCTGACTTTCAGTATATAAAGAGCGGTGCTATTGCGATGGTTGGTTTGTTTACAGTGACTTTTAATGCACTAGAAGGCACTAAATAGCTGCTAAGGTAAGCGGCAGCAAATCAATCGGTTTACCAATAGGTGCAGGCTGATACGGCATTTCATAGCCAGGCGTAACGCTTATTTGATAGCGTTTGAGTAACTTAAAAAGCACCATCTTTATTTGCAGATCAGCAAAGTGTAAGCCTAAACATTTATGCGCGCCGCCGCCAAATGGAATCCATGCGTGCTTGTGTTTTTGATCTTCAGCTCTCTCTTTAGTAAAGCGCTCAGGGTCAAACCTATTAGGATTAGTCCAAATATTAGGGTCACGCTGTGTTGCGTATGGGCTAACCATCACCGATTGATCTTTTAAGATTTTATATCCATCAAACTCGCAGTCCTTAATCGCCATTCTGGGTATGACAGGTAGCGGCGGATACAAACGCAATGACTCTTTAAGTGCTAACTCCGCCGCGCTGAATTGTCCCAAATCTTCATAACTTAGATGCTCTTCATCAATAGCATTAATTTGTGTACGCAGTTTATCTTGCCATTCTGGGTTTTGTGATAGGGCATAACAAACTGACGACAATGAACTGGTGGTAGTGTCATGCGCCGCCATCATCAAAAAGATAATATGGTCAACAATATCTTGGTTGCTAAAACTGTCGCCCTCCTCTTTTTGTACGCGGCAGATTTCCGCGAACATGTCAGTGTCATCCGACGCTAACTTTTTAGGAATGCGCGTTCTAAAATAGTCTTCTAAAAACTCGCGCGCTTCTAAGCCGCGTTGATACTTATTGCCCAACATTGGGTAGCGCACTAATACTACTGACGCTTCTACCACTGCTACAAAGGCTTCATTCACTTGATCGGCTTGTTCATCTAAGGATTCACCAATAAAGATATTTGAAGCAATACTTAAAGTAAGTTCTTTAATCGCTTCATAAAACAAAAAATTATCAATGCTGCCCCAAGAGTCCACCGCACTCTCGATCTTAGGGTTCATGATATCCACATACGTTTTTAAGGTCTTGGCTTTGAACGGCGCACCCAATAAACGACGGTGATACCGATGATCATCACCATCGCGCAACATTAAACCATTAGGGAATAATTTTTTTAAACTAAAATTCCACGCTAAGCGGCTCGAAAAATTCTTTTCACGATCAAGCAATACAAACTCATTCGCGTCAGGACTCATTAAATGTATAACATTCTTGCCCGCGTATTTATTGGTATAAATTGGCCCATGCTTAGCTACCATACGATCAAACAATTCATTGCAGTTACGCATAAACGGCAGCAAATGCCCAATATAAGGTAAGCCTGAGTCGCGCGGAATCGCTTTTATTGTTGTGGTCATAAGTGTTGTATTGATAAAGTCAGTAGCGAAGTAGTCAGTAGCGAATAGTTAAAAAATCACATAGCAAGTAGATAAGGGCTCATACCATAAACCATCACCTGCAAGAAACCATAAAGGAAACCGCCTTATTCAACCACAACCGTAGCAATAAAGCGTGTATCGGCTTCTTCTATTTCGATAGATATTTCGAATAAATCAGACACTCGTTCATTGGTTAGCATCTCTTCGCGAGTGCCTTCACCTATAAGCTGGCCTTTTCGTAAAAACACAAACCAATCTATTTCTGGTAACACTTCATGTAAATGGTGAGTCACTAAAACTATTTTCGTACCCTTAGCAATCAACTTAGACATGGTCTCTAAATACTCATGCGTAGCTTTAACATCGAGGCCTGATGTTGGCTCATCAAGAATAAGAAACTCAGGATCATGAATCAATGCACGAGCTAACAAACAAAGCCGCTGCTCACCAGTGGACACGGTTACAAAACGAGAAGTCGCCAAATGCGCAATACCCATAAAATCAAGTTGGCTGCGAGCCGCTTCTATTTGCTCAGCCGTATACGTTTGATGCTTATAAGTGCTTAGGCTCGAATAAAATTGCGCAATCACCACATCAAACACCGTCGACTTTATATCAACCTTAGTCTGCAGCTCATGCGATACCAAACCCATACGCATGCGCAGTTGATCTCGCTCACGCGGCTTCTGCCCCAAAATCCGAAACCGTGATGTATCGCTCTCGACTGGATACAAATTGCGTGAGATAAGTTTAAGCAAGGTAGACTTGCCCGAACCATTAGGCCCAATTACCGCACAACACCGATCCGAAGGTAGCACCAAAGACAAGCTATCAAACACCTCATGGCGGCCGTACATTACTCGCACGTTTTGCATTTCGAGGAGAGCGGGATTAGTCATAAAAAAAGTCGGTTAGGCTACTAGAAAAATAAACTCTATTCACCGCTGAAGCACCAGCTATAACCGCCATTTGTCACTTCTCTAACAAACCCAATATCTCGGTCGCGCCCTTAGCTTCAGCAATCTCTTTTATGCTGACTCCGTTATCGTCCTTAACATCTAATTGTGCGCCGTTGTCTATTAATAGATTTAACATCTTTATATTGGTATTCCATGCTGCATAGAATACGGCGGGCCAGCCTGAGTGATCCACGGCGTTGATATTAGAGCCTCTTTCTATTAGAAATCGAGCGGTGGAGAAATGATTATTGTTTACCGCGGCCATGAGCGGGGTCTTGGCTAATTTACTATTGACGTTCACTTTGCCTCCGGCGCTTATGATACTTTTAATAAGCGAGTCGTCGCCGTTTATGGCGGCGTAGTACAGGGCGGTACGGCCGAATTGATCACGCGAGTTTACTTCGACGTTTTGTTCTATTAGCCAATTGAGTATGCGTTGTCGGCCTGCGTTGGTGGCAATCACTAGCGGTGATTGCCCGTCTTGATTTTTAGATTCTCTGAGTTTTTTAGAGATAAGCAGACTTTTAACTATGGCTAAATCGTTGTTGCGAATGGCAGCTTCGGCTTCTGGTGGTAATTCAAGGCTAATTGTTGTGCGCCGCGACTCTAGCGACGGTCGCTCCTGACCAGCTCGTGTATCTCTTACCAAACTTTGGTCTTCAACGCTGTAATTTTCTTGCGCATTAATTCTGGCCAGGGTTTTTTCAAACTCTAGATCACGCAATCTCGATTCATTTATTGTCTCGAGCAGTACTTCATTGGGTGAGAGGTTTTGTTTATCAATGCCCGCTGTGTTGTCAGCTTCACTGCTAGTGTCATTGCTGAAAGGCTCTGGACTAACAGGAATTTCAGTTTGCATTGTGGGAATATTATTAGACTCATATGTCCCGGGATTACTTTTAAAGAAAAACAGCCCTAGCCCGCCTAGCAAAGCAATTGGCAACACTACCGCTAAGGCCTTTTTCTGTTTGCTGGACTTTTTCTTTTTAGCAACTGCCGGCGGCGCTGAGCTGCGCCTTGCTTCAGTCGGGTAGAACTTAGAAATGTACAATTGGTCCATGCGCAACGGATTGGTTTCTATGCCGATGCCAAAAAACACAAATTTCCATCGCAGCCCCTTACGCTCGGCATACCGAATCATTCTTGATACTAAGTGCAACACGCTCACCGACATCATGTGAGTTTGCCTAAATACTAATACACCGATGGGTACTTTTTCTAAAAAGTCTATGGCACGACGATAGCTCGAATCTTCATCAATTAAATCCGCCGAATTGCCTAACACAAAAATGAATTCTTCGACTAATAAATTAGCAGAGTCTAACTCAATAAAATTTTTAGCTTTAGAGTGTTGTCGTAAATCACCGATGTAACTCTCGGAGATTTCTTTCGCCCATAGTTCCTCGATGAACACAGCGTGATCACTTAACAGAAATACTTCGTAAAAAAGTTTATCTAACGACTTGGTCATTTTCCCTTCGACACTCAACGCAAACTCCTTACATAAAACAACTGACAAAGGCTTTGCTTCTGCAATATTTGTCTATATTAACTTTTTGTATTAGTTACTTCTACTATTTAAATAACACAAATCCCTTTGCTTTATTTGCCTGGATTGAGAATGGTGAACTCAACGCGGCGATTAAGCGCCCGATTTTCAGGAATCACTTTGCCGTTTGTATCGCGTTCTTTCATGCGCAATTGTGTTTCGCCAAACCAAGTGGTTTTAATGCGCGTTAATCTAACCTTTGAAAATACCAATTCTGACGTGGCGGCTTCAGCGCGTCGTTTCGAGGTAGCCATGTTCACATCTGCAGTTCCCACCGAGTCGGTGTGGCCCGATACTTGAATCTCGCGTGCTATCAAATAATCTTTATTTACTTCATTGGCAATTTCGGCAATTTTTGCACGAGCATCTAAATTAATGTCTGAACCGCTGCTGGCGAAATAAATACTGGGTGGTAAATAAACCAGCACACCTTGCTCAGTTTCTTCGGCTTCAAAACCTAAGTCATTAAAAACATTGGTGGCACGGCTATTTTGCTCAGACACGGATAAAGCTGTCGGTTCCGGCGCAGGTGCCGGAGCAGGTGCCGG